>NZ_JCANTA010000026.1:0-107291 GCF_059570575.1 Streptomyces sp. CNX435 | reverse complement strand
CGGGCTGGACGAGGAGGACCCGGATGCCGTGTTCGCGGACCTCGTGGTCCAGCGACTCGGAGTAGCCCTCGACGGCGTGTTTCGAGGCGACGTAGAGGGCCATGAAGGGCTGGGGGGCGATTCCGAGGACGGACGAGATGTTGATGACGCGTCCGCCACTCTGGGCGCGCATGTGCGGCAGGACGGCCTTCGTCATACGGATGACACCGAGGACGTTGATGTTCAGGACGCTCTGGGCCTGGGTGACGGAGTTCTCCTCGACGGCGCCCGCCGAGCCGATGCCCGCGTTGTTGACCAGGACGTCGATGCGTCCGAACCGTTCGATCACCTCTCCGACGGCGGCGGTGGCCGAGTCGTCACTGCCCACGTCGAGATCGAGGTACGTCACGCCTGCGGGCGGGGTGAGCCCGGAGGTCTTGCGACCGGTCCCGATCACCTCGAAACCCGCCGCGACGAGGGCGTGGGCCGTCTCCTTCCCGATTCCCGACGAGGCACCTGTCACGAGCGCCACCTGCCGCGTTGTCGCCATCACGGACTCCTTCATTTTGAATTACGATCGTATGCCTTATGTTCGTACGAACATAAGGGGGATCGTCGGTCGATGGCAAGGGGTCACGTCCGGCGATACGAGCGCGACGCTCCGACCCGAAGGCCGTCAGAACATCGTGTTGTCGTTGGCGGAGGTCTCCGGCACGTCCTGCATGGCGTCCCAGTGCTCGACGATCTTTCCGCCCCTGACCCGGAAGAGGTCGATGACCGCCCGGCCGCGCTCGCCCGGTGTATCGACGCAGTGGCTGTGGACGGCCACCAGGTCGCCCTCGGCGATGATCCGCTTCGGCGCCGCGCTCAGCTGCGGGAACTGCTCGAAGTACGCGCCCAGCCCGGCCTTCATACCTGCCACGCCGTCGGGGAAGCTCGGGTTGTGCTGGTGGTACTCGGGGCCCACGTAGGTGTCGATGGCGGCCAGGTCCTTGCGGACCATGAGCTGGTCGACGAAGGCGGTGACGAGCTTCTTGTTGTACGCGGTGAACCACCGCTCTCCTGGCGCCTCGGTCTGCGGCCGGCTGAGGGTGGCGAACATGTCGTTGCCGTTGGCCGTGGTCGCCGGCACCTCCTGGAGGATGTCCCAGTGCTCGGCGATCTTCCCGTCCTGGAAGCGGAAGATGTCGAAGACAGCCATCCCGGGGGTGCCGGGGACCAGGACGCCGTGGGAGTGCAGGAGCACCAGGTCGCCCTCGGACAGGACCCGCTTAATGTCGTACGTGGCGTCCGGGAACTGCTGGCGCATGGTGGCGCCGAACGCCTTCATGGCCTCGGGGCCGTCGGGGGCGAGCGGGTTGTGCTGGATGTAGTCCGGCCGTATGTGGCGGTCGATGACGGACGTGTCGCCGCCGTCGAAGACGGTCCGGAGGGCTTGGACGGCCTGCGTCCTCCCTGTCCCCTCCACGGTCAGCACGATCTTGCCGGTGGTGCGGCCGGTCTCGCCGAGTGCGTGGGCCTTGGCGGCCTCGGCGAGCGGGAGGGCGGCCTCGATGTGGGCGCGCAGGGCGCCGGTCTCGACGAGGTCGGCGATGGCTTGCATGCCGGCGCGGTCGGCCTCGACGAGGAGGGTCTCGAAGCGGATGCCCCGCTCGGCGATGTCGGCCAGCTCGTCGGGGTCGACGGACGCTACCGGAAGGATCGAGACGAGGGTGCCGCCCGGGCGCAGCACGGCGAGGGAGCGGGCGCGGGCGGCGGCGTCCAACGAGATCGAGTCGAGGACCACGTCGATGTCCTTGGCGGCCTCGGCGAAGTCGACCGTGCGGTAGTCGATGGCCTCGTCCGCTCCCAGGGAACGTAGGAAGTCGTGCTTGGCTGCGCTGGCGGTGCCGATGACGTACGCGCCGCGAGACTTGGCGATCTGGACGGCGAGATGGCCGACGCCGCCGGCCGCCGCGTGGATCAGGACCCGCTGCCCGGGCTGGACATCGGCGGTGTCGACGAGTGCCTGGTAGGCGGTCAGGGCGGCGAGCGGCAGGGCACCGGCCTGGACGTGGTCGATGCCGGCGGGCTTGTGTGCGAAGGCGCGGGCGGGGGCGGTCACGTACTCGGCGTGGGAGCCGACCCCGTGGGGGTAGGGCAGCATGCCGAAGACCTCGTCACCCGGCTTGAACAGGGTGACGCCGATGCCGACGGCCTCGACGACCCCGGAGACGTCCCAGCCAAGGACGAGTGGCAGGCGGTCGACGGTCATGGCCCGGGCGCGGTTCCACCAGTCGGTCGGATTGACGCCGGCCGCGCGGACGGCGACCAGGACCTGGCTCGGGCCCGGCGCGGGCCGCGGAAGTTCGACTTCCTTGAGCACCTCGGGGGGACCGTGGGTGTCCTGGCGGATGGCGCGCATCGTGGCGGCTTCGGGGTTCGTCATGCGCCCAGCGTCGCTGCCTGCCGCTACAAGGCGCCACGGCATGAATGCCAACTTTCAACGGGATCACGCCATGGCGTACGTCGTCGATTCATCGCGCCGGCCGCACCAACGCTCGCCGCGCTGAGAACCTGGACGGCGACGGCCTTCTGGTAGCCGAGGCGGGCCACTCTCGGCATAACCGGTGACGGTGCCCCACCGCTAGGTGACGCCGCGCATACCGGTACCATGGCACGAAGACCAAATCCCGACGGGATCATGCCATGGCGCCTATTCACCGAGTCGTCGTTCTGGCTATCGACGGCGTGTACCCCTTTGAACTGGGCATTCCCAGTCGGGCCTTCGGGGCCGCGGACGGCCGCTACGAGGTCCTCACCTGCAGCGTCGACGGCCACCCGGTGCGCGCCAACGCCGACTTCTCGATCACCGTCGAGCACGGCCCGGAGGTGCTGCGCACCGCCGACACCGTCGTCATCCCGCCCTTCCTCCCCACCGCCACGCCCCGGGAAGTGCCGCGGGCCGTGATCCAGGCGCTCGCGTCCGCGGCCCCAGGCGCCCGCCTCGTATCCATCTGCACCGGCGCCTTCGTCCTCGCCGCCGCCGGGCTCCTCGACGGTCGGCCGGCCACCACCCACTGGATGGCCGCAGACCTCTTCCGCGCATTCTTCCCACAGGTCGCACTGGACCCCGACGTCCTTTTCATCGACGACGGAGATGTGCTGACCTCGGCCGGTGCCGCCTCCGGGCTCGATGTCTGCCTGCACCTCATCCGCAAGGACCACGGCAGTGAAGTCGCCAACCAGGTGGCCCGCATGTGCGTCACGCCCCCGTGGCGCGAGGGAGGGCAGGCACAGTACATCCAGCACCCGGTGCCCGAGGCGACGGCCAGCGGAACGGCCACCGCCCGCCAGTGGGCCCTGGAGAACCTCCACGAGCCGATGGCTCTGACGGACCTCGCCGAGCACTCCCACATGAGCCTGCGCACCTTCGCCCGCCGCTTCACCGAAGAGGTGGGCATGAGCCCGGGGCGTTGGCTGATCCAGCAACGCGTCGACCGGGCACGACACCTACTGGAAACCACGGATCTACCGGTGGACGAGATCGCCGGCCACGTCGGCTTCGCCGGCGGCACATCGCTGCGAGAACACCTGCATGCCGCGATCGGCGTCTCCCCGCTCGCCTACCGACGCACCTTCCGTGGCGCCCCGTCCCCCACGCACTGAGCGCCACCGTGATCTTGCTCCGGTTTGACGGACATGGTGGTTGTGTCAGTCAGGTCGCCAGGGCGGCTTCGTGCTCGGCGGGACTGCGGTGACCAAGGCTGCTGTGCAGCCGGTGGGTTGTACCAGCCCTCGATCCGCCCGCGGGCTCGCCCATGGCTGCCGACGTAGGAGAACGCACTCAGCGGGGCACGTGCCTGGGCCGGGTTCGCGACGACCCGCGGATCGGCTTGAGGCGCCGTGCGGCCAGAACGGACCGCATCACGGCCGGATCGAGCAGATCGTCCAGCAGCCGCGAGGCGCCGGTCGCCCAGCGAAGTGCCAGGCGGACGTCACTCGGCATGTTGCGCGGTTCGGGGCGGGGGGTTACGAACGCCGGGCCCTCCAGCGCGCGCCGAAGTAGCTGATCGCTGGGGCGGCCCCGAACGTCTCGGACCATCGCCTGGGTGATCGCGCACCGCGCGTCGTCAGCGGCGCTTGCACGCCTCAAGGGTGCATCCGGGTCTCTTGGGCAAGTGAACTGCTGGCTTCGAGCACTTGACGAATCGGAGAGACAATGGTGTCTGCAATCCTCGAGGCGGGGGGCCTGGCTCTGTCGACGCTACTGATCGTCCTCGAGTTCTACCGCACGGTCCGTCACGGCGACTTCCACCAGCGCGGTCGGCTCCCTCACCGCTCGCGCGACTGCCGTGCGCGGGCGGACGCCCGCGACCGTGGTTGGCGTGTGAGGAGGACACGATGAGTGACGGCGACCGCGAGATCATGGAATTCTTCACCCGGTATTCCCCGATGATGGTTCCCATGGGCATACGGCAGGGCGCCACCAAGTCCGATGCCGAGGACGCGGCAAGCGCTGTGATCATCTGCATCATCGACGGCGCGGTATGGGATCTCGAGCACGCTGGAGTCAATGCCGCGGGCGCGAGCGGGCATTACGGCGTCCCTATCACAGTTTCACGGTGGGAGCATTCGCTGATCAGTCAGCACAAATTGTGCTGCGCGGCCGTTCCGATACATCTGCCGCAAGGCCGCTCAGTGACCATAAACCTGACCTCTTCTTCCAGCTCCATGACCAGTGTGCCACGCGCTGTTTTCCTCCAGCTCCTCGACCTCGCCCGACGCCTGCGTCGAGAGGAGTGGAAATCGGTCAGGCTGGCCCGCAGGGGGCGCTCTCGTGCCACTTGAGGATCAAGTACGTCCGGCGTCGCGGTGAGCTGCGGCTTTGCCACCGGAACGTCACTGCCGAGTAGCCGAGGGGTCTCACCCCTCGGCTCTCGCCACCGCGACGCCGGAGAACCTGCCGTACATACCACCGGGCGTACCCGTCCCGACGTCCCGACAGCCACGGCTTGAAGCACCAGCCCCAGCCGTGGCCGAGGTACACGCCTGGGCACGCGACCGAGGCATGGACGTACTGCCACGCGGCAGACTTCGCACCGAGATATGTGAGCCTGGCTTGCTTGCCCATGCGACCGCCCGCTGTCAGCGCTGAAGGCGCTACTCGGGGCCCCGTCCAGGCCCGGCGTGGCCGGCGCGAGGGCGCGGGGCACGGCGCGAGGTGATGTCATTTGAGTGATGTTTCTGATATCGCTTGAAGTTTGGCGGCAAGGGAGGATTCCCCATGGCGAGAACAGTGATTGATCTGGACGACGACATTGTCGAGCAGGCCGTGCGCCTGTACGGCACCAAGACCAAGGCTGCGGCCGTGCGTGCGGCCATGGAAGGAGGCGCGAAGCTGCGCCTGCGCCGCGAGCTGTTCGAAGCCATCGATGACGGCGAGTTCGAGGACATGTTCGCGGAGATCCGGGCCAAGACCGGGCCACGGCACGCGGACGGCACTCTCAAGCGGCCAGGGGGGACCGCCGCGGTGTGAAGAGCGCTACCTCATCGACAAGTCGGCTCTCGCGCGCACTCTGCGGCACACGCCACCGTCATCAAGTTCTGAAGATCGTGTCCCCGCCCGCGGCACCGATCCCCGGAGCACAGCCAGGTCGACGGCGCGGAGTGGCGCAGATCCTGGTGAGTCGCCTCACTCCATCGCCTGCCGCACTCAGTACGGTGACCACCCCACGCGGCTTCACCGGCCGCCCCTCATGCCCACTCGGGACGCACCGTCCTCAGGACTTATGGGCCACGCCGCCGTACACGGCTACGTCCGGGGGCACCTCCCGCGGGGTGCTCTCGGTACGCCACCGGGGGCAGGAGACCACGCCCGGCTCCAGCAGTTCCAAGCCCTCGAAGTAGCCGGCGATCTGCTCCGGGGTGCGTGCCGTGTACGGAGTCGCCGCCTTGGGATTGTGGCGGCGCAGGGCCTCGACGTAGGCGGCGTCGGTGGTGGTCCCGTCGTTGAGCCCCAGATAGCTGCCGCGAGGTAGAGCGGCCATCAGCCGCCGCACGATCGACCGCGTCTCGTCGTAGTCCTCCATGAGCCCGAGGATTCCCATCAGCATCAGCCCGACCGGCCGGGAGAAGTCCAGCGTTTTCGCCGCCTCGTTGAGGATGCGGTCGGGATCGCGCGCGTCGGCGTGGATGTACTGGCACTTGCCTTCGGGCGTGGACGTGAGCAACGCGCGGGCGTGGGCCAGTACCAGCGGGTCGTTGTCGACGTAGACGATCCGCGACTCCGGGGCGATCCGCTGGGCGATCTCATGGGTGTTGTCGGCGGTGGGCAGCCCGGTGCCGATGTCCAGGAACTGGCGGATACCCGCCTCGCCCGCCAGGTGGCCGACCGTGCGGCGGATGAACTGCCGGGAGTGGCGCGTGACGTCGACCATCCCGGGGAAGACCGACCTGACTCTCTCAGCGGCTTCTCGGTCCGATTCGTAGTGGTCCTTGCCGCCCAGCAGATAGTTCCAGATCCGGGCCGAATGCGGCCGAGTCGGGTCGATCCGGCTGCCAACGCCGGTGTCGGCTGCGTCGTCTGCGTGGTCTGCCATGGCCCGGGACCGTCCTCGGTGATCGCAGGGAGTACGTGCCACTGCTCAACGTACTGCGAACCGGAGAGCACCGCCGCACCGGTCGTGTCCGCCGCTCGCCGCCGCCTCCGCGTGGCGACGTCACCGGGCGCGTACGTCCATCAGCGCGAAGCCGAGCAGGTTCAGCCCTCGCCACGTCTCCGGATCCTCGACGTGGTCGTCGGTCGCCGCCATGCCGATGCCCCAGACACGGTCCACCGGGCTCGCCTCCACCAGCACCCGGTCACCGGTGCCGCGGAGATACGCGCCGAGATCTTCGTGCTGGCCGAACTTGGCCGCGTTGCCCCGTACGACGAGGTCGTATCGGTGTGCCTCCCACACCGCCTCGTCGAACCCCCGCACCTTCCGGCCCTCGGCCTTGGCCTCCCCCGGATGGCGGGCCGCGACGATGCGCTCCGCCGCCGCGTCGTCGCCGAACAGCCGCGCCTTGGCGGCCATCATCCAGTGCTCCGCGGTGGGATAGTCGATGCCGTCCACCTCGAACGCCGCCGGCCACCACTGGCTGAGGCAGGCCGCGTCCACCACGCCTTCGCGCCGGGGACGGTGTCCCCAGAAGAAGAGGTACTTCAGCCGGCGCCCCTGCTGCACGGCCTCCCGTACCCCGGCCACGGTGCGCTGCTCGGTGTTCATCGCCGCCCCTTCCCCTGCCCGGCACAGTAGTTGACGGTAGCGTCCCCGCGGGCCGACCGGCGGCTGCTGTGTGGTTTCCCCCCGAAGCAGTCGAACCGTCCTCATGGCGCCGATTCCGCAACGAGGACCCGCCGCGTCGGGTCCGCGACCGCGGGGGCGCGCGTGCCCGTCAGGGGGCGGGCGGGAACGCGGCTCGGATGCGGTTCAGTTCGGCCTTGGTGACCGGCAGGACCGTGCCGTGGCGGGGCCGGGCGGGCATGTCGTAGTCGTCGGGGATGCTCCAGTCCGGATCGTCCAGTTCACGGGTGGTGAAGGGGGTGTATCCGCGGCCGGAGGACTCGTCCATGAAGGCGTACCAGCGGTCCTCGGTGTTCGACTTGAAGGCTGTCGGGCCCTCCAGCCAGCCCATGCCGAAGTCGGTTCTGAGGCAGTCGTCCACCAACTCCCAGTTCCGGGGTTCGGTCTGGGGGAGGTCGACCGCGGTGAGGGACGGGGAGCGTTCGAGGACGATGTCGGCGGTGCAGGAGCCGATGACGCCGTCATCCGTGCTGAAGCGGTAGTAGTGCCGTCCGTCGCGGATGACGGTGGCGTCGATGGAGTTGGCGCCGGTGTCCTTCCAGACGCGGGGCTTGGAGAACGTACGGAAGTCGCGGGTGGTGGCGTACATCAGGCGGGTGTTGACGGTTTCCTGGTGGTCGGGGTCGTCGGCGCGGTAGAGGTTCGACGCCCAGTAGACGACGTAGGCGCCGAGTCGTTCGTCGTACGTGGCCTCGGGTGCCCAGGTCATGCCGGCGGTGTCGGCGGAGACCCGGACGTGGCGCTGCTCGGACCAGTGCACCAGGTCGGTGGACTCCCAGACCTCGATGTACTTGCTGCCGTGCCGCGTCGCGTGGTCCCAGCCCTGCCCGTCGTGAATCTTGAGGTCGGTGGCGAGGAGGTAGAACTTGTCGCCCTCCGGGGAGCGGATGACGAACGGGTCGCGTACGCCCTTCTCGCCCAGGGAGGAGGTCAGGACCGACCGGCCGCCGTTCAGGTCGTCCCAGTGCAGCGGGTCGTTGCCGCGGCTGGCGGCGAAGAAGATCTGCTCGCCGTCGGCGTACTGCTCCCCGGCGAAGTAGGGGAAGAAGTAGCCCTTCATCGGTCGCTTCTCCGGCAGCGGGCGCACCGTCAGCTCGAAGCGCCGCTCGGTCCGGCGGTCCGCGAGTCCGACGGTGGCCGTGAGGGTCACCGGGGAGGGGCGCTCGCCGTGGGCGGGGCGGTGCACCTCGCCGGTCGGGGAGACGGTCGAGGGGTCGGTGGACGTCCAGGAGACGCGGGCGCCGTGGGGGCCCCGGTTCGGCAGGGTGAGGTTGCCGCGGACATCGTCGGCGTCCCAGACGGTGAGCGTGTCGGCGGCCCTGTCCAGTCGCTCGTCGAGGGTGAGGCCGAAGGGCCGGGGAGGCGGCGCGTCGGCGGCGGCTCCGGGCATCGCCACCTGGACCGCCGAGAGGGCCAGGAGGCACGGTATCCAGACGCGGGAACGGGCGCGGACGGACTTCACGTCGGGTCCTCTCGACGACGTAGCATCGCTCGACATACCGAACGACGGTCGGCAAACCGGCCAAACGGTAGAAGGGCCCACCGGAGCGGTCAAGAGGGCGAGCGCGCCACAGCCTGCCCGGGGCCGCCGCCGCCGGGTCGGCGGCGGCCGAGAGGCCGGTCAGGCGGGGGCGACGAGGAGGCGGTAGGCGCCGAGGTGATCCTCGCCGGCGATGGGGATGGTGACGCCTCCGTCCGTCACGGCGTAGGTCTCGGTGAACACCTCGGTCGGCGCCTGGACGACCGTCGTGCGTCCCGATCCGGGCGTGTACTCCAGGGTGGCGGTCACGGAGGAGCCGAAATCGGCCAGTCCGTCGACCCGGACGCTGTTGTCGCCCGCCTCACCGCCGAAGACGATGCTGACCTGCCGCGTCTCCGCGTCGTAGGCGGCGACGGCGTCGTTGTACTGGGTCGGTGTGACCTGGACGATGTCGCCGCTCTGCTCGGCGTACCACTGGTACATCCAGTACGAGGCGGTCGGCTGGTTCTGGTGCAGCAGGCCGTTGAGCGTGCCTGCCTCGTACCAGAACGCGCGCTCGGCGTCGCGCACGCCTTCGCGTTCGAACTGGGCGATGTAGTGGTTGACGGTGCTGGGTACGTCGATCTCGTCGCGGCTTGCGTACTCGTTGAGGGAGATGGGCAGCGGGCCGATGCCCAGCTCCTGCTCCAGCGCGCGGTAGTCGCGGATGTGGGTGTCGACGCCCTGCCAGCCGGAGAGTTCGTGCCAGGAGACCACCTCCGGCACGGTGCCCGAGGCCATGGCGGCGGTGAGGAAGTCCCGCATCATAGTGCGGTTCCAGTGGGTGATGCTGGGGCCCATGATGTCGGTGTCCGGGTCGCTGGCGCGGATGCGTTCGTGGGTGCGGGCCCAGCCCTCGTTGAAGTCTCCGGCGGCGTCCGACCAGGTGTAGTCCGGCTCGTTCCAGATCTCCCATGCGGTGACGTTGGTGATGTCGGGGCGGGCCTGGAGGTCGGCGATCATCCGGTCCACGCGGCCCAGCCAGTCGTCCCAGTTCGTCCAGTAGTAGGGGAAGCCGTCGAAGTGGTCGGCCATGTCCATGGTCATGTCCGCGCCGGCCGCCACGGCGTTGGGCCCGATGTCCAGGGGGTCGCCGACGTGCTGGGTCTCGCCGTTGGGGAAGTGCTCGTGGTTGGGCGGCGGCTGGCGAAGGGTGTTGAGCTTCAGGGGCAGGAGCAGGTCCAGCGGCGGGCGGTCGGGAAGCGCCAGGCCGTAGAGCATCCCGCTGCCGACCTGGCTGACGGGGCGCAGGGGCGTGCTCACGTCGATCTGGAGCGTGCTCTGCGCCTTCGGCCCGTCCGCGACCGCGGCGGCGGCCCGTGACCCGAAGAACGCCGCGCCTGCTCCGGCCGCGGCGGCGGCGGTGAGGAATGTGCGCCTTGACTGAGCCATGAAAGGACTCCTTGGAGATGTGGGGGGGGATCGGTGTGTGCTCAGGACCCTTGTGGGGTCGTGCGGAAGTCACCCGTGGTGACCGGTGCGATGGTGACCGAGTCGATGTCCGGCGCCCAGGCGCCCGGCTCGTCGTTGCCCAGGGTGAGCGGGCCGTCGGTGGTCGTCAGGGTGACGCTGATCGAGCGCTCCCAGAAGCTGTGCCAGTGGTGGTTGTAGCGGAACATGCCGGTGGCCGGGTTGCCGTCCGCGCCGGTTTCGGAGATCTGCAGGCGGCGGTCGACGACCTGCGGGTTGTAAGGGTGGTCGCCTAGGAGTTCGGCGTTCGCGTAGCGGACGACGGCGGTGTACGCGCCCGGCTTGTCGAAGCCCGGCCGGCGTTCGATCTCCAGCGTGTTGGCGGTGTCGTTGCCGAGCTGGCCGACGTACGCGCCGCCGGAGGCGTTGGTGCCGGACTCCTCCGGCAGTGTCGTGACGGTGGCCGCCCCGTGGAGGACCGCGTCCTCGGCTTCGACGGTGACGGCGGCGGCGTCCGCCTGCTCGTTCCGGGTGGCGGTGACCGTGGCGAGGTCGATGCCACCGCCGGAGCTGATCTCCAGTTCGTTGACACCCTCGGCGAGGTGCACCTGCACCGTCGACCTCCAGGTGCCGGCATCCGTGGCCGCGAAGGAGCCGGCCTCGACGCCGTTGACGCGCAGGGCGCCGGACGTGGCCCCGGAGCTGGAGAAGTCGACGGTGACGTCGTGGTAGCCGGACTCCCATGCGGTCACGTACGTCTCGGCGCGCTGTCCGTCGCCGGCGATGTGCGCGCTCCCGGCCGTGGCCGGGTCGTCGTAGTCCATGAGGGCACCGCCCTGGAGGCGCATCGTGCTCGCCGGGTAGGCGGTCGGCTCGCCGTCGGTGACGTCGGTGAGGACGTACTTGTCCAGGGTGATGTCGCTGTTGGGCAGCGCCGTGGTGCCGTCCCGGCTGGCGCGCAGCGACAGCGTGTGCCGGCCGGCGGGCAGTTCGACCTCCGCCTCGGCGCTCCCGCGGTAGTTCCACTTGTCCCGCTCGGACAGGTCGGCGGCGTACTGCACCGTCGTGCTGAACCGGTCGTCGACGAAGAGGGCGTGGCGGCCGGGTGCCGGTGCGGAACCGATCACCTGGAGGCGGTACGTCCCGTCCCTCGGCACGTCGACCGCGAAGTCGGAGCGCGACCCGGTCCGGTTGAAAGACGCCACGTCCGTGTCGCCGGACGCCTGGAACGCCTGGTCGGCCGCGTCCCGTACGGAGGCGTCGGCCAGCTGGGTGTCCTCCGCCTCGACTTCGGTGGTCCACGGCTGGGCCGCCGTGGACTGCTCGACGTCCCGCTGCTGGTCGGGGGTGATGACGACCTGGTAGGCGGCGTCCTCGTCGCGGGTGGGGACGGTGAGGTCCGGCAGGGTGCCGTCCTCGGCGAGTTGCACCCCGTCGTCCGCCCGCACCACGCGCGGGGTGCCCTGGATGCCCTCGGCGCCGGTGAGCGCGATCTCGCGGACCTCGACGTCCACGCTGGCGCCGAAGACGGCCGGGCTCAGCCCACCGGCGTCGAGCGTCACGTCGGCGTCCGTGCCGCCGTAGAGCAGGGTGGCCTTCTTGTTCTGCTCGTCGACGGCGCCGATGCCGCGCAGCGACTTGGGCTGGTCCGGGTTCGGCGGCGTCACCTGTACGGTGTCCGAGCCGGCGAGGTCTCCGTAGAGCTTGAACATCCACCAGCCGCCGTTGGCGCCGTTGGCGCGGGCCATGTTGTCGGAGAAGTTCCCGGCGTAGTTCCAGTAGGCGGTCTGCGCGTCGGCCTTCTCCTCCTCGAACGCCGCGAACCAGCGGACGATGCTGCCGGGCACGCTCATGTCCTGCAGTACGCCCCACTCGCTGATGGTGACGGGGAGTTCGGAGCCGGTGCCGTAGTGCTCGTCCTCCAGCGTGCGGAACTCGCGCATGTGCCGGCGGAAGAGGTCGGGGTCGGAGCCGCCCAGCTCGTGCCAGACGTAGACGTCCGGGCGGACGTCGTGGGCGGCGGTGTACGCGAGGATGTCCCGTTCGCGCCGGTTGGGGTCCGGCTCGGCGGAGCCGTGCCAGCGGGAGTGGCCGGGGCCGCCGATGCGCGGATCGACCTCGCCGCCGAGTTCCCGGTCGTAGATCTCGTGGACGAGCTCGTAGACCGTGGTCCAGTCCGCCGTGAACCGGTCCTTCATGGCGGACCAGTCCTGATACCAGATGTAGTCCGGCTCGTTGAAGGGGATGAGGAGGTACTTCTCGGGGTGATCGGTCTCGGTGGCGATCCGGGTCACGACGTGGCGCACCACCTCCAGGTAGTCCCAGGTGCCGTTGCCGCCCTCGGTCCAGGAGCCGTCGGACTGGTCATAGGTGCGGGTGTCCTCGGGGCGCTCGGCCGCGTGGTACGGCCAGTCCGGGTAGAAGTCCTGGAGGTAGACCGCCAGCTCCCGGCCGTGCTTGTCGAAGAACCCGTCCTCGATGCGCAGTGCGTCTCCCGACGGGTGCTGCAGGCCCCCGGGCGGCTTCTGCGACGAGTTGGTGATGTGCGCGCCGTTGATGACGGCCTGCGTGGGGGAACCGTCGTCCCCGAAGCCGTAGAGCGTGCCGCTCGCGCCGCCGCGGAACTCCCCCGTCGTCCGGGCGAAGTCGACGCCCAGCACCTCGGCTTGGGCCGCCCCGGCGGCGCCCGGCGCCACCAGCGTCGCCGCGGCCGTCACGGCCGCCGTGACCACGGCTGCCGTGACGGCCGCGGCCCGTCTGTGCAACGGTCTTCTCATGGGGGTCTCCTGTTGTGTCCGACAGCGATTCGTCCCGGTGCGGTGCGGTGCGGTCGAGCGTTTCCGCGCCTACTTGACGGCTCCGCCGGTGATGCCGGAGACGATGCTCCGCTGCGCGACGACGAAGACGGCGATCATCGGCAGGCTCATCAGGGCGATGTAGGCGAAGATCAGGTGCCAGTTGTTGAGGTAGAGCTGCGCGCTGGCGACCTGGTAGAGGTTGATCGGCAGCGTGGCGTCGTCGCCGCCGCCGAGGATGAAGAAGGCGTAGAAGATGTCGCTCCAGGCGTAGAGCATCACCATGATCGTTGCGGTGGCGATGACGGGGCGGAGCAGGGGGAGGATGATGCGCAGGAAGATCTTCAGCGGCCGGGCGCCGTCCATGCGGGCGGCTTCCTCCAGCTCGTACGGGATGGCGCGGATGAACCCGGTCATGAAGAAGATCGACGTGGACAGGTACATCGCCGTGTAGACGGCGATCATCCCGGGCCGGGTGCCGGCCAGGCCGAGCTGGCGCAGCTCCAGGACGATCGTGATGATCGCCGGCGGCAGCAGCAGGCCGCTGATGCACACGGCGTACGCCGCGGCGACGAGCTTGCCGCGGCGGCGGGCGAAGACCCAGGCCGCCGCGGCGCCGAGGACGAGCACCAGGACGACGGCCGGGACGATGACGAGCAGACTGTTGAGGAACCCGCGCAGCATCTCGCCCTCGTGATACGCGTCCGCGTAGTTGGCGGCCGGCTGCCAGTCGCCGGGCGGGTCGAGGTTGGGCCGGACGGCTTCGCGCTGCGGCTTGGCCGAGGTCGCCAGCACCAGCCAGAGCGGCACGCCGATGGCGACGAGGGCCAGCAGGATCACGATGGCCGGGCGCAGCCGGCGCCACAGTGGGCCGTATGCGGTCACAGCATGGCCTCCCGCCGTCGCAGCCCCGTGATGAGGGGGACGGCCATGGCGATGACGATGAGGAACAGCACCAGGCTCATCGCCGACGCCTGGGCGTACAGGCCCTGGCCGAAGACGCGGAACATGTAGATGTTCATCACTTCGGTGCTGGATGCGGGGCCGCCGGCCGTGGTGGCCTGGACGATGTCGAAGGTGTTCATCGAGCCCAGCAGCGAGGTGGTGACGTTGAAGGTGACGGCGGGCGCGAGCATCGGGAAGCGCACCGACCGGAACATCCGCCACGGTCCGGCGCCGTCGGCGCGTGCGGCCTCGGTGATCTCGGTGGGAATGCCCTTGAGCCCGGCGAGGTAGATGAGCATGGCCAGGCCCATCCACTTCCAGCCGTGGATGGCGGAGACGAGAACGATGGTCCAGGTCGTGTCGCCGAGCCAGGGGACGGACGTGCCCAGCGCCTCGTTGACGGCGCCGTCGGTGTTCAGCAGCGCCTGGAAGAGGTAGCCGACGCCGAGCGCGGAGATGAGCACGGGCAGGAAGAACAGGGCCCGGAAGAGGCGGTTGAAGCGGGTGTCCCGCTCCAGCAGCAGCGCCAGCACCAGCCCGAAGAGATTCTGGAAGAACGCGGCGAGGACCGCGTACACGAGCGTGATGCGGATGGCCCGCCACAGGGTGCCGTCGTCGACCACGCGGCGGAAGTTGTCCAGGCCGAGGAAGCGGATCTCGCTGTGGTGGGCGGACCAGTCGGTGAAGGGATACCAGAAGTTGAGCAGGTTCGGCAGCAGGAAGAACCCGCCGAAGACGATGACGGCCGGGAGGGCGAACCACCAGGGGTGGTGGACGGCGGCGGCGGAGACCCGCCCGGGGCGTCGGCTCCCGCCGCGGGTGGCCCGCCCGGGAGCCGGTCGCGACCCGGGCCCGGCCTTCCGCGCGGTAGCGGCCCGGCCGGTGGCGGTGTGCGCCACGGTGAAGTCCTCTCTACGCGTCCTGGTGGGTCAGAAACCCTCGGCGCCCTGGGACTGGGCGATTTCGGAGAACTGGTCCTGCACGAACTCGGCGACCTCCTGCGGCGTACGCTCCCCGAAGATCATGTCGGCGAGGGCGACGTGCAGCTCGGGGGCGACGATGGCGCGGGCCTGGAACACGCCGTAGGCGTCGGGCAGCGCTTCGACCTGGTCGGCGGCCGTCTGCGGCAGCCCGTCGGGTTGGGGCACGTCCGGCCGGACGGAAGGGATCTGCCGGGCCGCGATGTAGTCCTCGTAGCCCGGCCCCAGCCAGAAGGCGAGGAACTGCCGGGCCGCGTCCTGCCGCTTCTCGTCACCCGTCTTCAGGGCGACGACACCGTTGGTCTGGTCCGGCGAGTACAGGCCGCGGGCGTCGGAGTTGGCGACGGGGAACCAGCCGATGTTCTCGTCGATCTCCTTCGTGCTGTGCTGGGCCTGCAGTTGGGACTGGTAGGAGGTGACGTTCAGGGCCATGGCGGAGGAGCCGTCCCAGACGGCCTCGCCCTGGCCGGTGAAGGTGCCGGTCTTGTAGTCCTCCTGGGCCAGGCCGGAGTCGAGCAGGTCCTCCTTGTAGCGCTTGACGGCGTCGACGACGGCCGGGTCGGTCCAGGACTCCTCGTTGCGGTTCAGGCCCTCCCACCAGCTGTCCGGCTGGTCGGTGAGCTGGACCTGAACCTGCCACTGCAGCGGCCACTTGTCGCCGCCGACTTCGTAGAACGCGTCCGCGTCGGTGCGCTCCTCGATGGTGCGGGCGACCTGGAGCAACTCGTCGTAGCTGGTGGGGTGATCCTCTTCGGTGAGCCCGGCCTCGGCGAAGACGGCCTTGTTGTAGTAGACGCCGAGCATCGCGGGGCTGGTGACGATCGCCGCGTAGCGGGTGCCGTCGATGACGCCGAGGGACTTCTCGATCGGGCCCAGCCGCCGCTCCCACGGCTCGCCGTCCAGCGGCAGCAGGTTCCGCTCCGGGTGGACGAACGGCAGGGTGCTGATGCTGGGCTGCCAGAACATCAGGTCGGGCTTGTCGCCGCTGGCCAGCCGCGTGGGCACGTTCTGCTCGTACAGGTCGGGGATGGCCTCGGTGTGCACCTCGGCGCCCGTCTTCTTCTCGAACGCCTCGATCACCTCGTCGGCGGCGGTCGCGGTGTTCTGCGCGGTCCAGAAGGTGAGTTCGACGCCGTCCAGGCGGGCGGTCGGGTCGACCCGCGACCGCTCACCCGCACCTTCGGGCGAGGTGCCCGCGGTGCTGTCACTGCACGCGGTCAGAGCGAGGGCGGAGGCGCAGAGGAGGGCTGTCCAGCAAGTGGTCCTTGGCATCGGGGACTCCGGAAGGCTGCGGGTGGGTACGGAACGGCCGAGCGGCGGTGCGACGCGGGCGGATCGCCGCGGGTGCGGTTGGCCGGGGCCTGCGTATGGCGCTGTACCGGAGAGTGGGGGGTCGGGGTCGGCGGAGCCGGGCTTGATTCAGTTCTCGGGGCGGCGGGTCGCCGGGCCGGTGCTCTCCCGGACGATCAGCCGCGGTGTGTCCAGGGGGTGCGGTGCGACGGGGTCGCCCTGCTCGACCAGGCCGTGCAGGAGGGAGAAGCAGGCGCGCCCGACGCCGGTGAAGTCCAGTCGTACGGTGGTCAGCGACGGCGCGAGGAACGCGGCGTGCGGCGCGTCGTCGAAGCCGGCGACGCTCACCTCGCCCGGGACGTCGCGCCCCGCCTCACGCAGGGCGCGGAGCATGCCGAGTGCCAGGTCGTCATTCCCGCACAGCACCGCCGTCACGTTCGGATCCTCGGCCAGCGTTCGGCCCGCCGCGTAGCCGTCGGCCGGGGTCCAGCCGCATCCGACGGCGTCCGGGGCGGGCACCCCCGCGGCGGTGAGCGCCTCCCGCCACCCGGCCGCGCGCTGTGAATCGCCCTCGCTGTGCGTGCTGGAGGGGATCGCCAGGTAGTGCACGGTGCGGTGGCCGAGTCCCAGCAGGTGCTCCGTGGCCTCGCGGGCCGCCGCGCGGTCGTCGGTCCACACCCACGGGCTGCCTTCGGCGGGCGGCTCGGCGGGCGTCTCCACGGCGGCCACCAGGGGCACGTCGGCGGGCGCCAGCCCCAGGGCCCGGACGCCGGCCCGGTCGTACGCGATCACGATCAGCCCGCCGCCGGCGTCGGTGACCCGGATCAGGGCCTCCCGCACCACGTGCGGGTCCTCGGACTCCAGCACGCTGATGCCGACGGAGAACGACGCGGCCCGCGCGGCTTCTTCGACGCCCTGCAGGACGGCCGCGTACCCGTAGTGCGTGGTGTTCGCGGTGAGCACCGTGACCGACCGGGACCGGCCGCTGGCCAGCGCGTGCGCGGTGGCGCTGCGCCGGAAGCCGAGTTCCGCGATGACCGCCTCGACCCGCTCCCGGGTGCTCGCCCGCACGCTGGGGTGGTTGTTGATGACCCGGGAGACGGTCTGGTACGACACCCCGGCCGTCACGGCGACGTCGCGGATGCTCACCGACCGCGGGCCGCCCTGACTCCTTGTGTGACCGGTCACATTCACGGCAGGATTGTGACCGGTCACACGGGGGTCGTCAAGAGAACCGAAACGGCCAATTCATCAGGAGGCAAGCATTGTCCGGTATCGCTGCGACGGATGCCGACGAGCGCATCCGCTGGGGCCACTCCGCCCTGACCGTCGAGTTCGCCCCGGCAGCCGACGGTTCCCTGCGGACCGTACGCTTCGGCCCCCCGGACAGCCCGCGCCTCCCCCTGCCGCAGGCGACCCCGGTCATCGAGGTGCTGGCACTCGGGCACGGCAGCACCTGGTCCGGGCGCCGCTCCATCGACACCGCCATCGGCGCCCGGCTACGGCTGAGCGGCTACGACACCGACCGCGACGACGACCGGCACCGCCTGCGCATCCGCCTCACCGACGACGACAGCGGCCTCGCCGCCGAACTGCTCCTCGACTCCTTCGAAGGGCAGCCCGTCGTACGCGCGCAGGTCCACGTCACCAACGAGGGGATGGAGCCGGTCACGCTGCTCGCCGTGTCCTCCCTCACCCTCGGCGGGCTTCCCGCGCCCGACGACCTCGACCTGCACGGGGCGGACAACGACTGGCTGGCCGAGTGCCGCTGGCGCCGCCGCCCCCTGCGCGAGCACCTCCCCGACCTGCATCGCGCCGCCCACGAGCACGACAGCCGCGGACGCATCGGCTTCAGCAGCCGCGGCAGCTGGACCACGGACGGCCACCTCCCGATGGGTGCCCTCACGCGGCGCACAGGCGGGCGCTGCTGGATGTGGCAGATCGAGACGGCCGCGGGCTGGAGCTGGGAGTGCGGCGAGCGCGAGGAGGGCACGTACCTGGCGCTGCACGGCCCGACCGACACCGAGCACCAGTGGCGCCGGCGCCTGCCGCCCGGCGCGCGCTTCCGCACCGAGCCCGCGGCGCTGGCCGTCACCGACGACGGTTTCGACGGCACCCTCGCCGCGCTGACCGCGTACCGCCGGCGCATACGCCGCCCGCACCGCGACCACCACGCGCTTCCCGTCGTCTTCAACGACTACATGAACACCCTGTCCGGTGACCCGACGACGGCCAAGCTGCTGCCCCTCGTCGACGCCGCCGCCCGGGCCGGCGCGGAGTACTTCGTCGTCGACTCCGGCTGGTACGACGACGCGAAAGCCGGCTGGTGGGACAGCGTCGGTGCCTGGGAGCCCGCCACCAGCCGCTTCCCCGGCCCGCGCGGCATCCACGAGGTGTTCGACCGCATCCGCCACCACGACATGGTGCCGGGCCTGTGGCTGGAGCCCGAGGTCGTCGGCATACGCAGCCCGCTCGCCGGCAAGCTCCCCGCGGAGGCGTTCTTCCGCCGCGACGGCGTACGCATCCGCGAACACGGCCGCCACCATCTCGACCTGCGCCACCCCGCGGCCGTGGGGCACCTGAACGAGACCGTCGACCGGATCGTCGGCGCATGGGGCATCGGCTACCTGAAGCTCGACTACAACATCAGCGTGCCGCACGGCACCGACGGCAACGGCGCCGACAGCCCCGGCGACGGCCTGCTCGGACACGCCCGCGCCTACCTGGACTGGCTCGGCTCCGTCCTCGACCGGTACCCCGACCTCGTCGTCGAGAACTGCGCCTCCGGCGGCATGCGCATGGACGGCGCGATGCTGCGCGTCGCACAGGTGCAGTCCACCAGCGACCAGCAGGACTACCACCGCTACCCCCCGATCGCCGCCGCCGCCCCGACGGCGGTGCCGCCCGAGCAGGCGGCGGTCTGGGCGTACGCGCAGCCCGAGTTCACCACCGACCAGAACGCCTTCCTCCTGACCGGCGCCCTGCTGGGCCGGATCCACCTCTCCGGACACCTCGACCGCATGTCCGACACCCAACTCGGCCTCGTCCGCGACGCGATGAAGGTCTACCAACGGATCCGCCACGACCTGCCGCAGGCTGTTCCCTTCTGGCCCCTGGGCCTCCCCGGCTGGACCGACCCCTGGCTCGCCCTCGGCATGCGGGCCGGCCACACCACGTACGTCACGGTGTGGCACCGCGAAGGCGAGCCCGCCGGGACCACCCTGCCCCTGCCCCATCTCCAGGGCCTCGCCGCCCGCGTGGACATCCTGTACCCGACGACACCGCCCGGCACCGCGACCTGGTCCACCGCCCCGGGCGAGCTGACGGTCACCCTCCCCCGGACCCCCACGGCATTGCTGCTGCGTCTGACCACCTGAATGCACTGACACCTCCGGCGACCAGCGGGTGAAGGGCCGGCCGGGCGCTGTCTGTTCCCGCCGGGGCGCGTTCTGTATGTTCTGTCGCGTGTGGGGAGAACTCCGCCGACGGTGGCGGGCCGGGCGACACGGGGCCGGCCGGGAGCTGGAGTTGGAGCGGGAGCTCCAGGAGTGCCGGCTGGCGCTGGCCGAGCGCGAGGGGGCGGTGCGGCGGCTGCGAGCTGACCTGGACCGGGCCCGGGGCTCGTCGGAGGACGAGGCGGCGCGCGAGGGGCATGCTCGCGTCGAGCAGCTGGTGGAGGCCATGGGAGCCGCGCTGGTCCAGCTGGCGACGCAGGCTCAGCTGCACGACAGCGGCAGCGTGCAGGTGCGTACGGACGACGTGGTCGCGGTCGGTGCGCGGTTGCTGCGGGCGTTGCGCGCGGCCGGTGTGGACGCCTTCGGCACGCTCGGCGAGGAAGTCGCGTTCGATCCGGACCGGCACGACCCCCTGAGCATGAGCAGCACACCGGAGGCGGGGACGCTCGTACGGATCCGGGTGGTCGGCCTGTGCTACGGGGACCGCGTCCTGCGCCGGGCCGGGGTCGAACCGGTCGCCGCGGACCGGGAGTCCTGATGGCGGGCCGCCTGGGGGTCGACTTCGGCACCAGCAACACCGTGGTCGCGCTCTGGGACGAGGCGGCCGGTCAGGGATCGGCCGTGCGCCTGACCGACTACGGGCGGTCGTTCGGGCAGGGTGGTGACCGGGTGCCCGTGGTGCCGTCCCTGATCCACTACACCGGAGACCGGCGGCGGCTCCTCGGCGAACAGGTGCTGGCCCGGAACCTCTACCACGCCGCCGGCACGTTCCGGTGGATGAAGCGCTACGTCGGCAACCGCAGCCCCCTGACGATGGCGGCGAACGGGCGGCAGGTCTCCCCCGCCGAAGCCGGCCGCGACTTCCTCTCCGCGGTGCTGGCGTTCGCCGCGGTCGAGACGGGAGCCGAGGGCGAGGAGGTCGCGCTGACCGCGCCGGTGGAGTCCTTCGAGCACTACGAGAACTGGCTGGGCGAGGTCGCCGAGGCCGCGGGCCTGAGCCGCTACCGGTTGATCGACGAGCCGTCCGCGGCGGCACTGGGCTACGGCGCGCACATCCAGCCTGGGCACGTCTACCTGATGTTCGACTTCGGCGGCGGCACGGTGCAGGCCGCCGTGGTCCGGGTGCAGGACGAGGAGGAGCGCGCGGCGACCGGGCGCACGTGCCGGGTGCTCGGCAAGGCCGGCGACGAGCTGGGCGGCGCCACCGTCGACCAGTGGATCTTCGAGGAGCTGCTGGCGCGCAACGACCGTCACGACAGCGACGACGACGTACGGCGCCTCAGCCGCGCGCTGCTGGTGGAGTGCGAGCGCGCAAAGGAGACACTGTCCGCGCGGGAGCACGCCGAGATCAGCGTGCTGGACCCGGACACCGGCGCGGCGCTCGGCCTCGAACTGGTCCGGGACGGCGCCGCGCGGGGCGATCGGCGGCTCGTGTCGTTCGAGGAACTGCTGGACCGCCGGGAGCTGTTCTCCCGCATCGACCGCGTGGTCCGCAGAGCGGTACGGGACGCGTCGAACCGGGGCTACGACGAGGACGACCTGGCGGCCGTGCTGATGGTCGGGGGAAGCAGCCTGATCCCCTCGGTACGGCGGACGCTGGAGCGGATCTTCGGGCGGGACCGGGTGCTCTCCGAGCGCCCCCTGGACGCGGTCGCGCGCGGGGCGGCGGCGTTCGCCGCCGGCACCGACTTCTACGACCACATCCAGCACGACTACGCGGTCCGCTGGTTCGACCGGCAGGCCGGGCGCTACGAATACCGCACCTGCGTCACCGCGGGCACCGCCTACCCGAGCACCGAGCCGGTGCATACCATGACCGTGAACGCCACCCACGACGGACAGACCGAGCTGGGTATCGCGATCTACGAGCTGAGCCGGCACCGCGGCGGCGGCGAGAACACCGAGTTGGTGTGCGACCCGTCCGGAGCGTGGCGGGTGCGTACGGTCCCGGCCGACGAGGAGCGCCACCGGTTCTGGCTCAACGAGCACAGCCCGACCTTCCTGCGCGCCGATCCCGCCGCGACGGCGGGGCAGGCCCGGTTCCGGGTCGAGTTCGGCATCGACGGCAACAAGCGGCTGCTGCTGACGGCCTACGATCTCGTGAGCGGACGGCTGACACACCGGGACTTCCCGGTGGTGAAACTGACCTGACCTGCGGGGTAAGGAGAACACCGTGGAGTTCCAGGAGATCGAGGTGGCGATAGCGCCGGACGGCACGACACGGATCGAGGTCCACGGCGTCCCCGGCCGCGGCTGCCTCGACCTGACGGCCGCGCTGGAGGAGGCGCTCGGCGGCGAGGTCGTCACCCGCGAACTCACGGCGGACGCCTACGCGGTGACCGACGAGCAGGTGCCGGACCACCTCCGGCGCGGACCGCAGACGTGACCGTGCCCGCGCGGCTGCGGATGCACGGGTTCGAACCGTTCAGCGTCGCCAACGGACCGGGCACGCGGGCCGTCATCTGGGTGCAGGGCTGCACCCTGGGCTGCCCGGGGTGCTTCAACCCAGAGACCCACGACCGGGCGGGCGAGGAGGTCGAAGTGGCCGAGCTGTACGGGCGCGTGGCCGGGCTCGCGGACCGGGTCGAGGGCGTCACGATCACCGGCGGCGAGCCGTTGCAGCAGCGCGGCGCCGTGCTGGAACTGCTGCGGCGGATACGTAGCGGGACGAGCCTGTCGACGATCCTGTTCACCGGCTACGACTGGCCCGAGGTACAGCGGATGCGCGAACTCGACGAGCTGCGCCGCTGCGTCGACGTGCTGCTGGCCGGGCGGTACCGGCAGGAGCTGCGGGTCGCCACCGGACTGCGCGGATCGTCCGATAAGTCCGTCCAGTTGTTCTCGGATCGCTACACCCGCGCCGATCTCGACGCCGTGCCCGAGGCCGAGGTCATCGTGCGACCCGACGGCAGGGTGACGCTGACCGGCATCGACCCGCCCACGGGGTGGTGAGCGGCGATGCGCGACGAGAAGGTCGAACGGCTGGCCCGCTTCCTCAGATCCGGCGAGTCGCTGCTGATCTCGCCACGGCGCGCGGCGAGGCGACTGGCCAGGGCGGGGACGCCGGACGCCGTGCGCGCCCTGGCCGAGGAACTGGCCAGAGGTTACGACCGCGGCGGGCGCGAGGTCGCGCGGCGGGCGCTGGCGCGGCTGGACGACCAGGGCGCGATCGACGCGGTGTGCCAGGTCTGGAGCTATCGGCGCAGCGATGAACTCGACCGGCTGGTGGAGCGGAACGGCTGGATCGCCTCACATCCACCGCATGTACGGGTGCGCACCGCGCTCCGGGTCGGCCGCCCGGACGTGCTGGGCGGCGACGAGCCGACCGTGCAGTCGATGGTCGGCATCGCCGACGGCGACCGCGACCCGCAGCTACGCGCCCGGGCCGCCGCCGCGCTGGCCGGGCTGGGCACCCAGGAGGCCCGCGAGCACGTGTGTGCGGCGGCCATCGACGGCGGAAGCGCGGCAGCGCTCGATGCGGCGGTCGCCGGCGGGTTCGCGCCGAAGGACCCCGGTCGCCGCGCCGTGCTCCTGTTCCTCACCGAACAGCTGGATGCCTACGGACAAGTGGACTTCGACGGGCGCCTGCTGCGTGCCGCGCACGAGGCGGCGGAACCGGATCTGCGCGCCCGGCTGGCCGCGGTGGCGCGGCGGACCGGTCGGCTGGACTGGGTGCGCGCGGTGACGCTCGACCGCTCCGACGAGCGGCTCGCGGCGCTGTCCGACGACGAGTGGAACACCTCGCGCGCCACGCTCGTCGGCGCCGGGCGGTGGGCGGACGTGTGGCGGCTGGCCCTGGCTGCACCCCCACTTTGGGCGGTACGGCTCCTGCGGGACCTCGGCTCGTCCGGATGGCTCCCGCAGCCGGCGGCGGAGCGGGCCGACTGCGAAGCGCTCATCGGGCTCGCCGAACGGTGCGACCGGTATCCGGTGGACCGTCTGCTACTCGATCCCGGAGGAGCCCGTGCGGTTCGTGCCCTCGCCGTCTCCGACGACGGCGAGGTGCTCGCCGCCGGCGACGACAGCGGAGTGATCACGGTGTGGTCGCTGCCCGAGGTGCGGCGGCTCCACCGGATCTACGCGAGCCCCGGCACCGTCACGTCGATCGTCATCGGCGAAGGTGCTCTCGTCGCGACCGGTTCGGCCGCGATGACTTCCTGGCGGCTGCGGGACGGCGCGGAGCTGGCGCGAGCGCACGAAACGCGGGCGAACCTCCTGCTCTCGCCGGACGGCACAAGGCTGTTCTCCATGAGCTACGAAGGCAAGCCGATCGTGTGGGAGTGGCCGGGGCTGCGCAAGGTCCGTACCGCGGAGGATTTCCTCGGCTCCATGGCCGGCGTCGTGGCCACCCCCGGCCGGGAACTCGCGGCCGGCCTGGGAAGAGGGAATGTCCAACTGTGGGAGATGCCGTCCGGCCGCCTGCGGGAGCGGATATTCGGCTACGGCCCGGTGGCGCTCGCGCCGGATGGCAGCTTGCTGGCAGGCAGACTGCAGGAGCCGTGGCCGCCCCGGGGGAACGGCGAGATGGCGCTGTGGCATCTGCCCTCTGGCGAGGTCGCAAGCTCGTTCACCGCTCATGCGGGCAACCTCATGAGTCTGACGATCACCCCGGACGGCAGCCTGTTGGCCACTGCGGGCAGCGAAGGGACGGTGCGCCTGTGGCGGTTGCCGTCCGGTGAGCCTGCGGGCGTGCTGGAGGTCCACAAGCGCCCGGTCTCCTGGGATATCGACCACGAGGACGAGGTCGTTCGCCTCACGGTCACGGCGGACAGCCGCTTCCTGATCAGCGGCAGCCGCAACGGCCGCCTGCGGGCGTGGTGGCTGCCTTCCGGGGAGCCCGCCGACGCGCCGGAAGGACTCGGGTCGGAGGTCACCTCGCTCACCGTTACACCCGGCGGATACGCGGTCGCCGCGAGCAACGCCGGTTCGCTCCGGCTGTGGCAGCCCGCGGTCCTGTCGCAGGCGCGCATCCCGGCAGGCCGGCTCGGACCCGCCATGGTCGAGCAACTGCGGGCGTCCGCGGGCGTTGCCGGGCAGCCCTGGGTGGATCTCATGGCAAGGATGGCCTGGCGCCGTCACCGGCACGACGTGGAGATCGGTGACGGTTCGACAGCAGCCGCCGCGACCGACATCGAGCTTCGGGAGTGAGCCGCGTCGAGGACGACGAGACCGCCCGGCTGGCCGCCGAAGTGGACGCCCGCGGGGCGCTGTTCGGCGCCCGGCGGCGCCGCCGCGCGGCGCACCGACTGGCGGCGCTGCGCACGCCGGCGGCCGTACGGGCGCTGGCGGCGGCGTACGGCGGCAGCCCGGATCGCGCGGTCGTGTCGATCGCGGGCACCGCGCTGGTCGCCACCGGCGGCGACGACGGCGACACCCGGCTGTGGAGGTCGCCGACCCCGGCCGGATCCTGGGCACGACCGACATCGAGGTGAGCGACGGATGAGCGACGACCTGATCGACGGCCGAGGGCTGTTCGGGGCACGCCGTCGCCGGCGCGAGGCGCAACGGCTCGCCGAAGCGGGCACTCCGCAAGCCGCCCGCACGCTGGTCCGGGTGCTGCTGCAGGGCGCGGACGGGCAGCTCGCGGAGATCGCCGAGCGCGGTCTGCGCGGGCTCACCGACCAGGCCGCGATCGACGCGCTGTGCGAGGCGCCGCTGACGTACGGCGACCCGCGGCTGACCGCGCTGATCGACGAGGCCGGCCACCGGCACTCCGACCCCGCCCGCCGCGCGACCCTGCTGTTCCTGGCCGGCGACTTCGACGCCTACGCCGAACTCGACTTCGACGGCACGATGCTGGCGGCGGTGCGGGCCGTCGCCGACGGCCCGCTGCGTGCCCGGCTGGCCGCGCGCGCCCGCGAGTCCGGACGGATCGAATGGGTACGGGCGATCGCCCCCGCACGGCCCGGTCCCGGCACGGCCGACGTGTCGGAGGCGGAGTGGGACGCCGCGATCGGCATCCTGATCGCCACCGGACGTCTGGACGAGCTGTGGCGGCTCGTACAGCACGCCCCGCCGGTCTGGGGGGCGCGCATCCTCCGCGAGCTGGGCCGGCGGGGATGGCGACCGCCCGACGGCCCGGATGCCGCCGGATTCGACGAGCTGACCACGCTGACCGACGCCTGCTCCGACGAGCTGTCCGCGGGGCTGCTCAGCCCCGAGCCGACCTGCCGGCTGGGCGGCAGCGGCCACGGGAGCGTGAGCCTGACGTTCACCGCGGACGGCTCGATGCTGGTCGTCGGCAACGCCGGCGGTGACCTCCGTACGTACCGGATGGACGAGGAACCCGGGACCGGCTTCTCGGCCATCCGCAGCGACATCAGCGGAATCAACGACGTGCTGGCCGTACCGGCCACCGATCTGGTGGCGCTCGCCGGCACGACGGAGTGGGAGATCCGCCGGGCGGAGCGGCAGCACCTCACCCGCCTGCAGACCGGGGTACCCGGTCTCCCGGAAGGTGCCGTCGACCTGGCTGCCACGCCGGACGGCCGGTTCCTGGTCGGCGCAGGTGGTGAGGGCCTCCTCGTGTGGCGACCACCGTGGCGGGAACCGGAGCTCCTGCCGTCCCCCGAGCGGCTGCACCGGATCGCCGTGTCACCGGTGGGTGGAGGGCTCGCGGCGACCCTCGGGCGGCGCAGGCCGGCCGTGCGGCTGTGGAACCTGTCCGCCGGCGAGCCCGCGGGTCTCTTGACCGGGCACAAGGGCGCGGTGCACTGCCTCGCGACGACACCGGACGGCGAGTTGCTGGCCAGCGGGGGCAGGGACGGCACCATTCGGCTGTGGCGGCTGCCCTCCGGTGAGCCGGCCGGCGTCATCGAGGCCGAGCGCTCCAGCGTGATGGACCTGGCGGTGACCCCGGACGGCAAGCTGCTCGTCAGCGCCGGGGGTGAGGGCGCGGTGCGGCTGTGGCAGCTGCCGTCGGGAGCGCCCGCGGGCGTGCTGACCGGGCACAAGGACAAGTCGTGGGTGTCGCGCGTCGCGGTGCGGCCCGACGGGACGTTGCTGGCCAGTGGGGGCAGCGATATGACCGTACGGCTGTGGCGGCTGCCCTCGGGGGAGCCCGCCGGCACCCTGACCGGCCACACCGGACTCGGGATCATCACCGACCTGGCGTTCTCCCCCGACGGCACCCGGCTCGCCACCGGCGCGCACCGGAACATCAGTAGTGAGGGCAGCGCCGCGCTGCTGTGGCGCCTCACGCATCCGGCGGTGTGGGCGGCGACCCGGACGCCGGCCGGCGCGCTCGGCACCGACACGTACGACCTGCCGGAGGCCGTGACCGACGACCGGGAACGCGCCTGGGCGCGGCTCGTCGCCGGGCTGGTGCGGTGGCGCCGGCGGCACGACGTCGAGCTGGGCGACGCCGCGCCCGGCGCGCCCGGCGGCAGCGACATCGAGATCGACCGGGGAACGTCCGGTCGGCTACGTTCATGAGGCTGGTCAGCAAAGGGGCTTGGGGGTATTCGGTGGGTTTCCAGATCGACCTCGACCTGTACCTGCGCGCGCGGTACACCCTGATCGTGGCCGTGACGGTGGAGGAGGAACGGGCGTTGGAGGCGGTTCGCGCCGTGTGCGAACGCGGGCGCCGCCGATGCTTCGCGTGGGATCTCGCCGAGGGATTCGAGGCGCTGCACGGCCAGGGCGGGGCCCTGCCCACCGCGCGCGACCCGATTTCGGTGATCGAGCAGGTGGAAAAGGCCGAGGACGGGGCTGTCTTCGTACTCAAGGACTTCCACGACTGCTGGACCAATCCGCAGGTGAAACGCAAGCTGCGCAGCGCGGTGCAGCGGCTGAAGTTCACCCGCAAGTCGGTCATCGTCATCTCGCCGAACCGCACGGTGCCCGAGGAACTGCGGGACGAGGCCGTGGTGATCGGGCTGCCGCTGCCGGACCGCGGGCAGCTGGACGAGGTGCTGGGCGGGCTGACGGCGACACCGGGCGTGAAGGTCGACCTCACCCCGGCCGGCCGGGAGAAGCTCGGGCAGGCGGCGCTCGGTATGACGGCCGCGCAGGCACGCCGCGCGTACGCCAAGGCGATCGTCCGGGACAACGCGCTCGACGACCGGCACATCGAGGCCGTCGTGCAGGAGAAGAAGGACGTCATCAGGGAGAGCGAGGCGCTGGAGTTCTATCCGGTGCACGAGACCCCCGACGACGTGGGCGGGCTGGACGTGCTCAAGAAGTGGCTGCGGCTGCGGGAGCGGGCGTTCACCCAGGAGGCCCGCGACTACGGTCTGCCCGCGCCCAAGGGCATCGCGCTGATCGGGATTCCGGGCACCGGCAAGAGCCTCACCGCCAAGATGATCGGCGGGCTGTGGCGGCTTCCGCTGCTGCGGCTGGATGTCGGTGCGCTCTTCGGTTCGCTGGTCGGGGAGGCCGAGGAACGCACCCGCCGGGCGTTGCGGCTCGCGGAGACGGTCGCGCCGTGCGTGGTGTGGATCGACGAGATGGAGAAGGCGCTCGCGCACGGCGGCGGCGATTCCGGCACCAGTACCAGGGTGTTCGGCACCATCCTGACCTGGATGCAGGAGAAGACCGCGCCGTGTTTCGTCGTCGGCACCGCCAACGACGTCGCCAGTCTGCCGCCCGAGGTCCTGCGCAAGGGCCGCTTCGACGAGATCTTCTTCCTCGACCTGCCGATCGCCGACGAACGTGCGGAAATCGTCGAGGTGCACCTGCGTAAACGCAGAAGGCTGCCGGCGGACTTCGACGTCGCGGCGCTGGCCCGCAGTTCGGAAGGCTACGTGGGCGCGGAAATCGAGCAGGCCGTCGTGGACGCCATGTACGTGGGTTTCAACGAGGGTCGCGAATTCACCACCGGCGACATTCTCACCGCGCTCGCCCGGCAGGTGCCGTTGTCGGTGTCGCAGCGCGAGACGATCGGCGCGTTGCGCGCCTGGTTGCGGGAGGGCCGGGCGCAGTCGGCGTCCTTTGCCGAGACGAGGGAGGCGGAAAGCCGGTTCGTCGTTCCTCTCGACCCGCTCGAACCGTACGAGCCCCACGAACCCGGTGAATTCCAGAAGTGACGGAGTCGTCGCATGTCTCATTTCAGCGTGCTCAACACGGCATTGACCGACACCGACGCGCTGTGCGCCGCCCTCGCGGACGTCGGGTACCGCGAGGTCGAGGTGCACGACACCGCTCAGCCGCTGCACGGCTACCGCGGCGACCGGCGACAGAACACGGCACACGTGATCGTCCGGCGTAAGCACATCGGCCGGCTGTCGAACGACATCGGTTTCCTCCACCGGGAGGACGGCCGCTTCAGCGCCGTGATCAGCGACTACGACCGCCGCACACACGACACGGCCTGGCTGGGCAGACTCACCGCGCGCCACGCCTACCACGCCACCACGGCCCGGCTCGCCGAAGAGGGCTTCCACCTCGCCGAGGAGATCACCGAACGGGACGGAACCGTGCGCCTGGTCCTGCGCCGGGTGCGGTAAGTGGTAAGCGGTCAGCAGTCCGCGGTCAGGGGTCAGCGCTCCGCGCTCCGCGCGCTGCGGGAGCGGATCCGGTCGACGGCCGCGCCCGGGTGAACTCGCGCCGTCGCGCTCAGCCGACGACCGCCCGGGCCGTGGCCAGCAGTTCGGGGACGGTGCCCTCGAAGTCCTCCAGCAGCAGCATGGCCACCGCCCACGCCTCCACGTCGTCCCCCAGCCGGCGGGCGACCAGCGCACGCGCCTCGCGGCACACCTCCGTACGCTCCGGCGACATCAGACACCGGACGACCCGCGGGGCGGGCCGGGCCTCGTGCAGGACCACCCCGCGCAGTTCCGCGGGGCATCCGTCGGTCTCGCCCAGCACGACCAGCAGCGGATCGGGCAGCGGCTGCTCGCCGTGCGCGGCCAGCAGCGCCGCCCACGGCACCGGTTCGCCCGTCTCCTCCGTCAGACGCTTCACCCCCTCCGCCGCGCCCTTCTCCGACCGGCGCCCGGCGGCGCGCAGGTACGCCGCCCGGCCCGGCGGCGACCATGCCTCGTCCGCCCGCGTACGCAGCAGGGCCAGCCCGTCCTCGGCCGAACCGTCCGCCCACGCCCGCTCCGCCGACTTGCGGACACTCGCCGACAGGGGATGCGACCGGCCACGCCGCCCGGGGAACTCTCTCTCGTCCAGCAACGCACGCACCTCCCCCGGCCCGGCCCGCTCCCACAGCCGCAGCACCAGGCGGAGCTGGGCGGCGGGCGTGTGCAGCTTGACCCGCCCCAGCAGCTCCCGCACCAGCTGGGGGTGACCCGACTCGATCGCCGGCATCAGCAGACTGCGGTTCTCGTCGGCGTACTCAAGCTTGAGTCGCGCGACCACGGTGTCGACCAGCTCGCCGCTCAACGGCAGTGGCTCCGTGCCGCCGGCGCCCGGCGGCCGGCCGGCCATCAGCGCACGCCGATGCGCGTCCGAGAGCGTGTGAACGTAGAGTCCCGCGTTGACCTCGGAATCGCCGAGACCCAGCACGTACGACTGCATCGCGTCGTCGAGGACGACCCGCACTCCCATGTCCGTCAATGTCCTCGGGCCGCGCAGCCCCATGACGTGGTCGCGCACCTCCGTGGACACCCCGCCGGCGAACACCAGCATCATCTGCACGATCTCGTCGTGCATGTGCGGCAGCACCGCGCACTGCACGTCCTCCGTGGCGTGGTGCAGCAGCAGCATGAGCGCGCGGTCCGTCGTGTACGCGTCCCATGTGCGGCGCCGCGACAGCGGCGTGTCCTCCCCGGCGTGCCGCGGCGCCTGGGCGACGGCCTCCGCCACGAGTTCGGCGACCGATCCGGAGAACTCCGGCAGCAGGCTGATCAACGCCTGCCAGGCAGGCACCTCGGACCCGAGCCGCGCGGCAAGCCCGGACAGCGCCGTGCCCGGGGCCGTCGGCGACAGCTCCTTCTGGTACGGGAGGCAGAAGGCGGAAAGGACGCGGACGGCGGGCCGTGCCACCGTCAGCGGCCACTCCGGCGGGAACCACTCCCCGGCCGGCCCCACTTCTATGACCCTGCGCAGCTCGCCTTCGGTGCTCCGGTGCTCCCAGCGGTCGTTCAGCAGCCCCTTGCGGGGGACCGGCCGCAGCTTGTCATCGGTGAGGGCGAAGTCCGGCCGGCGGTAGGCGGCGGCCACCAGTTCGTCGGGGCAGCCGGGGAGCAGCCACAGCTTGCGGATCTCCTCGTTGTCGAGGGGCTCTTTCCGATGCCGGGCGAGCACCTCCTCCCAGTCCACCCTGCCGTCCGGCTGAGACGCTCGCTCTGCCCGATCCAGCTCGTGGCGCCACTTCTTGTGCAGGACACCGTTCGGGTGCGAGTGGGTCACCGCGCGCCAGGCGATGGCCGCCACCGTGGGGTGAAGCTCGGCCCGTGCCATGCACTCGGCAAGGTGCTCCCGGCCGCCGCCCGCCTCGAACCGGCGGAGTAGCTCCACCTGCTTCCGGGGCGGCATGCGCCGGAGCAGATCGCGGGCGTGGCGGCCGACCTCGGGGAACGGGCCGTCCACCGCCGGGTGGAGGGCGAGCACATCGGTGCTGTCCAGCAGCGTGGGCACCAGCCCGCCCGGCTCCCGCCAGCCCGGGTCGTCCGGGGTCCGCGCCGCCGCCGCCAGCACATCGGCGCGCAGCTCCCGCAGCGACTCGCGGAAGCAACTGCTGTCGTAGGGCTTGCTGTCGGGGTCGAGGGCGTAAAGCGACACGGCGAGCCGGGGGTCGCCGAGGGTGGCGAGCCGGCGGCGGGCCCGATGGCGGGCCGGATGGAGGGGGTACCGCCAGCGCCCGCCGGCGATGGCCGCCAGTAGTTCGTCGTCGCACGCGTCGATGGCCTGCTCCACCAGCCGCGGCGGCATCGGATCGCCGCTGCGGGCCAGCGTCAGGATGTCCTTCCGGAACCGGACCCCCAGCGTCGCGAAAACGGCCGACGGGGCCAACCGGGATGCCGCGGACAGGGCGGCGTAGGGCTCGGCGCTTGCCATGATCTCCCTGAACGTTCTCGGCGAAGTTCTCGGCGCTCGCCTCCGCGCCCGTTCGCATGACGGCCGGGAATTCGTCGCGTTCTGCGGCGATCCGAAATCTCCCGGCGGTCACGAGGCATGATGCCTCGCCGGACCTTGACGAAACCTGTGCGTAAACCTTGACGGACCCGGCCGGCGTGCCGTCTCCACGGACCATGAATCACAAGTACATGCAAAATGGTCGACGGCATACAGCGTGATATCTCAACGGGAGGGACGAGAGTGCGAAAGGCATTTTCGTGGGCGGCTGCGGCGGCTCTCGCGGGCCTGCTGTCCGGCTGCGGCTCCGGCGACGGCGGGGACGACGACCGGGGGCACGCCACCCAGGCGCCCCGCAAGTCGCCGGCTGATTCGGCTTCCGGGGACCCCGCCTCCGCGCGCCCGTCCGAGCCGGCCGAACGCCTCACTTACACCGTCGGCGAGGAGAGCGAACCCCTCACCTGGCGGGAGGAGGGCGACGAGGGTGAGCGGGCGGCGACCGCCACGATCCGGGTCACCGTCGACAGCGTGACCACGGGCCAACACTCCGACCTGCAGGGGTATTTCGAGCCAGCCGACGTCAAGGGCCTCCGGCCGGCGTTCGTCCGCCTCAGCGTCGAGCACGTCGACGGCGACCCGCTGGAATACACGTACGCGGGCTCGAACGTCACGCTGCTCGACGCGAGCGGGCAGCAGGCCCAAACCGTGCTGTCCGCCGTCCCGTTCGACATCGGAGGCGCCTGCCCCTCGGACAAGTCCGGCATGATCGAGCGTCTGGACGCGAGGGAGGTGGAAACCCGGTGCGAAACCCTCCTGGTCTCCGAAGCGAGCGATCCCGCCGAGGTCAACTGGTACCGGGGCCCGGGAAACTCCTGGTACGAGACCGAGGACAACATCACCTGGACCGTCCCGGCCACATCGTGACACGGCGCCGGACGGCTGTTCGTGCAGTCGGCCCCGTCGCAGACAGTTGTGAACACGTCGTGCCGACTCGGGACAAGGCGATTGCTTATCATCGGCCGATGCGTTCACGGAAACCTGGGACCCGCGGGGTCGGCGCGGCCGTCGCGGTTTCGCTGTTACTCGCCTCCTGCAGCGGCGGGGGCGACCGTTCCGGTGCGGCGGAGTCTTCGTCGAAGGCTGCGGCCGGTGAAGCGGCCGGAAAGGCGGCCGGGAAACTCGTCATGGCCGGACAGGGGACACGGCCTGCTGCCGGTAAGCCGGCACGGCAGCCGCGTCCCGGCGACCTCAACGGCGACGGCTACGACGACGCCGCGGTCGCCGTCGGCGCGGACCGGATCGCCGTCGTGTACGGCTCCGCGCGCGGGCTCGACCCGCGTACCCGGAACACGCTGCGGGCCGAGTCGGCCGGGCAGGAGGTCACCGGCGTGCCGTGGGCGCAGTTCGCGCGCGGCGACCTCGACGGGAACGGCTTCACCGACCTGCTGGTCACGTTGGAGACCGGGCAGCAGTACGCGCTGTGGGGCGGCCCGCACGGCGTGACCGGACCGGCACGGCTCGCCACCGGCACAGCCGTCGTACAGGGCACGGAGAGGGCCGGCTGGGAAGAAGGCCGTGTCGGTGACTTCGACGGCGACGGCACCGCGGACGTGTACCGCCTCGCCGAGTACGACCGCGGCGGTACACCGTCCGGGGGCACCGTCTCGTACGGGCCGTTCAACCGCGACGGGAAGCCCGCCCGCACGCAGCAACTGGACGAGAGGCGTTCGGCGGACTCCGCTCCGTACAAGGCGGTGGCGGGCGACTACGACGGCGACGGGCGTGATGAGCTGACGGTGTGGTTCCGGTGGACCGACCCCGAAGGAGAGGGCGACGGCCTCACGGACCTCGTGGCCGTACACCACTTCCGCGGCGGGCCACGGGGGCTCTCCCTGGCTCGGAACGCGAAAAATGACGAGGGGTTCGAAGGGGTGCCGGGCGACGCCGACGGGGACGGCGACGACGAACTCCTCAGCATCGCCATGGACGGGGCCGAGCGGACGCTGACCATGTCCGTGAACCAGGACCCCGGCCACCGGACACCGCCGGCCGAGGTCATCACGGGCGTCGAGGGCGGCGACGCGGAAGGGCGCGCGGTCGGCGACGTCACCGGCGACGGCAGGCCCGACCTCGTCGTCTCCTCCCCCTACGCCGACGTGCAGCAGGGCCTGGTCCACCTCGTCCCCGACGTCGCCCGCGCCACGTCCGCGACCCGCCCCCAGTCCGTCGGCCTGGACACCCCCGGCGTCCAGGGCGCTTCTCCCCGGCCCTACTCCCGCGTCCGCTTCGAGTCCCGCCCCCCGCTGCTCGACGTGGACGGCGACGGCCGCATGGACGTGGTCGCCCAGACACAGCGCGGGCGCGAGCTGCGCGGCCTGTGGCTGCTCCCGGGCTCCGGCACCGGGCTGGACGCCGCGGGCTCACGCTTCGTCTCCGCGAAAGAACTGGGCCTGCCGGCGGCGGACCGCTGAACCCGCGGGCTGCGCCGGACAGCGAGGCGTCCGCGTCCGGCGGCTCGTGGAGGACGAAGCCCCGATGCGGCGCCCCGCAGCCGCCCCGCGCGTCGTCGGCTCGTCACCGGGCGGCGTAGCCGTACAGGAACGCCCGCACCCCCGCGGTCACCATCGACTCGGTGCTCTCCTCGGACGGCACGGCGCTCGGCATCGACGGGTTGTACACCGAGATCAGCAGCATGAGGTGGGTGGCTGTCCGCCGCGGGTCGTCGGTCCGTAGCAGACCCCGCTCGCCCAGCCGGGCCAGGTGCGAGGCGAGTACGTCCAGCACCCGCATCGGCCCCGTGGCCTGCCACGCCTCGATCGCGGCCGGCGGAATGTGCTCGATCTCGGCGTTGATCTGCCGGACCAGGCCGAAGTGGTCGGCGAAGGGTTCCTCGACGCCCATCGCGACCAGGTCGCGGCCGAGGTCGACCAGGTCGGCCTCCAGGTCGGTGACCTTGCGCAGGTGGCGGTCGATGATCGCGATCTGTGCCTCCGCGGCCCGCGCGGCGCTCTCCTGGATCACGCTCCGGAACAGCTCCGCCTTGTCCTGGAAGTGGTTGTAGATCGTCCGCGTCGACACCCCGGCCCGGGCAGAGATCACGTCGATCCGGGCACGGGTGTAGCCGTCCCGCGCGAAGACGCGGAGGGCGCCCTCCAGCACGGCCCGGCGCTTCTCGGCGAGCCCTGTCATACCGTCCTCCTCAGGCCGCTGATTACAGTCATCGTTTTACCTATTGCCATCATCGTTGTACCTTACGAGACGACACCGGCAAGGTGTGTCAGCACATCACAGGAGGATTCTCCAATGATCAAGATCGGCATCATCGTCGGCACCACCCGCCCGGGCCGCCGGGCGCCCGCGGTCGCCCGCTGGGTCGAGGAGGCCGCCGGCCGCCACTCCTCCACCCTCGACGGCCGGGCGAAGTACGAGGTCGTGGACATCGCGGACTTCGGACTGCCGGTCCTGGACGAGCCCGTGGCCGCCGTCTTCGGCCAGTACCGCCACGAGCACACCAGGCGCTGGGCGGGGCGTATCGGCTCGTACGACGGATTCGTCTTCGTGACCGGCGAGTACAACCACGGCATCCCCGGTTCCCTGAAGAACGCGATCGACTACCTCTTCGCCGAGTGGAACGACAAGGCGGCCGGCTTCGTCGGCTACGGCACCGCGGGCGGTGTCCGCTCCGTAGAGCAGTTGCGGCAGGTGATGGTCGAGGTCAAGGTCGCCACGGTGCGCGGCCAGGTGGCGCTGTCGGTCTTCGACGACTTCGAGCCCAGCGACCCGACCGACCCCGACGCCCCACGCGTCATCCGCCCCGGCGAGCAGCACGAGTCGGCGCTGCACGAGATGCTGGACGGGCTGCTCGCCTGGTCCGGCGCGCTGCGAACGCTGCGCGAGCCCGCGGCTCGGGCCTGAGCGTCACCCTGGCTCGGGTGGCATGACCCCGTGCGTCCTCACCGGCACCGGCCCCGCCGGCGGTACTCGTGCCGGTGCGGGTGCGGTGCGGGTGTTGTTCAGCAGGCCGGGCCAGACCGCGGACGAGCTGATCCACCGGCTCGTACGGGCCGATCCCCTGTCTCGAGGTGTGCGGACAGGGCGCCGCTCCGGACCCGACGCTTTGTCGAGAAGTCACCACCGGCCGTGTGAGCCGCCCGCCAAGCGCCGTACGGGCGTCCCACGCCTCCGGCAGCAGTGCGATGGGGGCTCGTTGCCGCCTGGATGCCCGGCTTCTTCTCATGAAGGCCCCCCAGCGGGCTCGCAACCGAACCCGCTGGGCACTGTGCATCGTGAAGTTGCAGGTCGTGGGCCTGGCGTGTGCTGTCTTCGGCGTGCTTGCGACAGCTGGAGCAAGTTCCTGGGGAGCTACGCGCAGTTGTCCACCGCCCGCGGGGACGAGCACTTCGCCACCATGCGGCGGAGGCTTCGCCCGCATGCGAAGGCACGGGCAGTGAAGCAACTCGCCGCGAAGGCGCAGCGAGTCGCCGAGCTCAAAGCCGCGTAGGGCAGTTCCCCGCGTCGGCTGGGGGGGACCCGGCGCAACCGCACCCGCCCGGCCCCGTACCCCAGCGGAGCAACCCCCCACCGGCCGGGCGGCACGGCACCCCTTCTCAGGGTTTGGTCCACATGAACTCCGAGAACAGGTCCGTGATCGCCCACCCGTTGCTGGTGCCGGCCGAGATCCAGATGCCCCAGTGGCTCTCGCGGAACTCGTAGTTGCACCGCACCCAGGTGCCCTTGCCGTACGGGTTGCGGCAGACGCCTTGGCGGTACATGACGTTCTCACTCGTCATGTCCTCGAAGGCGGCGATGGCCGACCTGCCGTCGGACTTCATGTCGGAGACGTAGATGTAGTCCCCGTGGGACTTGTAGCAGGCGGTGGCCTTATAGGGGAGCGCCCAGCAGTTGGACGCGTCGATGTCGGGCTTGGACACCTTCTTGCCGACGTTGGTCTCCAGCGGCGGGTACGAGTTCTGCGGCCACCAGAAGGCGAGCGGCTCGGCGGTGCCGTCCTGCTGCTGCCGGGCGGCGGAGTCGTCGCTGCCGGAGGCCGCCGCCGGGACGACGGCGCCTGCCAGCAGCGCGCCCGCTGCGGCGAAGAGCGCGAGTGCACGTCTTATGCGCATGATGCTTCTCCATGAACGGTCGGTTGTTTGTGGGGGGATCCGCGGTGAAGCATCGCGGGGGTATCTGGGTCGACGTCTGACGAAACCTTGACGGAATCCGGCAACCCGGCTGTGCTCGCGTCGTCCGGCGGGGGCGTCATCGTGGGAGCAGTCGGCAAGCTGCTCGCTTATCCGCTGCCACACCCGCTCGGCCACGGCGAACTCGTCCCGCTCGGCCCGCACCTCCGACAGCTGCTTGACCAGCTGCTCTTCAAGTCCGTCCAGCTCCGCACGCCGCGCGGCGATCCGCTCCAGCACCTCGGGATCCATCACGCGCCGCAGCGTAGGAGCAGCACCCGCGACAGCGGGCGGAAAACCGCACACCCACACTGCCAGACGATCTACACCCCAGACAACCGCTCGCAACCAGCACAAGCACGCCGAAGACAGCACACGCCAGGCCCACGACCTGCAACTTCACGATGCACAGTGCTCATTGTCGTCTCCGCCTCTGCGGTTCGGTACGAGGTGTGCCAGCGCCCGTCACGCACGGGCTGAACTGATGACGTCGCCTGTGGGCGATACTTCCGCTCCCGCTCCTGTGCGTGAGGGCCTGGCTACACCTAGACAACTGGGCAGAGACGGCCACGAACAGGCCGAAGCACCCCGCGGCAGCGCGCGCAGCGCCGGACGATTTGACACTCTCTTTACCATTCCGGCCCGATGCCGGGTCCTAGCGTGAAGACATGGCTCTGAACACGGCCCTAGCCACATACCTCACCGAAACCGGCATGACCGAGACCGAGTTCGCCGAGGAGGTCAACGACGCCATCGGCCAGCTATCCGGCGGCCGGGGAACGCTGACCGACCGCAGCGTGCGCCGCTGGCTGAGCGGCGAAGTCGCCTGGCCACAGGCCAAGCAGCGCGTCGCATTGGAAACAGTGACAGGGAAGTCACCCGAGGACCTGGGATTCGTCCGGCGAGGGAAAGGCACCCACCCAGCACCACCGGAGGATCCTGTGCGGCGACGTACCTTCATCACCGCCAGCGCCGGCACAGCGGCCGTGCCCGTGGCAACTGCGACCGGCCCCATACCGCGCATCGGAAGCTCGGACGTGGACCGTCTCACCGCCAAACTCGCAGATCTTGTGGCCTCGGACAACCGTCATGGAGGCACCGAGGCCGTGGAGGCTCGGGCCGTCCGCCTGGCCGCCCAGACCCTGGACCTGCAGCGGAACAGCATCGCCAGCCAGCGGGTACGCGGCGAGCTGTACTCCCTGGCCGCCGCCTTCACCTCGTCCGCCATGTGGGCCGCCATCGACGGCCGACGCCTGGACGAGGCCACGCAGCACCTGAACAACGCCGTGACCCTCGCCGGGCTGTCCGCCGATCCGGCAGTGCAGTTCCGCGTCTGGGGCCACGCCGGAGCCCTGTACCGCCAGCTCGGCCGCAGCACAGACGCCCTCGCCGCGGACGACGCCGCCCGCAACACCCCCATCACCCGCCGCGACCCGCTGTACGCCTCACTCGCCCACGCCCGCACCGCAGTCCACCATGCCGACGATGGCAACACCCTCGCCGCCCGCCGCTCAATGGACCACGCGCAGCACGCCTTGGACCCCGCTGACCCCGATGCCCACCGACCACCGTGGATAGCTTTCTACGACCAGGCCGAACTGGAACTGCTGGCCCTGACCACCCCTACTGGACGCCTTCGGTAAACGGCTGACCACGATGGCACCCCGCGCCGCCGAGACCCGCCAGTGGCTCGAAGCCCAAGGCTCCGGAACAGAAAAGAGCACAAGCCTGTGACCGTCGAATTCCAGCGCTATGGCCAGAGTCGAATCGAGGACGTACGCCAGACGATCTGCGACATCCACATCGAAGTCCGGGCCGGCGACCTCGGTCTGACCGGACCGTTCTACTCCCGCGAACGCTTCAACGAACGCCTCTCGGGCCACTCAACAGCCCCCGGCTGGGAGGCGGCCATCGGCTACGAAGACGAAACCCCGGTCGGCTTCGCGTACTGCGTCCCCCTCGCCCCGAGCACCCGGTGGTGGACGGCCATGACCACCCCACTGCCCGACGGCTACACCACCGAGGACGGCCACCGCACCCTCGCCCTCAACGAGATCGTCGTCCGCAAGCCCTGGCGTGGCACCGGCACCGCGCGCACCCTCCACGAATACCTCCTCGCCCCCCGCACCGAGCAGCGCGTCACTCTGCTGGTCAACCCGACAGCCGGCGGCGGCAAGGTCCAGGCCGTGTACGAACGGTGGGGCTACGAGAAGATCGGCGAACAACAACCCTTCCCCGACTCCCCGGTCTTCGCCGCCATGATGCGCGCCCCCCTGCATGCCCTCTTTTCTGCCCCGTGATCAGTGACAAGACTGCATTTAGCGGGAGTTCCAGCCCAGCAGATAGTTCCAGATCCGGGCCGAATGCGGCCGGGTCGGGTCGACCGGGTTGCCTGTGCCGGTGTCGGTGCCGGCTGCGTCGTCTGCCATAGCGGGGAGCGCCCTCGCGCCGATACGGCGCGGCAAGCAGGGCGTACCGGCCCATCGCACGTACGCCACGCGGTCGTTCGCTCCCCGTCAGGTGGGAGTCGCCTCGAACCGGGCGGTCACCGTCAGGTCCCGGTCGACGACGACGTGCCCCGCTCTGCCGACGGGGTGTTCAGCCGAGCAGCAGGGTTCTCGGCTGGGCGGACAGGGTGCTGTCGAGCACCAGGGAGGCCGCGCCGATCGCCGCCACGTTCTCGCCCAGCGTGGTGGACGACACCGTCGTCCCGTGGGTGGCGCGTACGAACGGGCTGCTCGCCACGATGGGCTCGATCGTGGCGAGGAGCCGGGCGCTCAGCAGCTGCCAGAGCGGGCCGCCGAAGACGACGGTGTCGGCGTCCAGGAGCGTGGCCGTCGCGCAGACGCCGCGGCCGATGCGGACCGCCAGGCGGTCGATGATGCCGGCCGCCCGCCGGTCTCCCGTGTCGGCGAGGCCGGCCAGCCGCTCCATGCCGCGGCGGGCGTCGGCGGGGTCCAAGTCCGCGTACTCCGGGCCCAGCACGCCCAGCGCGATCGCCTCGTCGACCAGCGTACGAACCGAGGAGCCGGCGCCCAGCCCGCCGACCTCGCCCGCGTTGCCGGAGGCGCCGCGCAGCACCGTGTCCTCGACCACCAGGCCCATGCCCGAGCCGGTGCCGAGGTAGAAGAAGAGCAGGTTGCGGCTGTCGGTGGCGGTGCCGGCCCAGCGCTCGGCGACCACCGCAGCCGTCACGTCCTTGTCCAGCAGCGCCGGAAAGCCGGTCGCCTCGCTCAGCCGGTCGCGCAGCGGGTAGCGGCCCCAGCCCGGCAGCTCCGGCGGGTCCACCACCCAGCCGGCGGCGGCGTCGATGGGGCCCGGTGCGGCGATGCCCAGCCCCAGGACCCGGTCGTCGGCTATCTCCGACCCGGCGACCAGGGCGGACACCGAGGCCGCCATGTCGGCGGCGATCCGGTCCGTGTCGCCGCCGCTCGGGGTCCGGCGGCTCTGCTGGGCCACGACGGTGCCGAGCAGGTCCACCAGGACCGTGGTGATCACGGCCGGGTCGAGGTGGACACCCAGGGCGTAGCGGGAGGTCGGCACGATCTGCAGCAGCGTGCGCGGCTTTCCGCTGCCGGTGTTCAGCTTCCCGGCCTCCCGCGCGACGCCCTGGTCAAGCAGCCGGCGCGTGATGTTCGAAACGGTCTGCGCCGACAGCCCGGTGGCCCGGGCCAGCTCCACCCGGCTCAGGCCGTCCGCGTGCCGGCGGATGGCGTCCAGGACCACGCTCTCGTTGAAGTCCGCCATGCGCGGCAGGTTCGTGCCGCGCCGGATCGCCGGCTTCTCCGCGTGCGCCGCCGTGTTCGCCGCCGCGTGCGCCGCCGCGTGCGCCGTCGTGTTCCCCGTCGTCACCGTGCCTCCCCCGGCCTCGCGGCCATCGTATGCCGCGGGCGCGGGGGACCCACCCCTACCCGCGGTGCGTCAGGCCCGCGGCACGCGCAGGGTGACCATCTGGAACGGCCGCAGCGCGAGCACGACGGCCCCGTCCGCCCGGACGAGCGGCTCCGGCTCCGATCCCGCCAGGGGGCGCTCCAGCAGGTCCACGCACGCGGCCCGCCCGGTGGCGTGGCCGTCGATCCGGACCGTCGCCCGGGCCCGGCCGCCGTTTGCTTCGTAGAGGCGTACGACGAGGTCCCCGCTGCGGTCGTCGGCCAGCTTGACGGCGCTGACGACGACGGCGTCGTCGTCCACGCTGACCAGCGGGGCGACCCGGGCGGTGCTGCCGGTGACCGTGCGTTCCGGCTGGTTGGCCCGGTAGCCCTCGCGCACCGCGTCGCCGATCGTCGCGCCCGGTACGAGCGCGTGGTGGAACCTGTGCACGCCCTGGTCGGTCTCCGGGTCCGGGAAGCGGGGCGCGCGCAGCAGGGATGCGCGTACGGTCGTGGTCGTGCCGGCCTGCGCGCCGGTGCGGACGGTGCGCGTCACGTCGTGCCCGTACGTCGCGTCGTTGACGACGGCGACGCCCCAGCCGGGTTCGTCGAGGTGGACGAAGCGGTGGTTGCACGCCTCGAACTTGGCCCACTCCCAGCTGGTGTTCTGGTGGGTGGGCCGGTAGACGTGGCCGAACTGGGTCTCGGAGGCGTACCGGTCGGCCTTGACGTCCAGCGGGAAGGCCAGCTTCAGGAACTTCTCCCGCTCGTGCCAGTCCACTTCGGTGTCGATGTCGAGTCGCCGGACGTCCGCCGGGACGGTCAGCAGCTGGGTGACCCGGGAGTCGCCGAAGGTGCGCACGATGCGCACCGCCGTGCCCTCGGCGCCCAGTTCGGCGACGGCGGTGAGGTCGCTGCCGGTGTTGCGGTAGAAGGCGTCGACGTCCCAGGCGTCCCACTGGTTGGGGAAGTCCGGGTGCAGCTGCAGCAGGTTGGCGGTCTGGCCGGGGGCGATCGCCTCGCGGTCGGCGACGCGGTCGTACGCGGACACCACCAGGCCGCGCGGGTCGATCTCGACGCGCAGCAGGCCGTTGTCCAGGGCGTAGCCGCCGCCGTCCAGCGCGACGGGGAGAACGGAGACGACGGAGCCGGCCGTGCCGGCGCGCGCCGCGGCGCCGCCGGCCGGGACGCCGCCGCGGGCGTGCGGAGCCGCGTTGAACACCAGCTCGCCCCCGCCGGCCGCGCCGCCGGCGAGCGCGCGCTGGGCGGCGCCGATGATGTCCTCCAGCTCCCCGGCCACCCGCGCGTAGGTCGCCCGCGCCTCGCGGTGCACCCAGGCGATGGAGGAGCCGGGCAGGATGTCGTGGAACTGGTGCAGCAGCACCGTCTTCCAGATCCGGTCCAGGTCCTCGTACGGGTACGGGAACCCGGCGCGTACCGCCGCCGTGGCCGCCCACAGCTCGGCCTCCGTCAGCAGCGACTCGCTGCGCCGGTTGCCGCGCTTGGTCTGCGCCTGGCTGGTGAGGGTGGCGCGGTGCAGTTCGAGGTACAGCTCGCCGACCCACACCGGCGGGTCGGGGTATTCGGCAGCGGCCTTGGCGAAGAAGTCGGCGGGGGTCTCCCACCGCACCTCGGGCGCGCCTTCGAGGCTGCGCATCCGGGCGGCCTTGGCGACCATCTCGCGCGTGGTGCCGCCGCCGCCGTCGCCGTAGCCGGTCGGCGCGAGGGAGTGCCGGGCCGCGCCCTTCTCCTTGAAGTTGCGGGCGGCGTGCGCGAGCTGCGCCCCCGTCATCTCGCAGTTGTACGTGTCGATCGGCGGGAAGTGCGTGAAGATCCGGGTGCCGTCGATGCCCTCCCAGTCGAAGGTGTGGTGCGGGAAGGAGTTGGTCCGGCTCCAGGAGATCTTCTGGGTGAGCAGCCGGCGGGCGCCGGCCGCCTTGATGATCTGCGGCAGTCCGGCCGCGAAGCCGAACGTGTCCGGCAGCCACACCTCGTCGCTCTCGACGCCGAACTCGTCGAGGAAGAACCGCTTGCCGTGCACGAACTGCCGGGCCATCGCCTCGGAGCCGGGCATGTTGGTGTCGGACTCCACCCACATCCCGCCCGCCGGTACGAACCGGCCGTCCGCCACCGCCTTCGTGACCCGCGCGTACACCTCGGGCCGGTGCTCCTTGATCCACGCGAACTGCTGGGCCTGGGACATGGCGAAGACGAAGTCGGGCTCGTCGTCGAGGAGCCGGGTCATGTTGGCGGCGGTACGGGCGACCTTGCGGACCGTCTCGCGCAGCGGCCACAGCCACGCCGAGTCGATGTGGGCGTGGCCGACCGCGCTGACGCGGTGCGCCGCGGGGGCGGCGGGCGAGGCGAGCACGCCCGCCAGTTCGGCGCGGGCGGCCTGCGCGGTGCCGTTCACGTCCTGGAGGTCCACGGCGTCCAGCGCGCGGCCGAGCGCGCGCAAGATCTCCCACCGGCGGGCGCCGTCGACGGGCAGCTCCGCCATGAGCTCGCCGAGGACCTCCAGGTCCATCACCAGGTCCCACACCGTCTCGTCGAAGACGGCGAGACGCATCTCGCCCAGCACGTACAGGGGCGCGTCGCCCGCGGTCGCCGGGTCGCCCAGCGGCGTCGGCTGGAACGGGACGCCGTCGGCCTCCAGATCGGGGTTGGACGCGGCCTCGACGTGCCAGTGGACCCGCTCGCCGCCGGCCGCCGGGGCGCCGACGCGGACGTGGTCGTTGCGCGGGTGGAGCCCCTTGACCGGGGTGCCGTCGGGCTCGTAGACGAGGCCCTCGCACTGGAAGCCGGGGGTGCGCGGGGTGAAGCCGAGGTCGAGGACGGCCTCCACGGTCCGTCCCGCCCACCCGGCCGGGACCTCGCCGGTGACCTTGAACCAGCTCGTCCCCCACGGCGTGCCCCACGGGGTGCCGGGGGCGATGGGTCGGGTCGGTGCCGCCAGTCCGTCGGCGACGGGGACGGGTTCGCCGGGAGCGGACCAGATCTCCACGGTCAGGGGGGTGGAGACGGGGTGGACGGCGGGCCGGATGCGTTCCCGCAGGACGCGCTCCAGGCGGCCTTCGACCAGGTTCCGGTCATCGTGCATGAGGGACTCCTACGAAGGGGGTGTCAGCGGACGACCGGGGCGGGCCGCTCGCAGGTGCTGGACACGGCCAGGGACCGGCCCTCGGCCGCCGCGTCCAGGAGCGTGAGCATGATGTCCAGGACGTGGGCGGCGAGTTCGGCCGAGGCGCGGTGCGGGCGCCCGGCCGACAGGGCTTCGTACAGGTCGGCGAGGCCGGTACCGCGCCCCGCGGCCGGGTAGCCGGCCGCGGCGGGCAGGTGCTCCCAGCCGTCGCCGCGGTTCAGCTCGACGGGCCCGTCGAAGGTGTTGGGGTCGGGCACGGACAGCGACGCGGCGGTGCCGTGCACCTCGATGCGCGGCAGCCGCGCGGCCTTCACGTCGAAGCTCATGACCAGCGTGGACAGCGCGCCGCCGGCGTGCTCCAGCACGCCGGTGACGTGGGTGTCCACCTCGACGGGGAAGGTCTGCCCGGCCCGCGGTCCGCTGCCGACGGTGCGCTCGGCGCGCGGCCGGACGGCGGCGCCGGCGACCCGGGTCACCGGACCCAGCAGGTGGACGAGCGCGGACAGGTAGTACGGGCCCATGTCGAGGAGCGGGCCGCCGCCGGGCCGGTAGTAGAACTCGGGGTCGGGGTGCCAGGCTTCGTGGCCGGCGGTCGTCATGAACGCCGTCGCCGCGACCGGGCGTCCGACGAGGCCGTCGTCGACCGCCTTGCGCGCGGTCTGGGTGCCCGTACCGAGGACGGTGTCGGGCGCGCAGCCGACCCGCAGCCCGGTCTCGCGGGCCGCCGCCAGCACGGCGCGGGCCTCCGTGCGGTTCGCGGCCAGCGGCTTCTCGCCGTACACGTGCTTGCCCGCGCGCAGCGCCGCGAGGGCGACCTCGGCGTGCGCCGCCGGGACGGTGAGGTTGAGCACCGCGTCCACGTCGTCCCGGGCGACCAGGTCGGCGACGGTGTCCGCCACGGCCACCGCGCCCGCGCAGCGCGCGGCGACCGCCTCGGCCCGGCCGCGGTCGAGGTCGGTGACGGCGGTCGGCCGCAGCGTCATCAGCCCGGCCAGCGTGTCGAGATAGGCGCCGCTGATCTTTCCCGCGCCCACGATGCCGACGTTCAACGGCCGGCCGGGCTCGGGCGGCTCGCCCACAGCAGTCCCCTCTCGGTCAGCGTCCGGACCTCCGGCACGTCGAAGTCGTCGGGCTTGTGCCCGATCGTCGATACGAAGACGCGCCCCCGGCCCCAGGTCCTGGTCCATACGGCGGGCACGGTCACGGGCTCGTCGTGGATTTCGTCCGGCGGGAAGGTGGTGGTGGCCAGCACGTCGATGTGCGGGTCGGTGAGCACCCAGTACTGCTCGGAGTGGACGGTGAAGTCGTCGAGGCCGGCGATCACGGGGTGGCCGGCGCGCTCGGGTACGAGGCGGTAGCCGTGGTCGTGGTAGCCGGGCGGGTGCATCACGAACAAGCCGCCGGTCAGCAGCTGGTAGCCGTGGTCGGAGAAGGCGTCGACGATGCCGCCGTGCCAGCCCGCCAGGCCCGTGCCGGCGCGCACCGCCGCGGCGAGGTTGGCGCTCCGCTCGCGGCTGAGGGTGCCCATCGTCCAGCACTGCACGACCAGGTCGGCGGCGGCCAGCAACTCGGTGTCGTCGTACACCGCGAGGTCCTCGTGGGTCTCGACGGTGTAGCCGTGTTCCTTCAGGAGCGGGACGAAGCGGTCGCTGATCGTCACGGGATGATGCCCGTCCCAGCCGCCGCGGACGACGAGGGCCCGCCGGGACTCGGTAGCCAAGGTGAATGCACGCTCCCATCGGCGCCGCGCGACGCAGCGCGGCGTTCGGAGTGGTGGTGGAGGGGACGGAGTCGGGCACGCGTCATCCCAACGTAGAAATGCCCGGAGAAGTTTGTCAATACGTTTGACTAATGCCCTCGGTGCGCCGGGTCCGCTGCGGGCGGAAGCCCCGCCGCGGGCACCTCGTCGAGGAACCTGCCCACGACCTCGCGCGCCTGCACGCCGTCACGGCCGCGGCGGGTGCAGATCGAGCGTGAGGTGGGCGGACAGCGCGCGGAGGAAGGCGGGGGCGTCGAAGGCCGCGCCGGCGGAGGCGACGCCGGTCGTCCGGGCCCGGCCGGTGAGGATGCGGTGCGCCGCCTCCACCGCCAGCGGGGCGGTGACCGCGTAGATGTCCCGGCCCGCGGCCGTGGCGCGGCGTTCCGCGCCTTGGGAACGTACGACGACGTCGACGAGGAACGTCTGCGCGGAGCGCCCGCGCTCGTCGGCCGCGGTCGGCGCCGGGGTGTCCGGCGACGACAGGTCCCGGGCCGCCTCGGCGGCCATGTAGGTACGCATCTCCGGGACGGCCAGGTGGCTGGGGACGGTCACGACGTCGGCCGTCGTGAACTCGCCGACGACCGGCCGCGTACCCAGCGGGGCGGGGAACGGCCAGTCGAGGACGGGGAGTTCCGCGTCGTGGTACTCCAGCCGCCCGCGCGCGTAGCGGACGCGCCGGCCGCCCCGCCGGGCCCCGGAGACCTCGCCCGCGGCGCGCGTGCCCGCGGTGGGGTGCCAGTTGCTCAGCCCGTACGCGACGTGCACCTCGTCGGCCGCCGTCCAGTCGTCGCCCATCGCCGCGGTGGTCAGCAGGTCGCCGAGGCCGCCGAAGAAGGCCATCGCGGGGACGACCAGCGCGTCGGCGGCGCGGGCGCGGTCGGCGAAGTGGGCGAACGTGTCGGCGTTCGCCTCGATCTCGGCCGCCACGTCCACGTACGGGATCCCGGCGCGCAGCGCCGCCTCGATCACCGGCGCGGCGGTCGTGGCGAAGGGCCCGGCGGTGTTGATCACCGCCGCGACACCGGCGAGGGCGGCGTCGAGCGCGGCCGGGTCGTAGACGGTCGCCGGGCGGGCCTGAAGGCCGGTCGCCGACGCCAGCGCCGCCAGCCTGCCGGCGTCCCGGCCGGTGAGCAGCGGGACGTACCCGCGGTCCCGCAGTTCTTCCACGACGAAGCGCCCGGTGTGCCCGTACGCTCCGAACACCGCCACGACCTGGCCCGATTCCTTTTCCATGGGGACATCCTGGCGGGCCGGGCACCCCGCCGCGAGCGTCTGGAACGACAACGCCCGTACAATTTCGGACATGAACCACACCGTCGCGCTCGCCGTCACCGACGGGATGCTGCACTTCGAGCTGTCCGTGGCGTACGAGGCCCTCGGCTCCCCGCCCGACGAGGTGACCGGCCCCTGGTACGACGTCTCCGTCTGCGGATCGCGGGCCGTGCGGTTCGGCCGGTTCCGGCTGGAGCCCGACCACGGTCTTGACCGGCTCCGGCGCGCCGGCACCGTGATCGTCCCGGGCTGGGCGGACGTCGACGCGGCGCCGCCGGCCGACCTGGTCGCCGCGGTGCGCGCGGCCCACGAGGCCGGCGCCCGGGTGGCCTCCCTCTGCACCGGCGCGTTCGTGCTGGCCGCCGCCGGCCTGCTGGACGGCCGGCGCGCGACGACGCACTGGGCGCACACCGGGGTCCTCGCCGCCCGCCACCCGCAGGTGGCGGTCGACCCGGACGTGCTCTACGTGGACAACGGCAGCGTGCTTACCTCCGCCGGGAAGGCCGCCGCGCTCGACCTGTGCCTGCATCTCGTACGCCGCGACCACGGCTCGGCGGTCGCCAACGCCGTCGCCCGCCGCCTCGTCGTGCCGCCGCACCGGGACGGCGGCCAGGCCCAGTTCGTCGCCGCGCCGGTGCCCGCCACCGACGACCGGCCGCTCGCCGCGCTGTTCCCCTGGGTGCTGGAGCGCATCGACCGGCCGCTGACGGTCGAGGACCTGGCCCGCCGGGCGCGCATGAGCTCACGCAACCTGACCCGCCACTTCCGCACGGCGACCGGCGCCACCCCGCTGCAGTGGCTGCTCACCCAGCGGATCCGCCGCGCCCAGGAGCTGCTGGAGACCACCGACCGGAGCGTCGACGCCATCGCGGCGGCCACCGGCATGGGCACCGCCACGACGCTGCGCCGCCACTTCCAGCGCACCGTGGGCGTGCCCCCGGCGGCGTACCGCCGCACCTTCCGCGCGCGGCACCGGGAGCCGGGCGCTTGACCCTCACGTGGCGTGATGCCGCATGGTCGTGGGTGTGGCGGAACGTCTGACCGTGGGGCGCGTGGCCGAGCTGGCCGGGGTGAGCGTCCGCACGCTGCACCACTACGACGAGATCGGCCTCGTCCGGCCGTCCGCGCGGACCGCGGCCGGCTACCGGGCGTACGCGCCGGCCGACGTGGAACGGCTGCGGGAGGTGCTCGGCTACCGGCGGCTGGGCTTCGGGCTGCGCGAGATCGCGGACCTGGTCGACGACCCGGCCACCGACGCCGTCGCGCACCTGCGGCGGCTGCGCGGGCTGCTGCGGGAGCAGCGCGACCGCACCGCCGCCATGGTGACGGCCATCGACAGGGAACTGCAGGCGCGGGCGATGGGGATCAGCACGACGTCGGAGGAGCAACTCAAGGTGTTCGGACCGCAGTTGTACGAGGCCATCGGCTCCGCCTACCCGGCGACGCGGCGCACCGAGCCGCGGATCGCCGCGCGGATGTGGGACGCGCTCGGGGACGCCCGTACGGTGCTGAACGTCGGCGCCGGCACCGGCTCGTACGAACCCCCCGACCGCGACGTCACGGCGGTGGAGCCGTCGGCGGTCATGCGGGCGCAGCGCCCCGCGGGCGCGGCGCGCTGCGTGGCGGCCGGCGCGGAGAGCCTGCCGTTCGCGGACGGGTCCTTCGACGCCGCGATGGCGGTGAGCACCGTGCACCACTGGCCGGACCCGGTCGCCGGGCTGCGCGAGATGCGGCGCGTGGCGCGCCGCGTGGTGGTGTTCACGTACGACGCCGGCGACCCCGGCCGGCGGGAGCGGTTCTGGCTCACCCGCGACTACCTGCCGGAGTTCGCCGACCTCCTCGTCGACTGGCCCTCGCTGGCCGACCTGACCCGCGCGATCGGGGGCCGCGCGGAGCCGGTGCTCGTCCCGTGGGACTGCGCCGACGGCTTCTTCGAAGCCTACTGGCGCCGGCCCGAGGCGTACCTGGAGGAGCGGGTGCGCCGCGCGGTGTCGGTGTGGACCAGGGTGGGGCCCGAGGCCGAGCGGCGGGCGGTGGCCGGCCTCCGCGACGACCTCGCCTCGGGCCGCTGGGCGGAGCGCAACCGCGACCTGGTCGCCCTCGACGCGGCGGAACTGGGCCTGCGCCTCCTCATCGCGTGAGCCGGCGCCGGAGGGCCGGGGGCCGAGGGCCGGGCGGTCCGGGCCCTCTCGCCGGCTATCCGATGGACATGTTCCGAGGGTCGCGAAGCCGGCCTCCGGCCGGGCGGATTTCGCCGATGTATCCCCGAACGTGCACGGCGTCTCCGGTCAATCCGTTTGCGGCAAGCAGGCCCGGCCGGTTAGGAAGCAGGCATGCTACGAGGCACAAAGATCGGGCTCAGAGCCCGGCACGCAGACGACATCCCCGTCCTGCAGGCCGAGATGTACGACGACGTCGTCGCCGGCTCGCGGGCCCAGGTCAAGCCCTGGCGGCCGATCGCGGCCGACTCGAAGGACAACCCGCTGCTGGTGGACGACAAGAAGGAGTCGCTCGTCCCGTTCTCCATCGTGGAGCTGGACGGCGGTGCGCTCGTCGGTACCGCGACGCTGTGGGGCATCGACAATCACGCCCGGTCCGCGCACATCGGGCTCGGCCTGATGCCGTCCGCCCGCGGCAAGGGCTACGGTACCGACGTTGTGGCCGCGCTCTGCCACTACGGCTTCGTCGTACGCGGCCTGCACCGGCTGCAGATCGAGACGCTGGCGGACAACGCCCCGATGCTGCGCGCCGCCGAGCGCAACGGCTTCGTCCGCGAGGGCGTGCTGCGCTCCTCGGCCTGGGTGCTGGGCGAGTTCCTGGACGAGGTGCTGCTCGGCCTGCTCGCCGAGGAGTGGAAGCCGGCGGCGGCGTAGGCGGGTGGCGGCGTAGGCGGGCGGCCTCTTCCGGGACCTTCCAGGCACTTGACGATCATCCGATCGCCGGTACGACTCGCGAGCCGCGAGGGCTCGGAACGCGGTTCCTTTGGCATGCTGCACTCATGTCGACGCCGCCCCTGCGCTCGGGTGTCTCCGCCGGTGCCTCGGCCGGTGCCTCCGTTCCGCCGGCCGGTATGCGCCTGCGGGCGCGGCGGGTGAGCCGGGACGTACGCGGGGCGGGGCGAGTGCTCGGCGGGGTGTCGCTCGACGTCGCGCCGGGGGCTCTCGCCGTGATCGCCGGGAGCAGCGGCGCCGGCAAGACGGTGCTGCTGCAGACGCTGGCGGGGCTGAGCGCGCCGAGCGAGGGCGAGGTGCGGCACGACGGCGCCCCGCCGGGGGCGCCGGGGCCGGGGTTCGGGTTCGTACCGCAGGACGACATCATCCACCGCGAGCTGCCGCTGCACCGCACGCTGGTGTACGCGGCCGGCCTGCGGATGCCGCCGGGCGTCCCGGCCGCGACCGTCGCCGCGACCGTCGACCGGGTGCTCGCCACCCTCGGGCTGACGTCGCGCCGCGACACCCCGGTACGGGCGCTGAGCGGGGGCGAGCGCAAGCGGGCGAGCATCGCGGTGGAGCTGCTGACCCGGCCGCGGGTGCTGTTCCTCGACGAGCCGACGTCCGGACTCGACCCGGCCACGGGTACGGAGCTGATCCGCACCCTGCGCCGGCTGGCCGACGACGGCACCACCGTCGTGCTGACCACGCACGTCCTCGCCGACCTGCCGCGCTGCGACCAGGTGATCTTCCTGTCCGCGGCGGGTGAGGTGGCGTACGCGGGCGATCCGGTGGGCCTGTGCGCGGCGTTCGGGGTGGGGACGGCGGAGGAGGTGTACGAGGCGGTGGCGGGCGGCGCCCGGGCGGCGGGGGCCGGGGGCGGGGACGGCGCGGTTGCCGGCGAGATCCCGGAGCAGCCCGACGCCCCGCCGCCCGCGGACGCGGCGAGGACGGCAGGGACAGCGGGAACGGCGGGGACAGCGGGAACGGCGGGGACAGCGGGGACAACGGCTGGGCCGGCGGGGACGGCCGGGCCGGCGACAGCGACCGAGCGCGCGGCGCCGGACGGACCCGCGGCGCCGGACGAGCCGGGAGCACCTGACGGGCCCGCGGCGCCGCCCCGGACCACGGGGTCAGCCGCCCCCGCCGGCAGGGCGGCCCGCGTCGGCGCCCTGCGCCAGTGGGCCCTGCTCACCCGCCGCGGCACCGCCGTCATGCTCCACAACCGGCTCTCCGTCGCCGTCCTCGCCGGCTCGCCGCTCGTGATCGTGGCGATGTTCGCCGTGCTCTTCCGCGCCGGCGCGTTCGATCCCGCATCGCCGGATCCCGGGTCCACGGCAATGATCATGTTCTGGATCGCCTTCGGCGCCTTCTTCTTCGGGCTGACGTACGGCCTGCTGCAGATCTGCACCGAGCTGCCCGTCCTGCGCCGCGAGTGGCACGCCGGGCTGCGGATCGGCCCGTACGTCGCCTCGAAGCTCACCACCATGCTGCCCGTGCTCGCCCTCGCCGACGCGCTGCTGCTGGCCGTGCTCCGCGCCCTGGACCGGCTGCCCGCGGCCGGCTGGGGCACGTACGCGTCGCTGTTCGCGTCGAGCGTGCTGGCCTCCGCCGCCGCGCTCGCGCTCGGGCTGCTCGCGTCGGCGGCGGTGTCGGAGCCGGGGCAGGCGACGCTGATGCTGCCGCTGCTGTGCTTTCCGCAGGTGCTGTTCTCGGGGGCGTTCGTGCCGGTGCCGCGGATGACCCTGGGCGGCGAGATGATCAGCTGGGCGATGACCAACCGCTGGGCGTTCGAGGCGCTGGGCAGCGGGGTGGGCCTGGAGTCGCTGTGGCGTACGGGCGGGTCGCCGCTGGGGCCGCCGCTGCTGGCGTCGTACGGGGACTCCTTCGTGCACCCGGCGGCGCGCGGGTGGGCGGTCCTGGCGGGCTTCGCGGTGCTGTTCGTGGCGCTGACGTGGTGGGTGCTGGTGCGCAAGTGCCGGGACGGGGCGGTGCGGAGCCGCCGGGGTCGCTAGCACGGGCCGGGATCCGGGTCCGGGATCCGGGATCCGGGATCCGGGGTCCGGGGGCCGCGAGGGCGTCAGCAGCCCAGCCGCGGCGCCAGCCCCGCCACACCGGGCACCCGGTCCCGGTACGTCCGCGTCACGAACGACAGAAACGTTTCGACATCCCCGGGCTGCGACGCCACCCCCAACGAGACGCGCACGGCACCCGCCGAGGGCAGGCGCAGCAGCTCCAGATAGTCCTCCAGCGAGCCGAGCCGCCGGCGGGCCGCCCGGCGCAGCCGGCGCGGCGGCAGGCCGAAGGCCGCCTCGCCGGCACCCGGGTTGCAGAAGCAGCCGGTGCGCAGGGAGATGCCGGACGCGGCGCTGTCGCGGATGATGACGCGCTCATCGACGACCTGGCCGTCGGCGTCGAGTACGTTCAGCGCGACCGTGCCGCCGCGCGGGGTGCCGGTACAGTCCGGCCCGTACACCCGGACCAGCGGCGAGCCGTCGCTGTGCCGCAGCGTCCGCAGTCCCGCGAGGAGCTGCCCGGTCAGCGCGGCGACGTGGTCGTGGACGCGGTCCATGCCGATGCGCCCGATCCAGGCGAGCCCGGCGGTGACGTCCGGTATGGCCAGGAAATTGACCGTCCCGTCCTCGAACGCGGCCTCGCCGTCGGTGAGGACGTGCCACTGCGCCTGCGCGCTGACCGCGTAGATCGTCCCGCCGGCGAACCACGGGCGCCGCAGCCTCGCCAGCGCCGGCCGGCGGGCGACCAGGGCGCCGACGCCGGTGGGGTGGCCGAAGACCTTGTACCAGCTGACGACGGTGAAGTCCGGGTGGTGGCGGCCGAGGTCCAGGGAGTTCGACGGTACGTACGCCGCCGCGTCGAGGACGACGTCGTAGCCGTGGGACTGGGCGGTCCCGATCCACTCCAGCGGGTGCTGTACGCCGGTGAAGTTGCTCTGCGCCGGATACGCCAGCAGCCCGCGCGGCCGGTCGGCGGCGGCGCCGCCGGGCCGGGGGACGTGCCCGAGGCCGGGGCGCCGGTCCCGTACGGACAGGGCGGCGCACATCCGGTCCTCGTCGATGCGCAGGTCCGGGGTGCGCAGGGGGACGTACTCGACGGTCGCGCCGCGCGCCCGCGCGAACTCCCGCAGGCCGTTGACCGAGTTGTGGTTGTCGAGCGGCATGACGAGCCTGCTGCCGCGCCCGAGCGGGTACGCCTCGCCGACCAGGCGCAGCGCGCCCGTGGCGTTGGGCGTGAAGATCACGGCGTACTCGGCGGGGTCGGCGTTGAAGTGCCGCAGCACCGCCGCGCGGGCCTCGGCGAGCAGGTCCCCGGAGGCGCGGGAGGCGGGGCTCTCGGAGTGCGGGTTGCCGAACAGCCCTCCGGTGACCCGCTTCGCGCTCCCCGCGACGAGGGAGCGGGGCGGGAGGCCGGCGCCGGTGTGGTCGAGGTAGGTGTGCCCGCCCTCGTCCAGATAGCCGAACTCGCGTGCCCGAAGCTCCGCGAAGAGGTCGGGGGCGTCCGCCGCGTCCGCCGCGTCCGCGCGTACGTGCCGGGTGGTGTCTGCCCTGCCCATGGGACCCCTCCCTATAAAATCCGCCAAAGGTAGCCATACCAGGATGACACCGGCCGCGCCCGGCGTCACCGGTCAACGCGGCCGGGGTCGGTTCTTCTCCTCAGCCGAACGGCCGGAGCCGCCGGACGGCAGGCGGGAGGCATACGGGCGGGCGGCGGGCGCGCGCAAATCGGTGGCGTGGACACGTGGCGCGTCACTAGCGTCACGGCCGTGATGCATCAAGATCCGCTGGCCTACCTGGTGGGCCTGGAAGGCGTCGGCCTGCTGCGTTCGTTCACCGGGGAGCACGACCGCGCGTTCGTCGCCGCGCGGCTCGGGGAGATCCGCAGGCTGCTCGACGACGAGGCGCTGGCGGACGCGGGCGTGGACGTGCGCCGGGTGGGCACGGTCGAGGGATACCGGATCTGGTCGGAGTCGTACGACGGGCCCAACTCGGCGTTCGACGTCGACGAGCCGGTGGTCGCCGGGATCCTCGACCCGCTGCCGCCGGGCGCCGCCCTCGACGCCGCCTGCGGCACCGGGCGGATGACGGCCCTGCTCGCCGCGCGGGGCCACCGGACGGTGGGCGTCGACAGCTCGCCGGACATGCTGGCGCGGGCGCGCAACCGGGTCCCGGCCGGCGACTTCCGCCTCGGCGAGCTGGACCGGCTGCCCGTGGCCGACGGCGCCGTGGACGTGGTGGTCTGCTCGCTGGCCCTGGCGCACGTACCCGACCTGGGGCCGGTGCTGGCGGAGTTCGCCCGGGTGCTGCGCCCGGGCGGGCACCTCGTGACGTCGGACATCCACCCGGAGCGGGTGGCGCTCGGGTCGGTTCCCGCGGTACGGCTGCCGGACGGGACGCCGGGGCGGGTGGAGACGTACCGCCACGCGGTCGGGGACTACGTGCGCGCCGCGCTCGCGGCGGGGCTGGGGGTGCTGCGCTGCGAGGAGCCGGGGCTGCCGACCCGCGGCGGCCCGGCGCCGGCGGATCCCCCGCCGGAACCGGCGACGGACCCGGGGCCGTGGGAGGCGTGGCCGTGGTCCCTGCGGGAGCTGGTCCCGGAGGCCACGGCGGCGGCCGACGCCGGCGTTCCGGCGGGGCTCGTCTGGCACTTCCGCCGGGCCGGGCGCTGAACCGGGCACTGAGTCCGGCCCTGAGCCCGCCTCACGCCGTCGGCCGGGCCGCCGCGTAGACGCGGACCTGCTGAGGGCGGACGATACGGTCCGCCATCCGGTAGCCGTGCCGTACGACTTCGGCGACCATGCCGTCGTGCCCCGGCGAGGGCGCCGGGATCGTGCCCACCGCCTCCTGGGTGCCGGGGTCGAACGGCCCGGGGGCCGGCGGCAGCCGGGTCATGCCGTACTTCTCGAGCACCACCTCCAGCTCCGCGCGCACCGAGTCCGCGAACGCGTCGCCGGTCGCCGCGTGCCGCTCCACCCGGTCCAGCAGGAGCACGAGATCGTAGCGCAGCGGCTGTACGGTACGGCCCTCGGCGGCGCCGCGGGCGCGGGCGAGTTCGTCGTGCAGCACGTCCAGGCCGCGCCGGGCCTCCCGGTCGTTGAGCAGCCGGCGGCGGAACTGGTCGCCGAGCGCCGCCAGCTCCTCGCGCATCCCGTCGACGGCGTCCGCGACGACCGCGAAGGGGTCGTCCGCGCCGGGATGCGGCACCGCGGGGTCGGCCGCGGGGGGCGCGCCGGGCGCCGAAGGCGCCGAGGGCGCCGGGACGGCATCGGGCGGGCAGCCGGGTGCCGGCGGGGTCCGCGGTGGTACGGGGTCGGTCATCGTCATCTCCCCTGCGGTGGGCGGAAGTGCGGCGGGAGTGCGTCGCGCGCGTGCTGCCAGCAGGGCCTGAGGCCCATGCCCACCACCAGCGCGAACGCGAGGAGGAAGAGCACGGAGCCGGCGGAGTGACCGGCGGAGGCGACCACGCCGACGAAGAAACCGGCCCCCACGACCGGGCCCATGCGCTTGCGCCAGCGCCAGGTCTTCTGGACCGCCAGACCGGCCTCGACGCGGTGCGCCGTCAGCTTCCGCACCAGTTGCGGGTCGGCGACGCCGACGGCCATCCCCTGCTCGGCGCAGTGCGCGACAGCAGGCATGGAGCGCTGGGCTAGCCTCGCCTTGCTGATCCTTCCGGCCAGACCACATCGACTGGCAGGCCGATCGTGCGTGCCTCAAGTACGGTGTCCGCGGTGCCGCCGCCCTTGCCACAGGGCGGCTGCCCGTCCCATACGGCGATGAGCCGGTCTGCGCGTCGTAGAAGCTCGGCGTTCGCCGCCTCGTACGCCTGGCGGTTCGCTGTCTTGAAAGGCATGACAACCACCTCGTGGGCAGCTTCGGCCAAGAGGTCGAATGTCGTCGTGTGTTCGGGTTTGACCTTGGTCTGTCGGTAGTCCTCGGAAGGGATCACGGCGATCAGTCGGCCGGCGGCCTCAATGACTGCCTGGGCGAAGAGACTGTCGGCGCCGGCCGCGATGCAGGACACGCCCACCAGCTCGGCAGTGTCGTGCTGGGCGACCAGTTCATGCAAGGCGTCCAGCACCAGGGTGACGGTCTCGCTCTGCAAGTCCATGTGCCCGGTTACTGCCAGGGTTGTCACGTTCAGCCCCATCGTCAGTTCGCCAGCAGTTCGCGGATCCTACCGCGCGCCTCGCGAACAGCCGACGACGCACTGTGGCCCACGGTGTATGGGTAGAGGTCGGCGAGTTGGTCGCGGACTCGGCTGGACTGGGTCTGCGCGGCTGCGTCGACCGCCTCGTGAGTGTGCTCGGCGGCCGCGGTTCTGTCGCCCATGAGGAACGCGCACTCTGCCAGGCCGATGCGGTCGAGTGCGCGGCTGCGCCCTGCGTCGGGATTGCGCATCAACAGCGCTCGTTGGATGTGCGGCAACGCGGGGCGGCGGGCGGGCGGCGAGTCGCTAGGCTCGGGGCATGAGTGACTTCGTACAGGTCTACACGGCGACGGAGACCCGCGAGGCAGCGGTGGCGCTGGGCAGGAGTGCGACGCAGGCGCGGCTGGCGGCCGGGGTGCAAGTGGTCGGTCCCGTGGTCTCGCTGTTCTGGCACCTGGGGGAGTTCGGAGAGGGCGAGGAATGGCAGGTGATCTTCAAGACCACCGCTGACCGCTACGCGGAGCTTGAAACGCACCTGCTGGAGCACCATCCGTGGAACAACCCGGAGATCACGGCCGTCCCGATTACCGCCGGCGCGCGGGGCTGTCTGGACTGGGTACGTCAGACGGTGGCAGAGGAACCGGGCAACGAACCGGCCTGAGTTATGCGGCTAGGCGCAGCACCTCGGCGACGGCGTCCAACGACCGGTGAGGGTGCAAGCGGGTCAAGAAGGTGCGGGCGCGCTGCCGGGGACGGACGGAGCCGACTCCGGCCGAGAGATCGATGGCTCTGCCGATCACCTTCGCAGACTGCTCGATCTCCCCGGCGTCCAGATAGGCGTGGGCGAGCCAGGAGAGGTATAGCGCCTTGTCTCGGGCGTGTGCGTCGTCGAAGTCGGCAAGCGCGGCTTCAAGTTCGGGGACGGCACGCAGCGGGCGGCGCAGCTCCGTCCAGCAGCGCCCCCTCATGATCTGCAGCTCGCGCGCGTCGACCCATGATGCCCAATCGGGCCCCGGATCGTCGGTGCTGCCGTTGAGGGCCTCCTCTGTTTGAGCAAGCGCACGCTCCGTCTCTTTCGCCTCCCCGGCACGCGCATGAGCCCAGGCCCGGCGCTCGTACAGCAGACCACGGACGGTGGGCGGCACATCGGATCCCGCGGCATTGCACGATGCGACCGCGGTGGCCACTCCCGACGCTGCGCTACTGACCTGCTGGTATGCGAGGAAGGCAAGGGCATTCCCCTCAAGGGCCGTGTTCTTCGCCTCTCTGGCAGCCTCGTGCGCTCGCCGGTAGAGGGTGGATGCCTCCCGCTGGTCTCCAGCATCGAATGCGGCCCAACCCGCCTGCTGCGCCTGTTCGGCGACAACCGTGAGCAACTGCCGTCCGGTCGCCTCCGAGTAACTGGCGCGGCGCATGAGGCGCACCGTGTCGTCCAGCTCGGCGCGGTAGACGTGGCGTGTGTCTGCCCCGCCTAGAACGTCGTCCAGGCGGCGAAGCCGGGAAGAGCGCAACTGCAGATGCTCCACATCTCGACGCCCAAGACGAGACCCCGCCCCGCCCGCGGGGAGCATGCCGGCGACTCCTGCGAGTCCAGTTGCCGCGAGGAACCTCCTGCGCTGCACGTCGTCTCCTTCTTGATCGGCTGTTGCCGCCCTGCCGGGCCGAGGGGCATCTTTCGCCCTCAAATGATCAGGCAGAAGCAGCGGGTGACTCCCTTGACCGCTCGGTGCCTCATCCGGTTGCGCCTGCCCCCAAGGGCGTGGCGTCAAACCGACCAGGTGACCAGGAATGGCCAGTGCATCCGCAATGCGCGTGATCTTCTCGTAGGTGGTGATCGCGCCCTCGCCTCGGGCTAACTTCCCTACCCGCTCGGGCTTGATGTCGCAGGCATCGGCGATCTTCACGAAGCTGATTCCGCCCCATTGCCGAGCCAGCTTGAACACCTTGCCGAAATCATGGCATCGCAGCGCGGCCTGCACATCGGCACGGTTGAGGACGTGCGCCGGTAGAGCGGCTGGCGACATGCGGTCTGACATGCGATTTCCCCGCCATCTGTCTCTACGGAATCATCAGCCAATCCGTCCCCGGAGTGTACCCATCGTGGGTACCCCCCTCGCTGGGAATCGAGATCGATACCTGTCCTCCCATCCTGTTGGGCATGAGGACGACGGCGGCGACAGGCGACGGACACGGGGTGATGACATGGCAGCGGTGTGCGCCGCAGACGTTGGCGTTCATCTACGACCGGCACGCCACGTTGACGCCCGCTGCTCTGGACGAGCGTCTGGAGCGGTGCCGCCGGTACGCCGACGAGCGGGGTTGGGTGGTCGCGGGTGAGTGGGTGGACCGCGGTGACCGTGCGCTGACGGATGCGCCGCGGCCCCAGTGGGCTGCGCTCGCGTTGGCCATGCGGCAGGCCGCCGCAACCGCGGTGTGCCTGGTCGACTCGTGGGACCGGATCAGCAGGGACCGGGAGCGCCGCGCGGTCCTGTGCCGCGCTGTCCATCTGGCCCGCGGGTATTGCGTCACCACCGCGGGGGAGACGAACCGCGAGCTGGCCCTCGGGCGGACCATCGCCGCCGCGCCGTTGTCGCTGCGGGGGCGGCGGTGAGCACCGGTGAGCGGCCCATCGCGCCGCCGCCCCGGCTCCCCCCGGTGAACCGGCGGAAGAAGAAGCCCGAGCCGTTCAACCAAAGACCCGCGCTCGCGAGCCTGGGGGAGGCGCCGGACTGGCGCGGCTACCCGCCCGGTCGGCGGCGACCCTCAGGCACCTGATCTCCCGCTCTCGGGTCATGACCTGGCCCGGGAGCGGTGCCCGGCCTGTCGGACGGATGGCAGGGCGGGTGTCAGCCGGCGCGTTCATCGAGCTTGTACGCGCCGGCCGTACGACCCGGCCCGCCCCCGCGGGCCCGCACCGCAGCATCGATATGGAGGAGGTACGCACGATGATCACGGCCGATGATGGAGGGCACGGCGGCAACCCCGCCCCGATCCAGCCCCCGGCGCCGCCGCCCCCGCCGTCCCCGGACGGTGGTCCGCCCCCCGGTGACGGAGGCCACCGCAAGTGATGGACGAGAACTACGAGGTGCGGCCCGGCTGGGAGAAGCTGGGCCGCGCCCTGGTCGACTGCCGGGACATGACCTCCGACTGGGCGCCGGCGTGGGCCGCCGTCGACCGTGCTCGCTTTCTGCCAGATCGCATCTGGCCGCACAACCACATCACCGGCACGACCCGCGATGCCATCTCGCGCAGCATCGACCCGCGACTGTGGATCCACTACGCCGACAGCAACGCGGCGATCGTCACCCAGTGGGACGACGGTACGCACCCCGGCCGCGACCCCGGCACCGTGCCAACCAGCTCGGCGTCGCAGCCGTCGCTGGTGATGGCGATGCTCCGCGACATTGAGATCGCCGCGGGTATGCGGGTGCTGGAGATCGGCAGCGGCACCGGCTGGACCGCCGGCCTGCTCACGCACCGCCTCGGCAACAAGAACGTCGTCACCCTCGACATCGACGAGGACATCGCCGACGGCGCCAGGAGGCGGCTGTATGCGGCTGGGCTGCGCCCTGCCGTCGTGGCCCGTGACGGGCTGGCTGGTGATCCGGCCGGTGCGCCGTTCGACAGGATCATCGCCACGTGCGGGCTGCGCACCATCCCGTCCGCGTGGATCTCCCAGGTCAAGCCGGGCGGGATCATCCTGGCCCCGTGGGGCACCCCGTTCAGCAACCAGGACGCGCTGGTGAAGCTGACCGTGGCCGCCGACGGCAAGAGCGCCAGCGGCGACTTCCTGCGCCCGGTGGAGTTCATGAAGGCCCGCGCGCAACGCGACCGGTGGCCGGAGCACGCGGACTACGTGCCCGACCCCTGGCCCGACGACGTGCGCGAGTCGAGCACCGACCTAAGCCCCGACGACCTGACCACCGCCGCTTTCGTGCTCGGCCTCGTCGTGCCGGACGCGACGCACAACGTGACCCGCCGGCCCGACGACCGCGTCGACGCCTGGGTCTACAGCCTGGCCGAGGGTGACCCTTCCTGGGCCGCGGTGTCGTGGAGTTCGGACGGCAAGCCGGGCCGGGTCTGCCAGCACGGCAAGCGGGAGCTGTGGACGGAGGTCGAATTCGGCCTGGAATGGTGGAACAGCCAGGACCGTCCGCCCGTCGACTGCTTCGGCCTGACCGTCGACGCGACCGACGGCGAGCACCTGGTGTGGCTGGACCGCCCGGACCACGCTGTGCCCCGCATGGGGTGACCTGAACCGGCTTCCGCCCTCGTCTCTCCCATCTCATCCGAGTCGCCTTACGGCGCGCGCAGTGCGGCTCGATGAGAAGAACGAGGGCGGGGGTGGCCTGAAGGGTTCGCGTGCAGAGCGCTCTGGACGCGGAGGAGGGCGGGTGCGCCCTGCCGGTCCGGTCATCTCTGGGTCGGCGGGGCGGGCGGGCCGCCGAGTAAATCGGCTCTCCGGCGGCCTGCCCACCTCCACGGGCGTCGCGGTCGGCTGGTCGGCGGCGCCTGCGTATGTGATCGATACCCGAGACGAAAGTTCAGGCGGTTTCGGTGGGCAGGCCCGCCGCGGCCCAGTCCTCGATGCCCTCGCGGTACTTGCGGACGTCGGTGTAGCCGAGGGCGGTGAGCCGGTCGGCCACTTGTCCGCTGTTGGGGCAGGCCGGGTTGGAGCAGTAGGTGACGATCGGGGCGTCGCGGTCGGGGAGCAGCGCGGGTGCCCGGGCGTCCACGTCGGCCGGGACGAGCGGGAGGGCGCCGGGCAGGTGCTGCTTGGCGTAGTAGTCGCCGCCGAGGGCGTCGAGCACGGTCACCGTGCCCGCGTCCAGGGCCGTCTGCAGCTCTTCTCGGGTGATGAGTGCGGTCATGGCACTGCCTTTCAGGTTTCGGACTATAGTCCGCTTGTGCCTGACGACAATAACGGACCGCAGTCCGATTCTGCAACGCTGCTCGCACTGCTCCGCACCCCGCCGCCGAAGGAACAGGCGCGCTCGGCGCGCAACCGCGCGGCCGTGCTCGAAGCGGCCGGCCGGCTCTTCGCCGAACACGGGGTGGAGGCGGTGTCCATGGACCAGGTGGCGATGGAGGCCGGCGTCGGCAAAGGGACCCTGTACCGGCGCTTCGGCGACAAGTCGGGGCTGGCCGCCGCGCTGCTGGACGCCCGCGAGCGCGTCCTGCAAGAGGCGATCATGTTCGGCCCGGCGCCGCTGGGGCCGGGGCCGGGGCCGGCGGAGCCGGGGCCGGCGGCGGCGGCCGAGGAGCGGCTCGCGGCGTTCGTCGAGGCGTACGTGGACTACCTGCTGGAGAACCTGTCGCTGGTCCGCACCTCGGAGACCGCCGCGGTCGGCGCCCGCTACCGCATCGGCGCCTACCGGTTCTGGCACCGCCACCTCGCGATCCTGCTCGACGGCGCCCCGGACCCGGACCACGCCGCCCACGCCCTGCTCGCCGCCCTGGGCGCCGAACACGTCGCCGCGCTCCTCCCGGAACTCGGCGAGGAACGCATCCGGGCCGGCGTCGTCCGGCTGGCCCGCGCGGCGCTGCGGCGCCCCGCCCCGTAGCGCCACCGCGGCGCCGGCCCGACCCGCTGCCGGCCCGGCCCGCTGCCGGCCGACACCGACCCGGCCCCCGTCCGGGCCGCCGGGTCATAGGGTGGCGAACATGGATCCAGCAGACTTCTACACCGGAATCGTCGCCGAGCTGTACGGGCCGCTGAAGTCCGACGCCCCGGACCCCGAGCCGTACGCCGCCTTCGTCGAGGAGGCCGGCTCCCCCGCGCTGGAGCTGGGCTGCGGCGACGGCGAGCCGCTGCTCGAACTGCGCCGCCGCGGGCTGGACGTGGACGGCGTCGACTCGTCGTCCGACATGCTGAACCGGCTGCGCCGCCGCGCCGCCGCGGAGGACCTGCACGTCGCCGTGTTCCACCAGCGCATGGAGGCCCTGGACCTGCCCCGCCGGTACGCGGCGGTCTTCCTCGCCGGGCCGACGTTCAACCTGCTGCCCGACGACGCCAGCGCGCTGGCCGCCCTGCGCGCCATCCGCGCCCACCTCGCCGCGGGCGGCACCGCCCTCGTCCCCCTGCACCTGCCCGCGCCCACCCCGTCCGACGAGGTCGGCCGCGCCCGCACCGCCACCGCACCCGACGGCGCCGAGCTGCGGGTCCGCGTCGTCGCCGAGAACCGGGACGAGCACACCCGCACCCAGACGACGCTGCTGCGCTACGAGCGCTACCACCCCTCGGGCAGCAGCATCACCGAACGCCCGTGGGTGCTGCACTGGTACACCCGCGACGGCTTCGAGACCCTGGCCGCCGTCGCCGGCCTCGCCGTCACCGGGGTCACCGACCCCGAGGGCGGGCCCGCGCCCGCCGACGCGTACGACGTCCACGTACGGCTACGCGCCACGGGCTGACCCCGCCCCGCGCGCCCGCCCCCCGCGCCGGGGCCCGCGCCCGCGCCGGGCCCCGCGCCCGGCCCCGTGCCCGCCCCTGCGCCAGGTCCGCGCCGCATCCGGACTAATTCACCCGCGTGTTGACGCCCGCTCGCGGCCGGTCCGACGCTGACCCGTATGCCCCCGACGACGTTCCGCAGACCCTCGCGCCGCAGCGTCCTGCGCGGCGCCTCCGCCGCCGGACTGACGGCGGTCGTCGCCCCCGCGCTCGCGCGCGGGGGCGCCGCCGCCTCAGACCCGCCGCCGCCCAACGTCATCATCGTGTCCGTCGACGACCTCGGCTGGCGCGACTTCGGCTCGTACGGCAACACCTTCAACGAGACCCCGCACCTCGACCGCCTCGCGCGCGAAGGGATCCGCTTCACCCGCGCATACTCCGCCGCGCCGCTGTGCTCCCCGACCCGCGCCGCGCTCATGACCGGGCTGTACCCGGCCCGTACCGGCATCACCGACTTCCTCCGCGAGGCGCCGGCGGCGAGCAACAAGTTCCTCTCCCCCGACGTCCCGACCGTCCCCGACTTCCTCGGCCCGTACGGGTACACCACCGGGCTGATCGGCAAGTGGCACCTCACCGAGACCTACAGCGGCGAGTACACCGAGCGGCCCGGCAACCCCTTCGCCCACGGCCTGGACGAGGCCATTGCCTCCGAGCGGCTGTACATCGCGGGCGGCGATTACTTCCACCCGTACAGCTTCATGCCCGACCTGCCGGCCCGCCGGCCCGGCGAGTACCTCACCGACCGGCTCGCGGACGAGGCCGTCGACTTCGTCGGCCGCCACCGCGACCGGCCGTTCTTCCTGCACGTCTCCAACTACGCCGTGCACACCGCGCTGGCCGCGAAGCCGGAGCTGGTCGCCAAGTACGAGGCGAAGCCCGGGGCCGGCGAGCCGCCGAACCAGCCGGTGCTGGCCGCGATGCTGGAGAGCATCGACGACCAGGTCGGCCGGATCGTCGCCGCGCTGGCGGAGCACGGGCTGGCCGAACGCACGCTGATCCTCGTCACGTCCGACAACGGCAGCCCCTTCCGGGACGCGACCGCGCCGCTGCGCGGCGGGAAGAGCGAGCTGTACGAGGGCGGGATCCGGGTCCCGCTGATCGCGTACTGGCCGGGCCGGGTGCCTCCGGGGCGTACGGACGCCACGCCCGTCTCCACGATCGACGTGCTCCCGACGGCGCTGGACCTCGCCGGCGACGGGCGGCGCGAACCCGCGGGCGGTCCTGCCGCGCGCTTCGACGGTACGAGCCTCGCCCCCCTGCTCACCGGCAGCGGCCCGCTCCGCCGCGACACCCTCTTCTGGGTGTACCCGCACTTCAACCAGGACCGCCACCCCCACGCCGCCGTCCGGCACGGCGAGTTCAAGCTGGTCCGCCGGCTCCGCGACGGCACCGGCGAGCTGTACCACGTCGGCCGCGACCCCGGGGAGACCGACGACCTCGCCGGCCGTCACCCCGCCAGGCTCCGCGAGCTGAACGCCCTGCTGGACGACCACCTTGCGGACGTCGCCCTGCTCCCGCCCCCGCCGGACGCGGGAGCGTATCCCGTGGTCGAACTGGACGAGCCGTTCGACACCGACCTCGCGCGCTTCACCGTCCAGCCCGTCCCGCCGGGCTCGTTCCTGGGCACCGCCGAGGCCGGCGGCGGCAGGCTGACGGTGACCACGCAGTCGCCGACCCACCTGCTGTTCCTCTCCGGCACCGCCCCGCGCACGGACACCTTCGCGCTGGTGCTGGACACCGGCTCGTTCGCGGGTACGGGTGGCCAGGACACCGTCTTCGTCGGCCTCGCCAAGGACGCCGACAACTACCTGCTGTTCCGGCACCACAACGGACTGCGGCGGGCCGGCTGGGACCTGTGCGTCGACGGCAGCCTGATCACCGTCGGCATGGAGCCGCTGGACAACCTCGACGGCACGGTGGACCTCTCCCGCCCCGGCTCCCGCTACGCCATGGTGGTCCGCGGCCGGGTCGCCACGGCGTACGTGGACCAGGGTGCGGGCTGGGAGTTCCTGTTCACGGCGGACGCGGGCGGGGTGCTGGACCTGACGGACCCCGAGGTGCGTGCGTCGTACCGCTACGCGGCGAGCGTGCGCCTGGACAGCGGCACGATCACACTGAACGGCCTCCACGCCGCCAGCCGCCCGTAACGGTGAGCGCCCTGGGGTGCCGGAGGACTGTCCGGCACCCCAGGGCCGTACGTCACCGTACGTGCCCGTCTGGATCGCCGGGATCGTCCGCCTCCGGAGCGGTGAACCGGCGACCTGACCCGGCGGCGTACCCACCGTCACCCAAAGGGGCGTATCGTGACAGAAGGGGATGCATCCGACTTTCCATAGAGAGGAGGCAGCAACCATGTCGTATCCGCAACGCACCACCGACATGACCTCGCACCCCGACGTGGGCGAGATGCGAGAGCGTTTCGATCGCACGACGGCCGGAAGTGGTGTGGTTGCCCTCGAAGGTCTGATCCTGCTCGCCGGCTTGTACGCCGCGATTTCCGCCTGGGTCGTGCACTTCACGGGGAACACCAACCTTGCCATCAACAACCTCATCGTCGGCATCGCCATCGGTCTGCTCGGACTCGGGCTTGCCCTCGTCCCGGAGCGGACGTCCGGCCTGGCCTGGCTGGCCGTGCCCCTCGGCGCCTGGCTCGTGATCTCCCCCTGGGTGGTCACCACCGCGAACACCGCATCCGACGGCGCCATCTGGAGCAACGTCTGCGTCGGCGGCGCCACGGCCCTGCTGGGGCTGCTCGCCATGGGTCTGACCGTGCGATTCCGCCAGAAGAAGGCGGAGGGGTGAGGCCGGACACGCACATCGTTGCACCGCCCGGGCCGGGTCGACCGGGGTACGCCCCCGGGGACGACCCGGTGCCGGGCGGTGTGCGACGGCGGAGGTGAGGTGAGGACCGGAACGACCGCATCGCTCAACTGACCGCATCGCTCAACTGACTGCGCCCGCGCGGCGGACACCGCCCCGGATGGGGACAGCCCCCGGGCCGATACCCCCACCAGCCCCATCGCCGCCGCCCGGCGCTTGGCGCAGGCTCGTCGCGTACGGGAACGGCGAGACGGGCGAGCCGCGCGAGAGCGCAGGGGGCACGGGTGACGCGGGTGACGCGGGTACAGCGGGTGCTGGTGACGGCGGCGACGGCGCTGGCGGTGGCCGCCGGCTCGGTGGTCGCCCTACCGGCGGCGGGCGGGGCAGACCGGGCGGACGGGGCGGGCGCGGCGGGCGGGCCCGGCCGGATGCAGGAGCGGCTGGACGGGCTCGTGGCCGAGGGCGCGGTCGGCGTGCTCGTGGAGGTGCACGACGGGCGGCGCGTGTGGCGGGGCACCAGCGGCGTCGCCGAGCGCGGCACGTCGCGACCGGTCCCGGCCCGCGGGCGGTTCCGGGCCGGCAGCATCATGAAGACGTTCCTCGCCACCGTCGTCCTGCAGCTCGTCGACGAAGGCCGGCTGCGGCTGGACGACCCGGTCGAGGCATGGCTGCCCGGCGCCGTACCGGACGGCCGCCGCATCACCCTGCGGCACCTGCTGGGCCACACCAGCGGGCTGTACGACTACAAGCGCACCCTGACCGTGCCGCCGGACCCGGCATTCCTCGACTCCCGGTGGCGGACCTGGACCCCCGCCGAGCAGGTCCGGCGCGCCGTCGCCCACCCGCCGACCTCGACACCGCCCGGCACGGCCTACGCGTACTCCAACACCGGCTACGTCCTCCTCGGCCAGATCGTCCAGGAGGCCACCGGCCGCTCGTACGCCCGGGAGATCGGGCGCCGGATCATCCGGCCGCTGCGGCTGCGCGGCACCTCGCTGCCGGGGACGTACCCGCGCATCCGCGGGGCGCACCCGCGCGGCTACGTCCCGATCGCGCCGGACAGCGGCGGGACCCGGCTGGTCGACGTCACGGAGATGAACCCGTCGATGCTCGGCGCCGGCGGCGAGATGATCTCCACGGCCCGTGACCTCGACCGGTTCTTCGCCGCGCTGCTCGGCGGGCGGCTGCTGCCGGACCGGCTGCTCGCCGAGATGCGGACGCCGTCGTCCGCGGACGGGCGGTACGGGCTGGGGCTGACCTGGCAGGACACCGAGTGCGGAAGCACGGTATACGGCAACGACGGCGACGCCCTGGCGTACCAGAGCTGGTCGTTCACGACGGCGGACCTGCGCCGCCGGGTGACGGTCGCGGTCACGCCGGACCACAGGGCGGACCTGGACGACTCCGTGGACGCCCTGCTGGACGAGGTCTTCTGCGGCTGACCGGCGGCGCGGGGCGGGCGCGCTCAGGCGCGCGCGGGGCGGTCGTCGTCAGCCGTCGTCATCAGCGCGCGCAGCCCGTTGCGCAGCATCTCGCTGCCGACGTCCTTGAACAGCGCCCGCTGCGGGCCGGCTCGCCGCTGAGGGCGCGGCCGAGCCCGTCGGTTGCTCCGGCGAGAACGATGACCTGCTCAGGCACGTGGCTACTCCTTGCCGTGGTGTTCGGTGAGCAGGTGCTGGAGGGCGGCGACGTCGTCCTCGTAGAGGAGGCGCTCGGTGGCGAGGATGCGGTACCAGATCAGGCCGAACACCACGTCGGCCGCGAAGGCGGTGGTGAGGTGGGCGGGCTTGTCGCCGCGTGCCGAGGCCCGCTCGACGATGGATTCCAGGGCGGCTCTGCGCTTCTTCATGAAGCCGTCCTGGAAGCGGCGGCGGAAGTCCGGATCTCGCTGCGCCTCGCTCATCAGGGTGCGCAGTACGGCAACCACCCCCGGCTGCGCCATCAAGGCGGCGGAATCACGTAGGAACACGGCCAGCTCTGTTTCGAATGAGCCCTGGTCCGCGGTGGAGACCTTCAGATCGGCCTTGACGGCCAGGGCCTCCAGCAGGACGTCCGGCTTCGTCGGCCACCAGCGGTAGACGGTTTGCTTGCCCGCCCCGGCGCGGGCGGCGATGCCCTCGATGGTGACGGCCTGGTAGTCGACCTCGGTCGTGAGCTCGTACGCGGCGGTGAGGATCGCGAGCCTGGTGTGCTCGCTGCGCTTCCGGCCGCGGGCCGGGGTCTTGGCGCTGGTCATGGGCCTGAGCCTACCCATTTCGAGACGCGACGTCTAGGAGACGTGGTACTCTTCGAGACGTCACGTCTCGAAATAGGGAGTCACCATGCCCACCACGCTCGTCATCGGCGGAACGTCAGGGGTCGGCCTGGCCACGGCCCGGCACCTGGCCGCCAAGGGAGACGATGTCCACATCGCCGGACGCAACGAGGAGCGGATGCTTGCGGCGAAGGCCGCTGTCGGCGGCCGAGTCCACGGTCACGTCCTGAATGCCGCCGACGCCGGGGCGGTCACGGCGCTCGCGGCCCAGATCGCACCGATCCAGCGCCTGATCATCACCCTCAGCGGCAACCGCGGGGCGGGCCCGTTCGTAGAGTTGCCCCTCGACGTCCTGCGACAGGCATTCGAAGAGAAGTACTGGCCCACGCTCACCGCGCTCCAGGCCAGCCGCGCTCACCTCGCCGAGGAGGCGTCGGTCACCCTCGTCGGGGCGGTCACCGCCCGGGCCGCCATGCCCGGCACGGCCGGCCTCGGCTCGCTCAACGCCGCCCTCGAAGGGCTCGTCCAGCCGCTGGCCGCCGAACTCGCGCCCATCCGGATAAACGCCGTCTCCCCGGGCTACGTCGACACCCCGTGGTGGGACGGACTCGGCGCCGAGGAACGAACCACCCTCTTCACGCAGGCAGCCGCTTCCCTGCCCACCAAGCGCATCGCCACCGCCGACGACATCGCCGAGGCCGTCGTCCTGCTGGCCACCAACCCCAACATCACCGGCACCACCCTCGAAACGGACGGCGGCGCCCGCCTCACCGCCTGACGCCTCTGCCCCTCCTGCCGAGCCGCCGGCCCCGTCGGGCCCGGGAGGCAGCCGCGTCGAAATCAGATGACGACCCGCACCTGTAGCTGGGGCGCGACCGGCTGGTCGTGCCCCAGCTCCGCACTCCACAAGGAGCGCGGCCCTACGACCTGCCGTCGATCTCCCACCTGCGTCGCAGGGTGCACCGCCCACGCCCTCTGGGCGCAGGGGGAGTCCGGCAACGTTCACCGGGTTCCGGCTCGGGGATTGTCAGGAGGGGGCGTGGGCTGGGATGCGCTGCGCGTGGGTTGGCGGGCCGCTGCCCACCACCCCGCCGCCAGGGCCGTCATCGCCAGCGAGGCCCCGACCGTGACGGCGAATCCGCCGTCCGCGCCGACCGCATCCACGGTGCGCCCGGCCACCGCGGCGGCGGCCGCGGAACCCGCGGCGCTTGCCGAGTTGAGCCAGGTCAGTGCCCGAGTCAGGGCGGCGCGGTGGACGCCCGCCTCCGTAAGCACCGAGAACAGCACCAGGGTCGGCGGGATCATCCCCTCCGCGACCACCGCCGCCCCGGCCAGTTGCACCGGGGACCCGGCAAACAGCAGCAGTGCACAGCCGGCCGCCAACACCGCTGTGGTCACTGGAAGCTGGGCCAACGGCGCGGCCCGCCACCGGCGCAACCCGTACAGCCATCCGGCGAGCAGCCCGCTTAGGCTCCCGGCTGCGAAGACCGCCGGAGCGGTGGCGGCGGCGCCGCGCTCCACGAGAAAGGCCGTCATGGAGACTCCGATGGCACCGAAGTGCACGCCGATGGCAAGGTTCATCGCGACCACCATCGCGAACCCGGGGCGCAGCAGGGTACGCCCGGCACGGCCGCGCTCCGCCGCGTCGGCGACGGTCGGGGGCGCGGTGCGGCGCTGAACGGCCAGGGCCAGGCCGCCCACGGTGATCAGTGTGGCGGCCAGGACGGTGGCGGCGGTGGGCCGCCCGAGCGCGCCGAGCGTGCTGACCAGCACCGGGCCGACCAGGAAGGCGGTGCTGTTGGCCAGCGATTCGAGCGAGAAGGCGGTGGGCAGCGCCTCCGGACCCGGCCCTCCAGCCTCCTCTTTCCGCAGCAGCGTCGTCCACCGTGCCGCGGACAACGCCCCCAACTGCGGCACGGCGGCCCCCGCCAGCGCGCCGCAGGCGACCGGTACCCACCGTGGCGCGGCCCCCGGCACCGTCAGCAGCGCGCCCACCGCCACGGCATGCGCCAGCACGGCCGGCGGCAGCACCCGAACCTGCCCGAACCGGTCGATCAGCCGAGCCAGTTGCGGTCCGGCCAGCGCCTCGGTGATGGCGAAGGCCCCGGTGACGGTGCCGGCCGCGGCATAGGACCCGGTCCGGTGGTGCACCAGCCAGACCAGGCCCATGCCGGTCATGGCGATACCGATGCGGCCGACGGCCGCGGTGAAGAAGAAGGCAGCGGCCCCGCGCATGCGCAGCAGCCCCCGATACCCCGGCCGAGCCGGGGATGCGGTGTTCACGAATATCCCGGAATTCTCCGGCCGGCAGGGGCGGACCGCAGCGGGGTCGCCGGCGCCCGGCCGGTGCAGGAAGGCTGCACCGGGAAGAGTGCGACCCGCGATCGACGCCCGGAGCCTTTCCACCTCGGGTACGGCGCGGGGACACGCGCGGCCGCACCGGCTCCGTCACCGTCCGGTTGCGTACTTGTCAGCGGCGGTCCGGGCGAGCGCCCGGACGGTAGGAGTTTAAGGCGAGCGATCGCGCCCCGTCAGGGCGCATCCACGGCACCACTCGGTGCGCCGCCGGCCGGCGAGGGTCAGGTGAGCGGGCCGAGTTGGGCGGTCACGACGTCCGCGGGTGCTGCGCGGTACCGCGCAGCACGGCGTCGCAGGACCGCGCGCCGGGGCTCGTTGACGTGTACGCGATGTGATCATACGCTCCACGCGTCGGCCGGACCGCGCCCGCCACGTGTGCTTCTCCTCCGGTGCGCGCGCCCGTCCGCCGTCCCCACAACTCCGTACCGTCACCCCGGGAGTTGCCCTTGAAGAGACGCCACGCGGCCGCCTGGGCCGCCTCCGCACTCGCCGCCACCCTCGCGGCGACCGGCGCGCTCGCCGGCCCCGCCACCGCGGCGCCCGACGCGACCGCCCCCCAGGCCCGTACCGCCACCGCGACGGCCACCGCGACCGCGACGGCCACCGCCACCGACCCCGTCACGCACGAGGAGAACGACCGCGTCCCCGAGGGCGCGGAGTGGACGCAGCACTACTTCCCCGCCGCCGACGACTCCGGTACCGAGCTGCACGCCGACGTGCTGCTGCCCGAAGGGCTGGAGAAGGGCCAGGAGGTGCCCGTCATCCTGTCCGTCGGGCCGTACTTCGGCCACGCCGGCGCGACCGGCGACGAGGGCTGGTCGCACACCGGACCCTCCAGCCGCTTCCAGGACTTCACCGAGGGCGCCGACGTCTTCGCGGAGGGGTACGCCTTCGTCATGGTCGACCTGCGCGGCTTCGGCGGCTCGACAGGCTGTCTGGACTGGGCCGGGCCCGGCGAACAGGCCGACGTGGAGGCCGCGGTGGACTGGGCCGCGAGCCGGCCGTGGTCGACGGGCGCGGTGGGCATGTACGGCAAGTCGTACGACGCCGTGACCGGGCTGATCGGCAACAACCTGGACCAGCGGGCCCTGAAGGCCGTCGTGGCGCAGGAGCCGGTCTGGGACATGTACCAGTACATCTACTCCAACGGCGTGCCCCGCCCCAACGTGACCGGCACCGCCGACGCGTACAACTCCATCGCCACCATCCCCCCGATGGCCGACGACGACCCCCGCTACCAGGCCAACGCCCGCTGGGAGGAGACCCATCCGGAATGCCTGACGGAGAACTCCGCCGGCTACCGGATCGCCGACCAGCGCAGCGAGCACTGGAAGGCGCGTGACCTGGCGCGGCTGGCGAAGGGCAGCGACACGCCCCTCTTCGTCACGCAGGGCTTCATCGAGCCCAACACCAAGCCGGAGGAGATGGCGGAGTACCTGCGCAACCACCGCGGCCCCGAGCGCGGTTGGCTCGGCCAGTGGGACCACGTCCGCGGCGGCGACCGGGTGCCGGACGGCCGGCTGGCGATGGGCCGCGAGGGCTGGTACGAGGAGACGCTCGCGTTCTTCGACGAGTATCTGAAGGGCGAGAAGCCCACCGTCCGCTACCCGGAGTACGCCATGGAGGACAACACCGGCGACTGGCGCGCGCAGCGCACCTGGCCGGTCGTGGAGCGGCGCGCGGACATCCCGCTGGGCGGCGGCTCGTACGTGGACGACGGCGGCGCCGCCGCGCGCGCCGACCTCACCGCCTCCGGCCGCGCGGCGCCGGACCGGCCCGCGCAGCAGCCCGCGCAGCAGCCCGCGCAGCCGTCGGGCAGGTGGGACATGGAGAACGCGCCCGCCAGGGAGCCGGCCGCCCCCGACGGGCTGGCGGCGGAGGCCGCGCAGCGGCAGCGGGCGGGCGAGGTCACGTCGAGCTTCTTCGTGTGGTCGAAGCCGCTGCAGCGGGGCGTGCGCGTCACCGGCACCCCGCAGGTCTCGCTGTCCGCGAAGGGCGCGGGCGGTGCCGTCGGGAACGTGATGCTCAAGCTGTACGACGTGGGCCCCGACGGCTCCGCCGTGATGTTCGACGAGCAGGTCTCGCTGCTGGAGCGGGGCCGGTTCACCGTCGACCTGAAGGCGACCGACTGGCGGCTGGCGGCCGGGCACGTGCTGGCCGTGGAGATCGGCACCATCCAGACCGGCTCGTGGCTGGACACCCCGTCCGGCGAGACGGTCGAGGTCCGCGGTGCCACGCTGCACCTCGCCCTGGACGGCCCCGCCGACGACGTGCCGACGGGCGGCGAGCGCTCGCCGTACCTCGACGCGTACCTGGGCCAGTACACGGTGGACCTCCCGGCGGGCCCGCCGTCGTTCACCGTCCCCGGGGTCGGGAACCGCTGACCGCCGGCTGCTCAAGCGCCGAACAGCGCGTCCGCCGCCCGGGAGCCGCAGCCGCTCCCGGGCGGCGCCGTGCGCCGGGGGCGCGAGCAGGAGCGGCTTGGGGCGCGTGCGGGAGCGGCCGGGGCGTGTTCGGGGCGGGTCCGACCGCGTGGACCGGGCCCGGCCGAGGGGCCCGTTTCTGACGGTCTATCGTGTACGCCATGTCCGTGCCCGAGCTCATCCGCATCGTCTCGCGCGACTCCCCCATGGCCCTCGCCCAGGTCGAGCGCGTCCGCGCCGAACTGGCCGCGCTGCACCCCGGCATCCGCACCGCGGTCGTGCCGGTGAAGACCACCGGCGACAAGTGGCAGGGCGCCCTGTCGGAGGTCGAGGGCAAGGGCGCGTTCACCAAGGAGGTCGACGCCGCGCTGGTGACCGGGGCGGCGGACCTCGCGGTGCACTGCGTCAAGGACGTGCCCGCGGACCGGCCGCTGCCGGCCGGGACGACGTTCGCCGGGTTCCTGCGCCGCAACGACATCCGCGACGCGCTGGTCCACCCCGGCGGGCTCGGGCTCGACGACCTGCCCGCGGGCACCAGGATCGGCACCTCCTCCGTACGCCGGATCGCGCAGCTGTCCGCCTCGCACCCGCACCTGGAGTGCGTGCCGTTCCGCGGCAACGCCAACCGCCGGCTGGCGAAGCTGTACGCTGGCGAGGTCGACGCGCTCCTGCTGGCGGTGGCCGGTCTTGAGCGCATCGACCGCACCGACGTCATCACCGAGGTACTGCCGGTCGAGAAGATGTGCCCGCCGCTGGGCGCCGGGATCCTGGCGCTGCAGTGCCGCGAGGACGACACCGCGACCATCGACGTCGTCAGCGACCTCAACCACCCGGAGACGTACCGCGAGGCCATGGCGGAGCGGATGTTCCTGCACGTGCTGCAGGGCCACTGCAACAGCCCGATCGCCGGCTTCGCCACCGCCGCACCGGACGAACTGTGGCTGCGCGGGCGGGTGTTCAGCCCGGACGGCAAGACCGTGCTCGACGCCCGCGAGTCCGCCGGCCGGCTCACCCCGCCGGACCTCGGCACGTCGGTCGCGCTGGCGCTGCTGCGGCAGGGTGCGCGCGAGCTGATCGACGGCATCGCGCACTGACCGCGCTCTGACGCGGGCGGGGGCGGGTTGCCGGGAGGGCTTCCGTGCCCGCGCACGCAGCGGATTCGGGCATAGCGGGCCGGAAAGACCGGCTGAGCGCACGCATACCCGGAGCTGCTATGACGTAGCGGTGTCCGAGCGTTCCAGGGCAGGCGGGTCGATCCCAGAGGGTTTGTGCAGGTCAGGCGTCAGTCCAGCGGTGCACTGCCACCCTCCCTTCACCACCGGTCGCCGAGCGTACGAGCCCCAGACGGAGGGGGATCCGGAGGCGGCGAACCCGCGCGTGAACGGTGAGCCGGCCGGGGTGAAGGGTTTCGGCGGCGGGTTACGAGAGCGGGGCCGTGGAGCCGCGGATGACCAGCCGGCCCGGCTGGATCTCCACGCCCGCGCGGGGTGAGCCGCTGATCGCGGCGAAGAGGGCCTGGGCCGCGAGCCGGCCCACCTGTTCCAGGCTCAGGTCGACGCTGGTCAGCGGGGGGCGGGCGCCGGAGGTGAGGATCTCCCAGTTGTCGAAGCCCATGACGGCGACCTCGTCCGGCACCGGGCGGCCGCGTTCGCGGAGGACGTCCATCGCTCCGCGGGCGATCTGGTCGTTGCCGCACAGGAAGGCGTCGATCTCCGCGTGCCGCTCCAGCAGCATCGTCGCCGCCGCCCTGCCCCAGCCCTCGGACCAGCTCCCGAACTGCGGCTCGCCGACCAGCGCCAGCCCCGCGTCCGTCAGCGCCGCCCGGGCGCCGTCGGCGCGTTCGCGGGCCGCCGCGTAGGCGGGGTCGCCGGTGATGTGCGCGATACGGGTGCGGGCGCAGGCCAGCAGGTGGTCGATCGCGAGGCGGCCCGCGCCGACGCTGTCCGGGACGATGGACAGGTCCGCGGGGTCCGCCGAGGGCGCGTACGCGTAGACGACCGGGACCGGGAGGTCGCGGCCCAGGGACGGGCGCGGGTCCGTGCTGCTGCCGACCACGATCAGGCCGTCCACCCGCCGGCTGAGCAGCGCCTCCACGTGGTGCTGCTCGCGGATGGCGTCGCCGCGCGCGTCGCAGAGGAACACCGAGACCTGGCCGGCGCCGAAGGCGTCCTCGGCACCCATCAGTATCGGGATGCTGAACCGGCCCTCCAGGTCGCTGGTCAGCAGCCCCACGGTGCCCGTGCGCCCCGCGAGCAGCCCGCGGGCCAGCGAGTTGGGCCGGAACGCCAGCCGCTCGGCGGCCTCGACCACCCGCTCGCGGGTCTCGGCGCGGACCTGGTCCCGGCCGTTGAGCGCCTTGGACGCGGTCGCCACGGAGACGCCGGCGAGCCGGGCCACGTCGGTGAGCGTGGCGGCCCGCGGGCGGGACGGGTCGGTGGTCTGGGCCATGTGGGGGAGTCTAACCAAGCTCCCCACCGGCCTAAAAGGTTTTCGTCAGGCAGGCCCTAGCAGGCCGTAGCAGGTCATCCCGCCAGACTCAGGAAGACCCTGAGGCGCCTATTGACGCGTTCGCTTCACATCTCTACCTTCCGCAGAAAAGCTTTTCGGAACTTTTCTTTCCCGGTCCTGAGGGAGGGTTCGACCATGAGGAGAGCCGCCACCGCCCGCGGTCCCGTCCGCCGCGTCGTCACCGGGTTGGTCGCCGTGCTCGCCGCCGGCGGTCTGCTCGCAGGCTGCGGCGAGGGCATGGGCGCCGCCGGGGACGACGGCGGAGGCGGCGGCTCCGGCGGCGTCAAGGGCGTCGACGACGGGGCCACGCTGACGATGTGGACCCGCGCGGCCACCGACGACCAGAGCAGGGCGCTGGTGGAGGCGTACAACAAGACCCACGAGAACACGGTCGAGCTGACCGTGATCCCGACCGACGACTACCAGGCCAAGATCGGCGCCGCGGCCGGTTCCCAGGACCTGCCCGACCTCTTCGCCTCCGACGTGGTCTTCGTCCCCAACTACGCCTCCAGCAACCTCTTCGCCGACCTCACCGAGCGGATCGACGCCCTGCCGTACGCCGACGACCTGGCCCGGTCACACGTCGACGCCGGCACGGTGGACGGCAAGAAGTACGTCGTGCCGCACACCCTCGACCTGTCGGTGCTGTTCTACAACAAGGACCTCTACCGCCAGGCCGGGCTCGACCCCGAGCAGCCGCCCACCACGCTCGCCGAGTGGGACGAGCATGCGCGGAAGATCGACAAGCTCGGCGGCGACGTCAACGGCACGTTCTTCGGCGGCAACTGCGGCGGCTGCGGCATCTTCACCTGGTGGCCGTCCATCTGGGCCGCCGGCGAGGAGGTCATGAACGAGGACGGCACCGAGTCCTTCCTCGACTCCCCCACCGCCAAGGAGGTCTACGAGGTCTACCGGGGCTGGGCCGAGGACGGCATCGCGGCCCCCGGCCACCGCGACGAGACCGGCGCGACCTGGACCGGCCTGTTCCCCAAGGGGAACGTCGGCGTGATGCCCATGCCGTCGACCACGCTGGGCCTGATGCCCGAAGACCTCGACTTCGGCGTGGCCCCGATCCCCGGCCCCGACGGCGGGGGCTCCACCTTCGTCGGCGGCGACGCCGTCGGCATCTCGGCCACCAGCGACAAGGCGGACCAGGCGTGGGACTTCCTCAGCTGGTCGCTGAGCGAGCGGACGCAGGTCGACGTGGTCGCCGGCGCTCACGACGTGGTCGCGCGCACCGACCTCGCGCAGAACGAGAACGCGCAGACCGACCCGCGGCAGGTGGCCGTCAACGAGCTGGTCGCCGACGGGCGCACCCCGTACGCGGTCAACACCGGCCCGACCTTCAACGACCCGAACGGCCCCTGGCTGAAGCTCATGCGCGACGCCGTCTACGGCGATCCGGGGGCGGTGGGCGCCGACAACGGCGACATCACCGAATCGCTGGCCGACTGATGCCCGCCGACGTCGCCGACCGGCCGCCCGCGCTCCCGCCGAAGCCGAAGGCCCGCCGCCGTCCGTCCCACCCCCGGCGGCTCAGCCCCGGCGGCGCGCCGCGACGCCGGGGGGCGCCCTGGTGGCGCTCCCGCAAGGCCAAGGGCCTGGCGTACGCCGCGCCCACGGCCGCGTTCGTCACCGTCCTGTTCGTCCTGCCGCTGCTGCTCGTCGGCCGCATGTCGGGCAGCGACTGGCCCCTGCTCACCGGCTACCAGGGCCTCAACGCGCCGGAGAACTACACCGACGTCTCCGACAACGCGCTCTTCTGGCCGGCCGTCCGCTTCACCCTGCTCTACACCGCGCTCGTCACCGTCATCCTCATCGGCCTCGCCCTGCTCCTGGCCCTGCTGGTGCAGGAGTCCCGCCCGGGCACCGGCTTCTTCCGCACCGCGTACTTCCTGCCCAGCGTGCTCGGCCTGGCCTCCGCCTCCCTGCTCTTCTGGGGCTTCTACAGCCCGTCGATCGGGCCGCTGAACGACCTCCTCGAAGCCCTCGGCGTGATCGACGAGCCGGTCTCGTTCCTCGGCAGCCCCACCGCCGCGCTGCTGTCCACCGTCTTCCTGGTGGTCTGGAAGTTCGCCGGGTTCTACATGCTCATCCTGCTGGTCGGCCTCCAGGGCATCTCCCCCGATGTCTACGAGGCCGCGCGCATCGACGGCGCCACCCGCGGCCAGCTCTTCCGGCACATCACGCTGCCGCTGCTGCGCCCGTCGCTCGCGCTGACGCTGCTGCTCAGCGTCACCGGCTCGCTGCTCGCGTTCGACCAGTTCTTCGTCCTCACCAAGGGCGGGCCGGACAACAGCACGGTCACGGTGGTCCAGCTGATCTACCGGGAGGCGTTCCAGCGGCTCGACCTCGGCACCGCCGCCGCGCTGTCGGTGCTCGTGCTGGCGGCCCTGCTGGTGCTCAACGTCGCCCAGTTCCGCGGCCTGCGCCGCCCCGACGCGCCCTGAGGAGTGGAGTCGCCATGGGATCCGCCGCCGCCCGTGCCCTCGGCCGGACGCCGTACTACGTCCTCGCCGGCGGGCTGGCCGTCATCTTCCTCTTCCCGCTGCTGTGGACCGCCTGGGCCTCCGTCGCCGGCGCACCCGGCACCGCCCAGGAGTCCGGCTTCGGCCTCGGCAACTACCGCACGCTGCTGGAGTACGACGCGGGCCTGCTCCGCTACCTCGGCAACAGCCTCGTCGTCTCGGCGCTGACCGTCGCCCTGACGCTCGGCGTCTCGGTCCTCGGCGGCTACGCCTTCGCCCGCTTCGACTTCCCCGGCAAGAACGTGCTGTTCCTGCTCACGCTGGCCATCCTCATGGTCCCCTACGCCACGCTGCTCATCCCGCTGTACGTGCTGCTCGGCATGGCCGGCCTGCAGAACTCGCTGGTCGGGCTCAGCCTCGTGCTGGTCATGTACCAGCTGCCGTTCGCCACGTTCATGATGCGGATCTCCTTCGAGGCGGTGCCCCGGGAGCTGGAGGAGTCCGCGCTCGTCGACGGCTGCGGTACGTTCCGCGCGCTGCGCCGGATCCTGGTGCCCGCGGTCCGGCCCGGGCTGATCACCGTGGGCCTGTTCGCGTTCCTCGCGGCCTGGAACGACTTCATCGCCCCCCTCATCCTCATCAGCGACAGCGACAAGGCGCCGCTGCCGCTGGCCGTCGCCAACCTGCGGCAGCAGAGCATGGGCGCCATCGACTACGGGGCCACCGAGGCCGGCGTCACCGTGCTGGCGCTGCCGTGCCTGGTGCTCTTCGTCCTGCTGCAGCGCCACTACGTCCGCGGCTTCATGTCCGGCGCCCTCAAGGGCTGAGCCCCCGTACGCCCCCGCACGAAAGGTGTCCGACGCGTGACGACCACCTCCCTGCACCCCGTCCCCGTGCGGCCCACCCGGGGACGGCTGCGCCCCCTCGGCCTCGGTGAGGTCCGCATCACCGGCGGCTTCTGGGCCCGGCGCCGGCAGATCAACGCCACCGCCACGCTGGAGCACTGCCTCGGCTGGCAGCGCAAGGCGGGCTGGCTCGACAACTTCCGCGCCGCCGCCGACGGCCGGGCCGGGCGGGACCGGCGCGGGCCGGTGTTCTCCGACTCCGACGTGTACAAGCTGCTGGAGGCGATGTGCTGGGAGGCCGGCCGCTCCGCCGACCCGGCCCTCGACGCCACGGTGGCCGAGGCCACCGCGCTGATCGAACAGGCCCAGCAGCCCGACGGCTACCTCAGCACCGCCTTCGGCGTGCCGGGCCGGCCCGGGCGCTACGGCGACCTGGAGTGGGGCCACGAGCTGTACTGCTACGGCCATCTGATCCAGGCCGGCGTGGCGCAGGCGCGGGCCCGCGGCGAGGGCGCGCTGACGGCCGTGGCGCGGCGCGCCGCGGACCACGTGTGCGCCGCCTTCGGCCCCGGCGGCATCGAGGGCGTCTGCGGGCACCCGGTGATCGAGACGGCGCTGGTCGAGCTGGCCCGGCTCACCGGCGAGGAGCGCTACCTCGACCAGGCCCGGCTGTTCGTCGACCGGCGCGGCCACCGCACGCTCGGCGACATCGAGTTCGGCCGCGCGTATTTCCAGGACGACGTCCCCGTCCGGGACGCCACCGTGCTGAGCGGGCACGCGGTACGGGCCCTGTACCTGGCCGCCGGGGCCGTCGACGTGGCCGTGGAGTACGGGGACGAGGAGCTGCTCGCCGCCGTGGTGCGCCAGTGGGAGGCGACCGTCGCCCGCCGCACGTACCTCACCGGCGGCATGGGCGCGCACCACACGGGCGAGTCGTTCGGCGACGACTTCGTGCTGCCCCCGGACCGCGCGTACTCCGAGACCTGCGCCGGCGTCGCCTCCGTGGGCCTGAACTGGCGGCTGCTGCTGGCCACCGGCGAGCCGCGCTACGCCGACCTCGCCGAGCGCACGCTGTACAACGTCGTCGCCGCCTCGCCCGCCGAGGACGGCCGCGCCTTCTTCTACGCCAACACCCTGCACCAGCGCCGCCGCGGCGCCGTGCCGGACGCCGCCGTCGACAGCCCGCACCCCGCCGTGGGCCTGCGGGCCCCGTGGTTCGCGGTGTCGTGCTGCCCCGGCAACGTGGCCAGGACCCTCGCGTCGCTCGACGGCTACGTCGCCACCGCCGACGAGGGCGGTGTGCAACTGCACCAGTACGCCGACGCCGAGGTGGCGACGACGCTGGGTGACGCGACCGGCGCCCCCGGCGCCGGCGAGGCCGGCTTCACCGTCCGCACCGGCTACCCGTACGACGGCGACGTCTCCGTACGGATCACCCGCAGCCGGCCCGAGCCGTGGACGCTGACGCTGCGCGTGCCCGCCTGGGCCGGCGACGGCGCCGAGCTGGTCGAGCCGGACGGCACCCGGCGGCCGGCCGCCCGCGGCGCCGTCGCGGTCACCCGCGCCTTCCGGCCGGGCGACGAGGTACGGCTCCGGCTGCCCGTGGCGCCCCGCTGGGTCGCCGCCGATCCGCGCGTCGACGCGGTCCGCGGCTGCGTGGCCGTCGAGCGCGGGCCGCTGGTGCTGTGCGCCGAGTCCGCCGACCTGCCCGACGGCCGGGAGGTCGACGCGATCGCCGTGGACCCCGCCGTGCCGCCCCGGGACACGGACGCCGGTGCCGCGCGCGTCGCCGTCTCCGGCGCGCTGGCCGACCACGGCACCCGGGCGGACCGGGGCGGCCGGGCCGACGGGGCCGACCGGGCCGACGGCGAATGGCCGTACCCGCCGCCGGACGCGCCCGCCGCCCCGGACACCCCCGCGGAGATCGCCCTCGTGCCGTACCACTCCTGGGCCAACCGCGGCCCTTCCACCATGCGGGTCTGGCTGCCCGTCGCCGGCCCGCCCCGCACCTGACCTCGCCCATCCCCCACCGCAGGAGGCACACGTGAACAGAAGAGGAGGACGGCCCCGCCGGCTCGCCGCGATCGGTGTGACGGCCGCCGGGTTGCTGGCATCGCTGGTCGCGGGCCCGCCCGCCGCCGCCGACAACGACGCGATCGGCTACCCGGTCTTCGCCGGCTCGGACCGCCCCGTACCCGAGCTGCCCGCCGGTTTCCGCGTCCACGGCACGATGCAGGCGCAGTACGACGCCGACCTCGCCGAAGGCGACGGCACCGACTTCTTCATGGACCGGATGCTCGCCCGGCAGGGCGCGGACCCGGCCGGCGACTGGCTGTTCACCCGCGGCCGGGCGGTGTTCATGAAGGAGCACGACCCCTCCCAGCTCGGCTTCGCCGGGAAGGTCGCGTACTGGGAGAGCATCGACGACCGCGCCGCCTACACCGTCACGCTCGCCGAGGGCGGCGAGGAGATCGGGCTGCGCGAGGACGTGTCCGCGCGGGTGCAGACCCCGAGTTACTGGCGCAGCGAGTTCACCCCCACGGGCTCGGCGGGCGACGGGCTGCGGGTCACCGAGACCAAGTTCATCACCGACGCCAACGTCGCCGTCACCGACCTGCGGATCGCCAACTCCGGCGGCACCGACCGCACCGTCACCCTGCGCGCCTCGTCCCCGTACACGACCGTCGCCGAAGGCGGGGAACTCACCGGCACGGTGCCCGCCAAGAACAACCTCACCACCCTCTACCCGCGGCTCTCCGGCGACGGCATGCAGCCGGACGGCGGCGCGCTGACCCGCACGGCGGACGTGCCGGCCGGCGGCAGCACCGGCGCCAAGGTGCAACTGGGCTTCGTCACCGAGGAGATCGAGGAGTCCGCCCCGGCCTACGACGACGTCCGCGAGGCCACGCCCGAGGCCGCCTTCCGCGACCACGTGCGCGCGTACAACCGCTGGTGGGCCGAGAACCTGCCGTACCTCGACGTGCCCGACGACAACATCGAGAAGACGCTGTACTACCGCTGGTGGCTGCTGCGCTACAACTACCTCGACGCCGACATCCCCGGCAGCGACTACCAGTTCCCCACCTCGATGGAGGGCGTGCTCGGCTACAACAACGCCATCGTGCTGACCGTCGGGATGTTCACCGAGGACCTCAAGTACCTGCGCGACCCGGCCTACTCCTACGGCCCGTGGGTCTCCGCCGGCGAGGTCTCCCGGAGCGGCAAGTACACCGACAACCCCGGTGACCCGGAGAACTGGTCCAACAGCTACACCCAGTACCTCTCCGAGGCCGCCTGGAGCTCGTACCAGGTGCACGGCGGCCCCGCCGGCATCGCCCGCAACCTCGCCCGCTACGCCGAGAGCGACGTCAAGGGCCAGCTCGCGGCGTACGACGGCGACGGCAACGGCCTCATCGAGTACGACTGGGGCGCCATGACCGGCAACGACGCCGACGCGGTGTCGTTCGACTGGCGGCCCGGCGCGCTGGACCGCGCCGAGTCCGCGTACGTCTACAGCAACGCCCAGGCCGCGGCGAGCGCGTACGAACTGGTCGGCGAGGACGCCAAGGCGCAGGAGATGCGGGGCATCGCCGAGCGCGTGCAGAAAGCGGTGCTGGACCACCTCTGGGACCCGGAGGACCGGCTGCTCAAGCACCGGCACGTGGCGAGCGACGAGCTGGTGCCCTGGAAGGAGATCAACAACTACTACCCGTACAGCGTCGGCCTGATGCCCACACCCGAGGAGGACCCGCAGTACCTGGACGCGCTGCGGCTGTGGCAGGACGCCGGGGAGTACCCGGTCTTCCCCTTCTACACCGCCAACCAGGCCGACAAGAAGGAGGCCGCCGAGCAGGGCCACCCCGGCAGCAACAACTTCTCGGTGATCAACTCCACCGTCACGTTCCGCTTCCTGGCGTCCGTGCTGCGCCACTACCCGAGCGAGCACATCGACGCGAGCTACTACAAGAAGCTGCTCTCCTGGAACGCCTGGGCGCACTACATCGGCGGCGACAACCGCTGGCCGGACCAGAACGAGTTCTGGGCCGACGGCAGCGCCGACCCCCAGAACATCGGCTACCGCTCCTGGATCCACCACACCATGCTCGGCACCACCAACTGGACGGTGATCGAGGACGCCATGGGCTTCCAGCCGCGCCGCGACGACAAGGTCGAGCTGTGGCCCATCGACATCGACTGGCCGCACTTCGCCGTCACCGACATCAACTACCACGGCAGCGACCTGACCGTGCTCTGGGACGAACCGGGCGACGGCGAGCGCCCGTACGGCACCGAGGTCCCCGAGGGCTACTCCGCCTACCTCGACGGCAACCTCGCCTTCACCGTCGACTCCCTCGCCCACCTCGTCTACGACCCGGCCACCGGCGAGGTCACCTTCCCCGACGGCGGCGACGCCGAGGTGGTGCAGAGCCACCCCGCCGACCTGACCGCGGCCGAGGACGTGCGCTTCGGCGCCGGCGACCGCGTCGTCGACCTCTTCGCCAAGGCCGGCCGCGACCTCACGAGCGACGCGCCGAACCTCGCCACGGACGCCACCGCCACCGCCTCGCACTCCGACGGCGGCCACGGCGTGGCCGGCGCGGTCGACGGCTTCACCGTCAACGAGCCGTTCTGGGGCGCCGGCGGCTCGGGCGCCGCCGAGGACTGGTACCAGCTCGACTTCGGGGAGCCGACGCGGGTGGACGACGTGCGGCTGTACTTCGCCGCCGACAAGCAGCGCACCGGCGGCTACGCCGAGCCCGCGACGTACTCCGTGCAGTACTTCGACGCCGCCGCGCAGACGTGGCGCGACGTCTCCGCGCCCGACGCCGAGCCCGCCGAGCCGCGCGCCAACCGCAACCGGCTGCGGTTCGAGGAGGTGACCACCTCCAGCCTGAGGGTGGTCATGACCCACCAGCCGGGCCGCAGCACGGGACTGAAGGAGATCCAGGCGTACGCGACCGCCGCCGCCCAGCCGGCGGCCGGGAAACGCGGCGGGTGATCGCCAGGCGATCGCCGCACCGCGAGTAAGGCGAGGGTCCGCCGCGCGGCCGGGCACCGACCGCGCGGCGGGCACCGTCGCCGAGTGAGGCCGGGGCCCCGCCCCGCTGCGGGGACGCGTGGCCGAAGTTCCGCGCGGCGGGCCCGGCCGAGCAGCCGAGCAGCAGATCCACCGAGCAGAGGAGCCCCCACCATGTCCGACACACCCCGACCCCGTCGGCCCCGGGTGTCCCGCCGCCAGGTCCTGCGCACCGCCTCCGCCGTGGCCGTCGCCCCCGCGTTCGCCGGGCCGGCCACCACCGCGGCCCGGGCCGCCGCTCCCCCGGCAGGCCCGGGCCGCGTGCCCGCCGCCCTCGGCGCCGCCCTGCCCGCCCCCGCGAGCTGGGCGGTACGCCCCTTCCCGCTGAACGCCGTGGCGCTGGGCGAGGGCGTCTTCAGCCGCAAGCGGGACCTGATCCTGCAGTACGCCCGCGACTACCCCGCCGACCGCATCCTGGCCGTCTTCCGCGCCAACGCCGGCCTCGACACCCTCGGCGCCCAGCCGCCCGGCGGCTGGGAGACCGCCGACGGCAACCTGCGCGGCCACTACGGGGGCCACTTCCTCACGCTGATCGCGCAGGCGTACGCGGGTAGCGGGCAGTCGGACGCGGCCTTCTACAAGGACAAGCTGGACTACCTCGTCGCCGCTCTCGGCGAGTGCCGGGCGGCGCTGGCCGAGCAGGGCGCGGCCAGCCACCCCGGATTCCTCGCGGCGTACCCGGAGACGCAGTTCATCCTGCTGGAGCAGTTCACGACGTACCCGACGATCTGGGCGCCGTACTACACCTGCCACAAGATCATGCGCGGGCTGCTCGACGCCCACACCCTCGCCGGCAACGCCGAGGCCCTCGACATCGTCACCGGCATGGCCGACTGGGTGCACAGCCGGCTCTCCCGGCTGCCGCGCGAGCAGCTGGACCAGATGTGGTCGATCTACATCGCCGGCGAGTACGGCGGCATGAACGAGGTGATGGCCGACCTGCACGCGCTCACCGGCCGCGCGGAGTACCTGGAGACCGCGCACTGCTTCGACAACACCCGGCTGCTGCAGGACTGCGCCGCCGGCCGCGACACCCTCGACGGCAAGCACGCCAACCAGCACATCCCGCAGTTCTCCGGCTATCTGCGGATGTACGACGAGAGCCCGGCCGAGACCGGCCACCGCACCGCCGCGGAGAACTTCTGGACGATGGTCGTCGGCCCGCGCACGTACAGCCTCGGGGGTGCCGGCCAGGGCGAGATGTTCCGCGCCCGCGACGCCGTCGCCGCCACGCTGGCCGAGAACAACGCCGAGACGTGCGCGACGTACAACATGCTCAAGCTCACCCGGTACCTGTTCTTCCACCGGCCGGACGCCGCGTACATGGACTACTACGAGCGCGGCCTCCTCAACCACATCCTGGCCTCGCGCCGGGACACGAGCGCCACGGACAGCCCGGAGGTGACGTACTTCGTCGGCATGGCGCCGGGCACGCGGCGCGAGTTCGGCAACACCGGCACCTGCTGCGGCGGCACGGGAATGGAGAACCACAGCAAGTACCAGGAGTCGGTCTACTTCCGCGCGGCCGACGAGTCCGCCCTGTACGTCAACCTCTTCGTCGACTCGGCGCTGCACTGGGAGGAATGGCGGCAGAAGGGCCTCACGGTCACGCAGCGGACCGACTTCCCGTACGAGGCCGCCACCCGGCTCACCATCGAGGGCGACGGACCGCTGGACCTGAAGCTCCGGGTGCCCGCGTGGGCCGTCCACGGCTACGACGTGCGGGTCAACGGGAGCAGCCAGAGCATCGACGCCAGTCCGGGGAGCTACGTGACGCTGAGCCGGACGTGGCGCAGCGGGGACGTCGTGGACGTCCAGATGCCGTTCGGCCTGCGCGTCGAGCGGACGCCCGACGACCGCACCGTGCAGTCGCTGTTCTACGGCCCGGTGCTGCTGGTGGCGCAGAGCGCCGAGCAGACCCTGCGCGAGTTCTCGTTCTACCGGCACCTCGGACTGAGCGGCGACCTCGCCGCCGCCGTCCGGCCGGAGGGCCGGCCGCTGCACTTCACCACGCACGGCGTGACGCTGGCCCCGTTCCACCTCGGCGACGAGCAGCCGTACCACGGCTACTTCCGCCGCGCGGAGCCGGACGTGGTCTTCGGGGACGAGGACGCGGGCGTGCCCAACCGGGCGGGCGGCGGGGGCGAGACGTTCCTCGACGAGGTGTGGGCCGGCGCGCCGTTCGCGACCCACGGCGATTTCGTGGCGCGCGTACGGAGCCTCGCGGCCGAGTGGCAGGCCGCCGGGGTCTACACGGCGGCCGAGGCGCAGCGCATCGTCACGGCCGCGGCGCGGGCCGATCTGGGCGAGTGACGCGGCGAGTGGCCCCGGCGTGCGCCGGGGCCACCACCGGCTTCCCCTCCGACCCGTACCAGGATATTCAACCGAACGGTTGACCAATCACCGGAGCCCGCGCTAGCGTTTATTCAACCGAACAGTTGAGAACGCGAGGTGGCCGAGTGACCGCGGTGCCCGAGCCCGACGAGCGGCTGTCGCTGGTGTTCGCCGCGCTGGCGGACCCGACCCGGCGCGACATCGTGGCCCGCCTCGCCTCCGGCGACGCCACGGTCAACGAGCTGGCCGAGCCGTACGACGTCAGCGTGCAGGCCGTGTCCAAGCACATCCGGGTCCTCCAGGACGCCGGACTGGTCAGCCGCAGCCGGGACGCCCAGCGGCGGCCCTGCCACCTGGAAGCCGAGGTCTTCGACCTCATGACGAAGTGGATCGAGCGCTACCGGCGGGAGGCGGAGGACCGGTTCCGCCGTCTGGACGCCGTCCTGGAGCGGATGGCCGCGCAGGACGGGGAGCCGGTGGCGGGAACCCGGACGAAGGAAGAAGAAGCACCATGAGCACCACACCCAACGGCCACCGCAACGAGACCGGGATCACCGTCGACCCCGTGCTCCCCACCATCGTGATCACCCGGGAGTTCGAGGCCCCGCCCGAGCGCGTGTTCCGCGCGCACACCGACCCCGACCTGGTCGTCCAGTGGCTCGGCCCGCGCAGCCTGAGCATGGAGATCGAGCGGTACGACGCCCGCACGGGCGGCTCGTACCGCTATCTGAACCGCGACGACGACGGCAACGAGTACGCCTTCCACGGCGTGTTCCACGAGGTGCGCCCGGTCGAGCGCATCGTCCAGACCTTCACCTACGAGGGCATGCCCGACAGCGTCAGCCTGGAGACGGCCGTTTTCGAGGACCTCGGCGGTCGCACCCGGCTGACCGCCACCTCCCTGCTGGACTCCGTCGAGTCCCGCGACGGGATGATCGCCAGCGGCGCGGAGACCGGCATCCGCGAGGGCTACGAGCGGCTGGACGAACTGCTCGACCGCCCGCAGGCGTCCGCCGCGGCGGACGAGCACCGCAGGGTCGCCGCCGCCTTCACCGAGCGCGTCCGCGGCGTCCCCGCCGGCGCGTGGGACGCCCCGGCGCCGTGCGAGGGGTGGGTGGCCCGGGACGTCGTACGGCACCTGGTCGAGTGGTTCCCGGGCTTCCTGAAGACCGGCACCGGCATCGAACTGCCGCAGGGCCCGTCGGTGGACGACGACCCGGTGGCGGCCTGGCAGGTCCATAACGACGCCGTGCAGGCCCTCCTGGACGACCCGGCCACGGCGGGGAAGACGCTCTCGCACCCGGAGACCGGCGACCTCCCGCTGGACCAGGCCGTCGACCGTTTCTACACCGGCGACGTCTTCATGCACACCTGGGACCTGGCGCGGGCCACCGGCCAGGACGAGCGGCTGGATCCGGACAAGTGCGCCGCGCTGCTGGCGGGGATGCTGCCGCTGGACGAGGTGCTGCGCCGCAGCGGCCACTACGGGCCGCGCGCCGAGGTCCCGCAGAGCGCCGACGCGCAGACCCGCCTGCTGGCGTTCATCGGCCGTACGCCCTGAAGCGGAGCCCGCGGCGGTCCACCGGTACCGCTCCGGCCGCCCGCTCGCCTCGCGCCCGCCCCGGCGCCCCGCCCAGTACGCGGGGGTGGCCCGCAAGCCGTAGAGACCCGGGGACGGGGCCCGCCGCCGGGCGGCGGGCGTCGCGGGTGCGGTGGGCTCGTCAGGTCCGCCGCACCTCGTCGTACGGGCCGAGGAAGGCGAACTCGCCGTCGCGGGCCTGGTAGAGGAAGAGGGAGCCCTCCGGCCGCAGTTGGTGAGTCACGTCCTGTGCAAAGCGCAGGTCCTTGGCCACACCGCGGTACGTGCTCGGGAACAGCTCCGGCGCCAGCGCCCCGCGCTCGACGCCGCCGCCGAGCCGGCCCATCGCCGCGGCGGCCAGGCCCACCGCGTCGTACGCCTCGGGCGCCCAGCGGGGCGGCGCCGCGCCGTACGCGTCGCGGTAGGCGGCGGCGAAGTCCCGGGCGGCGGCGGGATCGCTGAACGGGGCGCCGGCCAGCCAGCCGTCGGCCGCGGCGCCGGCCGCCCGCAGGAACGCCGGGGTCAGCGTGTGCCGGGTGCCGCCGCGCGGTCCGGTGAAGTCCGCGGCGGCCAGGGCGCGGGCGCAGTGCGCGGCGCGGTCCGGGGACGTGCCGGCGTAGACGACGGCCTGGGCGCGGGCGGCGAGGGCGGCGTCGACGGCGGCGGCGATGCCGTCGTCCGTGTCGTGGACGGTGACGGTGCCGCCGCGGGGCGGGTTGTCGACGAAGGAGCCGGCGAAGTCCCAGGCGGACTGGCCCTCGTCGCGGACGACGGCGGTGCGGGAGGTGGGGCGGACGTCGGCCAGGTAGTGCAGGAGCGCGGCGGGCAGCAGTTCCTCGGGCGCCCGGGTGACGCACAGCGCGTCCCCGTCGCCCTGCGGGACGCCGGCGCCGTCGACGGCGACGAGCACGGCGCCGAGCCGGGCGGCGCGGTAGACGCCGGCGGCGGCCTCGGCGCTCGCGGCGGTGGTGGGTCCGAGGACGGCCAGGACGGCGACGTCGTCGGCGAACCGCCGGGCCACCCGGGCGGCGCGCGCCGCGTCGCCGCCGTCGTCGGCCACCTGAAGCGCGAGGAGAAAGGCGGCGTCGTCGCGGGCGTTGTGCCGCTCGACGGCGAGCCGGGCGGCGCGCTCGTGGGCGCGGCCGGTGTCCTTGCCGGGGCCGCTGAGGTCGGCGTGCAGCCCGAGGGTGCGCACCGGCGGCCCGGGGTCCGTGGGCCCGCTGCCACGCGTGCGCGCGTACGCGAACAGCCCGCCGCCCGTCGCGATCACCGCGGCGCCTCCGACGGCCAGGAAGCGCCGCCGGGTGGGCGCGGGCGCGGAGCCGGCGGGCCGGGTGGCGGGTTCGGGCGGGTCGGACCCGGTGGCGCCGCTGTCGCGGAGGGGTGCGGGAATGTCGAGGGCCCGGGCGGACCGCTCGGCGACGACCCGCAGGACGTCGGGCGGCAGCCACGCGGACTCCGCGGGCTCCGCCCCGGCAGCCGGTCCGCCCGCCGAGGGCCCGGCCCCCGCCGGGTCACCTCCTGCTCCGTCCACGGCAGATCCAGACCCACCGCGCGCAGCCGACCCACCCGCCAGAGGCTTCGCCCCGCCCCCGGGCCCGGCCCTCAGCGGGTCGCCCGCGGCGCCGCCCGCGGCGGGTCGGGGCTCCCCGCCTCCCGACCCGGCCTCGGTCCCACCCGCCAGCCCGGCCGCCAGGCCGTCCGCCAGCTCCGCCGCCGTCGGCCGCTCCCCCGGGTCCTTCCGCAGGCACCGCTCCACCCACCCCCGCAGCGTCCCCGCCGGGACCCCGGACAGGTCCGGGGGCTCGTGCACCGTGCGGAAGACCACCGCCGCCGGGTGGCCCGTGCCGAACGGGCGCCGGGCCGACGCCGCGTACGCCAGCACGCAGCCCAGCGCGAACACGTCCGCCGCTGGGCCCACGTCCCCGGCGCCGGTGCCCGCCTGCTCCGGCGCGAGGTAGCCCGGCGTGCCGACCACCACGCCGCTCGCGGTCAGGGCCGTGGCCCCCGGCGCGCGGGCGATGCCGAAGTCGATGAGCCGCGGGCCGTCGAGCGTCAGCAGCACGTTGCCGGGCTTGACGTCCCGGTGGACCAGCCCCGCGCGGTGCACGTCCGCGAGCGTACGGGCCAGGTACCCGCCCAGCCGCCGCACCGCCGGCGCCGGCCACGGCCCGTACCCGTCGACCGTCTCCGTCAGCGTCGGCCCCGGCACGAACGCCGTGGCCAGCCACGGCTCCCGGGCCTCGGCGTCCGCCGCGACGACCGGCACCAGCCAGCGCCCCCGCAGCCGCCGCGCCGCCGTCACCTCGCGCCGGAAGCGGGCCCGGAAGCGCGGGTCGGCGGCGTGCTCCGCGCGGATCACCTTCAGCGCGACCAGCGCCCCGCCCGGCGTCCGGGCGAGGTAGACCACGCCCATGCCGCCGGCGCCGAGGCGCGCCAGCAGCCGGTGGCCGCCGAGGGCCCCGGGGTCGTCGGGGAGCAGCGCGTCCACGGCCCCGTCCCCTCACTCGCCCACGTCGGCGGGGCCGGCGTAGACGAAGCCGCCGCCCTCGGCGCGGTAGTGGAACATCTCGACGCCCTGCAGATAGCCGTCCTGGAACGCGTACTCGCGGACCATCCCGCGGTACGTGCCCGTCGCCAGCCGCTCCAACAGCCGCCCCCGCGCCGGCCGCCCGCCGTCCCGGGCGGCCTCGGCGAGGCGGTCCAGCACCATCGTCGTCACGTCGTACGCCTCGGCCGCCCAGTACCCGGGGGCCTGCCCGTAGCGCTTGCGGAACGCGGCGGCGAAGTCCGCGACCGGCTCCGCCGCCGGGTCGATGTACGGGGCGTACACCTGCCAGCCGGCCGCCGCCGCGCCCGCCCGCGCCGCGAACTCCGGCCCGGCGGCGGGGTAGCCGAGGATCCGTACGCCCGTGAAGCCCCGCGCGGTGAGCCGGCGGGCGAGGTCCGCGCCGCGCCGCGGGGAGCCGGCGTAATAGACGGCGTCCGGCTCGCGGTCCAGCACGTCGTCGAGCACCTCGACCGGCGACGCGGCGCTCCGCGGCACCACCCGCGGGTACACCTCGATCTCCACCAGCCCGATCGTCTTGAACGCCAGATGGCCCTCCTCCCACGCGAACTCGCCCGCCGCCCGGTCGATCACCATGCCCGTCCGGCGCACGCCCTCGGCCTGGAGCATCAGCGCGGCGGGCAGGCCGGTGGTGCCGTAGGTCGGCACGGTCTGCAGGAGGGAGCGGCGGGAGGCGGTGCCGTACGCGCCCTGGGCGGAGGAGACCGTGAGCTGCGGGATGCGCCGCTCGTCGTAGGCGCCGAGGGCCGCGCCGGTGGTCTTGTCGCCGGTGGAGCCGACGACGGCGAGGACGTCGCGGTCGGCCGCGAGCCGCCGGGCGGCGCGCTCGGCCGCGGCGGGGTCGCCGCGGTCGTCGGCCACCTCCACGCTCGCCTCGAAGGGCCGGCGCGCACGGGCGTTGAACCGCTCGACGGCCAGCCGCACGCCGCGCTCCTGCGCCCGGCCCGCCGCGCGCTGCGGCCCGCTCAGGTCGGCCTGCACGCCGATGACCCACCGGCGGCCGGCGGAGCCGGCCTCGTCCCCGCCCCCGCTGTCCCGCAGGCCGGCCCACACCGCCGCACCCCCGCCGGCCGCGAGTAGCGCCGCGCTGGCGGCGCCGAGCGCGAGGAAGCGGCGGCGGCCGGTGGCCGCGGGGGGCGGTTCCGGGGCCGGGGGCTCGGCCACCGTGGCGTCGATGTCCGGCAGCGCCAGCAGCGCCGCCGAGCGGTCGGCGATCAGCCGTACGACGTCGTCCGGCAGCCACTCCGCGGCGCCTTCGGGCGCGTCCTCGACCAGGGCCTCGTCGAGCGCGGTGGCGGTCGGGCGGACGGCGGGGTCCTTGGCGAAGCAGTGGGTCACCACGTCCCGTACGCCGTCGGGGACGCCGGACAGGTCCGGCTCGTCGTGCACCGTGCGGTAGAGCAGGGCGTCCACGCCGCCGGTGCCGAACGGCGGCCGTCCGGTGCTCGCGTACGCCAGCACGCAGCCCAGCGCGAACACGTCCGCCGCCGGGCCGGCTTCCCGCCCCCGCGCCTGCTCGGGCGCCAGGAACCCGGGGGTGCCGACCACGGCGTCCGGCGCGGTGAGCGCGGTCTCCTCCGGGGCGCGGGCGATGCCGAAGTCGATGAGCCGCGGGCCGTCCACGGCGAGCAGCACGTTGCCGGGCTTGACGTCCCGGTGGACGAGCCCGGCCGCGTGCACGGAGGCGAGCGCCCGCGCGAGGGCCTTGCCGAGGATCCGGGTGCCGCGCTCCGGCAGCGGGCCGCAGACGGCGACGGCCTCGGCGAGCGCAGGACCCGGCACGAACGCCGTGGCCAGCCACGGGGCTTCGGCCTCGGGGTCGGCGCCGGTGACGGGCACGGCCCACGGGCTGCGCACCCGCCGGGCGGCGGCGACCTCGCGGCGGAACCGGGCCCGGAAGTCCGCTTCCGCGGCGTACTCCGGCCGGATCACCTTGACGGCGGCCAGCTCGCCGGTGTCCGCGCGGCCGAGGTAGACCACGCCCATGCCGCCGGCGCCGAGCCGCGCGAGGAGGCGGTGGCCGCCGATCCGTACCGGGTCCGCGGGCGTCAGCTCCTCCGTCACCGCCCGTCCCCCTCCGCGCCGTTGCCCCGCGTGCGCTTCCCCTGCGCGCTCTTCCCCTCCGCGCCGCCGCCGTCGCGCCCGAGGGCTTCCTCCCGCCCGAGGGACTCCTGCACCCGCTGCAGCATCCGGATGCCCGCCTCCCGCCCGATGTCCTGGGCCCGCGCCATGTCGTACCCGCGCCCGGCCCGGACCGAGACGGAGACGGTGACCTGCCCGAGCCGCATCTGCGTCCAGGCGTACGGGGCCGCCGCCGCGCCCGCGCCGCGGTAGTCGCCGCTCTCGCGCAGCACGTCGTCGGCGTACAGGTTCCCGGAGTCGCCGAAGTACGTGGCGGAGGAGATCAGGTCCGTGAGCCGTTCGCCGGCGCCGAGCTGCTGCTCGGGGCAGCGGAGCATCTCCTCCAGCATTCCGGCGTTCTCCCAGTCGGCCCGCTCGGCGGTGCGGTGCACGGTGACCACGGCGAGCAGCCGGGCGGTGTCCCTGCCGCCCGCGGGCGGGACCTCGAAGTGCCGGGAGAGCGTGGCCAGTACGTCGTCGGGCAGCGGCTCCTGCCGCCACACGCAGTCCGCGCCGAGGACCGGCCGCCGGCCGGAGTCGCTCTCGTACGGCGTGGCCGCGACGGCGTCCGGGCCGAACATCGCGGGGTCGGCGATGACGTCGTCGATCAGTGCCCGGGCCGCGGCGCGGTCCGCCGGTGCCTTCGCGGGGTCGGCGTCGAGCGCGGAGGTCGGCGCCGGGCCCGGGCCGCCCTTCTTCGCCGGGCCACCGGACGGGTCACCGGCGGAACCGCCGCCGCCGGTGCAGCCCGCGAGGGCGAACACGGCGGCGAGCAGCACGGATCCGACGTACCCCACAGGCCGTCGTCGCACGAGTCTCCCCCACCCCTGACCTGACGCAGCTCTCCCCGTCCCCCGGTTCCGGATCGTACGGCGCCGGTCCACACGGTGTCAGCACGGGCGGGTACGGATCACGTAACACCGCGTGAGCGCCGGGGAGTTGAAGAAAGACGACCGCGGCGCAAGGCGGGGCGGACCGCCTTACGCCGCGGTCGTCAGCCGATGGCGAGCCGGCGGGTCACCTGGACGCGGGACTGGCAGCCCAGCTTGCGCATCACCTTGCGCAGGTGGTTCACGACGGTCCACTCCGCGATGCCGAGCTTGCGGGCGATGACCCGGTTCGTCAGCCCCTCGGAGACCAGCAGCGCGACCTCCAGCTCCCGCTTGGTGAGGATGTCCGCGATGTCGGTGGGCACCTCGGGCCCGGCGGCGGGCTTCGCCTCCTCGGCCGGCATCAGCCGCATGGCCGCCTCCCAGGTGAGGTCGGCGCCGGAGCGCCACGCCCACGTGTAGTCGTCGGCGGTCAGCTCCTGGCTGGCGGTGGCGAGGATCACGGTGGTCAGCTCGTTGAGCGGGCGCGGGCGGGTGAGGCCCTGGCGCCGGCGCAGCCGCTCGGCGAGGGCCAGCGTGGCCGTGAGCAGCCGCCAGTCGGTGATACGGCGCCACTTGTACAGCGCGATCGCCAGCATCTCCAGGCACTCGGGCCGCTCCGCGACGTCCGGCAGCCCGCCGATCTGCTCCGCGGCGTCGGCGAACAGGGCGCGCGTCTCCGCCGAGTCGTGTTCCAGCAGCCGGACGGACGCGAGGACGTAGCGGGCGGGCACCGCGCCGCCGAAGTCCTCCCGGCCCAGCTCGGCCGCCAGGGCGGTACGGGCCAGCTCGTCGGCGCGGGCGAGGTTGCCCGCCTCGCGGAGCACCACGGCGAGCCGCCGGGTGAGGTACCGGCCGGCGCCGGCTGCCATGTCACCGGGGGCGCCGGTGCCGCCGGCGCGGGTGGGCGAGGCGACGACGGCGAGGCCCTCCTCGAACCGGCGGCGGGCCCGCTCCAGGTCCCCGCCGGCGTACGCCTCGTCGCCGAGCAGCCCCAGGCAGCGCACCACGCCGGCGTCGTCGTGGACGGCGCGGTGGGCGTCCCGGGCCTGGGCGAGGTAGCCGCGGGCCGCGGCGGAGCCCAGCCGCATCGCCAGCTCGCCGGCGGCCTCCAGCGTACGGGCGTGCAGCCGCGCGTCCTCGACACCCGTCCGCAGCACCTCCTCGGTCAGCCGCAGGCACTGCCGGGTCTGGGCGGTGCCGGTGGACTGCTCGCGCAGCGCGCCCGCGAGCACCGCCATGGAGCGGCCGTCGCCCGCCTCCCGCCAGTAGCCGAAGGCGGCCAGCAGGTCCGCCTGCGTCTCCGGGCCGACCGCGGGGCGCGGCGGCCCGGCGGCGGCGCCCGGCTCGGGGCCGGTGCGAGCGGCGGCGAGCGTCCGGAAGTACTCGCCGTGGGCCTTGCGCAGCGCCGGATAGGCGGGCAGCCGGGCCAGCGAGCGGACCGCGGCGAACCGCACGGGGCTGGGGATGCTCAGGCTCAGCTCGCCGTCGTGCCGCTCGTCGGGGATGAGCACGCTGGCGTCGATGAGCCGTTCCATGGTGCGGTAACCGGCGGCGTCGAAGCCCGTCAGCACGCCGGCCGCCGCGCGGGTGGTGAACGGGCCCTCGAAGATGGCCAGTTGGTTGAGCAGCGTGCGCTCGTCCGGCTGCAGCCGGGCGAAGACCCAGGACACCATGTCGGAGATGCTGGAGTGCCGGGAGTACGGGTGCTGGTCGATGCGCTGCAGGTCGCTGGAGCCGCGCTCGAAGCGCTCCAGGATCAGGTCCGGCTCGGCCAGCTTCACCTGGGCGGCGGCCAGCTCGATGGCGAACGGCAGGCCGCCGACGAGCCGGCAGAGGGCCAGCACGTAGCGGGAGTTCGCCGCGGTCAGCTTGAACTCGGGCCGTACCGACCGCGCGCACTGTACGAACAGCTCCACGGCCGGAATCCGCGAGACGGCCGACAGGTCGGCCGCCACGCCGCTCCCCGTCGGTAGCGGCCGGAGCCGTACGACCCGCTCGCCGTACAGGCCGAGCCGGGCGGTACCGACGGTGACGATCCGTACCTGCGGGCAGCTCCGCCGGAACTCGGCGAGCAGTGGCGCCAGCTCATCGGCGACGTCCTCGTAGTGGTCGAACAGCACGGTGTGCCGCCCGGGTCCGAGGCGTTCCAGGGCCGAGCGGACGGAGGTGGAGCCCTCGTGGAACTGCTCCTTCAGCTGGCGCAGCATCAGCGCGCACATGGCGGTGTCCGTGACCTGGCCGAAGTCGAACACCTCGACGGTGGCGCCCGGTCCGGTTCCGAAGCGCCGGAAGTACTCCATGACGAGCCGGCTCTTGCCCACCCCGGCCGGGCCGGTGACGGTCACCAGCCCGGCGTCGGGCGTGGACAGCGCGGTGGCGAGCCGGTCGAGGTCGCGGGTGCGGCCGATGAGCGACGTGGGGGTCGCGCCGATGTACCCGGCCGGACTGGTCATCCGGCCGGCGAACAGGTCGGCGAGTCCCAGCGTCTCCTCGGGCTCCTTGGTTGCAACTACGGCGCCGGCGCTCATGACGTCGCTTCACGGGAGGTGCCGGGAACGTCCGCCGACCACGTGCGCGTCGAGACGTCCGCTCGATTGCCAACAGGGCTGCTCACTGCATTCCCTCCGCCGATAACCTGTCCCGCTCCCCCGTGCACACAGTCGGCTCGTCCCTTAACGGGCGAAGATCAGTGTGGTGGGCGAAGGTGTGGGCTGGAACGTGATCTCCTCGTACCCGGTCTTGGTGAGCCAGGCGTGGTAGTCGGCCCGCCGCCAGGTGCTCCCGTGCCTGCTCTTGAGCAGCATCTCCGAGGCGAACTGCAGCGCGAACTGCGGACCGCTACGGTCGTCGTCGACGACGTAGTCGGAGATGACGAGGGTGCCGCCGGGCTTCAGGGCCTTCTTCACCTTGGCGAAGAGGGCCATGTTGTCCTCGGGGCCCTCCTGGTGCGCGATGTTGGAGTACACGACGTAGTCGTAGGGGGCGTTGGCGGCGTCGCCGAGTTCGGTGGTGTGCAGGTCGCCGTCGATGTAGTCGACGCGGTCGCCGACGCCGCGGTCGGCGAGCAGCCGGCGGGCGATGTTGTTGATCGGCGCCCAGTCGAGCTGGGTCGAGCGGGCGGCGGGGTTCAGGTCCAGCCAGGTGCCGGAGTAGATGCCGGAGCCGCCGCCGATGTCGAGGACGGAGAACTCGCCGGCGTCGGCCAGCCCGAGGGCGTCGGCGGCGACCTCGGCCACCGCGACGGACTGCGCGGCCAGCGCCTGGACCAGGGCCTCCCAGTGGGGGTTGTCGGCGACCTCGACCACCGACGTGGTCAGCGGGGCGCCCTCGCGTACCACGTCGGGCAGGTCCACCAGGGAGCCCATGTGGCCCATCTTGACCTTGGCGAAGCCGGTGAGGCTGGTCGCCCGGTGATCGACGAGGAAGGCCGCGGCCTCCTCGGTGTTGCGGTACTCGCCGGCGGTCAGCTCGATCAGCTCCAGGCTGACGAGCCCGTCGAGCAGGGCCTGCGCGCCGCGGACCGAGATCCCGGCGCGGGCGGCGAGCTGCTCGACGGTGCGGGCGCCGTCCTCGATGTGGGTGAAGAGCGCGTACTTCGACGCGGTGCCCACGATGCCGGTGGCCCAGTAGCCCGTGATGAGCCGCATTATCCGATCGGACGTCGGACGGCCGTCGCTCATGCCGCTCCTCCCTTGTTGGCCTGCTGGCTGGTGGCGGAAGTCTTCGTACGGGACCCGGAGGCCCCCTCGTAACGCCGCGGTGCGCTGACGTTGTTGCGCAGGGCGGCCCGCAGGGCCGTGACGACGCGCTCGGCCTGGTCGACGGACAGCTCCGCGTGCATCGGGATGGCGAGCTGACGCTGCGCGAGGTCCGCGGAGACGGGGCAGGTCTGGTCGGTCTCGTACGCGGGCTGCAGGTGACTGGCCCAGGTGCCGTGGCCGCAGCCGATGCCCTGGGCGCGCAGGTCGGCGGCGACGCCGGCGCGGTCGACGCCGGGGTCGAGCGTCAGCAGGTAGGACTGCCAGGCGTGGGTGCGGTCCGCCGGCACGTGCGGCACGGTGACCAGGTCCTCGTCCTTGAGGAGTTCGGCGTAGCGCGCCGCCACCAGGTTGCGGCGGTCCAGCAGTTCCTCGATCCGGCCGAGCTGCACCTGGAGGATCGCGGCGGAGATGTCGGACAGTTTGTAGTTGTAGCCGATGTCCGTGAAGATCGGGATCGGCAGGCCGATGACCCGGGCCTTGTCGAAAATGCTCCCGATGCCGAACGACGAGCGCAATCGCACATCCGCGCCAATCGCCGGGTCCTCCGCGAGCAGGGCGCCGCCCTCGCCGCTGGTGATCCCCTTGCGCCCGTGGAAGGACAGACAGGCGACCGGGGCGAGCGAGCCCGCCGGGCGGCCCTGGTACGTCGCGCCGATCGCGCAGGCCGCGTCCTCGACGAGGAACAGCTTGTGGCGGTCGGCAAGCTGCCGCAGCTCCGCGTAGTCGGCGGGCAGCCCGACGGTGTCCACGGCGATGATGCCGGCGGTGCGCGGGCCGATGAGGTCCGCGACGGCCTGCGGGTCGACGGTGCCGGTGTCGGCGCGTACGTCGGCGAACATCGGCGTCGCGCCGACGTAGCGCACCGCGTGGGCGGGCGCCGGGAAGGTGTAGTCGGCGACGATCACCTCGGCGCCGGGCTCCACCTTCAGTGCGAGCAGGGCGAGGTGCAGGGCCGCCGCGCAGCTGCTCAGCGTGACGGCGTCGGCGACGCTGTAGCGGCGGGCCAGCTCGGCTTCCAGGGCCTTGCCCCGCGGGCCCTGGCCGGCCGTCCAGTCGGAGGCGAACACCTCCTCGACGGCGGCCAGCTCCTGCTTGCCCAAACTCGCGTGAACCAAGGGAATGCTGTCCATCGTGCCCTCTCGGTGGCGCTGGTCGGAGACCGGTTACCCGTAGCGAAGCGGCGTGATCTGGTTGACGTCGTAGCGGTCCCGCAGCAGCTGCACGGCTCCGGGGTCCACGGTCTCGCCACTGGAGAAAATCTCGCAGATCTCCTCGAAGTACCGCTCGTGGTCCGGTGGAGGCGAGCTCTGGAAGAGCATGCGCGTCGGGGTGTCCGTGGGGTTGCGGAAGGCGTGCGGGGTCCCGCTGTCCACGAACATGCAGCTGCCGGGGCCGGCCCGCAGGGGCTTGCCGCCGTCCGGGGCCTCCCAGTTGTGCCAGGTGTCCTCGGTGCGGGTGACGGGTTCGAAGGCGAACAGCTCCAGCTCGCCTTCGAGGACGTAGAAGAACTCCTTGGCGTCCTGGTGCACGTGCGCGCCGACGTCGAAGCCGGGCGGCACGATGACCTCGAAGGTCGAGGCGAAGCCGTTGTCCGCGCCGGTGACCTTGAAGGTCACCTCCTGCGCCTTGGTGATGAGCTTCCGTCCCTGACCGGGCGGGACGACCAGGCTGGTCATACGTTCTACCCCTTCGTGGTGTGTGACGAGGCGCTCGCGGGCGGGCCGGGGGCGCGGTCTCAGCCGACGGCGGCGGCGACGGGCGTACCGGTCGCCCGCTCCTGCGGCCCGTCGCTGACCCAGCTGCCGACCGACATCTCGGCGGTGATGCCGGGCCCGAAGCCGGCGATCATGCCGCTGGCGCCGGGGAGGACGGCGTTCTCCTCGAAGAGGCGGCGCAGCGCCTCCAGCACGACGGCGCTGGCGATGTTCCCGTAGTCGGTCAGGGTCGACCAGCTGTGCCGGAACATGTGCCGATCGGTGTTGAGGAACTTGCTGAGGTCGTCCAGGATCCGCGGCCCGCCGGCGTGGATGATGTAGAAGTCCAGCTTCTCGACGTCCCAGCCGTGGTTCGTGGCCAGCTGGCGCAGCACCGGCGCGAGCGGCTCCATGGTGCCGGGGACCCGGCGGTCGAGCTGGAAGTGGAAGCCGGTGGAGCGGACGGCGTAGGAGATCCACTCCTCGGTCTCCGGGATGAGGTACGAGGCGTTGCGCTCCAGCGTCACGCCGGTGCCCCCACGGCCGCGGACGACGGCGGCGGCGACGGCGTCGCCGAACAGGCCGTCGGAGAGCAGCGAGCCGATGTCGTCGTCCGACGGCTGGTAGCACAGCGAGCACAGCTCGGCGGAGACGATGAGGACGTTGCTGCCCGGGTAGGCGCGGATGAAGTCGTGCGCCCGGTTGATGGCGGCGCCGCCCGCGGCGCAGCCGAGCTGCGCGATGGGGATCTGCCGGGTGTCGGAGCGGAACCCCATGGTGTTGATCAGCCAGGCGGTCAGCGACGGCATGAGGAACCCGGTGCAGGACACGTAGATGATCGCGTCGATGTCCCGGGGGGTCATGTCCGCGTTCGCCAGGGCCTCTTCGATGACCGGCGGGGTCATCCTCTTCGACTCGACCTCGTAGACCCGGTTACGCTCTTCCAGACCGGGGTGGTCGAGCGTCTTCTCGATGGGCTGGACGATATGCCTTTTCCGTACCCCGGTCTTCTGAATGAGACGAAGCGCCAACGGAAGCTGCGGCTTTCCCGCGTGCACCTTCTTGGCGAATTCCAGGGTCTCTTCCATGGTGATGACGTATTCCGGCACGCTCACCGCTGGCTTGCAAAGAGTCGACATGCCTGGCATCCACCTTCTGTAGGTAGAGATTTCCCCGAAGTTCCCGTTAATCCGACCCGGGGTTACCGCGAATTCGGCCGTGGCACCGCTGCTTTCCGCACGGTGCACAAGCGATATCTTTGCTCATTTCGCTTGCGATCGGCTTGGTGTCGACTTGGCAACCTGTTTGCTAACCCCGCCGATCATGCGGGGGCGCAGGTCACACCGGCCGGCACACCCAGTAAGCTCACTGACGAGCCCACGGGTGGGAGGATCTGACCAGATGCATGAACACGACTGGCTGGCCGAGAGATTCGAGACCGATCGCCCTCGCCTGCGTGCCGTCGCGTACCGGATGCTCGGCTCGACCCACGAGGCGGAGGACGCCGTCCAGGAGGCGTGGATCAGGCTGAGCCGCTCGGACACCAGCCGGATCGAGAACTTCGGCGGCTGGCTCACCACCATCGTCGCCCGAGTCTCCTTGAACATGCTGCAGTCCCGCAAGTCCCGTCCCGAGGACTTGATGGACACGGAGCAGACCGGCGGAGCGAGCGACGTGCACGCGCCGGACGACCCGGAGGAGGAGGCGCTGGTCGCCGACTCCGTCGGCCTCGCGCTGCTGGTGGTGCTGGACCAGCTGTCGCCGGCGGAGCGGCTGGCGTTCGTCCTGCACGACATGTTCGCCGTGCCGTTCGACGAGATAGCGCCGATCGTGGACCGGTCCCCCGCCGCGGCACGGCAGTTGGCGAGCCGCGCCCGGCGGCGGGTGCAGCACGCCACCCCGGTCGCCAAGACCACGCCGCTCGGCGTCTACCGGGAGGGCGGCGCGGCGGCGCGTACGGGCAAGACCAGCCTGGCGAGCGCGTTCCTCGCGGCGTCCCGGGAGGGCGACTTCGAGGCCCTGCTGGAGATGCTGGACCCGGACATCGTGCTGCGCTCGGACCCGACCGCCGTCCGGATGGGCGTCGAGGCGGAGCTGCACGGGCCGGACGCGGTCAACCGCGTCTTCGCCGGGCGCACGTGGGCGCCGGTGCTGGCGGACGTCGACGGCAGGGAGGGGCTGGTCTGGCTGGTGTCCGGGCGACCGCACGTCGCGTTCCGGCTCACCGTCACGGACGGGCGGATCTCGGCGATCGACATCAAGGCCGAGCTGGACGAGATGGAGATCGACCTCGCCGGCCAGGCGGTGTCTTGACGTCTTAAGGGTCTTGGGCGGCGTACGCCGCGAGGAGGGCCGGTGCTCCCCGGAAGGGGGGCACCGGCCCTCGCCGTCTGCGGCCCCGGAAGCGGGGCAACCGGCCCGCACGGGGCGGGGTCAGCGGGAACCGACCACCGTGTCCGCGCTGTCGCTGCGGCGGCCGGAGACCGCCTCGGTGACGGAGCGGGCGATGTGCTGGCCGGTGAGCCCGGCCTGTTCGAGGATGCCGCCACGGGTGTTGTGGTCCAGGAACTCCTGCGGCAGACCGAAGCACGTCACCGGCGTGGCCACGCCCGCGTCGCGCAGGTCGCGGGAGACGGCGTCGCCGAAGCCGCCGGAGATGCCGTTGTCCTCGACGGTGACCACGAGCCGTACGTCGCGGGCCGCGGCGGCGAGCGCCGGGTCGACCGGCTTGACCCACCGCGGGTCCACGGCGAGCGCGCCGATGCCCTGGTCGGCGAGGCGGGCCGCGGCGTCCGCGCACACCCCGGCCATCACGCCGGCGCCGACGAGCAACACGTCGGTGGCGGTGCCCTCCGCGGGGCGGGCGACGACGTCCATGCCGCCGAGCTTGCCGAGGCCCGGGACCTCCTCGCCGGCCGGCGCCTTCGGCCAGCGCAGCAGCGTCGGTCCGGTGGAGTCGTCCAGCGCCTCGGTGAGCAGCTCCGAGAGCCGCTTGGCGTCGCGCGGGGCGGCGACGCGCATGCCCGGGACCATCTGGCTGATCGAGCCGTCCCACATGCCGTTGTGGCTCGCGCCGTCGGGGCCGGTGACGCCGGCGCGGTCCAGGACGAAGGTGACCGGCAGCTTGTGCAGGGCCACGTCCATCAGCATCTGGTCGAAGGCGCGGTTGAGGAACGTCGAGTAGAGCGCCACCACCGGGTGCAGCCCGCCCATCGCCAGCCCGGCCGCCATGGTGACGGCGTGCTGCTCGGCGATGCCGACGTCGAAGACCCGGTCCGGGTGCGCCTTGGCGAACGGCGCGAGGCCGGTGGGGTGCAGCATCGCCGCGGTGATGCCGACCACGTCCTCGCGTTTGCCGCCGATCTTCAGGATCTCGTCGGCGAACACGTGGGACCAGGTCCGCGCCCCCTTCTTCACCGGCGTGCCGGTGAGCGGGTCGGTGTTGGCCCCGACCTGGTGCAGGTGGTCCTCGTCGTTGTTCTCCGCGGGCGCGTAGCCGTGGCCCTTGCGGGTCAGCACGTGCACGATCACCGGGCCGCCGAAGTCCTTGGCGTGGGCCAGCGCCAGCTCCAGGCCGGCCTGGTCGTGGCCGTCGATGGGGCCGACGTACTTCAGGCCCAGGTCCTCGAACATCACCTGCGGCTGCAGGACGTCCTTCAGACCCTTCTTGATTCCGTGCAGCGTCTCGTAAAGGGGCGCGCCGACCAGCGGGGTCTTGGGCAGCGTCGACTTGATGGAGGCGAGCACGTTCTCGTACTTCTGCGACGTCCGCACCTGCGCGAGGTGGGTGGCGATGGCGCCGTGCGTCGGCGAGTACGAGCGGCCGTTGTCGTTGACGATGACCACGACGCGGTTCGACTTGGCCGCGGCGATGTTGTTCAGCGCCTCCCAGGCCATGCCGCCGGTCAGCGCGCCGTCGCCGATGACCGCGGCCACCGTCCGGTCGTCCTCACCGCGCAGCTTGAACGCCTTGCCCAGCCCGTCGGCGTACGACAGGGAGGTCGAGGCGTGCGAGTTCTCCACGTGGTCGTGGGGCGACTCCGCCTGGCACGGGTATCCGGACATGCCACCCGGCTGCCGCAGCGTGGCGAACTCCTCCTGCCGGCCGGTCAGCAGCTTGTGCACGTACGCCTGGTGGCCGGTGTCGAAGATAAGTGGATCGCGCGGGGAGTCGAAGACACGGTGCATGGCGATGGTGAGCTCCACGACCCCGAGGTTCGGACCCAGGTGCCCACTGTTCGCCGACACCGTGGAGATCAATCGGTCTCTGATCTCCGCGGCCAGGCCGGTGAGCTCATTCGGCCCAAGGTCCTTCAGATCCTGCGGACCACGGAGCGAATCAAGAAGTGTCATGCAACAACACTCGGGGCGCGAACCGAATTCAGCAAGGAGTCCCGAGAGGCAACATGTTGCTGGCCGCCCGAAATGACAGACTCTTGTCATTTTTCCGGGCGTCTGATCGATCGGGCCGAGGGCCCGTAAGACGCCAAGCCACCGCCAACTCGGAGCACAGTCTGACCCAAGGAGCGTCGCCATACTCATGACTGTGGAGCGGTAGGGCGAGACAATAATTCATGTAACGCGGGAGCGCTCGTCCGCCGCTTCACTATTCAACTTCCCGCCCGTATCGACGCCTTGGCCGCATTCTGCGCGACCGCGTCGCGGCAACGGGCCTTCTTTGCCGGCACCTTACCGGCGTATTTCCGCGAGACGTCGACCCGGCGTCGGCTCCTGCCGAATTTCCCACCCAACCCGCGTTTTGACGCGCACTTCAGCCGCGTCCCACAACGGTCCGGCGGTTCGTCGGTAACCCGCGAAAGCGCAGGTGAGACGGGTTCTGGGCGGGGGATGACAATATGTTGCCCCACCTTGTTTCTTGACGCTCGTCCCGGCGATTCCGCACCCTGGACCATATGGCTATCGCGGTGGAAAAGAGGAAACAAACGGGCGGCAAGAAGGTCATTCTCGCGGAGCCGCGCGGCTTTTGCGCCGGCGTCGAGAGGGCCATCGAGATCGTGGAGCGCGCGCTGGAGATTCACGGCGCGCCTGTGTACGTACGCAAGGAGATCGTGCACAACCAGCACGTGGTGCGCGAGCTGGAGGAGCGCGGCACCATCTTCGTCGACTCCGAGACAGAGGTGCCCGAGGGCGCGGTGTGCATCTTCTCCGCCCACGGCGTCTCGCCGCAGGTGCGCGAAAACGCCGCCGGCCGGCAGCTGAACGTCATCGACGCGACCTGCCCGCTGGTGTCCAAGGTGCACCAGGAGGCCCGGCGCTACGCCCGTGACGAGCGCACCCTGCTGCTCATCGGGCACGCCGACCACGAGGAGATCGAGGGCACCTACGGCGAGGCACCGGACCGCACGCTCATCGTCGAGGACGTCGAGGAGGCGCGGCAGGTCGAGCTGCCGGCGGGGACGGAGGCGGCGTTCCTGACCCAGACAACGCTGTCGCTGGACGACACCTCGGAGATCGTGGACATCCTCAAGGAGCGGTTCCCGGGCATCGTCGGCGCGGGCAGCGAGGACATCTGCTACGCCAGCCAGAACCGGCAGAACGCCATCAAGGCCATCGCCGCCCGCAGCGACTTCGTTCTGGTCGTGGGCGCCACCAACTCCAGCAACTCCATCCGCATGGTCGAGGTCGCGGAAGCCCACGGCACCCCCGCCAGGCTGCTCCCGTCCGTCGACCTGTTCGACCCGAGCTGGCTGGAGGGCGTCGAGACCGTCGGCGTCAGCTCCGGCGCCAGCGCGCCCGAGATCCTCGTCCAGCAGGTCATGGAGCGTCTCGCCACCCTCGGCTACGTCGACGTCGAGTCGGAGGTGACCGCGAAGGAAACCGTCGTGTTCCGGCCGCCGTCCGGGCTCGAACTCCCCGGCGAGCACGCCGCCGCCGAGACCGCCGAGACCGCCGGCAGCCCCCCGGCCGGCGGCGGGGCCGCCGGGGACGACGCGGAGAAGCTGCTCGCCCGCACCGTCGAACGGATCGAGGCCCTGCTGCGCGACGACGCCGACCGCTGGGGCGGCGTGGACACCCGCGCCGCGCGGCCCATCGAGTCCATCGCCGAACTGGTCGCCGCGGGCGGCAAGCGGCTGCGCCCGACCTTCTGCATCAGCGGCTACCTCGCCGCCGGCGGCAGGCTCGACGGCTCCGCCGCCGAGGACGCCGTCGTCAACGCGGCCGCGGGCGTGGAGTTACTCCACGCCTTCGCCCTCATCCACGACGACGTCCTCGACAACGCCCCCACCCGCCGCGGCAAGCCGACCACCCACGTGAAGCACGCCGGCATCCACGAGCGGCACGGCTGGGCCGGCGAGTCCCGCCGCTACGGCGACAGCTTCGCCATCGTCGCCGGCGACCTGGCCTTCAGCTACGCCAACAAGATCACGCGCCACCTGCCCGGCACCGCCCGGGACGTCTGGGCGTACCTCAGCACCGAGATGATCGTCGGCCAGCAGCTCGACATGGCCCTGGCCGCCGAGTTGACCCCGGACCCGGACCTGGCCCGCTGGGTCGCCGTCTGCAAGTCCGGCCAGTACACCATCCACCGCCCCATGGCCCTCGGCGCCGCCATCGCCGGCCGCGAGGACCTCCGCGAGGCGTTCGAGGCGTACGGCGTCGCCGCCGGCGAGGCGTTCCAGCTCCGCGACGACCTCCTCGACGCCTTCGGCGACTCCGCGGCGACCGGCAAGCCGGCGGGCCTGGACGTCAGCGAGCACAAGATGAACCTGCTGCTCGCCCTGGCGGCCAGCAAGGACGCCGACGTGGCGGCCCTGGTCGCCGACGGCGAGAACTGGGACCCCGACCGCCTCCGCGCCGCGCTGCTCGCCTCCGGCGTCCGCCAGGAGGTCGAGGACCGGATCGACCAGCTCGTGCGGACCGCGCGGGCGGCGCTCAAGGACGCGCCGCTGGCGGACGGCTGGCGGGAACGGCTGGACAAGATGGCGGAGCAGGTGGCCTACCGCGACCGCTGACCCGCAGACCCGCAGACCCGCAGACCCGCAGACCGAACCGGAGGGGCCGCCGCTCGTGCCGGCCTGGCAAGACCGAACAGAGAGGGATGATCACACGTGGTGGACCTCGGCATGCCCAAGGTGCCCCAGCAGGTTGCTCCCCGGCGTAAGAGCCGGCAGCTGAAGCTCGGGCACGACGACAGAGCCGTGCTGGTGGGCGGCGGTGCGCCGGTGAGCGTGCAGTCGATGTGCACGACCGTGACGGCCGACGTGAACGCGACGCTGCAGCAGATCGCGCAGCTGACGGCGTCGGGTTGCCAGATCGTACGAGTCGCCGTGCCCTCGGCCGACGACGCCGACGCGCTTCCGGAGATCGCGCGCAAGTCGCAGATCCCCGTGATCGCCGACATTCACTTCCAGCCGCGGTACGTCTTCGCCGCCATCGAGGCGGGCTGCGCCGCGGTCCGCGTAAACCCCGGCAACATCAAGGCGTTCGACGACAAGGTCGGCGAGATCGCCAAGGCCGCCGCGGAGGCGGAGGTGCCGATCCGTATCGGCGTGAACGCGGGTTCGCTGGACAAGCGGCTCATGGAGAAGTACGGCAGCGCGACCGCGGACGCGCTGGTGGAGTCGGCGCTGTGGGAGTGCTCGCTCTTCGAGGAGCACGGCTTCCGGGACATCAAGATCTCCGTGAAGCACCACGACCCGGTCGTGATGATCACCGCGTACCGCAAGCTGGCCGCGGCCTGCGACTACCCGCTGCACCTCGGCGTCACCGAGGCCGGCCCCGAGTTCCAGGGCACGGTGAAGTCGGCGGTGGCCTTCGGCGCCCTGCTGGCCGAGGGCATCGGCGACACGATCCGGGTGTCGCTGTCGGCGCCGCCGGCCGAGGAGGTCAAGGTCGGCATGGCGATCCTGGAGTCCCTCGCGCTGAAGGAACGCCGCCTGGAGATCGTCTCGTGCCCCTCGTGCGGCCGGGCTCAGGTGGACGTCTACAAGCTGGCGAACGAGGTGACCGCCGGGCTCGACGGCATGGAGGTGCCGCTGCGCGTCGCCGTGATGGGCTGCGTCGTCAACGGGCCGGGCGAGGCCCGCGACGCCGACCTGGGCGTGGCGTCGGGCAACGGCAAGGGGCAGATCTTCGTCAAGGGGAAGGTCGTCGCCACCGTTCCGGAGTCCAAGATCGTCGAAACCCTTATCGAGGAGGCCATGCGCATCGCCGAGGAGATGACCGAGGAGGAAGACGCGCCCGTCGGCAAGCCCCAGGTCATCACTCCCTGAGGCGGATCCGGCTCTCTCTGTCGAATTAACCATGACGAATCGCCAAGTGAACGCCAAGTCGTTGGTGTGTGGTGGCCAAGTGCGGTGCCGGATGCTGGGTGAGCGTGGCTTCGGGACGGCCCGTTTATCGAGCGGTTTTCGGGAACGACGCTGGTCTGGGTGGAGGGCCTTGTGAGCCAGAATCCGATTCACAAACGTGGTTTGTATCTGGGGGTGCTCGCGCAGCGTGCGGCCGTCAGGCATGGGTCGACGCTGCTGACTTTGGATCATGATCTGGATGTGCTGCCCGAGGCGGGGCGTCGGATCACGGTCAACGAGCTGGCGCATTATGTTGTTGATCTGGCGGGTCGTCTCGCCGCGGCGGGGGTGCGGGCCGGGGACCATGTGGTGGTCTACAAGCGGCCGAACTTCGACTCCTGGCTCCTGGGCACGGCCGCGGCCCGGGTGGGTGCGATACCGGTGATGCTCTCCCCGGCTCTGGACGCCCCCACGGTCGCGGCGTTGATGGAGCGTCTGGGCCGTCCCCGGCTGCTGACCGACGCGGCGAAGCTGAAGCTGCTGGCGGGTGAGGATCTCGATGCGCTGGCGGAGTCGGTCATCACGGTCGCCTCTCTGGCGGAGTTGGAGGACTCGCCGGGGGTCAGGCCCGTGTTCACGGGGCTGGACGAGCCGGCGATGATCACGCACACCTCGGGCACCACGGGTTTGCCGAAGCTGGTGGTGCACACTGCGCGGACGATGCGTACCCGGCTGCGCCCGCAGCTGTTCATGCTGGCGCTGATGCGGCGGCGGGAGACGGTCGCGATCAGTATCCCGTTCGTCCATTCGCGGCTGTTCGCTGCGATGGCGCTGGTGCTGATGAAGGGTATGCCGACGATCCTGGTCAACAACCACGACCCGGAGGACGTCGCGAAGTTCTTCGTCAGGAACCGGCCCGGTCTGAT
>NZ_JCANTA010000025.1:0-108789 GCF_059570575.1 Streptomyces sp. CNX435 | reverse complement strand
GGCGTCGGTCGGCTCGGAGAACCTCAAGTCCGACCACTCGGACCACGGCCTCGGCGTCATCGACGCCGCCGCCCCGGGCGGCGACGACTACCAGATCCCGGACACCGTTCCTGTGGACTGAGCGGGAGTGACTCCGCTCGGCCGCACGCCCCGAACGGTCTTGGGCGCACTGGTCCCCGGCGTACTCGACCCCGGGGCAGCGACACGGATCCTGTCCGTGGTCCGATCCCGGGAGGCCGGTTCCCTCACGACCTGGCCATGTGGGCACGGCCAGAGGGCGACGGGGAAGCCCCGAACCATCACTCCGGTGGAGCGGGGGCCCCGCACGCTGGCGCCCTACCCGGCGTCCCAGATCGCACGATCACCGTAGCCCGAACGGCCCGGGCCACCGCAAGCCCACAAGCCGACCATCACACGATCGAGTCACACCACCCTCGTGCACACTATCCGGCCAGCAGTTGGCTACCCCCTCGAAGGACGGATACGTCCTGTCCACCTGGCTCGACGGCGGGTACAGCTCCGGCCCGGGCACCTCGGCCGCCACCGCGCAGGCGTCCGGCGTCGCGGCCCTGCTCGCCAGCACGCACCCGCGGGCCACCCCCGCGGAGCTGCGAAGCATGCTGCTGGCCCAGGCCGACAACCCCGGCTGCCCCGACTTCTACGACCCGGACGGCGACGGAGTCGAGAACGCCGCCTGCAAGGGCGACGACCGGCTCAACGGCTTCTACGGCGCGGGGGTGGTGGACGCCCTGGACGCCGTACGGCGCTAGCCGGCGGAGGCCGGCGGGTCAGATCAGCGCGAACTGCCCCTCCGGGCCCTCCTCGTGGTGGTCCAGCACCGACGCCGGGCGGCGCGCCGCCGCCGGGGCGGGCAGGATGCCCGCCGCCTGCAGCTCCGCCGCCGTGATCTCCGCGTCGTACGAGCCGGACTCCCCGTACCCCGCCGCGGCCCGCAGCTCCGCGAGCAGCGCCAGCACCGTGATCAGCTCCAGCAGCTCCGACGTCCACTCCTGCGGCCACGCCGCCGGCCGTATCGCCGCCAGCGTCCCCGGCTCCGCGGGCTCCATCCGCTCGGCGATCCACTGCTCCAGCACGGAGACGCCGCCCTCCGCGAACTCCCACGCCCCGCGCGGCACCGGCGAGATGCGCCCCGCGCCGAGGAGCAGCGCCTCCTCCTCCGGGTCGTACGACACCTCCGCCGGCCGGGCCGGTATCGCCGCCCGCACATACGGCCGCCGCCCGCCCGGCAGCCGCGGCTTCTCGCCGCCGCGGACCCCGCGCAGCTGCACCTCCAGCATCCGCCGCCCCAGCCCCACCCCGGCCCGCCACGCCTCCGCGTCCCCGGTCAGCGGCACCGCGCAGCCGCGCGGGGTGGCCCGGCCGACCGCCAGCACCCAGGCCAGCAGGTCCTCCGGCGTGACCTTGCCGCCCAGCCGCCGGCCCAGCAGGCGCAGCAGCCGGGGCGCGACGTTGGGCTCCCGGCCCCGGGGCCGCCGGTACAGCGGCCGGATCCGCCCCGGCCGCCCGGCGGGCGACCGCCCGTCCGGCAGCAGCGCGGAGGCGACGACCGCGAACCCACCCGCCCCGGCGGCCCCGCCCGGCCCCTGCGCCACATAGCCCGCCTCGACGGCGAACAACTGCCGGTCGTCCGCGACGCGCCACAGCTCGGGGCGGGCGGCGTCGATGAGCCGGTTGTCGGGGAGGAGCCACTGCCGGTCGTACGCGCCGTGCAGCACCCGCACCGGCTCGGGACACGGCCCCGGCTCCCGCGCCAGCCGCCCGGTCCCGGCCGCCCGCCCGGGCAGCTGGGCGACGGCCCGGTGCGGCGTCCGCGCCCGGGTGGGCCGGAAGAGCGCGTCCCGCTCGGCGCCTTCGGCCCGTACGAGCGCGTCCCACCGGGCCCGCAACGACGCGGAGTCGGGCGCCATGACCCACTCCCGCCCGAGCCGCAGCGGGGCGACGGACCAGGGCATGAGGTCGGCGAGCAGCGGGGCGGAGTGGCTGTCGGGGGACGGGCCCGTGGCCGGCGCGTCCGCCGGCGCCGCCGGGCCGCTGTCCGGCGAACTCCCCATGGACCGTCCTCCCCTCGACTCCCGAGCCGCCCGCAGGGCGCTTCGCATCCTACGATCCCGGTGCGACATCCCCGATGTCCCCGCCAACGGGGCGCCCCATGTCAGACTCCGCCCATGGCCCCCTCCCCGACGACCACCGCGGACGCCGCCGGCACCTGGCGCCTCGGCGACCTCACCGTCAACCGCCTCGGCTTCGGCGCCATGCGCCTGCCCGCCGCGGCGGAGCCGGACGCCGGCGGCCGGCCGCGCGCCCACGCCGTACTGCGCCGCGCCGTCGAACTCGGCGTCAACCACATCGACACCGCCGCCTTCTACTTCTCCCCCCGCCGCTCCGCCAACGAACTGATCAACTCCGCCCTCGCCCCGTACCCCGACGACCTCGTCCTCGCCACCAAGGTCTGGCCCGGCCGCGACCCCTCGGGCGCCTGGGAGTGGGCCGAGCCCGGGCAGATCCGCGGCCAGGTCGAGGAGAACCTGCGCCAGCTCGGCCGCGACCACCTCGACCTCGTCAACCTCCGCCTCCCGCCCAGCCGCCGCCGCGCGAACGGCTCCCTCGCCGACCACTTCGGCGCCCTCGCCGACTGCCGCACGGCCGGCCTCGTCCGCCACCTCGGCGTCTCCAACGTCAGCGCCGGCCAGCTCGCCGAGGCCCGGACGATCGCCCCGGTCGTCTGCGTCCAGAACGCCTACGGCGTCGGCGCGGACCCCGACGAGCAGGCCCTGCTGCGCGCGTGCGGCGAACAGGGCATCGCGTACGTGCCGTTCTTCGCCATCGCGGGCGAGGGCCGGGAGGCGGGCGCCACCGGCACGGACGGCGCGGAGGTCCGGTCCGTCGCCCGCGCCCACGGCCTCACCCCCGCCCAGATCCGGCTCGCCTGGACCCTCCACCAGGGCCCCCACGTCCTCGCCATCCCCGGCACGGGCAACCCCGACCACGTCACGGAGAACGTCGCCGCGGGCGCGGCCCGGCTCACGGCCGAGGAGGCGGAGCTGCTGGGCTGAACCGGACCGGGGGAGCCGCCGTTACGGGGCCTCCAGCGTCATGCTGAACGAGAACCGGTCGCCCCGGTAGCGGATCCGGGCCACGTCCACCACCCGGCCGCCGTCGTCGTACGAGACGCCCGTGTAGTGCAGGATCGGGCTCAGCAGTGGCACCCCCAGCAGCTCGACCGTCTCCGGGTCCGCCAGGGTGGCGGTGACCGTGTCCGTGATGCGGGCGATGCGGATGCCGGCCCGGTCGCGGAGGACCTTCGTCATCGGCCAGCGCTCCAGGTCCGCCGGGTCGATACGGGCGGCGGCCTCCGGACGGACGGTGTTGACGGCCCAGTTGGTGGGTTCGCCGGTGTCGCCGTCGTGGCGGAGGCGGCGGTACGTCATGGCCTCGCCGAGGTCCGGGAAGTACGCGGCGAGGTCGGCGGGGACCGGGGCCGGGCCGTGCGCGAGGAGCGTCGTACGGTCGCCGGACTGCTGGGCGACGATCGCGTCGACCGAGCCCAGCAGCCGGACCGGGGTGGTGCGCCGGGCGGTCTCCTGGATGAACGTGCCGCGGCGGCGGTGGCGGGTGATCAGGCCCTCCTCCTCCAGTTCCTTCAGCGCCTGGCGGAGGGTGAGCACGCTGACGCCGTAATGCTCGGCGAGCTGTTCCTCCGTGGGCAGGCGCAGCGGCGCGTCCGGGGGGCGGCCGAGGATCGAGGCGCGCAGGGACTGCGAGACCTGGTACCACAGCGGCAGCTTCCGGTTGAGCTGGAGCGAGTCGGGCGCGAAGAGGCCGGTCATGGCCTGCTGTGTTCTCTGGGGGAGCCCTCCAGACCCCCTGCTTGCCGCAGCAGCCCCCGCCACACGTCGTCGTAGTCCGCCTGCAGGTGCTCCGCGTCCCGCGCCTGCGGGGTGAGCGTGACCGGCCAGCGGGTCTCGAACATGAACGCCAGCCCGTCGTCGATCTTCTGCGGCTTCAGCTCCGCCGCCGAGGCCCGGTCGAAGGTCTCCTGGTCGGGGCCGTGCGCGGACATCATGTTGTGCAGCGAGCCGCCGCCGGGCACGAAGCCGCCCGGTCCGGCGGTCTTCGCGTCGTACGCGCCCTCGACGAGGCCCATGTACTCGCTCATCACGTTCCGGTGGAAGTACGGCGGCCGGAAGGTGTCCTCGCCGACGAGCCAGCGCGGTGCGAAGACGACGAAGTCGACGCCCGCCAGCCCGGGGGTGTCGGACGGCGAGGTGAGGACGGTGAAGATGGACGGGTCGGGGTGGTCGTAGCTGATGGTGCCGATGACGTTGAAGCGGTGCAGGTCGTAGACGTACGGGACGTGGTTGCCGTGCCAGGCGACGACGTCGAGCGGGGAGTGGTCGTACGTGGCCGTCCAGAGGTTGCCGCAGAACTTGCTGACGACCTTGACCGGGCCGGCCGTCTCCTCGTACGCCGCGACCGGGGCGAGGAAGTCGCGCGGATTGGCCAGGCCGTTGGCGCCGATGGGGCCGAGGTCGGGGAGCGTGAAGGGGCTGCCGTAGTTCTCGCAGATGTAGCCGCGTGCCGTGGCGCCGGCGTCCAGCGGCTCGACGCGGAAGCGGACGCCCCGCGGGATGAGGGCGACGTGGCCGGGCTCGGCGCGCAGCAGGCCGAGTTCGGTGCGCAGCAGGAGGCCGCCGCGCTCGGGGACGATGAGGAGTTCGCCGTCGGCGTCGGAGAAGACGCGGTCCATGGGGGCGTTGGCGGCGTAGAGGTGGATGGCCATGCCGGTGCGCCGGGTGGCGTCGCCGTTGCCGCCGAGGGTCCACAGCCCGGCGAGGAAGTCGGTGCCGGGCGGGGGCTCGGGCAGCGGGTTCCAGCGGAGCCGGTTGGGGTCGGGGACCGCGTCGGCGAACGGGGCGGAGCGCAGGGCGCCGTTGTCGGCGCGCACGAAGCGCGGGTGCGCGGCGGAGGGGCGGATGCGGTAGAGCCAGGAGCGCCGGTTGTGGGCGCGGGGCTCGGTGAACGCGGAGCCGGACAGCTGCTCGGCGTAGAGCCCGAGGGGGGCGCGCTGCGGGGAGTTGCGGCCGGTGGGCAGGGCGCCGGGGACGGCCTCGGTGCTGTGCTGGTTGCCGAAGCCGGAGAGGTACGACAGCCCTTCGGCGGTCTTGCGCGACTGCTCTGCGCTGCTGATCATCGTGGTACCGCCCGCCTTCCCGGCCCTAAGCCTCAGCCATTCCTATGGGGAACCATAGGAATGGTCTCAGGCGTACGCCGACGGCGCCAGCCGGCCCGGGTGCCCCACCGCACGCCCGGACGGCCTGGGCGCCGAAAACCACCGGCGCTGGCTTGGTGCCCGCCCGCCCGCAAAGCACAGGGCCGCACTAAGGTCTGTCGTCCAGCAGCTCGCCCTCCAGCAGCCCCATCGTGAACTGGTCGTACCAGCGGCCGTCCCGCCGGAACACCGACCGCAGCCGGCCCTCCTCCACGAAGCCCACCTTCTTGTAGACGCTGATCGCCGCGTGGTTCTCGGTCACCACCGTCAGCGAGATCTTGTGGAGCCGCATGTCCTCGAAGCCGAAGCGGCACATCGCCCGCAGCGCGTCCGTGGCGTAGCCGCGGCCCCAGTACTCCTTCTCGCCGAGGTAGATGTCCAGTTCGGCCAGTCCCGTCTCCGGTTCGGCGTCGCGCAGCCGGACGAGCCCGATCAAGGCGCCGTCGGCCAGCACCTCGACCGCGTAGAGGACATCGTCGTACGCGTTCGGCGCGCGCTCCTCCAGCTTCCGCCTGACCCGGGCCAGGGACACCGCGTAGCCGTCGTCCATCCAGCGCATCACGTCCGGGTCGTGGTTCCACCGCCACAGCGCGTCCGCCTCCGCAGGCTCGAACGCGCGCAGCCTGACCAGCTTTCCCAAGACCATTCCGTTTCCCCGCTCCGTTTCAGACGTCCTGGATCCGGCGCAAGGGCCGGTCCGCCTCCAGGGCGAAGGCCAGCTCCAGCAGCGTGCGTTCGTCGCCGTGGGCCGCCGAGAGCATCGCGCCGACCGGCACGCCGCCCGCGGCGGCCGGCTCCGCGGCGGGGGCGGGGAGCGAGATGGCGGGGCTGCCGTTGATGTTGTTGATCGGGGTGAAGGCCACGTACGCCCGCAGGCGGTTCAGCAGCTCCTCGTACGGGACGTTGGGGGAGAGGTGCCCGAGCCGCGGGGTGGTGTGCGCGAGGACCGGGGACAGCAGTACGTCGTAGCGGGTGAGCGCCGCGTCGTACGCCTCGTCCGCCGCGCGGCGCAGGCGACGCAGGACGGCCGGGGTGGTGTGCATCCGGCGCAGGTACGTCGCGCGCAGGCCCTTGCTGAGTCCGTCCATCCGGCGGCCGTCGAAGTGCCGGTCGTACACGAACCGGCCGCCGGCGCCGGCGAGGAAGGCGAGCAGGCCCCAGTACGAGATGAAGTCCTGCTCGAAGCGGCCGTCGAGCGGCAGTGCATACGGCTCGACGGTGTGGCCCTGCCCCTCCAGCGCGGTGGCGACCGCGGCGACGGCCGCGCGGGTGGCGGCGTCGGTCGGGGAGCCGGTCGGCGACTCGGCCACCAGGCCGATGCGCAGGCGGCGCGAGCCCGGGCCCTCGACCAGGCCGAGCGGGGGCATGCGCGGGTTGCGCCAGTGCCGTTCGATCGCGGCGAGGAACGCGGCGGTGTCGCGCACGGACCGGCTCACGACGCCGTCGGTGACCATGTCGATCGGCAGCCGGCGGCCCGTCTCGTTCGCCACGACCCGGCCGCGGGTCGGCTTCAGGCCGACGAGCCCGCAGCACGCGGCCGGGATGCGGATGGAGCCGCCGCCGTCGTTGGCGTGCGCGAGGGGCACGGCGCCGGAGGCGACGAGCGCGGCGCTGCCGCCGGAGGAGCCGCCGGGGGAGTAGGACGGGTGCCAGGGGTTGCGGACCGGCTCGTCGTTCTCGTACTCCGTGCTGGCGTTGAAGCCGAACTCCGGCAGCCGCGTCTTGCCGAGGAACGTCATGCCGGTGCTGAGGAACTGGCGCGTGAACGGCGCGTGCCGGGGCGCGGCGTGGGGGGTGAAGGCGGCGCTGCCGTGGCCGGTGGGGAGGCCGCCGTAGTCGGTGTTGTCCTTGAGCAGCGTGGGCACGCCGGCGAGCGGGCCGGTGGCGGTGGCGTCCGTCGTGCCCGTCGCGTACGCGTCGTAGGCGGGGACGGCGACGGCGTGCAGCTCGGGGTCGACGAGGCGGATGCGCTCGACGGCGGCGCGGGCCAGCTGCCCGGCGGTGACCTCGCCGGCGCGGACGAGGTCGGCGAGGGCGACGGCGTCGTGCGCGCCGAGGGCGTCGTCGCGGAAGGCGTGGACGGGCGCGCGGTCGGCGGGTGTCCGGTCGGCGGGCGCGGCGGCGTCCCGGGCGGGGGGCTCGGCGCCGGAGCCGGCGCGTGGCGCGGCGGGCCCGCGCTCGCCGGCGGCGGTGCTCTTCTGCCGGTCCTCGGTGACGTCGTCGGTCATGGCCTGCCTCCCGGTCGCTGGGGCGACGCTGCGACGGCGGCGGCCATCCGGTCCACCGCCTCGGTCAACACCTCGGGCGAGGTGGCGAAGTTGAGTCGCGCATGGCCCACGCCGCCCGTGCCGAACGAAATCCCCGACGCGAGCGCGACCCGGCCGCGCTCCAGGAACACCTCCGCCGGGTCGTCCCCGAGCCCCAGCGCGCGGCAGTCGAGCCAGGCCAGGAACGTACCCTCCGGGATGCGGTACTCCACGTCGGGCAGCCGCTCGGCCAGCAGCCGCGCGAGCAGCCGGCGGTTCTCGTCCAACCCGGCGAGCAGTGCGTCCAGCCACGGGCCGCCGTGCCGGAACGCCGCCACGTGCGCGATGGCGCCGAGGTGGCTGGGCCCGTGCGAGACCTCCTCCGGCAGGAGTGCCAGCTCGCCCGCCGACTCTTCGCCGGCCACCACGACCGCCGCCTTCAGCCCCGCGAGATTCCACGCCTTCGACGCCGACAGCAGCGCGAAGCCGCGGCCGGCCCCGGGCACGGTCAGATACGGCACGTGCCGGGCGCCGGTGCCCGGCGGCACCAGCGGGGCGTGGATCTCGTCCGCGACGACCCGCACCCCGTGCTCCTCGGCGAGCACGGCGACCTGCGCCAGCTCGGCGGCCGTGTGCACGGTGCCGGTCGGGTTGTGCGGGCTGCAGAGCAGGTACGCCGCGCGGTGACCGCCGGCGCGGGCGGCGGTGAACGCCGTCCGCAGGGCGTCTGTGTCGATGCGGCGGTCCTCGCCGAGCGGGGCCTCGATCACGCGGCGGCCCAGGTTCTCGGTGAAGGCGTAGAACGGCGGATAGACGGGGGAGTTGACCACGACGGCGTCCTCCGGGCCGGTGACCAGCTTCAGCATCTCGACGATGCCGAGCATCACGTCCGGCACGAGGGCGATCCGCTCGGCCGGGATCCGCCAGTCCCAGCGCCGCTTCGCGAACTCCGCGAGCGCCTCGGCGTACGGCGCGACCTGCGCGTACCCCGTGTCGCCGAGGTCGATCGCCGCCCGCACCGCCGCGGCGACGGGCTCCGCGAGCAGGGTGTCCATCTCAGCGACCCAGAGGGGCAGCACGTCGGGCGGGTACACCCGCCACTTCATGGACGTCCGCCGGCGCAGCTCGGCGAGCGTCGGCTGGCGCAGCGGGTTCGCCACCAGGGGCGCCACCGGGGGGTCCGGCGTCGACCCGGCGCTCATCGGTGCCCGCCGGCGGGGCGCGGCGGGACGCGACGTGGCGGGACGCGGCGGGCGAAGGGGCTGCGCGATCGGGCCATGCTCGCCATGGTAGGTCCGCCCACCGACAGCGGACCTGCGTTTTCCCGCCTCTCCACGCGACGGTTACCGGCCGGTTGGCGATACGGGCCCCGCAGGCCCGGCGTGCTCCGCAGCCGCCGCGCGTCCTACCCCTCCGCCACCTGCTCCAGCCACCCCCGGTGCGCCCCGGCGAACGGCCCTCTGCCCTCCGCCACCGCCGCCATCAGCCACCCGGCCGACGCCGTCGCCCGTGCCACGGTCTCCTCCGAGTAGCCGTACCGCACCCGGTGTTCGGCGAACTCGTCCTCGTCCAGCAGCCGCGGCTCCCGCTCCCCGCGCCGCCGGGCGACGTCGAGGTCCAGGTCGACCATGGTGACCTCCGCGGCCGAGCGCCACCGCGGCGGCGTGGTGACGTCCACGTACAGGTCGGTGCGCCGCGGCGGGGCGTTGAACTCGGCGGTCCACCAGGCGTCGCGGGGGAAGAGCGCGACGTGCGCGCACTCTAATGTCACGGGCGGGCCCGTGCCCTTGCGCGTCGTGCCGCCCGCCGGCTGGCCGAGCCAGACGCCGTGCTCGTCCTCGCCGAGGCGGCGCATGGTCGTGTTCCAGTGCAGGGTGCCGTCGTACTTGCGGTAGATCACGCGTACCAGGTCGGCCATTGCGGGATCATAGCTCCGGCCGCACCCCGTCCGGCGCCACCCCCGTACCGCTCCCGTGCCGCTCCCGCGCGGACCGGGCGTCAGCCCGACGGCTGCCCGCTGAGCTGGGCGAACTGCAGGCGCAGCCCGTCCACGAGAGCCCGCAGCCCGGTCTCGAACGCGCCCTCGTCCACCTCCCGCCGGTGCTCCGCCAGCAGGTGCGCCCGGCCGAGGTGCGGGTAGTCCTCCGGGGCGTACGCCGCGGGGTCGGCGACGAACCCGCCCGCGAACGAACCCAGCGCGGATCCGGCCACGTAATACCGCATCAGCGCGCCGACGTGGGTGGCCTGCGCCGGGGGCCAGCCCGCCTCGACCATGCCGCCGAACACGGCGTCCGCCAGCCGCAGCGCCGCCGGCCTGCGGCCGGGGCCCTGGGCGAGCACGGGCACGATGTTCGGGTGGGCGGCCAGCGCCGCCCGGTACGACCGGGCCCACGCGAGCAGCGCCCCCGGCCACGGCGTGCCGTCCTCGAACATCGACAGGTCGACTTCCGCGACGACGGCGTCGACGGCGGCGTCCAGCAACTCGTCCTTGGTCGTGAAGTGGTTGTACAGCGACGGCCCGCTGACCCCCAGCTCGGCGGCGAGCCGCCGGGTGGACACGGCCTGCAGCCCTTCGGCGTCGACCAGGGCGAGCGCCGCCGTGACGATGCGCGCACGGCTCAGCAGGGGCTTGCGGGGGCGGGCCATGCCGCACATTTTAGGACCGCCGGGCAGCAGGCCCCCGCGCCGCTGACCGCGAGGTCACGGGCCAGAACGCCGGGTCCGCCGCGGGCCGCGGGCCGGGCGCCGGGTGTCGCCGCCGGTTCGTACGGGCCTAAGCGCTTGCTCAGCACCGGGGGTAGGGTGTTCTCCGCTGTTACCCCCGCACCCGGGAGAGCGGAGAGCGCGCATGCAGGACGTCCAGGAGCCCGCGGCCTGGGGCGACGTCGAGCCGGAGGCGGCGCAGCGGCTGCTCACCGCGGGGGTCGGGGCCTTCGCGGAGCGCGGCTACCACGCCACCACCACCCGCGACATCGCCGGCCGCGCCGGGATGAGTCCTGCCGCGCTGTACATCCACTTCAAGACCAAGGAAGAGCTGCTTTTCCGGATCAGCCGCGTCGGCCACGAGCGGGCCCGCGGAATCATCGCCGCGGCGGCGGAGTCCGGGGGCCCGGCGGGGGAGCGGCTGGCGCGTGCCGTACGGGCCTTCGTGGGCTGGCACGCGGAGCACCACACGACGGCGCGCGTCGTGCAGTACGAACTGGCGGCGCTCGGCGAGGAGCACTACGCGGAGATCGTCGCGCTGCGCCGGGACATCGACCGGCTGCTGCGGGGGATCATCGAGGACGGCGTACGGGACGGCGAGTTCGCGGTGGCCGACGTGCCGGGGACGGCGCTGGCGGTGCTGTCGCTGTGCGTGGACGTGGCCCGGTGGTTCAGCGCGGCGGGCAGCAGGTCGCCGGACGAGCTGGGGTCGCTGTACGCGGACCTGGTCGGCCGGATGGTCGCGGCGACCGGCGGGCGGGACGCGGAAGCAGCGGCTCAGAAGTAGTAGCGGGACACCGACTCCGCGACGCACACGGGCTTCTCGCCGCCCTCGCGCTCGACCGTGTACCGCACGGCGAGCTGGACGCCGTCCGCGACCTCGGTGACGTCCACGATCGTGGCGGACGCGCGAAGCCGGGAGCCCACGGGGACGGGGGCGGGGAAACGCACCTTGTTCGTGCCGTAGTTGACGCCCATGCGCACTCCCGCGACCTCGACGAGCTGCGGGGCGAAGAGCGGCAGCAGCGAGAGCGTGAGATAGCCGTGGGCGATGGTCCCGCCGAACGGACCCCCGGCGGCCCGCTCCGGGTCGACGTGGATCCACTGGTGGTCGCCGGTGGCCTCGGCGAACAGGTCGATGCGACGCTGGTCGACCTGCACCCAGTCCGTATGCCCCAACTGCTCGCCCACCGCGCCCTTCAGCTCGTCGACCGAGGTGAACGTGCGGGGCTCTGCCATGGCGTGCCTCCCGGGGCGGACGGGGGTGAACGGGGGTGAACGGGGATCGTCTAAGCGACTGCTTAGCATGGTCGCGCCACGGGCCGCTGTCAACGGCGTCGCGGCCGGCCGACCGGCCGCCGGCGGCGCCACCACTGACAACGCCCCGCGGACCGCGCCGAGGGCTTCCCTGGCACATACCGACCGGTTAGTCTGCCCGAAACCAGCATCAGAGCAGCCGTGGGAAGGCGGGCGCCGTGGGCAGCGTGCGGGACGCGCGGGCAGTGGTCACCGGGGGCGGCGGCGGCATCGGCGCCGCACTGGCGCGCCGGCTCGCCGCCGAGGGCGCGCGGGTCGCCGTCAACGACCTCGACGCCGCGAAGGCCCGCGCGGTCGCCGCCGAGGTCGGCGGCGTCGCGCTGCCCGGCGACGCCGCCGACGTCGTACCCGCCGCCCGCGAGGCGCTCGGCGGCGGTGTCGACCTCTTCTGCGCCAACGCCGGCGTCGCCACCGGCGGCGGCCCCGAGGCCGCGGACGAGGAGTGGTCCGCCGCCTGGGACGTCAACGTGATGGCCCACGTGCGCGCCGCGCGCGAGCTGCTGCCGGAGTGGCTGGAGCGCGGCGAGGGCCGGTTCGTCGCGACCGTCTCGGCCGCCGGGCTGCTGTCGATGGTCGGCGCGGCTCCGTACAGCGTGACCAAGCACGCCGCGCTCGCCTTCGCCGAGTGGCTGTCGCTGACGTACCGCCACCGCGGCGTCGCCGTGCACGCGGTCTGCCCCCAGGGCGTACGTACCGACATGCTGCGCGCCGCCGGCGCCGCCGGGGACCTCGTCCTCGCCCCCGGCGGGATCGAGCCCGAGGAGGTCGCCGACGCCGTCATGGCCGGCATCGCCGCCGACCGCTTCCTGATCCTGCCGCACCCCGAGGTCGCCGGGTACAGCGCCGTCCGCGCCACCGATCCGGACCGCTGGCTGACGGGGATGAACCGCCTGCAGCAGACCCTGGAGAGCGGGCTGGGATGATGCGGGCGACCACCGGCGCGACACTGGAAGCCGACGACGAAGGGGCGAGACCATGGCGAAGACGACGGGCGGCGACGGCCGGCCGGTGCCGGAGCGGCTGCTCGCCGTCGCCACGCGGCTCTTCGCGGACCGGGGTTTCGACCGCACCTCGGTACAGGAGATCGTCGAGGCGGCGGGGGTCACCAAGGGCGCCCTCTACCACTACTTCGGCTCCAAGGACGACCTGCTGCACGAGATCTACGCCCGCCTCCTGCGGCTCCAGCAGGAGCGCCTCGACCACTACGCGGCCCTCGACGCCCCGGTCGAGCGGCGGCTGCGGGAGGCTGCGGCGGACGTCGTCGTCACCACCATCGCCAACCACGACGACGCGCTCATCTTCTTCCGCTCGATGCACATGCTGGGCCAGGAGAAGCTGAAGGAGGTGCGGGCGGAGCGGCGGCGCTACCACGAGCGCTTCCGCGGCCTGATCGAGGAGGGCCAGGCCGCCGGCGTGTTCTCCGCCGCGACCCCGGCCGACCTGGTGGTGGACTACCACTTCGGCGCGGTGCACCACCTGGGCAGCTGGTACCGCCCGGACGGGCCGCTGTCGGCGCAGGAGGTCGCCGACCACCTGGCGGACCTGCTGATGCGCGCCCTGCGCCCGTAGCGCGGCGCCGCCGGGCCGGGTACGGCACGTACCCGCCGTCCCGCACCCGGCGGCGCTCACCCGCCCGTCGCGTACTTCCTCAGCTCCCGCCGCGCCAGCGACCGCTGGTGCACCTCGTCCGGCCCGTCCGCCAGCCGCAGCGTGCGCGCGCCCGCCCACAGCTCGGCCAGCGGCGTGTCCTGGCTGATGCCGGCGGCGCCGTGCAGCTGCACCGCGCGGTCCAGGATGCCGACGACCTCCCGCGGCACGGCGATCTTGATGGCCTGGATCTCCGTGTGTGCCCCCCGGTTGCCGGCCGTGTCCATCAGCCACGCGGTCTTCAGCACCAGCAGCCGCAGCTGCTCCACCGCCACCCGGGCGTCCGCGATCCACGTCTGCACCACGCCCTGCCGCGCCAGCGCCTTGCCGAACGCCGTACGGTCCACCGCCCGCCGGCACATCAGCTCGATCGCCCGCTCCGCCATGCCGATGAGCCGCATGCAGTGGTGGATGCGCCCCGGCCCGAGCCGCGCCTGCGCGATGGCGAAACCGCCGCCCTCCTCGCCGATCAGGTTCGCCGCCGGGATCCGTACGTCGTCGAGCACGATCTCGGCGTGCCCGCCGTGCAGATGGTCCTCGAAGCCGTAGACCTGCATGGCGCGGCGGACCGTGAGGCCCGGGGTGTCGCGCGGGACGAGGACCACCGACTGCTGACGGCGGATGTCCGTCCCTTCGTGGCCTGCGCCGGTGGCAGTCTTGCCCATCACGATGAACACGGCGCAGTCGGGGTTCATCGCCCCGGAGATGTACCACTTGCGGCCGTTGACGACGTAACGGTCGCCGTCCCGCTCGATACGGGTCTCGATGTTCGTGGCGTCGGAGGAGGCGACGGCCGGCTCGGTCATCGCGAACGCGGACCGGATGGCGCCGTCCAGCAGCGGCTCCAGCCACCGCGTGCGCTGCTCGGGGGTGGCGAACTGGGCCAGCAGCTCCATGTTCCCGGTGTCCGGCGCGCTGCAGTTGAGGGCGAGCGGCGCGAGGTGAGGGCTGCGGCCGGTGATCTCGGCGAGCGGCGCGTACTGCAGGTTCGTCAGGCCGGCGCCGTACGTGGTGTCGGGGAGGAAGAGGTTCCACAGCCCGCGCCGGCGCGCCTCGGCGCGCAGTTCGTGCACGACCGGCGGGTGCACCCACGGGTCGCCCTGCCCGGCGAGCTGCGCGACGGCGACCGGCTCCGCCGGATAAACGTGCTCGGCCATGAAGGCGAGCAGGCGCTCGCGCAGCTCCTCGGTGCGCGGGTCGGGTGCGAAGTCCATGGCCGGTCAGCCTTTCTGCAGGGTGGTGAGGCCGCCCGCGATGAAGCGGGGCACGACCTCGCCGATGCGGTCGAAGCCGCCGCCGACGGTCTGGCCGAGGGTGAAGCGGTAGTGGATGCCCTCCAGGATCACGGCGAGCTTGAAGTACGCGAAGGCCGTGTACCACGACACGCGGGACACGTCCCGGCCGGACCGGTCCGCGTAGCGGGCGGTGATCTCGGCGGCGGTCGGGTGGCCCGGGGCGTCGGCGGTGGTGGAGACGGGGGAGTCGGGGCTGCCGACGGGGGCGCTGTACACGGCGAGGAGACCGAGGTCCGCGAGCGGGTCGCCGAGCGTCGACATCTCCCAGTCCAGCACGGCGGTCACGGCGTCGTCGCCGTCGACGAGGACGTTGTCGAGACGGTAGTCGCCGTGGACGACCGCGGGCGCGGCGGCGGGCGGCAGGTCGCGACCGAGGGCGTCGTGCAGCTCGTCGATGCCGGGCAGCTCGCGGCTGCGGGAGGCATCGAGCTGCTTGCCCCAGCGGCGCAGCTGGCGCTCCAGGAAGCCGTCGGGGCGGCCGAAGTCGCCGAGGCCGACGGCGCCGGGGTCGACGGCGTGCAGGTCGACCAGGGTGTCGACGAGGCCGAGGACCACGGCGCGGGTGCGCGCGGGGCCGAGTTCCTCCAACTGCCCGGCGGCGCGGTACGCCGTGCCGGGGGCGAACTCCATGACGTAGAAGGGGGCGCCGAGCACGGAGTCGTCGGTGCAGAGCAGCAACGTCCGCGGCACCGGGACGGGGGTGGCGTGCAGGGCGGTGAGCACGCGGTGCTCGCGGCCCATGTCGTGTGCGGTGGCGAGGACATGGCCGAGCGGGGGCCGGCGGACGACCCAGGCGCCGGTGCCGTCGGTGACGGCGTACGTGAGGTTGGACCGGCCGCCCTCGATCAGCCGCGCGCGAAGCCCGCCGCGGACGAGCCCGGGCAGCTGCGCGTCGAGGTGGCGGCGCAGCGCGTCGAGGTCGAGGCCGGGCGGATGGTTGTCACTCATGCGGGGTCCCTCCGGGGGCGGCGGATGGCGGTCGTCGGGCCCGGGGCGGGGACCCGGGTCCATAATGCCGACCGGTCGGTATGCCGTCCAGGGCCGCCCAGGCCCGATGTCGGGTTCCGCAGGTCCGGACCTGCGCCTGCACCAAGGAACCGGGTGCCTGCCCCCGCCGTGTCCGCCGCAGGTGTGCGGCCGTCGTGCCGGGCCTCGCCGCCGGGTTCCGCACGTCCCACCAACCCCGTGCCCACCCCGCCGTGCCCGCCGCAGGCGCTACGCGTGGCAGGGCGTCATCCTGCCGCCGTTCACCGTCGCCATGTCCGCGAAGTGCTCCGCCGGGTCCAGCGGGTGCCCCTCCGGCTCGCCGGCCAGTTCGCTGTACGCCCGGTGCAGGTTCGCCACCAGGCGCTCCGGCTCCCGCAGCTCCGCGAACACCGTCTCCGGGTCCGCAGCCCGCGCGGTCTCCAGCGGCGTCCGCCCCGCCGCCCGGCCCGCCGTGGCCAGCTCGCCGACGTACCGCAGATAGCGCTCCACCGCGTCGAACACCCCCGGGTCTGTCACCGGCCCGTGCCCCGGCACCACCGTCTCCGCGCCGAGCGCCCGCAGCCGCTCCAGCGCGCGCAGCGACCCCCCGAGCGAGCCGAACGCGACGAACGGCGTCCCGCCGCACAGCGCGATGTCCCCGGCGAAGACGATCCGCTGCTCCGGCAGCCACACCACCGTGTCGCCGACCGTGTGCGCCGGACCCGGGTGCAGCAGCCGCACCTCCGCGCCCCCCGTGGTCAGCGTCATCGACTCGGTGTACGTCATGTCCGGTGCCGTCAGCCGCACGTCCCCGTACTCCACCTCCGGCCACACCAGCTCCAGCTGGCGCCCCGCGGCGAGCACCTGCTGCCGGCACGCGGCGTGGCCGACGACCGTCGCGGGGGCGAAGACGCTGTTGCCGTACGTGTGGTCCCCGTGGTGGTGGGTGTTGATCACGAGCGCCGGGTCGGGCGCCCCGCTGGCCAGCACCGCCTCGCGCAGCAGCCGCGCCCGGGGCTCGGTGGCGGCGGTGTCGACGAGCAGGGTGGTCGTGCCGTCGCTGACGAAGCCCGCGTTGCTCAGGCACCAGCCGCCGTCCGGCTGGACGTAGGCGTGCACGCCGGTGGCGAGTTGCACGCAGTACGGCGTACGGGCCGCGTCGACCGCGCGGTCGACGATCTGCGCCGGGGTGCCGTCGATGCCGACCGCCGCGCCGTGCTCCTCGGCCGCCAGCGGTTCGAGCGCCGCGAACTGCGCGTCCAACACGTCGTGCGGCACGAACAGCTCCTTGCGCTCCGCCAGTCGCTTGCCGACCAGCTCCCGTGAGCCGTCCAGGTGCAGGAAGTACAGCCCCGGCACGGCCGCCGCGAGCCGGTCGCGGTCCCGGCGGCGCAGGGCGGGCCGGCTCACGACGCCGCCGCTCGCGGCCCGCCTGTGGAGCCAGCCGGCGACGGCGTCGTCGGGCCCGCCGTCGGGCGGCTCGTCGAAGGCGCCGGAGTGGCCGGCCTCCCGGCCGATGTCCTCGCCGTCCGCGTACGGCACGCTCAACCGCTCCGCCAGTTCCCGGCCGACGGTGGTCTTGCCGCAGCCGGACACCCCCATGACGACGATAAGCGGCACGGTGACGGCCATGCGCACGTCCCCCTCGGGAAAACGACTCTTGCTGCGCGGTGCTGCCTGCGAGCTTAGGGCGGACACGGGTGGGGTGCCGAAGCCGCACAGAAGCGACAAGGCGACGTCCGGACGGCGGCACCGGTGGCGGCACGGCCCCCACACCGGCCCGGCGCCCCCGGCAGCCCTCGGCGCGGCGTCAGAAGAGCAGCACGGCGGCGGACGTCGCCGACGCCACCACGCACAGGCCCGAGCCCAGCACGAGTCCCGGCGCCATCACCGGCGGCGCGGCGTCGGCCAGTCGGCTTATCCGCCGCTGGCCGGCGGTCAGGAACACCAGCCACGTGCACAGCGCCAGCGACAGCCCCGCGTACCCGCTCGGCGAGCCGCCGTCCACCAGCACCCGCCGTATCTCCAGCACCACCACGATGGCGAACGCCAGCGTCGTACGCCGCCACGCGAAGCGCGTCCGCTCCGGCTGCGCGGCGGGGTCCCTGGCGTCGCTCACCCGCCGGTCCCGACCAGCACCGCCACGATCAGCGCGATCGCCGCCACCGCCGTGCCCACCGCCAGCAGCCCGGGGAAGCGGGACTCCGGGAGGTCCTCGCCGCGGCGCATCGCCCGCTCGCAGCGGATCCAGTGGTTGACGGCCCGTACCGCGCAGAACGCGCCGCCCACGAGCAGCACGGCGGCGATGGTGGTGCGGGTGGGGCCGTTCATGTCGTCGAGGAACTGGTCCGCGGCGATGCCGCCGCCGACGAGCGCCAGCGCGGTCCGTACCCAGGCGAGGAAGGTCCGTTCGTTGGCGAGGGAGAAGCGGTAGTCCGGGGTGCTCCCCTCGGCGCGCAGTCGCCGGGGCGAGAACCACAGCCGGACGGCGGTCGGACGCTCGGGGTCGCTCACGGCTTCGACCCTAACCGAACGCCCCCGCACACCCCGAGGCCGACCCACCCCGGCCCCGCGCCGGAAAAGAGCCCCGCGTCCGGCGGTTGACGGGCGGGGGTCCGGTCAACAGGATCTAAACCGACCGGTAACCTTCGGAGGGGCGGCAGCCATGGCGTACGACGCCGACGTGATCGTGATCGGAGCAGGGCTCGCCGGCCTCGCCGCCACCGCGGAGCTGGCCGATGCCGGACGCAAGGTCATCCTGCTCGACCAGGAGCCCGAGCAGGCGCTCGGCGGCCAGGCGCACTGGTCGTTCGGCGGCCTGTTCTTCGTCGACTCGCCCGAGCAGCGCCGGATGCGCATCCGCGACAGCCGCGAGCTGGCCTGGCAGGACTGGCTCGGCACCGCCGGCTTCGACCGCGCCGAGGACCACTGGCCGCGCAAGTGGGCCGAGGCGTACGTCGACTTCGCCGCCGGCGAGAAGCGCGCCTGGCTGCGCTCCATGGACATGTCGTTCTTCCCGGTCGTCGGCTGGGCCGAGCGCGGCGGCTACGACGCGGAGGGCCACGGCAACTCCGTACCCCGCTTCCACATCACCTGGGGCACCGGACCCGGCGTCGTCGCCCCCTTCGAGCGGCGGGTACGCGAGGCCGCCGGGCTGGGCCGCGTCGACCTGCGCTTCCGCCACCGCGTCACCGGCCTCGCCCGCAGCGCGGGCGCCGTCGACACCGTCACCGGCGAGATCCTCGAACCCAGCGACGCCGAGCGCGGCAAGGCCAGCAGCCGGGAGGTCGCCGGGACCTTCGAACTGCGCGCCCAGGCGGTGGTCGTCACCTCCGGCGGTATCGGCGGCAACCACGACCTCGTCCGCGCCCACTGGCCGAAGCGCCTCGGCACCCCGCCCGACAAGCTGCTCTCCGGCGTCCCCGCGCACGTCGACGGGCTGCTGCTGGACGTCGCCGGCGCCGCCGGCGGCCGGCTGATCAACCGCGACCGCATGTGGCACTACACCGAGGGCGTCGAGAACTGGAACCCCATCTGGGCCCGGCACGGCATCCGCATCCTGCCCGGCCCCTCGTCGCTGTGGCTGGACGCGACCGGCCGCCGGCTGCCGGTGCCGCTGTTCCCCGGCTTCGACACGCTCGGCACGCTGGAGCACATCATGAAGTCCGGTTACGAGTACACGTGGTTCGTGCTCAGCCAGAAGGTCATCGAGAAGGAGTTCACGCTCTCCGGCAGCGAGCAGAACCCGGACCTGACCGGCAAGAGCGTGCGCGACGTGCTGGGCCGGGCGCGCTCCGGGGCGCCCGGCCCGGTGCAGGCGTTCATGGACCACGGCGCCGACTTCATCGTCGAACGCGACCTCGGCACCCTTGTGCGCCGGATGAACGAGCTGACCGGCGACAAGCTCATCGACGAGGAGGCGCTGCGCCGCACCCTCACCGCCCGCGACCGCGAGATCGGCCACGCCTACACCAAGGACATGCAGATCACCGCGGTACGCGGGGCCCGCAACTTCCTCGGCGACAAGCTCATCCGGGCCGCCTCGCCGCACCGCTTCCTCGACGCGAAGAACGGCCCGCTCATCGCCGTACGGCTGAACATCCTCACCCGCAAGTCCCTCGGCGGGCTGGAGACGGACCTGTCGTCGCGGGTGCTCACCGAGGGCGGGGAGCCGCTGCCGGGCGTGTACGCGGCCGGGGAGGCCGCCGGCTTCGGCGGGGGCGGCGTCCACGGGTACCGCTCGCTGGAGGGCACGTTCCTCGGCGGGTGCCTCTTCTCCGGCCGGGCCGCGGGCCGCGCGGCGGCGAAGGCGGTCGGCTGAGGGCGTACGGACCCGCGGCAGCGGGCCGTTGCGTACGCGCGCCCTGTTGGGTACGCGCGCCCTGTTGCGTACGCGCCTCGCCTACGAGTCCGTTTTCGGCGCGGGAGCCGGACCCGGACCCGGAGCCGGATGGGGTACGGGCCCGGGCGCCCTGGCCTTCGTCTCCGACGTCTCCGAGTGCCGCCCGCGCAGCAGCCCCGCGCCCGCGACGAGCCCCGAGGTCAGCAGGGTCACCAGCCCGAACGACACCGTCAGCGACGTCGCGTCCGCGACCTGCCCGATGGCCGCCGGGGCGATCAGCCCCGAGGCGTACATGATCGTCGCCACCCCGGCGATCGCCTGGCTCGGCGCGTTGGCGGACCGCGCCGCCGCCGCGAAGACCACCGGGACGACGACCGCGATGCCGAGGCCCAGCAGCCCGAACCCGGCCATCGCCTGCGCCGGGACGGAGGAGGTGACGATCAGCACCCCGCCGAGCGTCGCCAGCACCCCGCTCGCGCGCACCGTGCGTACCGGGCCGAGGCGCTCCACGACCGCGTCGCCGACCAGCCGGGCCACGGCCATCGTCAGCGCGAAGCCCGTGGTGCACGCGGCGGCGAGGCCGGCGGAGGAGTCCATCTCGTCGCGCAGGTAGACCGCCGACCAGTCCAGGCTGGCGCCCTCGGCGAACACCGCGCAGAACCCGACCGCGCCGATCAGCAGCGCCGAGCGCGGCGGCAGCGCGAAGTGCGGCGGCGGCTCCTCGTCGGCGTGCGCGACGGGCGCCAGCACCCACCGGCAGGCGACGGCGGAGACCGCGGTGAGGACGGCGGCGGCGATCGCGAAGTGCACCCGGCCGTCCAGGTCGGTGTGGGCGGCGACCGTGCCGGCGGCCGAGCCGGCGAGCGCGCCGCCGCTCCACATGCCGTGCAGTCCGGACATGATCGAGCGGCCGAGCCGCTGCTCGACGTCGACGCCGAGCGCGTTCATCGCCACGTCCGCCATGCCGGCGGTCGCGCCGTACACGAACAGGGCCGCGCAGAGCGTCGCGAGCCCGGGCGCGACGGCCGGCAGCACGAGCGCGAGACACCACATGACCATCAGCCCGCGCAGCGCGCGGCGGGCGCCGAAGGTGTGGCTGATGCGGCCGGCGAGCGGCATCGCCGTGGCGGCGCCGAGCGCGGGCATCGCCAGCGCGAGGCCGAGTTGGCCGGCGCTGATCCCGGCGTGGTCCTGCACCCACGGGACCCGGGTGGCGAAGCTGCCGGTGACCGCGCCGTGCGCGGCGAACACCGCCGCGACCGCGTACCGCGCCCGCCGTATCTCGCCCGTGCCCGCCACCCGGCCTCCTCCGCCCGCCCGTCGGCCCTGCGCGCCCGGGCCCGTCCGCCCCGACCGTGGCCCGTTTCCCATGCTCAGTCAGGTCGATTCCCGCCCACGATCGCACACGAACGCGCAACTGCCCCGTGCGCGGGACCGATCTTTCCCGCGGCCCGGGGTCTTGCCTCCCGCCGCCGCTGCCTCTACGTTTTTGCGATTGGACATCCCACCTCCTACGTCCCATGACCTCGGGAGTCACCGCATGCGCGCCGCAACCAGCCTCCTGTTCCTCTCCGCGACCGCCCTCCTCGGCACCCTCGCCGCGGGCCCCGGCACGGCGGCGGCCGACGCCGGCGCCACGGCCGCCGGCAAGGCCCGCTGCACGTCCTCCGTGCCGTACAGATCCGGCGAGGGCGGCTACGACACGTACCGCATCCCCGCCACCGTCAAGACCCGCGCCGGCTCCCTCCTCGCCTTCGCCGAGGGCCGCGTCGGCGGCGCCGGGGACACCGGCAACATCGACGTCGTCGTCCGCCGCTCCGACGACGGCGGCTGCACCTGGGGCCCGATGTCCGTCGTGGCCGCCGGCGGCGGCGACACCCGCGGCAACCCCGCGCCGGTCGTCGACCCGGAGACCGGCGACCTGGTGCTGGTCACCTCGTACAACAGCGGCGAGGTCACCGAGGACGAGATCATGCGCGGCGAGGTCACGGCCGAGCAGAGCCGGCGGGTCTTCGTGCAGCGCTCCACCGACGACGGCCGCACCTTCGACGAGCCGCGGGAGATCACCGCCGACGTCAAGCTGCCGCAGTGGCGCTGGTACGCGACCGGGCCGGGGCACGCCGTCGCGCTCAGCCACGGCCCGCACCGCGGCCGGCTCGTCATCCCGTCCAACCACTCCACGAGCCCGCCGGCCGGCTCCGCCGACACCGGGCAGGAGGCCAAGTACTACGGCGCCCACGCCATCTACAGCGACGACGGCGGCCGCACCTGGGAACTGGGCTTCATCGACGACGCGTACGAGGGGGAGATCAACAGCAACGAGAACATCGCCGCCGAACTCCCCGACGGCCGCCTTTACTTCAGCACCCGCGACCAGAACGGCACCTCGGCCGGCAACCGCCTCGACTCCTACTCCGGCGACGGCGGCGCGAGCCTCGACCGGCCGTACGAGGTGCAGCCGGACCTGAACGAGGTGCCCGTCGTCCAGGCCAGCGTGCTGCAGCCGGCGGGGCGGGACGCGCCGCTGCTGTTCTCCGGGCCGTCGAACCCGGAGAAGCGGGAGAAGATGGCGGTCTGGCGCAGCGACGACGCGGGCCGCAACTTCACGAAGGTGACGACGCTGTCGCAGCAGCCGGCGGCATACTCCGACCTGGTGCAGGTGAGCGGCCGGACGATCGGCGTCCTGTACGAGACGGGGGCCGCGGGTTCGTACGAGACCATCGAGTTCCGCCGGCTCGACCTGGGGGACCTCGACTGACGGCGCGGCCCACGGGCCGGAGGCGCCGGCTGACGGCGGCCGACGGTGCCTGACGGCCGGTCGGCCGTGTGCCGCTCGACCGCCGCCGGGCGCCGGGGCTTCCCCGGCGCACCGGCGGCGGCGGGCGCGACCTAAAATCGTCCCTGTGGTGGCGATAGGCGTCCTCGGCCCGATCGCCGCCGATGTCGACGGCGCGCCCGCCGAACTCGGCGGCCCGCGCCAGCGTGCCGTGCTCGCGCTGCTGCTGACCGCGCGGGGCGCGACGCTCTCCGCGGACCGGATGATCGACGACCTGTGGAGCGGCGAACCGCCGCCGAGCGCGCGGGCCTCGCTCCACGCGTACGTCTCCCACCTGCGGCGCCAGCTGGAGCCCGGCCGCTCGCGCCGCGCCCCCGGCCGGCTGCTGGTGAGCACCCCGCCCGGCTACGCCTTCCGGCCGCCCGACGAGGCGGTGGACGCCTGGCGGTTTGAGCGGGCGCTCACCCGGGCGCGGAGCCTCCTCGCGGCGGACCCGGGGCGAGCGCGTACGGAGACGGAGGCGGCGCTGCGGCTGTGGCGCGGCGAGGCGTACGCGGAGTTCGCCGACGCGCCGTGGGCGGCGGTCGAGGCCGCCCGGCTCGGCGGACTGCGGCTGACCGCCCGGGAGACCCACGCGGCGGCGACCCTGCGCCTCGGCCACTCGGCGGAGGCGGTGGCGGAGGCGGAGGCCCTCACGGGCGAGGAGCCGCTGCGGGAGGAGGGCTGGCGGCTGCTGGTGCTGGCCCTGTGGGCGGACGGCCGTCAGGCCGACGCGCTGGCGGCGCTGCGGCGGGTGCGGCGGGGGCTGGCGGAGGAACTGGGCATCGAGCCGGGGCCGGAGCTGACGGCGCTGGAGGAGGCCATCCTGAACCGCCGCTGGGAGGCGTTGCGCGACCGGGTGGGGGGTGGACTGCAGCCGGGCTCTGGGGCGGTGGGGTCGGTGCCGGTGGGTGGTGGTCTGTCGGTTTCCGGGGCGGGAGGGTCGGATCCGGTGAGAGGTGGTCTGTCGCCGGTCTCTCGGGCGGCAGGATCGGCCTCGGTGCGTGGTGGTCCGCCACCGGCTTCTGAGGCCGCAGAGCCGGGCCCGGTGTCGGCGCTCCCCGACGCGGACCCTGCCTCTGCGGGGCCGGCCGAGGCGGCCGAGCCTGTCGGACCGGTTCCGGCCGGTGTTTCCGAGGACCGCGGATTGCCGGGTTCCGGGCTTGAGTCGGGTCCGTCGTCGGCGTCGGCCGAGCGGGCGGGGCTCGCCGGCCCGGACCCGACCACCGCCCCCGAACCCCCTGCGTCGCCGGGTGCCGGGCCCGCGGCGTTGGGCGGCCGGGGCGACTATGTCTGCCCCGGTCCGGTGCCTGGCGACGCGCACGCCGAACCGGCGGTGCCGGCAGCGGTACCCGGGGCGCCGGCCCGCGACGGGGTGCCCGCCGGGCCTGCAACGTCCGACGTGACCGGACCAGGGACTCGGGAGCACCACGGTGCCGCCCCGTCGTCTCCGGCTGTCCCGGTCGGCGAACACCCGCCGCTCCGTAGCGCCCCCGCCGCGCGGCCTGCGGCCGGCCCGCACACCGACGGTGGCGAACCGGCGCCGGGCGGCGGTCCCCAGCCATTCGCCCCCGCCTCCGCCCTCCTGTCCTCTTCCCCCGGCGCCGCCGCGCCGCACCCCGTCGGCCCGCCGCCCGAGGCGCCCGCGCTCTTCGTCGGCCGCGAGGCCGAGTTGGCGGCGCTCGGGGTGGCCGCCGGCGAAGCGGTCGCCGGGGCGGTGCGGTTCGTACTGGTGGCGGGGGAGGCCGGGGCCGGGAAATCGCGGCTGCTGGAGCAGTGCGCGGGGCGGCTCGCGGCCGGGGGGTGGGTCACCGCCGTCGGCCGCTGCCCCGAGGCCGAGGGGGCGCCGCCGGCCTGGGCGTGGGAGGAGATCGCCCGCCGACTGGCGCGGTACGCGCCGCCCGACCCCCGGCTGGCCGACGACCTCGCCCCGCTGCTCGACCCCGGCCCGCACGCCGAGGCGCGGCGCGCCAGCGACCGGTTCCGGCTGCACCGCGCCTGCCGTACCTGGTTCGCCGCCGCCACCCGCGAACGGCCCCTCGCCCTCTTCCTCGACGACCTGCACCGCGCCGACCGCGAGACCCTCGCGCTCCTCGCCGGCCTCGCCGAGGACCCGCCCGCCGGCCGGCTCCTGGTCGTCGTCGCCCACCGCCCGGACGAGGGCGACCTCGCCGCCGTGCAGGCGGTCCTCGCCCGCCGCGCCCCCGTGCGGCTGCCCCTCGACGGGCTCGCGCCGCCCGACGCCGCACGGCTGGTACGCGCCCTGGCCCCCGTCGACGCCCCGACCGCCGCCGCCCTCGCCGAACGCACCGGCGGCAACCCGTTCTTCCTGCTGGAGACCGCCCGCATGCTCACCGGCGGCACCGTGGTCGCCGACGTGCTGCGCGCCGTGCCCGACGGCGTACGCGACGTGCTGCGCCGCCGCTTCGACCGGCTGCCGCCCGCCGCGCTGTCCGTGCTGCGGCTCGCCGCCGCGGCCGGCCGGGAGGCAGACGTCGAGGTGCTGGTCCGCGCCGCCGCCTCCGGCGCGGGCGCCGGCCCCGAACCGGCCACCGAAGCCGTCGCCGTACTCGCCGCCGGGCCCGCCACCGCACCGGCCCGCGGGCCCGCCGCCCAACCGGCCGCCGAGCCCTCCGACCCGGCCGCCGAACCGGCAGGAGGAACGGCCACCCCGCCCGCCGCCGCACCCACCGGCACACGGCCCGCCGCCGCACCGCCCGCCGCCGCACCCTCTGCCGCACCGCCCGCCGCCGCACCCTCTGCCGCACCGCCCGCCACCGCACCCACCGGCACACCGCACGCCACCGCACCCCCCGCCGAGCCCGCCGACAACGCCGCCCCACCCCCGCCCCACCACCCCGCCGCCGAAGACGCCGTCCTCGACGCACTCGACGCCGGCCTCGCCGCCGGGCTGCTCACCGAACCCGGCCCCGGCCGCATCCGCTTCGCCCACGCCCTCGTCCGCGACACCCTCTACGCCGACACCAGCGGCCTCCGCCGCGCCCGGCTGCACGCCGCGCTCGGCCGCGCCCTGCGCGAGCTGCGCCCCGACGACGTCTCCGCCATCGCCCACCACCACCTGAAGGCCCCCGGCACCGCCACCGCCCGCACCGCCGTCGACTACGCCGTCCGCGCCGCCGGCCTCGCCGGCCGCCGCTACGCGCACGACACCGCCGCCGAGCTGCTGGCCCAGGCCGCCGCCCGCGTCGAGCGGCACCCCGCCGCGTTCGCCGGCGAGGACGCCCCCGCCCGCCTCGTCGCCCTGCTCGGGCTGCAGTTGCAGGCGCGGGCCCGCGGCGGCGCGGTCGTCGAGGCGCAGGGCATCCGCGCCCGCGCCATGGACGTCGCCGAGCGGCACGGCCGCGACGACCTGCTCGTCGAGGCGCTGACCGCCTGGACCGAGCCCACCGCCTGGGAGCGCCGGACCTACGCGCACGAGGACACCCGGTCCGCCGCCGCGCTGCGCCGGCTGCTGGCGGACGGCACGCGCGACGACGCCACCCGCTGCCGCCTGCTGGAGGCCCTCGCCGCCGCCCTCGACAGCGCCGCCGCCGGCCCGGCCCACGCGGCGCGTGCGGCGGCGGCCGAGGCCGTCGACCTGGCCCGCGGACTCGACGACCCCGCGCTGCTCGCCCAGGTGCTCGCCACCCGGAGCCGGGTCATGGACTGGGAGTTCGACCCCGCGCCGCACGAGAAGGTCGCCGCCGAGCTGGCGCAGCTCGCGGCCGACCACGACATGCCCACGTACGCCTGGTTCGCCGAATACCTGGCCGCCGGGACCGCCGCCGTCCGCGGCGATGTCGCGTCGATACGCCGGCACGTCGCCCGCGGGCTGGAGATCGCCGAGACCCACCGGCTCAGCGAGCCCGCCGCGGTCGGGAACGTACAGCTGGCGGCGCTGCGCATGGCCGAGGGCAACCTCGCGGCGGCCGAGCAGGGCTACGCCGGCGCGGTCGCCCGGCTGCGTGCCAACGGGTCCCCGCACGCGGAGGCCATGCGGACCGTGTCGCGTTTCGCGCTGTGCTGGCGGAAGGGCCAGCCCGCGGAGGCGCTGCCGGAGCTTCTGGAGGCGCTGCCGGTGTACGGGGCGCTCGCCGGCGACTCGCTCGCGCTGGCCCTGATCGACGCCGGCCGCCCGGACGAGGCCCGCGCCGTACGCGCCGAACGGCCGCCCATCAGGCAGGACTTCTTCTACTCGCTCTTCCTGACGGCCCGCGCGCTGGCCGTGGTCGCGCTGGCGGAGCGGGACGAGGCCCCGGACCTGCTGGCGGAGCTGCTGCCGCTGCGCGACGTGGTCGCGGGGGCCGCGAGCATGTGCCTGGCGATGCGGCCCGTCGCGCAGACGCTCGGCGACCTCGCCCTGCTGCTGGACCGTACGGAGGAGGCCGACGCCCACTACGCGCACGCCGCCGTCGTCGCGCGCCGCTGGCAGGCGCCGCAGTGGCTGGCGGATGCGGAGAACGCCCGCGCGGCGCTCGCCCGGCCGCGCTGAGCGGCGCCGGAGCCCCGTTCCGCCTGCTCCGGACCGTTCCGGACCGTTCCGGACCGTTCCAAGAGTTCTCCAAGACGCCTGCAAGAAGCCCTCGGCACCGTGTGCCCGGAACCGATGGACCTGCCGATCTGCCCAAGGAACGGTCATGACCCGACTGCTCGGCCGCCTCGGCGGCGCCTGCGCGGCGCACCCCTGGCGGACGGTCTCCGCCTGGCTCGTCGCCATAGCCGCGTTCTTCGCCCTGGCCGGGGCGTTCGGCGGCACCCCGCACGACAACTACCGCGTGGCGGGCACCCCCTCCCAGGCGGGCACCGACTTCCTCACCGACGCGTTCCCGGAGATGTCCGGCACCAGCGCGCGCGTCGTCGTCCACGGTGACTCCGGCGACGACCTGCCGACCGGTGTGCTCGCCGACGTGCGCACGCGGCTCGCGGGCCTGGAGGGCGTGTCCGTGGTCGACGAACCGGTGTTCTCGCGCGACGGGGACACGGCGCTGCTCACCGTCAACTACCGCATCCCCGTCACCGACTTCAAGGGCTCCGAGGGCACCGACGCGCTGCGCGACGCCGCCGCCCCCGCCGCGGACGCGGGCCTGGACGTCGAGCTGGGCGGGCAGGTGCCGGAGAACGTCACCAAGCCCGCGATCACCGCCGAGATGATCGGCGTCGGTGCCGCCCTGGTCATCCTGCTGTTCGCGCTGCGCTCGTTCACCGCCGCCGGGCTGCCGCTGGTCGTCGCCATCGCCGGCCTCGGCGTCGGGCTTGCCGGCGTCGCGCTGCTCTCCGCCGCCACCGACGTCAGCAACATCGCGCCCACCGTCGCCTCGATGGTGGCCCTCGGCGTCGGCATCGACTACGCGCTGCTGCTCGTCGGCCGGCAGGCGGAGGGGCTGCGCCGCGGCCTCGCGCCGCGGGCCGCGGCGGCGGAGGCGTCGGCCACCGCCGGGGTTTCCGTGCTCATCGCCGGCGCCACCGTCCTGCTGTCCCTCTTCGGGCTCCGGCTCAGCACGGTGGCGGTGTTCGCGTCCTTCGGCTACGCCACCTTCTGCACCGTCATCGCCGTCATGGCCGCCGCGCTGACGCTGGTGCCGGCGCTGTGCGGGCTGGCCGGGCACCGCGTGCTGCCCCGGGCCGAGCGCCTCGGTCTCGTACGCGCCGAAGAGTCCACACAAGCCGCACAAGCCGCGCAGTCCGCACAAGTCGCACAGTCCGCGCCGGCCGCACAGTCCGCACAAGCCGCGCAGCCCGAGCAGCCCGCGAAGGGCGTCCAGCCTGCGGAGCCCGCCGCGCCGCAGCCGCCCGCCGCGCCCGCGCCGCCGCGCGCCACCCTCACCGAGCGCTGGGCCCGCGCCGTCACCAAGCGCCCGCTGGCCGCCGGTCTCGCCGCCCTCGTCGTGCTGCTCGCGCTCGCCTCCCCGGTCCTCGGCATGCGCACCTGGCCGCAGGACGCCGGCAGCCAGCCGGACTCCAACACCACGCGGCGCGCGTACGACCTGATCGCCGCCGAGTACGGCGAGGGCGCCAACGGCCCGCTGCAGATCGCCGTCGACCTCGCGCGGACGCCCGCGGACACCCTGCCCGCGCTCGGCGACGACCTGGCCGCCGCCGACGGCGTCGCCGCGGTGTCGCCGCCCCGCTTCAACGAGGCCCGCGGCGCCGCCGTCATCGTCGTCACCCCCACCACCGGACCGCAGGACGAGCGCACGCAGGACCTGCTGGACCGGCTGCGCGCCGACGTGCTGCCCGAAGGCGCCGAGGCCACCGGCGTGGTCGCCGTCTTCGCCGACATCTCCGACCGGCTCTCCACCCGGCTGTGGGTGGTCATCCCGTTCGTCGTCGGACTCTCGCTGCTGCTGCTCACCGTGCTCTTCCGGGCCCCGGTCGTGGCGCTGAAGGCGGCGGTGATGAACCTGCTGTCTGTCGCCGCGGCGTACGGCGTGATGACCGTGGTGTTCCAGACCGACACGGGCGCCCAGCTGCTGGGCCTGCCCCACGACGTGCCGGTGTCCAGCTGGGTGCCGATCCTGATGTTCACCATCCTGTTCGGCCTGTCCATGGACTACGAGGTCTTCCTGCTCTCCCGGATCCGGGAGGACTGGCTGGCCACCGGCGACCCGCACGGCAGCGTCGTACGCGGCCTCGCGGCGACCGGGCGCGTCATCACCAGCGCGGCGGCCATCATGATCGCGGTGTTCACCGGCTTCGCGATCGACCCCGACGTGACGGTGAAGATGATCGGCGTCGGCATGGCGGTGGCGGTGCTGGCGGACGCGACGATCGTCCGCATGGTGCTGGTGCCGGCGACGATGACGCTCCTCGGGCGGGCCAACTGGTGGCTGCCCCGCTGGGCGGACCGGCTGCTGCCGGAGCTGCACCTCGAACCGCCCGCCCCCACCGCCGCACCCGCGAACCCGGACGCCCCGGCTGCCGCGAACGACCCGGACGCCCCGGTGCCCGACGGCGGCAAGGGGCGGATCCCCGTCGGCGGCGGGGGATGAGACGGGCGGGAGGGGCGGTGGGCCCACCCCCGTGTGGCCCCCGCCCCTCCCGTCGCCGTACGGCGCTTGCGGAAGCCCCCGTCAGCGCAGCCCCGCCGCGGCGAGGTGCTTCTCCACCCGCCGCACCTCCTCGGCGTCCAGCGGGATCTGCGGCAGCATCGTCGCCGGGCAGTCGATGACCCCGCGCAGGTGCAGGGCCGCCTTGAAGGCGCCGAGGGCGGACGAACTCATGCCCATCCGCGCCGGGTCGCCCGACCGCACCATCCCGAACAGCGTGAGCAGCCGCTCCTGTTCGGTCCGCGCCGCCTCCCAGTCGCCCTCGCGCGCGCTGCGGTACAGCCGCGCGTAGCCGTGCGGGTCGACGTTGCCGAGGCCGGGTACGACGCCGTGGGCGCCCATCGCCAGCGCGCTGTCCACCATCGTCTCGGACCCCGTCAGGGCGGAGAACCCCGCCACCTTGTCCCGTACGCCGACGATGACGCGGCGCAGCCCCGTCTCGTCGCCGCTGGAGTCCTTGAGCCCGGCCAGCACCCCGTCGGCCGCCAGCGTCAGCACCAGGTCGTGGCCCAGCTTGGTGTGCACCGACACCGGCAGGTCGTAGGCGTAGACCGGCGCGCCCGTGCGACTGGCGACCTCGCGGAAGTGCCGGTCGATCTCCGCCGGGTGGGTGCGGGTGTAGAACGGCGCGGTGACCACCAGCGCGTCCGCGCCGGCGTCGAGCGCGCTGCGGGCGTGGTCGAGCACCCGCGGCGTCGTCATGTCGATCGCGCCGGCGAGCACGGGCAGCTGGCCCCCGACGTGCCGTACCACCGTGTCCACCACGGTCCTGCGCTGCTCGTCCCGGAGATAGGCGGCCTCGGAGGAGGAGCCGAGGACGAAGAGTCCGTCGACGCCCCCCGCCACGAGGAAGTCCACCAGCCTGATCAGCGAGGCGGTGTCCACCTCGGCATCCGGCGTCAGGGGGGTGCAGACGGGCGGTACGACGCCGGTCAGGTGGGTGGGACGGGTCATGCGCTCTCCTTCGCTTGGATCACGAGGTCGCGGGTGCTCTCCGCGGCGGCCACCGGATGGTGGCAGCGGAACCGGTGGGCGTGCGCCGCCTGCGTGACCGGCGGCATGGAGGCGGCGCACTCCTCCGTCGCCTTCCAGCACCGGGTACGGAACGGGCAGCCGCTCGGCGGCCGGGTCGCCGACGGCACGGGGCCGACGAGGGGGATCGGGTCGATGGGGTCGAGGAGCCCCGGGGTCGCCGAGAACAGCGCCCGCGTGTACGGGTGCCGGGCGGTGTCCGTGCCGCGCTCCGCCGGCGAGTCGCCCCCGGAGCCCAGCGCCACCGCCGGCGCCTCCTCGACGATCCGGCCCAGGTACATGGTGATGACCCGGTCGCTCATCCGCCGCACCGTCTGGATGTCGTGCGAGACGAACACCAGCGCCAGGTTCAGCCGCTCCTTCAGCTCCAGCAGCAGGTTGAGGATCTGCGCGCGTACGGAGACGTCGAGCGCGGAGGTCGGCTCGTCGGCCACCACCAGATCCGGCTCCAGCGCCAGCGCGCGGGCGATGGCCACCCGCTGCCGCTGGCCGCCGGACAGCTGACCGGGCAGCGCGTCGGCGAGCACCGGCGGCAGGCCGACGAGCGCCATCAGCTCCCGTACCCGCTCGGTGCGCTGCGCGGACGTGCCGCGGCGGTGCACGTCGAGCGGGTCGCGGAGGATCTGCCGGACCGGCAGCCGCCGGTTGAGCGCCGTCGACGGGTCCTGGAAGATCATGCCCGTGCCGGTGCCGATGGCCGTGCGCCGCTCGCCGCCGTCCATCTCCCAGATGTCGCGGCCCCGGAACTCCACCGTGCCGGCCGTCGGCCGCTGCACCCCGACCAGCACCTTCGCCAGCGTCGACTTGCCGCAGCCCGACTCGCCGACCACGCCGACCGTCTCGCCCGCCGCGATCGCCAGGTCGGCGCCGGTCAGCGCGTACACCCGGTCGCGGGAGAACAGCCCGCCGGTGCGCGCCCGGTGCACCACGTGCGCGTCCCGTACGGTGATCAGCCCCGCCGCCGCACCGCCGCCCTCGGCCAGGCCGCCGCCCTCGACCAGGGGCTCGCCCTTGGCCAGTTCGCCGAGCGGTCGAGTGCCGCCCTCCTTCGCGCTCATCGCAGCGCCTCCTTCTCCGCCCCGCCCGCGGGGGAGGGCGTCGTTTGGACGGCGGGCTCGACCGCCGGGTGGTGGCACGCCACCTCGTGCTTACGTTCCTCGCCCACCAACTCCGGCGCGGTGTCCAGGCAGGCGCCGCTCGCCATCGGACAGCGGTCGGCGAACCGGCAGCCGGCCGGGAAGTCGGCCGGCGAGGGCACGACGCCGCGGATCTGCGTCAGCCGCTCCTGGGCCGACTCCAGCGACAGCACCGAACCCAGCAGCCCGCGCGTGTAGTGGTGGGCCGGCGCCTCCACCAGGTCGGCGGTGACGCCGGTCTCGACGATCTGCCCGCCGTACATCACCACCACCCGGTCGGTGACGTCGGAGATCAGCGCCAGGTCGTGGCTGACCAGGACGAGCGCGAAGCCCAGTTCCTCGCGCAGCCGCAGCAGCAGCTCGATGACCTGCGCCTGCACCGTGACGTCGAGCGCGGTGGTCGGCTCGTCGGCGACGATGAGCTTCGGGTTGCGCGACAGCGCCATGGCGATGAGCACCCGCTGCCGCTGCCCGCCGGACAGCTCGTGCGGATAGCTGCGCAGCGTACGGTCCGGGTCCAGGCCCACCAGCTCCAGCAGCTCCGTCGCCGTGCGCGTGCCGCCGCGCCGGATCAGCTGCTTCAGCTGGGCGCGGATGGTCATCGCCGGGTTGAGCGAGCTGAGCGCGTCCTGGTAGATCATCGCCATCTCGTGGCCGAGCAGCTTGCGGCGTACCCGCATCGGCGTGCCGATCAGCTCCCGGCCGTCGAAGACGACGCTGCCGCGGACGCGCGCGCCCGCCGGCTCCAGGCCCATCACCGTCAGCGCCGTCAGCGACTTGCCGCAGCCCGACTCGCCGACGAGGCCGAGGACTTCACCGGGCCGGATGTCGAAGCTGATGCCGTCGACGATGTCCACGCCCGCGTGCCGCTTGTCGAAGCCGATGGCCAGGTCGGTCACCGACAGCACCGGCTCGCCGCCGGGCAGCGGCCGGGCCCGCTCGCGCAGCCGCCGGGCGGCCTCGGCGAGCCCGGGCAGCTGGAGCACCTTGCCGGTGCCGGGCACGGCGGCCTCGATCCGGTCCTCGGCGCCGGCCTCCTTGACCACCGTGCTCTCGGCCCGCCGGGAAGCGGGTGCCGCCCAGGCGTCCGAGATGCCCTCGGAGAGGATGTTCAGCGCCAGCACGGTCAGCAGCATCAGCAGGCCCGGGAAGACCGTGGCCCACCAGCCGCCGAGCAGCACCATGTTCTTGCCGTCCGCGATGACGCTGCCCCACGACGGGTCCGGCGGCCGGACGCCCGCGCCGATGAAGGACAGCGACGCCTCGAAGACGATCGCCTCGGCGACCTGCACCGTGCAGAACACCAGGATCGGCGCGGCGCAGTTGATGGCGACGTGCTTGACGATGATGTGCGGCGTACGGGCCCCGATGACCCGTTCCGCGGTCACGTAGTCCTCGCCGTACTGGTCGAGCACGTTGGCCCGTACGACCCGCGCGATCGGCGGCGTGTAGAGGAACGCGATGGCGCACACCAGCACCGGGATGCTGCCGCCGAACACGGCGACGAGCACCGCGGCCAGCGCGATCCCCGGGAACGCCATGACGACGTCCAGGCAGCGCATCACGAACTCGTCCACCGCCTTGCGGGAGGTGGCGGCGACGGCGCCGAGGATCGCCCCGGCGACCAGCCCCAGCAGGGTGGCGCCCAGCCCGATGACCAGCGACCAGCGGGCCCCGTACATCAGCCGGCTGAGGATGTCGCGGCCGAGGCTGTCCTGCCCCATCCAGTGGTCGCCGGACGGGTGCCCGGTGCCGTCGGCCTGGGCCTGCTGGTCGAGTGGGTCGTGCGGGGCGAGCAGCGGCGCGAACACCGCGACCAGCACCACCAGGGCGAGCAGCCCCAGTGAGATCCGGGACATCCAGGGCAGCCGCTTCAGCCCGCGGAGCCGCAGGCCGGGCCGGGACAGCCGCTCCGTGAGCTGCTTGCGGCCCCCGAGGGTGGTGAGCATCAGGCGGCGCTCCTCAGACGGGGGTTGACCAGCAGATAGAGGATGTCGATAACCAGGTTGACGACGACGAACGCCACCGCGATGGTGAGCACCACGCCCTGCACGACGGCGGGGTCCCCGTTCTTCACCGCGTTGATCATCAGCGTGCCCATGCCGGGCAGCGAGAAGATCGTCTCGATGACGACGGCGCCGCCGAGCAGGTAGCCCACCCGCAGGCCGAGGACGGTCAGCGGGTTGATGAGCGAGTTGCGCAGCACGTTGCGGCCGACCACGACGACCGGCGGCAGCCCGCTGCCGATCGCCGTGCGCACGTAGTCCTTGTCCAGCTCCTCCACCACCGCCGTGCGGACGATACGGGTGAGTTGCGCGGCGACGTGCAGCGACAGTGCGATGGCCGGCAGCGTCATGGTCTTGAGCCAGCCCGTGAAGGAGTCGCCCGGATTCACGTACCCCCCGGAGGGGAACCACCCCCAGTCCACCGCCAGATACTGGATCAGCAGCAGCGCCACCCAGAAGGCGGGGGCGGCGACGCCGACCAGCGACACGATGCGGATCAGCTGGTCCGGGGCCCGGTCGCGGTAGATCGCGGCCGTGACCCCGAAGACCACCGACAGCACGATGGCGATGGCGAGACCCAGGAAGGTGAGCTGCATGGTCAGGGGCAGCGCGGTGGTCACCTGGTCGATGACCGGTCTGCCGTTGAGCACGCTCAGACCCATGTCGCCCCGCAGCAGGTCGCCGACGAACGCGGCGTAGCGGACGGGCAGCGGGTCGTTGAGTCCGTGCTCCTCGCGGTAGTCGTCGAGCTGCTGTTCTGAGGGGTTGGCGCCCTGGAAGTGCGCCACCGCCGGATCGATGTCCGAGAAGCGCATGACGAGGAAGACGAACAGCACGATGCCGAGCATCAGCGGGACGAGCAGGGCGATGCGGCGTAGCAGCATCCTGGCGATCTGGGCCACGTACGTGAGCTCCTAGCCTTGACTGACCGTGACTGCCGCCCTACGCGGGCTTGGCCTTGAGCAGGTTGACGCCGGGGTAGGGCTGCGGCTGTATCCCGGTGATCTTGTCGGGGTCCCAGGCGGTGACCAGCTCGGTGTGGACCACGGGGTAGACGACCGCGTTCTCCGCGATGACGTCCAGGTACTCCTGCGTCATCTGCTTCTTCTTCGCCTGGTCGGGCTCGCGCGTGGCCGCGTCCATGAGCCGGAACAGGTCCTTGGCCTCCGGGGCCTGGGCCCAGCGGGCGTAGCCCATCCAGAGGTTGTCCTGCGTGTAGTTGTAACGGAGGATCAGATCGGCCTCGATGCCGAGCTGGTTGGGGTTCGAGGCGGAGGCGACGACCTGGTAGTTCACCTTCTGGTCCAGCTTGGTGAAGAGGGCGGAGGTCTCCTGCGGCTCCAGGGTGGTCTCCACCCCGATGGCGTCCCAGGACTCCTTGATGGTCGGGATGCAGTCCGCGATCCAGCTGACGGTCGACGCCATGAGGGTCACCTTCAGCCCGCTGACCCCGGCCTCCTTCAGCAGCGCCTTGGCCTTGTCCGGGTCGTAGCCGTAGACGGTCTTGGCCTTGCGGTAGGTGGGGTTGCCCTCGTCGAGGAAGGAAGTGGCGGCCTTGCCGTAGCCCTTCAGGCCCGCCTCGATCATCTTGCCGGTGTCGATGGCGTAGTGCAGCGCCTGGCGCACGCGTACGTCGTCGAAGGGCGCCCGCTCGGTGTTGAAGAGCAGGAACATGTGGTTCATGCCGGCCCCGCCCTCGACGGTGAGGCCGTCCTGCTCCAGCTGTTTGACGTTGGCGTACGGGATGTTGTCGGAGATCTGCGCACCGGCGCTCCCGCCGGAGATCTTCGCGACCCGGGGGGCGGCGTCCACGATGGACAGCCAGTTCATCTCCTTGAAGTTGGCCTTGCGCGGGCCGTTGTAGTCCGCGTACGCCTCGAAGGAGGTGTTCGACAGCGGCTGGTTGGCGGTCATCTTGTACGGGCCGGAACCGACGACGACCTCGGGCATGCCGCCGTCGAGGTCCTTCCAGGCGCCGGACTTGCTCAGGACGTGCTTGGGCAGGATCTTCGCCAGGGTGAGCCGGGACAGCCCGTCCGGGAACGGGAAGTTGAGCACCAGGTCGACGGTGTTCTCCCCGGTCTTCTTGACCTCCTTCAGCCACGCGGCGAAGAAGCCGTGGACGAGGGTCTGGGTCTCGGAGTCGAGCACCCGGTCGAAGGTGAACACCACGTCGTCGGCGGTGACCGGCTTGCCGTCGTGCCACGTCGCGCCGTCGCGCAGGGTGAACGACCAGGTGGTGGCCCCCGGGTCGGCGGGCGCCTCGGTGGCCAGCGCCGGGTAGGGCTCGCGGGTGATGGGGTCGGTGTCGAGTAGACCCTCGAAGATGTGGTGGTTGCTGGCCACGGCGAACGCGGACGCGGTCAGCGTGGGGTCCCAGCTCTGGTCGTTGCCGTACCCGATGACGGCGGTGACGGAGTCGGTGCTGTCGCCCCCGTCGGTGTCCGAGGTCGAGTCCGGACCTCCGGAGCAGGCGGCCAGCGCCGGCGCCATGACGCCGAAGGCGCTCAGCGCCCCGCCGTACTGCAGCACTCGCCGGCGGTCGACGCCCGGCTCTGGTGATACGTCGCTCACGGTGCCTCCAGGAGGGGAAAAACAGGGGATGGCGCCGCGCCCGTCCCTGTCCCGGGGATAGGCGAGGTCGTGGGAGGTCCTACGTTCTACCTCTTGCCCGGTGAACATAGAAGTCAGCCCTGAGACAGGTCAAGAGGTCGGCGGGAAGCGTTATCCGGTGTCAACCCAGCTGGAGCCGGGCATCGACGACGATCTCGCCCAGCTCCGCGCGCCCTTCGGGCGCATCCGGCAGCGAGGTGCGATCCTGCGCGTCGTCCAGTACGCCGTGGAGCGCCGTCACGTCCGCCTCCAGCCGCCCGGCGTCCGGAGCGCCGGGCACGGCGCCCAACAGCCCGTGCTCCGCAGCGGCCTTGGCGGCGACCAGGTCCCCGAGGTACGCCGGCGCCGGCGCCAGCCCAGTCAGCGCGGGCAGGTGCGCGACGACCTCGCCGGTGCGCATGAGGTGGATTCCGGTGAGGAGCACCCGAAAGGTGTAGAGGAGCGGCTTCAGTTCTCCCGAGGAGCTGAAGAGCCGCCACTGCCCGCGCGCGAAGCCGCGGTAGTGGTGGGCGTGGTGCCGGGTGAGCAGCCGCGGGGCGAGCGCGACCAGGTCGGCGTGGACCTGCGAGGTCCGCGCGACCAGCGGCGAGAGGAGCTGTTCGAGCACGTAGCCGTTGCGGCGGAGCAGCAGCCGGGCGAACTTCGCCAGGTCGTGCGTGACGAGGTCCATCTCGGTGCCGTCGTGCTTCCACATGCGGCTGCTCGTCTCCGCGGGCGCGTCCAGGGCGAGGACCGCGCGCAGCGGGAGCAGGTGGGCGCCGCGCAGGTCCACGTCCGAGTCGCGGGAGGGGAAGCCGTACAGATGGGCGCCCGAGACCGTGGCGAACACCAGCGGCTGCGCCGGCGCGGCGAGGACCGGGGTCAGGTCGGGGAGACCGGCCGCGGCGAGGACGGCGGGGTCCGGGGCCGCACTCATGCGGTGGCCAGACTGCGGTGGCGGACGGAGGTGAGCCAGGACTCCACGCGGGCCTGGTCCGGGGACTCCGGCAGCGGGCTGGCAGGCAGCGCCTCGTCCAGGCGGCGGGACAGCTCCGCCGTCCACGCCGTGACCTCGTCCCAGGTCACCTCGCCGCGCCCGACCGCGAGCAGCCGGTCGCGGTACGGGCCGACGTCGACGCACAGTGCACCTGTGCGCGGCAGCGCTCCACCTCCCAGGTCAACTTCTCGGCCGAGAACGACCAGGCTTGATGACTCAGCCGATCACACCGATTCATGCTCTCCGCTCAGCGCTGGCTGCGACGCCGGAGTCACATCCGCCGCAACTCTGCGGCGCGGGACCGTTGACGGGGCCCCACACTGGGCTAGGCCCAGCGACATCCGCCCGGTCAGCGCTATCTGAACCGTATCCCCGGCAAAGCCGGTTCGTGCCTTACAAGCTCACGAACGGATGTGGGGAGACTACCGGACCAATGCGAGGTCCATGGGCGAACGATGCGAGTGCCCCGAGCGCAAGCGCCCGGGGCCTCGCAAACTCAGGCTGAACTGCTCGGGCAGCGGACCCTCCCAGTGCTGCGGCGGCTTCTCCAGCCGCCAGAACCACTCGGTCGGCGCGACGTACACCCCGCGCCGGTCGGTGTCGGACGCCGCCGTGGCCAGGCCGAAGGCGCGCGAACCCGCCACCACCGCCAGGATGGTGTGCTCCTCGACCAGCAACTCACCGCGCTCCACCCGGCCATCCTCGCCGGGCCCGACCCCCGCCCGCCAGGGGTTTTACGGGCCGGCCGGCGCCGACTTCCGGCTACGACACCTGCCGCAGCACCTCGGCGGCGATCAGCTCCAGGTGGTCCAGGTCCGACAGGTCGAGGATCTGCAGGTAGAAGCGCTGCGAACCCACGGCCCCGTAGCGTCCGAGCTGCTCGACCACCTCCGCCGGGGTGCCGGCCAGGCCGTTCTCCTTCAGCTCCGGCACCTGCCGGCCGATGGCCTCCGCCCGCCGCGCCACCTCGGCGTCGTCCTTGCCGACGCAGGCCACGAGCGCGTTGGAGTACACCAGGTCGGCCGGCGACCGGCCGGCGGCCTCGGCCGCCTCGCGGACCCGGGTGAACTGCCGCTCGGAGTCCGCCGCCGAGCAGAACGGCACGTTGAACTCCGCCGCGTAGCGGGCGGCCAGCGCCGGGGTCCGCTGCGCACCCATGCCGCCGATGAGCACCGGCAGCGGCGCCTGCACCGGCTTGGGCAGCGCGGGGGAGTCCGTCAGCTCGTAGTACGTGCCGGAGTAACTGAAGGTGTCGCCCGTCGGCGTCCCCCACAGCCCGGTCACGATCGCCAACTGCTCTTCCAGCCGGCCGAACTTCGCCTTCGGGAACGGGATCCCGTACGCGGTGTGCTCCTCCTCGAACCACCCCGCGCCGATGCCCAGCTCGATCCGGCCGCCCGACATCTGGTCCACCTGCGCCACCTGGATGGCCAGCGGGCCCGGCAGCCGGAAGGTGGCGGCGGTCATCAGCGTGCCGAGCCGGATACGGCTGGTCTCGCGGGCCAGGCCCGCCAGCGTCACCCAGGCGTCCGTGGGGCCGGGCAGGCCGCTCACGTCGCCCATCTTCAGATAGTGGTCGGAGCGGAAGAAGGCGTCGAAGCCGAGGTCCTCGGTGGCGCGGGCCACCGTCAGGAGGGTGTCGTACGAGGCGCCCTGCTGCGGTTCTGTGAAGATGCGAAGATCCATGGGGCCATTGTGCTTCAGCCGTGCCCGGCGGCTTCCCGGGGCACGTCGGTGGTGCATAGAGTGCAACCACCGCACTGCCCGGCTTGCCGCGAGGGGGTCAGGATGACGGTCGTCTACCGCGCGCCGGAAGGGGACGACGGACTGGAGTTCACGGTCCGGCTGACTCCGGAGGAGACCAGGGCGCTGACCCGCGAGGCCCGGCTGCTCGCGGAGATCGTCGACAGCTGCCTGTGGGCGCTGGGCATGCTCCGTACGGGCGTGAACTCCCGCGACGCGGGCGGCCCGCCGCCGATCCCCGGCGACTGGTACGCCGCGTTACGCGACCTGGAACGCATCGCGCCCCGCATCGAGGGCACCCGGGACGCGGTCATCCGCGCCCTCGCCGAGTCGGGGGAGGGCACCGACCGGCTGGCGCACGCGCTACACACCGACGAGGAGGCGGCCGGCCGGCGCCGCGCGGGCGTGCTCGGCAACCCGCCGTCGGAGTGGGAGTCGTGGGCGGCGAAGGAAGCGGCGGAGTAGGTCCGGCCCTCAGGCCGGGCCCCTCAGGGCCGGTCCACCAGCACCGCCGAGCCCTGCCCCACCCCGACGCACATCGTCGCCAGCCCCCGCCGCGCGCCCGTACGCGCCATCCGGTGCAGCAGCGTCGTCAGGATCCGCGCCCCCGAGCAGCCCAGCGGGTGGCCCAGCGCGATGGCGCCGCCGTCCGGATTGACCGTCTCGGGGTCCAGCCCCAGTTCGTCCACGCAGGCGAGCGCCTGCGCCGCGAAGGCCTCGTTCAGCTCCGCCGTCTCGACGTCGGCCACCGACCAGCCCAGCCGGTCCAGCGCCTTGCGCGTGGCCGGCACCGGGCCGACGCCCATGACGTCGGGGTGGACGCCCGCGGAGGCGCCGGCCGCGTACCGGCCGAGGGAGGTCAGGCCGAACTCCGTCAGCGCCTCCTCGCTGACCAGCAGCAGCGCCGCCGCCCCGTCGTTCATGGGCGAGGAGTTGCCCGCGGTCACGCTGCCGCCCGCCCGGAACGCCGGCTTCAGCCGCGCCAGCCGCTCCGCCGAGGTGTCCTCGCGGATGCACTCGTCCGCCGTCACCGCCGTCACCGCCGCGCCGTCGTCCGGCCGTACGACCGGCAGCAGCTCCGCGTCGAAGTGCCCCGCCGCCCGGGCCGCCGCGGCCCGTCGATGGCTGCGCAGCGCGAACTCGTCCTGCCGCGCCCGCCCCACGCCGTACCGCTCGGCCACCTCCTCCGCGGTCTCGCCCATCGCGAGCAGCCCGTGCAGCTCGCGCATCCGCGGGTTGACAAGCCGCCAGCCGAGCCGGGTGTCGGCCGTCGCCAGCTGCCGCGGCAGCGCCTCGTCCGGCCGCGGCAGCACGAACGGCGCGCGGCTCATCGACTCCGAGCCGCCGGCCAGCACCACGTCCGCCTCGCCGGCGGCGATGGCGCGGGCGGCGGTCGTGACGGCCTCCAGGCCGGAGGCGCAGAGGCGGTTGAGGGTGGCGCCGGGGACGGACTCGGGCAGGCCGGCGAGGAGGACGGCCATGCGGGCGACGTTGCGGTTGTCCTCGCCGGCCTGGTTGGCGGCGCCCCAGTAGACGTCGTCGATACGGGCCGGGTCGAGCGCCGGGACACCGTCGAGCAGTCCGCGGATCACCCCGGCGGCGAGGTCGTCGGGGCGTACGGCGGAGAGCGAACCGCGCAGCTTCCCGATCGGCGTGCGGCGGGCGGCTGCGAAGTGGACGGTGCGCACGGGCGGGCCTCCCCATCGAAACTAGCGGCGCTAGTTTCGGACTATAGCCCGCCCCCGAGGCCGCGGCCAGCCGCACGATACGCCCCGCTCCGCGGTGATCGCTTACGATCGAACACGTTGCCCCGGACGCCGCGTAGCCGATGCGAGGAGAGCGCGATGAGCAGTGCCAAGGTTGCCGACCAGCTCGTGGAGGTCCTGCTCCAGTACGGCGTGAAGCGCATCTACGGCGTCGTCGGCGACAGCCTCAACCCGCTCGTCGACGCCATCCGCCGCAGCGACGGCGCCATCGAGTGGGTGCACGTGCAGAACGAGGAGGCCGGCGCCTTCGCCGCCGCCGCCGAGGCGCAGGTCACCGGGCAGCTCGCCGCCTGCGCCGGCTCCTGCGGCCCCGGCAACACGCACCTCATCCAGGGCCTGTTCGACGCGCAGCGCAGCGGCGCCCCCGTCCTCGCCATCGCCTCGCACATCCCCGCCACCCAGATCGGCAGCGGCTTCTTCCAGGAGACCCACCCCGAGAAGCTCTTCGACCAGGCGTCCGGCTACTGCCAGCTGATCTCCCAGCCCGAGCAGATGCCGCGCATCGCCCGGATCGCCGCCCAGCACGCCGTCGGGGCGGGCGAGGTCGCGGTGCTCGTCCTGCCCGGCGACATCGCCGACAAGCAGGCCGCGAACCCCACCGGCCACACCGTCCCCTGCGTGCGCCCCGCCGCGATCGTCCCCGACCCGCAGACCGTGCGCGAGCTGGCCGACGCCGTCAACGCCGCCGACCGCGTCGCGCTCTTCGCCGGCGCGGGCGTGCGCCACGCGCACGCGCAGGTGATGCGGCTCGCCGAGACCGTCAAGGCGCCCGTCGGGCACACGCTGCGCGGCAAGGAGTGGATCCAGTACGACAACCCGTACGACGTGGGCATGATCGGCCTCCTCGGCTACGGCGCCTGCTACGACGCGCTGCACGAGGCCGACCTCGTCGTCATGCTCGGCACCGACTTCCCGTACGACGCCTTCCTGCCGCAGAGCAAGACCGTGCAGATCGACGTCGACGCCACCCGCCTCGGCCGCCGCACGCCCTTGGAGGTCGCCGTGCACGGCGACGTCGCCTCCACTCTGGACGCGCTGCAGCCGCTGCTGCGTGAGAAGCACGAGCGGCGCTTCCTCGACGGCATGCTGCGCAAGCACGAGCGGGCGCTGACCAAGGTCGTCGAGGCGTACACCTCGAAGGTCGACAAGCACGTGCCGATCCACCCCGAGTACGCCGCCCGGGTGCTGGACCGACTGGCCGCGGACGACGCGGTGTTCACCGTGGACACCGGCATGAACAACGTCTGGGCCGCCCGCTACCTCACCCCCAACGGACGCCGCCGCGTCATCGGCTCGTTCACCCACGGCTCGATGGCCAACGCCCTCCCGCACGCCATCGGCGCCGCCTGCGCCGACCGCGGGCGCCAGGTCATCTCGCTGTCCGGCGACGGCGGCCTCGGCATGCTGCTGGGCGAGCTGATCACCGTCCGGCAGCACGACCTGCCGGTCAAGACCGTCGTCTTCAACAACTCCTCGCTGGGGATGGTCAAGCTGGAGATGCTGGTCGACGGCCTGCCCGCGTACGGCACCGACCACCGCGGGGTCGACTTCTCCGCCGTCGCCCGCGGGATCGGCATCCCCGCCTGGCGGGTGGAGAAGCCCGGCGAGATCGAGGACGCGCTGCGCGAGGCGCTGACGGCCACGGGCCCCGCGCTGGTCGAGCTGGTCACCGACTCCAACGCGCTGTCGATCCCGTCGCGCATCACGCTGGAGCAGGTGCGCGGCTTCGCGCTGGCGGCCGGGCGCACGGTCCTGGAGGGCGGCGTCGGCACCATGCTCGACCTCGCCCGCTCCAACCTCCGCAACATTCCCCGCCCCTGACCGCGCGGGCCGCCGCGGCGTGCGGGCAGGCACCGTCCCGGTCCGTACGCCCCTCAGGCCAACCCCTCAGACCAGCCCTCAGACCAGCCAGGGCAGATCGTCGAAGTAGCCGCCCTTCGCCGGCGGCGTGAGCACGGCGTGCCGCGTACGGTACGTCAGCGACCCGCCCCCGGCCCGCGCGACGGCCCGCGCGCGCAGCTCCCAGCGGCCGGCGGGTGCGCCCTTCGGGGGCGTCACCCGCCAGCGGGTGACCACCTCGGTGCCCGGCGCCAGCCGGCCGCGCGGCCGGCGGTTCGCGGCGCGTACCCGCCAGCCCTCGGGGACCTGCAGCTGTACCCGCGCCCCGGTCCACGGCACGTCCGACCCGTTGTGCAGGGTGGCGGTGACGGTCAGCACCCGGCCCGGCTCGGCGTAGGGCGGGGCCTCGATCGTCACGCCGAACGGCGCGCGCGCGTACGTGTCGTGCCACTCCCGCCGCATGACGCCGACCAGCCGGGCGGCGATGTCCGGCCGGTCCGCGGCGCGGTCGACGGTCTCGCCGGGGTCGTCCGCCAGGTTGTACAGCTCCACCTGCCAGCGGTCGTCCGGCGCCGTGCGGTCCTTGCCGGGCGCGAAGCGCACCGCCTTCCAGTCGCCGGCCCGTACCGCCTCCGAGATCCGCCGGATCCGGTCGTGGTCGGCGGCGCGGGCCAGCGGCGTCGAGGCCCGCTCGTTGCGGTACCAGTACAGGAACCGGTGGGTGGGTGCCGGGCCGGTGCCGGTGAGCAGCGGCGCGAGGGACAGCCCGTCGACGTCGCGCGGCGCGGGGGCGCCGGCCAGCTCCGCGAGGGTGGGCAACAGGTCTATGTGCGGCGTGGGCCGGTTCACGGTGCGCGGCCGGATGCGGTACGGGGACCAGGCGATGAGCGGCACCCGGATGCCGCCCTCGTACAGGTTCCGCTTGTAGCCGCGCAGCGAGCGCTCGCGCTGGAAGAGCGCCGGCGTCACGCCGCCCTCCTCGTGCCGGCCGTTGTCGCTGGTGACCAGCACGACGGTGTCCTCGGCGAGGCGCTGCGCGTACAGCTCCTCGATCACCGCGCCGACCATCGCGTCGAAGTTCGCCACCTGCGCGGCGTGCCCCTTGTCCGCCGGCTTCCAGTCCGTGTCGCTGTACTCGCCGGTGTCCGGCACGGCGCTGGGGGCGTGCGGCACGTTGGGGGAGAGGTAGAGGAAGAAGGGCTCCGCGGAGCGCGCCCGGATGAACTCCAGGGCGCGCGTGGAGAACTGCTCGGGAGCGTACGTGCCGCGCCCGCCCTCGCCGTTGCCCGCGAGCGGCACGCGGCGCCCGTTGTGCCAGAGGTACTGCGGGAAGTACTGGTGCGCGTGCCGGTGGGTCAGATAGCCGTAGAACTCCTCGAACCCGCGGTAGTTGGGGTGGCTGTGCTGGTCCGGCTCGTCGGGGCCGAAGCCCCACTTGCCGATGCACGCCGTGCGGTAGCCGCGCGCCCGCAGCAGTTCGGCGATCGTGGTGTCCGCGTCGCCGATCGAGGGCTGGATGCCGCGCATCGGGTTCTCGCGGACCCGGGCGCGCCCGCTGTGCAGGCCCGTCAGCAGCGAGGCGCGGGACGGCGCGCAGACGGGCGCGGAGGCGTACGCCGCGGTGAACCGCATGCCCTCGGCGGCGAGCCGGTCCAGGTGGGGGGTACGGATGAGCTGCTGGCCGTACGAGCCGAGTTCGCCGTAGCCGAGGTCGTCGGCGACGATCAGGACGATGTTGGGCCGGTCGCCGCGGGGGCTGCCCGGCGCCGCGGCGAGCGGGGCGGGGGTCAGGGCCGCGGCGCCGAGGCCCGCGGCCGACGCCGCGAGGAACTGACGTCGGGTGGTCAACCTGCTCCCCCTCTCGCACGGCCGGTGCCGGTGATCAGCGCCGTCCGGAGGCGGAGGAGGGTGCGGCACGCAGTGTCCCGGGCTCCGTCACCCGTGCGGGGGGCGTGCCGGTCCAGCACCGGATCCGCCGCGGCGGGAGCCGGGCCGAGCCGGGCCAAGGCGGCGTGCGACGGCGCCCGTTCCGGGTTCGGCCCGGGCGGATGTCGGCTGTGCCGTCTGGTCGGGACGGCGGGTCGCCGCGCAGGGGTGACCTACGGTTCAGTCCCCCCCGGACTGCGTCTACCCCGTGCGCTTGCGTACGGCTTGACGTTTCGAGGGGGACCCTACCACCAACGATCGACGCTCCCGCGCGCGTTAGGGGTCCTCCGGAGTCCGTGCGTCCGGTCGCTCCGTACCGGCTACTCGCGCCCCTCGCGCCACTCGCGTACCAGCGCGTCGGCGTCCAGCGGGGCCAGCTTCAGCGGCGGGCCGACGGCGGGCGCGCGGTGCGCCGCGAGGATCTTCTCGTTGACCTCCGCGACGATCTCGCGCACCTCCTTCTCGCTCCGTGCCCTGGTCACGGCGTCGAGCGCGGCCTCGGCGTCCTTGCGGACGGCGAGGGAGGGGGGCAGCGCGGACAGCTGCTCACGCGCCATCTTCGCCTTGACCCACCACAGCTCGTCGTACGGCCGGTCGAGATGCGCGAGCGGCTTGCCCCGGCCGGGCAGGTCGTCGAACTCGCCGCGCTCCGACGCCTCGCGGATCTGCCGGTCCACCCAGGACTCGAAGCTCACGCCCGGCGGTTTGCGTTCGGTCACGTGCGTGCTCCCTCCACTCGCGGCGGTCGTCGACGGGGCCGTTTCCCAGCCGTTTTCCCACTTCAACGGTAACCGGGGCGGTTCCGGCCGCCGCGGGCGGGCGGCGTCGCGCCGATGGCGGCTCTCAGCTTGCGCACACCTTGGTAACAATTCAGACAATGGCGTCGGAAGATGTCCATCCGGCCCCGATAGGGAGACCCTCGTGCCTCGTCTGCGTTCCGCGCGCCGTGCACCGCTGCCGTCGCGCCGTGCCCCGCGCCCCGCGCGCCCCATACCGCGACCGCCGCGCGCCGCGCACCTCGCCGGTGCCGCCGCGGCGGCTCTCGCCCTGTCGGTCTCCGCGGCGGCCTGCGCCGCGCCCGGGCAGGGCGGCCGCGCCGCCGCCGTCGACCCGCCGGCCGAGCTGGTGATGCAGCCCGTCGACGAACCAGGGTCCGACCCGTTCACGACGACCACCGCGACCCCCGACGGCGCCGACCCGTCGCCCGCGCCCACCGCCGGGCTGCCCCGGGGCACCCCGCCGGCCCAGCCGAGCAGGTACCAGACGGTGTCGGGCGCGACACCCGGGCTGTACGCCGGGGTACGGAACGTCGCCAGCTGCGACATCGACAAGCAGATCTCCCTCCTCGACGAGGACGCCGACAAGCAGGCGGCGTTCGCGGAGACCGTGCGGGTCGACGAGGCGGACCTGCCGGACTACCTGCGCGGCCTCACCTCCGTGCTGCTGCGCGCCGACACCCGCCTCACCGGCCACGGCTTCGCGGACGGCGAGGCGCGTGCGTACCAGGCGGTGCTGCAGTCCGGCACGGCGGTGCTGGTCGACGACAGGGGCGTACCGCGGGTGCGGTGCGCCAGCGGCAACCCGCTGACGGCGCCGGAGGAGCTGAGCGCCGACGGCCGCTACGGGGGCACGGGCTGGCGCGGCTACCGGCCGTCGCGGACCGTGGTCGTCACGCCGGCGAAGCGGGCGCTGTCGCACCTGGTGATCGTGGACGTCGCGACGGGCCTGTGGTTCGAGCGGCCGGTCGGCGGGCAGGCCGGCCAGGACCGGAAGCTGCCGCAGCCGCCGCCGAACCCGTTCGCCCCGCCGTCGCCGGAGCCGACCCGCAGCCCGGGTGACGGTACGCGGAGCCCGAGCCCCGCGCCCACGAAGAGCCCCGGGTCGCCGACCGGGTCGCCGACCGGCACGCCGACCGGCACGCCGACGGGCACGCCGACCGGGACCCAGACCGGGCGGCCGACCAGCGCCCCGCCGCAGCCGGGCGGGGTCATGGAGCCGGACCACGAGCGCGTCAACGCCGACCGGCCGGGAGGGCCGGACGGCCCGGACCGGTCGGGCGGGGGAGACGCGTCAGCCAGGTGAACCCGCCGGCTCCGCCGCCCCCGGCGGTGCGGCGGAGCCGGCGGGCCGCCGGCGTACCGGCGTCAGCCGGAACCCGTGCGGCATCAGCGTGAGCCGCTCGGCGATCTCCAGCCGGTACCCGGGATCGCCGCGCAGCTCGTACCGGCGCAGCAGCAGCCCCAGCACGAGCGTCGCCTCGTGCAGTGCGAACTGCCGCCCTATGCAGGCCCGCTCGCCGGTGCCGAACGGCTTGAAGACGTGCGCCGGCCGGGCTCGTACCCGTTCCGGCAGGAAGCGGTCCGGGTCGAAGCGGTCCGCGTCCGGGCCCCACACCTCGGGGTCGCGGTGCAGCGCCGGGATCAGCACGATGGCCCACGCGCCCGCGCGCATCGGGTGCACGCCGCCCAGCGCCGTGTCCGTACGTGCGGCGCGGGTGAACGCGGGCGCCGTCGGCCACATCCGCAGCGACTCGTCCAGCGCCCGGCGTACGTAGCGCAGCTTGCTCACCTGCCGGTACGACGGCTCCCCGGCCGCGCCCCACACCTCGTCCACCTCGGCGCGGGCGCGGGCCATCGCCTCGGGGTGGCGGGAGAGGTAGTACAGCGCGAAGGAGAGCGCGCCCGACGTCGTCTCGTGCCCCGCGACCAGGAACGTGATGATCTGGTGGCGGATGTTCTCCGGCGACAGCCGCTCCCCGGTACGCGGATGCCGGGTGTGGAGCATCAGCCCGAGCAGGTCCTGCGCGCCGGGGTCCGGGCGCTCGGTGCGCTCCCGTACGACCTCGTCCACGACGGCGGCGAGGTACGCGGCGTCGGCGGCGCCCCGGCGGCCGGGCCTGCGGTTCTTCACCGGGCTGAGCGGCCGGGGCACGTTGCCGCCCTGGGCGTGGCGCAGCGCGCGGACCATGGCGGCGACGAAGGGGTGCTGCTCGGTGCGTTCGAAGGAGCCGAAGTCGTAGCCGAAGCCGGTGTGGGCGATGGTCTCCAGGGTCAGCTTCGTCATGTCGGCGGACACGTCGGCCGCGGTCCCGGCGGCGGCGTGCGCGTCCCAGCCCGCGGTCAGCCGGTGCGCCATCGCGAGCATCACCGGGTGGTAGCGCTCCATCGCCTCGCGGGTGAAGGCGGGCGCGAGGATGTCGTGGCCGAGCTGCCAGTTGGGCTCGTGGCTGTGCGCGGTGAACAGGCCGTCGCCGCCGACCTCGCGCAGGTTGTGCACGGCGAGCACCACGCGTTTGGTGAAGCGCGACTCGTCCGCCAGCTCGGCGACCAGCTCGGCGCCGGACACCACCACGATCTCCAGGCCGAAGATCTTGCGCCGGAAGATCGGCCCCAGCTCCCGGGCCATCCGCAGCGAGTCCTGCACGGGCGTGCCGGGGTCGAAGCCGAACACGTCGCCCACCACCGGCACCCGGCGGCGCGGGTGGGGGATGCGGTTCAGCTCCGGCCAGGCCCGGGGTCGGGTGCGTAAGAACGGCTTCGCCATCGTGCGCCTCCCTTATTGAACCGGGTTCAGTACGCAGGGTGCGGCACTGCTGAACCGGTGTCAAGTAAGGTGGCGCGATGGCTCGTTCCGGCGCTCGTGGTACGCGGACGGGGCGGGCGCGCACCCGTATGGGAACCGAGGAGCGGCGCCGGCAGCTGCTCCGGATCGGCGCCGAGCTGTTCGCCGAGCGGCCCTTCGACGACGTGTGGATCGAGGAGGTCGCCGAGCGCGCGGACGTCTCGCGCGGGCTGCTCTACCACTACTTCCCGACCAAGCGGCAGTTCTACGCGGCCGTCATCCGGCACGAGGGCGAGCGCCTGCTGCAGATGACCGAGCCGGACCCCGCCACCCCCGTCGGCCGGCAGGTGCAGCAGGGGCTGGACGCGTACCTGCGGTACGCGGAGGAGCACGCGCTCGGCCTGCGCGCCTTCCACCGCGCTTCGGCCGCCGGGGACCGGGAGATCCACGAGATCCACCAGCAGCTGCTCGCCGAGCAGGAGCGGCGGATCGTCACGGTGCTCGACGCCCAGTCCGCCGCCGGCCTGATCGACGGACCGGCGCCCGCGGCGCTGCGGCTCGCGGTGCACGGCTGGCTGGCGTTCGTCACGGCCGCGGTCCTGGACTGGCTGGAGCGTGGGGAGCCGTCGCGGGCGGAGGTACGGGAGGTGTGCACCCGAGCGCTGCTCGGTGCGCTGGCGGGGGCGCGGGGGGACTGAGGGCGCGGGCCGGCCGCCCGGCGGCGGCCCGGCGGGCGCTCGAGTCGAGCGGGGCGGGCAGCCGCCGTACGCTGGTGAGCATGGCCGTGCGCGTACTCGACGCCACCGGGGCCGCGGAACTCGTACACGCCGCGACCGCCGCGCCCTCCATGCACAACGCGCAACCGTGGCGGTTCCGCTGCCACCTCGGCCACCGGACCGTCGAGGTTCGCGCCGACCCGGAGCGCGCCATGCCGGTCTCCGACCCCGACCGGCGCGCCCTGCACGTCGGCTGCGGCGCCGCCCTGTGCAATCTGCGCGCCGCCGCGGCCGCCGCCGGCTGGCGGTCCGAGACCACGCTGCTCCCGGATCCGGACGAGCCGCTGCTGCTCGCCGCCGTCCGGCTCACCGACGCGGGGCCGGACGAAGGGCCGGACGAGGGGCCGGACGCGGCCCTCGCCGCCCTGGAGCCGCAGATCGTCCGCCGGCACTCCAGCCGCTGGCCGTTCGCGGACAAGCCCGTCCCGCCCGGCGAACTGGCCGAACTCGTCGAGGCGGCGCGGGCCGAGGGCGCGGCGCTGGTGTTCCCCGACGCCTGGCACGCGGCGGCCCTGCTGGACCTGGTGCAGGACGCCGAGGTACGCGACGCCGAGGAGCCGGACCGCGCGGAGGAACTGGCCCGCTGGACGCACCCCCGGCCCGGCACCGCCGACGAGGGCGTCCCCGGCTACGCCTTCGGCCCCCGGCGCCGCGGCAGCACCACTCCGGTGCGCGACTTCGCCGGCCGCACCGAGATGCCGGAACGGGGCAGCGCGCCCTTCGAGACCGCACCGAACATCGCCCTGCTGGGCACCGCGCACGACACCCCGGCCGACTGGCTGCGCGCCGGCCAGGCGCTGGAGCGCGTGCTGCTCGCGGCCACCCGCGCCGGGCTGGTGGCGTCGCTGACCAGCCAGGCGCTGGAGTGGGCCGACCTGCGCGCCCTCGCACGGGACCCGCTCGCCGACGTCGGCCAGGTCCAGATGGTGCTGCGCATCGGCTACGGCCCGCGCGGCCCGACGACGCCGCGCCGGCCGGTGGCGGAGGTCCTGGAGATCGTCGGCAGCCCGCGCCTGTAAAAGGCGCCCGAAACGACGAACGGCAAGGAGCCCTCCGCTCCCTGCCACTCTCAACGTATAGCGCACCCCCGGGCTTGCGGCAAGCCCCGGGGCCCGTTGCAGAATCTCCCGCCATGGCCAGGAACTGCGGAAACAGGGGGGATTCATGATCGACGTGATCATCGCCGGCGGCGGGCCGACCGGTCTGGTGCTGGCGGCCGAGCTGCGGCTGCACGGCGCACGCGTGGTCGTGCTGGAGAAGGAGACCGAGCCGACGAAGGTCGTGCGTGCGCTCGGACTGCACGCGCGCAGCATCGAGATCCTGGACCAGCGCGGCCTGCTGGAGAGGTTCCTCGCGCTCGGCAAGCGGTACCCGGTCGGCGGCTTCTTCGCCGGCATCGCCAAGCCGTCGCCGGAGCGGCTGGACAGCACGCACGCGTACGTCCTCGGTCTGCCGCAGACCACCACCGACCGGCTGCTGGAGGAGCACGCCACCGACGTCGGCGCCGAGATCCGCCGCGGCTGCGAGGTGGTCGGGGTGAGCCAGGACGAGGGCGGGGTGACCGTCGAGACGGCCGGAGCCGACGGCGCCGGCACGCCGCTGCGCGCCCGCTACCTCGTCGCCTGCGACGGCGGCCGCAGCACGGTACGCAAGCTGCTCGGCGTCGGCTTCCCCGGCGAGCCGAGCCGCGTCGACACGCTGCTCGGCGAGATGGAGCTGACCGCGCCGCCGGAGACGCTGAACGCCGTGATGGCCGAAGTCCGCAAGACCCAGCTCCGGTTCGGCGTCATGCCGCTTCAGGACGGCGCGTACCGCGTCGGCGTGCCGGCCGCCGGGGTGGCCGAGGACCGCTCGGCGCCGCCGGCGTTCGAGGAGGTCAAGGCGCAGCTGCGGGCCGTCGCCGGCACCGACTTCGGCGCCCACTCGCCCCGCTGGCTCTCCCGCTTCGGCGACGCCGCCCGGCTGGCCGAGCGCTACCGGGTGGGCCGGGTGCTGCTGGCGGGCGACGCGGCGCACATCCACCCGCCCGCGGGCGGGCAGGGTCTGGGCCTCGGTGTCCAGGACGCGTTCAACCTCGGCTGGAAGCTGGCCGCGGAGCTCGCCGGCTGGGCCCCCGAAGGGCTGCTGGACAGCTACCACGCCGAGCGCCACCAGGTGGCCGCCGGCGTCCTGGACTTCACCCGCGCGCAGATGGAGCTGATGTCCACCGAACCGGGGCCGCAGGCCGTGCGCCGGCTGATGGCGGATCTCATGGACTTCGCGGAGGTCCACCGGTACCTGATCGAGAGGACCATGGCGATCGACATCCGCTACGACTTCGGCGCCGGCCACGAACTGCTCGGCCGCCGGCTGCGGGACATGGCGCTGACGCGGGGCCGGCTGTACGAGCTGATGCGCACCGGCCGCGGGCTCCTGCTCGACCGGACCGGGCGGCTGTCGGCGGCGGGCTGGGCGGACCGCGTCGACCACGTCGTCGACGCCGCGGAGGAACTGGACGTCCCCGCCGTGCTGCTCCGCCCGGACGGCCACGTGGCCTGGGTGGGGGAGGACCAGGCCGATCTCCTCGACCACCTGCCGCGGTGGTTCGGCGCGCCCGCCGCCGCGGGGCCCGATGCCGTGACCGGAGGCCGGGACTAGTAGTACTCGGCGAGCAGCTCCTCCAGCAGCTTCTGGCTGCCCTCCTGCTTCTCCGCCGCCGCGCACAGCCCGTCCATCGTCAGCAGGTAGCGCTCGACGTCGTTGCGCTTGTCGAGATAGAGGGCGCTGGTCAGTTGCTCGATGTACGCGACGTCCGGCAGGTCCGGCTCCGCGAAGCGGAGGATCGTCAGCGGGCTGACGACGGCGGCGAAGCGGCCGGTGGCCAGCCGGGCCACCTGGACGGTGATGTTCGACAGCTCCAGGATCCCCAGCAGGTGCTTGATCTGCGCGCGCATCACCGCGCGTCCGCCGAGCGGGCGGCGCAGCGCTGCCTCGTCGAGGACCACCCAGTAGCGCGCGGGCTGTTCGGCATGGCCCAGGATCTGCTGCCTGCGCAGCCGCAGGTCGACGTGGCGCTCTATGGCCGCCTCGTCCGCGCTCGGGTACGCGATCTGCGCGAACGCCCGCGCGTAGTCGGCGGTCTGCAGCAGGCCGGGGATGCGCTGGGCCTGGTAGGAGCGGATGAGCGAGGCGGCCTCTTCGAGGCCGAGGAACGTCTCCATCCAGGTGGGCGTGACGTCGCTGTACTGGTGCCACCAGCCGGTGGTGTTGGCGCCGCGGGCCAGCGCGAGGTAGTGCTCGCGCTCGGTCTCGTCCTCCACCCCGTACAGCGTCAGCAGGGCGGCGATGTCGTGTTCCTTGCAGCCGCCCCGGCCCAGCTCCAGCCGGCTCAGCTTGGGCTGCGAGGCGCCGATGGTGCGCGCCGCGGTCTGGAAGGTGACGTTGTTCTGCTCGCGCAGCCGCCGCAGTTGGTTGCCGAGGACGATGCGGCGCACGGTGGGGCCGCCTCGCGACGGGGCCGGCAGCGAGTTCGTCTCCGACAGGCGTGGCGCGGGCATCGGGCTCCCAGGGATGATCAGGTCGCGCCCTTCAGTTTCGCATCGAAGGAGTCAACGTGTACAGGGAAAGCGATTGTTGAAGTTGAATATGCCTCTGGTACCGAGCAGTTATGCATCCCGGTCGCTCAGGGACGCCGCGCGAGCACCGCGCGGGCGCGCGGGCTGCCGTCCGGCCGCCGTCCCAGCTCGTCCAGCGCCGCCGTCTGCACCGCGAAGCCGGCGCGCTCCAGGTCCGCGCGCACGTCGGGCAGGCGGAACGTGCGGTAGTACATGACGAACCGCGGGCGCCACAGAGCGTTCCGTACGCGCATCACGGTGTCGAATCCCCACAGCGCCCAGTATCCCCGCGACCCCACCCGGGGCGGCGCGGGGACGGGGAAGGCGAAGTACCCGCCGGGGCGCAGCGAACGGAACACCTGGGCGAAGAGCGCCGGGCGCTCCGCGGGCAGGAAGTGGCCGAAGGCGCCGAAGCTCACCGCCAGATCGAAGGCCGGCGCGAACGGCAGGGCCAGGGTGTCCGAGCGGACCCAGCGCATCGACGGCGGACCGGCCGCGGCCACGTCCGCGTACGCGCCGCGCGCCTCGGCGAGCATCCCGGCGCTGAAGTCGACGCCGACGACCCGCTCCGTACACAGCCGCCGCAGCACCCCCGCGCCCGCGCCCGTGCCGGTGCACACGTCGAGGCCGCCCGCGAACGGCCCCAACGGCGCGACGACGGCGGCGAACGCGTCCAGCACGCGGTCGGGGGTGCGGAACGGCGTGCTGTCGAACTTCGGCGCCAGCATGTCGTACCCGCGCTCCGTGGAGGACATCGCCTGCACGGTCAGCTCAAGAAGGGTCGGGCCCTCGGGACTGAACATCGGTGATCAGCCTAGCCCCACCGCGACGTCAGCGCCGGGCTCGTCCGGCCGACGGGCGTTGCCGTCCTCGTCGACCTCGGGCGGAACGGTCGACAGCGCGCTGGAGTGCAGGTCTTTCGTACGGAGCAGGAGGAAGCCGATCAGCGCGGCGAGAAAGCCGAGGCCGGCGCAGAGGACCATGGCGTCCCGGAAGGCCGACATGAAGGCGTCCAGTCCCGCCTCCCGCACGGGGTCCCGCATCGCGCCCGCCCCCTCGGCGACGACGTCGACACCGCCGGCGCTGATGCCGTGGCCGGCCTCTTCCGCGGCGTCGGACCCCAGCCGCCTGCCGACCGCGGAGGCCGCGAACTCCTCGGTCACGGTGTGCTGGAAGAAGGCGCCGACGCCCGCGATACCGACCGCGATCCCGATCTGCTGGAACGTCTCGTTGATGCCGGAAGCCAGGCCCGACTTGGCCGGCTCCGCCACCCCGATGGCCAGCGCGGCCCGGGCCGGGTTGAAGGCGCCCATGCCGAAACCGGCGATGATCAGGCTCGGGAGGAGGACGGTCCAGGCCGAGTCGGCCTCCGCCCTGACGAGGAACACCAGCCCGAGGGCCATGACCATGGTGGACCCGCCCAGCAGCACCCGGAACGGCACCTTCCCGATCATGCCGCCGATGAGCGCGCCGGCCAGGAACATCGCACCCGTCAGCGGCAGGAAGCGCAGGCCGGTCTCCCAGGCGTCGTGCTGCAGCACGTTCTCCAGGTAGCTGGTTTCGAAGAACACCGACGGCAGGGCCGCGGCGTTACCGACCATGGCGACCAGGGAGATGCCCACGAAGGTGGGGTTGCGGAAGTAGGCGAGGTCGATCATCGCGCGCTCTCCCAGGCGCCGCTCGATCGCGAGGAACACGACGAGGAAGGCCGCGCTCAGCACGTACAGGGTGACCGTGGGGGCGCTGGTCCAGCCTTCCTCGGGCGCCCGGATGATCGCGAAGACGAGTGCGGCGAGCGTGACGCTGAAGGTGGCGAGGCCGGCCCAGTCGGTGGGGTGTGCCCGGGGGTTGAGCGATTCACGCACCCGCAGCGCGCCGGCGAGCATGGCGACGATCCCGATCGGAACGTTGATGTAGAAGATCCAGCGCCACGACATGGCCTCGATCAGCGAGCCGCCGATGAGCGGGCCGGTACCGACCGCGAGGCCGATCGCCACGCCGAAGACGGTGAAGGCGGTTGCCCGTTCCTTGCCGCGGAACTCGTGGCCGAGCATGGCGGGACCGACCGCGAACATCATCGCGGCACCGACCCCCTGGACGGCGCGGAAGGAACTCAACGCCGTTGCGTCACCGGCCAGCCCGCAGGCGAGCGACGCGGCGGTGAAGACGGCGAAGCCGAGCTGGAACAGGCGCTTGCGGCCGTGCTGGTCGGCCAGTGTGCCCGCGGCCACCAGGAAGATCGCCAGCGTGAGGGCGTAGGCGTCGAACACCCACTGTAGGTCCGCGAAGCTGCTGTCCAGGTCGTCGTGGATCTGCGGCAGGGCGATGGCCACCACGCTCAGATCGAGCATCAGCATGAACGTGCCCAGCGAGACGGTGGCGAGGGTCCACCACCTCGTGGGCGACGGCGTGCGTTCCTCGGGCATGCGCGGGTTCTCCAATCGAATGGATTGTCAATCGATGGAAACATAGATTATCGAGATTCCGTACGTCAAACCTTTGGTACCTTCGATCGTGGAGATTCCAAACGGTTGAAGGGGGTTCGGCTCGTGGCGCTCCACAGCACCGCCGGGCATGAGCAGGCACAGCGGCTCCGGAGCGACTTCCGAGTCGCCGAGCGCCCCGGATACCTGCTCCACAAGGCGGCGATGCTGCTGGACGAGGACGTCGAGCAGAGGCTGGTGGCGGGCGTCGGTATGCGCAGCCGCTACTTCCTCATGCTGGCGACGATGGCCAGCGGACCCGAGCTGTCCCAGAAGGACCTGAGCCATCTGCTCAATCTCGACCCCACCACGGTGGTCGCGGTGGTCGACGAGATGGAGCGCAACCAGCACGTCGAGCGCAAGCGCAACCCCGCCGACCGGCGGCGGTATCAGCTCCACCTCACCGCGGCCGGCAGGAAGGCGCTGGCGGCGGCGGAGAAGGTGGCCACGGAGGTCGAGTCGGGTTTCTTCGGGCCGCTGACGGACAGTGAGCGCGAGGCGTTCCGCGACATGCTCGGCAGGGTGATGGCGGGCCGCTGGCCCGCCTCCGTCTGCGAGCGCTCCCGCTAGGCCGTCGCGGCGCGGTCGGGCAGCCGCCGGGTACGGGGCACCGGCGAGGGCAGCAGCCACAGCACGCCCAGCGCCGCGCCCACCGTCGCCACCCACAGCGTCGGGCGCAGCCCGAGGGCGCTGCCGAGCGCCCCGCCCGCGAGGGCGCCGAGCGGACGGACGCCGAAGTTGACGGTCTGGAAGGCGCCCAGGACGCGGGAGCGCAGCTCGTCGGGGATGGCCGCGGCGAAGTAGGAGTTCGCCGAGATGTCGAGGATCATCACGCCGAACGCGGAGGCGAACTCCGCGGCCAGCAGCATCCCGGCGACCAGCGGCGTCGGCCCGTGCGCCAGCGGAACCAGGGTGAGCGGCACGCTGAACCCGGCAAACCCCGCGGTCATCGCCGGCCCCACCCCGAACCGCGCCACGATCCGGGCCGCGAGGACCGCGCCGACCAGGCCGCCGATGCCGCCGGCGCCGAGGACGACGCCGAGGAGCCCGGGGCCGAGGCCCAGCTCCCGCGTCGCGTAGAGCACGAACAGCGCCTGGAAGATGAAGTTGAAGAAGTTGAGCGTCGCCGTCGCGGTGGCGCAGGCGCGCACCGCGGGCGTACGGAGCACCCAGCGGATGCCCGCCGTCGCGTGCCTCTTCTCCCGTGCGGCGGGCGGGGGTTCGGCGGGGGATATGCGGCCGAGGAGGAGCGCCGAGACGAGGTAGCTGAGCGCGTCGAGCAGCAGCGCGAACGGTGCCGTGACCACCTGCACCAGACCGCCGCCCACCCCCGGCCCGGCCGTGAACGCCAGCGCCCGGCTGCCGTTGAGCAGTGAGCTGCCCTGTACGTAGCGCTCGACGGGGAGCAGCGCGACGTACACCGTGCCGGCGCAGACGTTGAAGAGCGCGCCGAGGGTGCCGACGGCGAAGGCGGCCGCGTACAGGTGCGGGAGCGTGAGCGCGTCGAGCGCGTACGCGACGGGGACGGAGGCGACGGCGGCCAGCCGGCCCAGGTCGGCGGCGATCATCACCCGGCGGCGGCTGCGCCGGCGGTCGGCCCAGGCGCCCGCGGGGATCGAGAACAGCAGCGCGGGCAGCAGCGCCGCGGCGGTGAGCAGGCCCACGTCGGCGGCGCCGGCGCCGAGGAGGTGGACGGCGGCGAGGGGGAGGGCGATGCGGTGGACCTCGTCGCCGAGGAGGGAGACGCTCTGGGCGGCCCAGTAGTGGCGGAAAGGGCGGTTGCGGAGCAGCTCCGGGACGGCGGGCAGGCGGTCGGCGAGGGTCATGACGGGGGTTGCGGGCCCTGCGGTCGCCGCGAGGGTTCGCCGGCGGGGTCCGCGGGGGCCGCCGGGGCCGCCGGGTCGACGAAGGCCAGCCGGAGCATGCTGACCAGCCGGGCGCCCTCGGGGCGGCGCGCGGGGTCCTCGAAGCGGTCGTCGTAGCGGGCCAGGAGCCGGGTCATCTCCTCGGTGAGCCCGGTCAGCTCCGCGGGCGTGAGATACAGGCTCCAGTCGCCGGAGTACTCCGCGGCCTGCCACGCGCGCGGCAGCCGGTCGCGGACGGCGAGTGCGGCGCCCAGCTTCCGTACGTACGCCTCCACCTGGGCCATCGTCAGGTCCCCGACCGCCTCCGTCGCGGCGGGGTCGTCGTACGCGGCCTCCCAGTGCGTCGACCGAGCCGTGGCCCGCCACGGCTTCTCCCGTCCGCGCCCGCCGCCGGCCTGCTCGACCAGTCCGTACTTGGCGAGCATTCGCAGGTGGTACGAGCACCCGGCGACCGACTCCCCGGTCAGCTCCGCGGCCCGGGTGGCGGTGAGCGGCCCGTGGCGGCGGAGCAGGCCGACCAGCTCCATCCGGGTGGGGTGGGCGTAGGCGCGCAGGGCGCGGGCGTCGGTGAGGTCGATGCGGTCCGGCATGCATCTAAAGGTATCTTTAGAAAGGTTTCTTTAGAAGCCCGATGGGCGGATCGGGAGGAGAATGGGTGACCGATGGACCTGGAGAGCGTCGCGGACGAGCTGTACGCGCTGCCGCCGGGCGAGTTCGTCGCCGCCCGCGGCCGGCACGTCGCGGCGGCGCGTACGGCCAAGGAGCCCGCGCTCGCCAAGGAGATCGCCGCGCTGCGCCGGCCGACGCTCGCCGCGTGGGCCGGCAACCTGCTGGTGCGCTCCGCGCCCGAGCAGGTCGACGCGCTGCGCCGGCTCGGGGAGGGCCTGCGCGCGGCGCAGGAGGGGCTTGCCGGCGAGGAGCTGCGCGAGCTGACCCGGCAGCGCAACGCCCTCGTCGCCAAGCTCGCCCGCGAGGCCCGCAGGCTCGCCGCCGAGGCCGGTCAGCCGGTCGGCGACGCCGTCCAGCACGAGGTCGAGACGACCCTCCACGCCGTTCTCGCCGACCCCGACGCGGCCCGCGAGTGGGCCACCGGCCACCTCGCCAGGCCCCTCACCACCCGGCCCGGCTTCCCGGTCGCCGCGGGCACCGCTGCCGCGTCGGCCACCCCGGCCACCTCCGCCGCCCGCCCCGCCCGCAAGCGCCACCTCAAGGTCGTCCGGGACCCCGGCAAGGCCCGCGCCGAGGAGCTGACCCGGGCCCGTAAGGAAGCCCGGGCCGCTGACCGCGAGGCCCGCGACCGGGACAAGGACCTGCGCCGCGACGAGTCCCGGCGGGACGCGGCCGAAGCCCGCCTGGAGGAGGCGACCGCCCACGTCGCCGAGCTGACCGACCGGCTGAGGGCCGCCGAGAAGGCCGAAACCGAGGCCCGCGAGACCCTCGCCCGGGCCCGGCGCACCCTGACCGCCACCGCCCGGGCCACCCGGGAGTCCCGCAGGGCGGCCGACAGGGCCGCGGCCAAGGCCGCCGGTCTGGAAACCGAAGCGGGCACCTGAGCCGACCCGTCCGGCAGCCGCCGCCTCAGCCGCGGTACTGCCGCCGGTGGCGGCGTGCGGAGGGTCCGACGGCGGCGGACCCGGCGCGGCGGCCCGCAGCGAGCAGGACCTCGTCTCCCGATCAGGCGCCCGCGGCCCGGATGCGGCGCCCCCCGATGTCACGCCCGGGCCGCGGGCGGTGTCTGGATGGGGACCGGATCATCTGACGAGGGAGAGACCGTGACCGTACGCATTCCGAAGGCGGACCTGCCGGCCGAGCTGAAGGCGGCCGTGGCACAGCGGTTCGACAGCGTGCCCGAGCCCGTCGAGGTGTCGTACAACAACCCCGACGTGGCCACGTCCACCCTGGAGTTCTCGGCGAGGCTGGCCGAGTGGAACGCCGCCGACGCGAGCCTGAAGTCGTTCGCGCACATGGCGGTCGCCGCGCAGGTCGGCTGCGGCTGGTGCCTCGACGCCGGCTACTTCCAGGCGCAGAACGAGGACCTGGACCTGGCCAAGGCGAGCCAGGTGCCGCGGTGGCGGGAGTCGGACGTCTTCTCGCCGCTGGAGCGGGAGGTGCTGGGGTACGCGGAGGCCATGTCGGCCACGCCGCCGACCGTCACCGACGAGCAGTCGGCGAGCCTCCTGCGGCAGCTCGGCCCGGCGGCGCTGGTCGAACTGACCGCTTACATTGGGTTCGTCAACCTGGCCACCCGGGTCAACGTCGCGCACGGGATCACGTCGCAGGGCTACTCCGCGGCCTGCGAGATCCCACTCGCCACCCGCCCCGGCGGCCCGGGAAGCCCCGAGCACCGTGAGGGTCCCGCCGCGGCATGAAGAGCACGACCGACGACCCCTACGTCACCCACCGCAACCTGCTGTTCACCGTCGCCTACGAGATCCTCGGGTCGGCGGCGGACGCGGAGGACGTCCTGCAGGAGTCCTGGCTGCGGTGGGACGGCGTGGACCGGTCACAGGTGCGGGACGCGCGGGCGTACCTCGTACGGATCGTCACCCGGCAGGCGCTCAACCGCCTGCGCACGCTGTCGCGCCGGCGCGAGGACTACGTCGGCGAATGGCTGCCGGAGCCGTTGCTGACCACGCACGATGTCGCCGAGGACGTCGTGCTCGCGGAGAGCGTGTCGATGGCGATGCTCACCGTGCTGGAGACGCTCGGGCCCACCGAGCGGGCGGTGTTCGTGCTCCGCGAGGTCTTCGACGTGCCATTCGGCGAGATCGCCGACGCCGTCGGCAAGCCGGCGGCCACCGTGCGGCAGATCGCCCGGCGCGCCCGCCTGCACGTGGCGGCCCGCCGGCCGCGGGTGCGGGTGAGCAGATCCGAGCAGCGGCGGGTGCTGGAGCGGTTCCTGGTCGCGCTGCGCACCGGGGAGCTGCAGGAGCTGCTGGAGGTCATGGCCCCGGACGTGGTCATGGTCGCCGACGGCGGCGGGATCGTGGCCGCCGTGCTGACCCCGGTCCACGGCGCCCGGCGGGTGGCGGAGCTGCTCGCGAACGCGAACCGGCTGCCGCTGGAGACCGCCGTCGTCCTGCTGAACGGCACCCCCGCGGGCCGGCTCGACTTCGGCGGCGAGCCGGCCGCGGTGAGCGTGGAGCTGGCCGACGGGAAGATCACCCGGATCTACGTCGTACGCAACCCGCACAAGCTCACCCGCATCGACCACCCCGCCGAACTCACCCGCTAGCGGCAGTCCCGGCGCGTGTCGTACCGGCGTACGCGCACGGAGCCGGCGGCCCCGTCGGCGTCCGGCGGGCGCCGTGCGACCTCACGGCCGTAGCACTCCACCACCGCCTCCTCCCGGCAGGGCCCCGGAAACGTCCCGGTAGCCGTTCGCCCGGCAACGGCCCCCCGTGACACCTCCGCAAGCCATCGACCGCCCGAGTGCACGCCCCCACCCACCCCGGTCGAACCGTCAGGCGGGGTCCGGGTCTTCGTGCGCGCGGACGTGGGTGAGTTTTTCGGGGTTCGAAACGATATAGACGTCCGACACCTGCTCGCCGTCCGCGGTGAGGTCCATGACCATCACCGCGTACGGGGAATCGCCCGCGTACACCACCGCGGACGGGTCGCCGTTGACGCTCCGGTACTGGACGGAGAACTCCTCCGGCCGCCGGCGCGACGAGGAGTAGCCCGACAGCAGGCGCGCGGCCTTCTCCCGGCCCCGCACGGGGAGCAGCCCCGCGCCGCGGCTCTTGCCGCCGCCGTCGGTCCACACGGTCACGTCCGGCGCCAGGACCTCCATCAGGGCCTCGACGTCGCCGCCGAGCGCCGCGGCGACGAACCGCTCCGTCGCCTCCCGGCGCACCCGGGGGTGCGCCTCGTAGCGCGGGCGGCGGGCGCGTACGTGCTCGCGGGCGCGGTGGGCCACCTGCCGGACCGCGGCCGGCGTGCGGTCGAGGACCTGGGCGATCTCGGTGTGGGCGTAGCCGAACACCTCGTTCAGGACGAAGACCGCCCGCTCCAGCGGCGTCAGCGTCTCCAGCACCACCAGCATCGCCAGGGACACCGACTCGGTGCGCAACGTCTGCTCGGCCGCGTCCACGGCATCCGCGCCCTCCCCGGCCGGCCCCGTCAGCAGCGGCTCCGGCAGCCAGGCGCCGACGTACGTCTCGCGGCGGTCGCGGATGCGGGCCTGCCGGGCGAGCGCGTGGTTGACCGCGATTCGTACGAGATACGCGCGCGGGTTCTCGATCTGCGCGGACGCCGCCGCCCGGGCGCGCTTCCCGGTCCACGACAGCCAGGTCTCCTGCAGCACGTCCTCGGTGTCCGCGACGCTGCCGAGCATCGTGTAGACGATGGAGAACAGCAGCTCGCGGTGGTCGACGAAGATCTGGGTCCCGGTCCGCCGCGGCTCGGCCGCCGTTTCGGACGCGGACGCCGTGTCGTGCGCCATGTTCCCTCCTGCTGCGTGAGTGCGGTTCCCCGCGCCTACAGAGGGGTCACACCCTCCCGAGTGTGACATCCGGGGCCGTCGGTGTGGTCCACGCCTCATCCGGCGGCCCGGATGTCACACCCCTCGCCCCCGCCGCCCTCCTGGAGGCAGGTCACGGCAAGGCGGAAAGGAAAGAACGTGCTGCAAAAATGGCGTGGGAATCCGTGGGCGATCCTGCTCACGCTCTCCCTCGGATTCTTCATGACGCTTCTCGACCTGACGATCGTGAACATCGCGATCCCCGACATGGTCGACGACCTGGACGCGTCGCTGGACGAGATCCTGTGGGTCGTCAACGCGTACACCCTGGCGCTCGCCGTCCTGATGATCACCGCCGGTCGGCTCGGCGATCTGCGGGGCAAGCGGAACCTGTTCGTCGCCGGCGTGGCGCTCTTCACGGCCGCCAGCCTGGCCTGCGGCCTCGCCCAGGACGCGGCGCAGCTGATCGCGTTCCGCGCCGTACAGGGGCTGGGCGCGGCGCTGCTCATGCCGCAGACGCTGTCGATCATCGCGGACGTCTTCCCCGCCGACAAGCGCGGCAAGGCGATGGGCGTCTGGGGCGCTGTCGCGGGCGTCTCCGGCGCACTGGGGCCGATCGTCGGCGGGGTGCTGATCAGCGAACTGGACTGGCGGTGGATCTTCCTGGTCAACCTGCCCCTCGGGGCGCTGGTGCTCGTCCTGGCGATGGCGGTCATCCCGGGCGCGCAGCGCACCGTGCGGCACCGGTTCGACCTCGTCGGGGTGCTGCTCGCCTCCGCCGCCCTCTTCTGCCTCGCCTTCGCGCTGATCGAGGGGGAGCGGTACGACTGGAACGCGGGGATCTGGACGCTCGTCGGCGCCGCCGCCGCGCTGCTCGCGGTCTTCCTGCGCTACGAGCACCGCCGGCAGGACGACGAGCCGCTGGTGCCGCTGTCGCTCTTCCGGGACCGCAACTTCTCAGTGCTCAACCTCGTCGGCGTCACCGTGTCGTTCGGCATCGTCGGCATGCTGCTGCCGCTGACGATCTACCTGCAGTCCGTGCTCGGCTTCAGCGCGCTGAAGTCCGGTCTGGTGCTGCTGCCGATGGCGCTCGGCTCGATGATCACGGCCGGCCCGGCCGGTGTGCTGGCCGACCGGGTCGGCGGCAAGTACGTGCTGATGTCCGGGCTGCTGGCCTGGGCGGGCGGGCTGCTGTGGGTGGTCGCCGCCGCCGACGCCGGGGCCGGCTGGGCGGAGATCGCGGCGCCGCTGCTGCTCGTCGGGCTGGGCGCCGGCTGCACCTTCGCCCCCATGGCCACCGAGGTGATGCGCAACGTGCCCGCCCGGCTGTCGGGCGCGGCCTCCGGCGTCAACAACGCGCTGCGCCAGGTCGGGTCCGTCCTGGCCGGTGCGGTGATCGGCGCGGTGCTGCAGGCCCGGCTCGCCTCCTCGCTCACCGACGAGGCCAGCGACCGGGCCGGGGAGCTGCCCGCCGGCTACCGCGAGCCGTTCGTCGACGGCTTCGCCGACACCGGCGCGGCCGGCGCCGACGTGGCCGCCGCGCAGGGCGAGGGCGGCGCGGGCCTGCCGGCGGACGTACCGCGGGACGTGGCCACGCGGATCGAGGAGCTGGGCGGCCAGGTCTTCGGCGACGGCTTCGTGGCCGCCATGGGTCCCACCGTCCTGGTCGCCGTCGCCGTGCTCCTCGTCGGCGCCGCCGCCTGCCTCGTCGTCAGCCGCCACACCGGCCCGTCCGCGGCCGGACACGGCGTGCCTGCCGTCGGCCCGGAACCCGTATCCGAACAAGAAGCACCCGTCACCGAAGGGCACACCGCATGACCGCCACGCCGTCCGGAACGATCGACTTCACCATGATGTACGTGACCCACGACGCCTTCCGCCGCGACCTCGACCGGCTCCACGCCGCCGCGGTCACCGGCACGGCGCACACCCCGCCGGTCCTGGCGGGCTGGGCGAACTTCACGCACCAACTGCTGCTCCACCACGGCGTCGAGGACGCCGCCCTGTGGCCGCGCCTGGCGGACAAGGTGGCGGACCGGCCCGACGACCGGCTCCTGCTGGCGGACATGGAGGCGGAGCACGCCCGCCTCGACCCGCTGCTCGCCGCCGTCGACGCGGCCCTGGAGGAACCGGCGGACGACCTCGCCGAGCGGGTGGACGAGCTGCGGACGTCGCTCGTGGAACACCTGGACCACGAGGAGAAGAGCGCGCTGCCGCTCATCCAGGAGGTGCTGACGCCGGCCGACTGGCGCGTCTTCGCGGGCCGGATGCGCGAGCGCCAGGGACTGCGGGGCGCGGCGGTCTACGTACCGTGGATCACCGACTCGATGCCGGCGGCCGACCGGCAGCGGTTCCTGGCGCAGCTGCCCCCGCCGGTGCGGGTCCTCAACCGCAGGCTGTGGGAGCCGCGCTACCGCAGGCGCGCGATGTGGGCCGTCTGACCAGCCCCCCACCCTGCGCCCGGCCCCGCGCCCGCGGTCGACGGCCACCACGACACCGCCCGCTTCACCTGGGAGCTGATCGCGCCCGACGGCTCGGCGCCGGTGCAGGGATTCGACGTCGTGACGCTGGCCGAGGACGGCAGGATCCGTACCGTACTCGGCTTCCTCGACCGCGTCCCGGGCTGACGCCGGCACCGCCTCCGTGCGGCCCCGCCCGGCTCCCGCGCCACGTCCGGTGGGCCGGGGCGGGGTTGACACCGTGGGTCATGTCCATGACTGTCGAGGCCGTCGGCGATGCGGTTCCGGGTCCGGGGCGCGTCGCCGCCGACACGCCGCCGACACGGAGGTACGTGGATGGGGGAGCCGACGTTCGGACTCCTGGGGCCGCTGCGCGTGTGGGCGGCGGGTGTCCCGATCCGGATCGGCGGGCCGAAGCCGCGGTCGGTGCTCGCCACACTGCTGCTGCAGCCCGGTCGCTTCGTCTCCGTGGACATGCTCACGGAGGTGCTGTGGCCGGGCGGGGCGCCCCCGTCGGCCGTCGCCAACATCCGCACCTACGTACGCACCCTGCGCCGGGCGCTGTCCGCCGCGGGGATCTCCCCCGCGGGGCTGCGGACGGAGCCGTCCGGCTACGCGTTCGGCCTCGCGCCCGACGACGTCGACATCCTGCTCTTCGAGCGGCACCTGGACCGGGCCCGCGCGGCGCGCGACCGCGGCGACGACGTCGCCGCCCTGCACGGCTACGAGTCGGCCCTCGGCCTCTGGCGCGGCGGCGTGCTCCAGGACGTACCGGCCAGCGTGGTCTGGGACCCCGCCGTGACCAGGCTGGAGGAGCTGCGCGGGACCGCGGTCGACGAGTGCCTCGGGGTCCGGCTGCGGCTGCGGGACTATGCGCTCCTCCTGGCCGAGCTGCGCACCCGGCTCACCGAGGACCCGCTGCGCGAGGACCTGTGGCGGATGCTCGTACGCGCGCTGCACGACTCCGGTCGTACCACCGAGGCGCGCTCCGCCTACGCCGAGGCCGAGCGCATCCTCGCCGCCGAACTCGGCACCGAGCCGAGCAGGCCGTTGCGGGCGGTCGGCGAGGAGGTGGGCGGGTACGCCGGCCGGCGGCACGCGGCGGCGCTCCCGCCCGTGTGCCAGTTACCCATGGACGTACCGGACTTCACCGGCCGGACGGCCGAGACCGCCGCGCTGGAGAAGCTGCTGGCGGCGGCCGACCGGCGGCCCGTCGTCGTGGCGATGTCGGGCCCGCCGGGGTCGGGGAAGTCCGCGCTGACGGTGCACGTGGCGCACCGGGCCCGGGCGGCGTTCCCCGACGGCCAGCTCTTCGTGGACCTCGGCGGGCTGAGCGACCGGCCGCGCGACCCCGCCGACGTCCTGGCCGAGATGCTGCGCGGCCTCGGCGTCGTCGACAGCACCGTCCCCGCCGAGCGGAGCGAACGGGCCGCGCTGCTCCGCTCGCGCCTGGCGCAGCGCCGCTTCCTCATCGTGCTCGACGACGCGGCCGACGGCGCGCAGGTACGCCCCCTGCTGCCCGGCACCGGAGGGTCGGCCGTGCTCGTCAGCTCCCGCCACCGGATGCCCGACCTGCCGGCGCACCACTTCTCGCTCGGGGAGCTGAAACAGGACGAGGCGCGTGCCCTGCTCGGCGCCGTCGCCGGGCCGGACCGGCTGGCTGGCGACGCGGCCGGCGCGGACCGGGTGCTCGCCGGCTGCGGCTCGCTGCCCCTCGCCGTACGGATCGCCGGGTCGCGGCTGGCGAACCGCCGGGCCTGGACCGCGGCGACGCTGGCCGACCTGCTGCAGGACGAGCGCGGGCGGCTCGACCAGCTGCAGGCGGGCGAGTTGGAGGTGCGGGCGAGCGCGGAGCTGAGCTACCGGCACCTGCCGGAGGCCGCGGCCACGGCCTTCCGCGCCTTCGGCCGGCTGCCCGCCGAGCCGGTGGGCGGCTGGCTCGTCGCCGTCGCCATGGGCGGCGCCGACGCCGACGTCGCTGATGCCGACGCCGCCGACGACGCCGCCGCCGAAGCGCTGACCACGCTGGCCGACCGGCACCTGATCGAGGCCGTGGGCACCGACGGGCTCGGACTGCAGCGTTACCGCATGCACGACCTGCTGCGCTGCTACGCGCGTGAACTGGCCGACGCCGACACGTTCACCGTGCGCCGGCGGCAGCAACTCCGCATCGTCGACGCCCTGACCGCACTCGCCCGCGCCGCGAACGCGGCGATGCCCACGCGGTTCCTCGGCGTGCGCGGAGAGCCCGCGCCGGGCGGGCCGGACGGGCCGGACGGGCCGCTCTGGCCCGCCGGGCCGAGCGCGGAGATCACCCGGGCCGTGCGGGCCCGTCCCGTCGAGTGGTTCGAGACCGAGCGCCGGATCCTCGTCGCCACGGTGGAGTCCGCGCTGCGGCTCGGCCGCGTCACGCAGGCCGCCGACCTCGCGCTGGAGCTGGCGAGCTTCTTCGACCTGCGCGGTTACTACGCGGACTGGCTGCGCACGCACCAGCTGGTGCTCGACGCGATACCGACCCCGTCGGACGCGCGGGCCGCGGCGCTGCTCCGCAACATCGGCCAGCTGCACCTCTACCGCGACCGCTACGCCGACGCACGCACGTCCTTCGCCTGGGCCCGCGCGCTCTTCGGGGCGGCCGGCCACGCCGCCGGGGAGGCGGTGGCGGCGTCCGGCGAGGGATCCGTGCACCGGATCCTGGGCGACCTCGACGCCGCGTTGGCGACGTTCACCGCCGCGCTGCGCGGGTTCCGGGAGGTCGGCGACCGGCACGGCGAGGCGGTCGCGCGCAACGCGATCGCGTCCGTATGGCTGGAGCGGAAGAACCCGCGGGCCGCGGCGTCGTGGCTGGACGGAGCGCTGGAGCTGGCCCGCGACCTCGGCGACCGCCACCGCGAGGCGCAGGTCCGCCGCCGCATCGCCGTCCTGCACGACCTGCGTGGCGAGCCGGACCTGGCACAGGCGGAGCTGGAGCGCGCCCTGGACATCTTCGGCGACCTCGCCGACACGCACTGCGCGGCCTACGTACAGGAGAGCATCGGCGAGCTGTGCCTGCGCCGCGGCAACGCGGGACAGGCGTCCGCGCTGCTGGCCGACGCGCTGGCCGTACAGCGGCAGTTGGGCGACCGGCGCGCGGAGGCGAGCCTCGCCTGCCTGCTCGGCGAGCTGCACCACGCGACGGGACGGGTGCAGACCGCGCGGCACTACTTCCACCGCTCGCTGTCCACCTGGCGCCGGCTGGAGGCGCACGACCGGGCCGAGTCGGTGCACGCGAAGCTGCGGGCGCTGCACTCCGGCCAGGGGTGACGCGCGTAGAGCGAACGCGGCGGGAGACCGCCGCACCCGCTCCACGCGGACGCGCGTCAGCAGCCGTTCGTGCTCTTCAGCCGCCGGTCCAGGAAGTCGTTCCACCGGACGCCCTGGACGACCGCGACGACGACGGAGCCGTCGTGGATCTGCTCGTAGTGCAGATGCGGGCTGAACTCGTAGATCGCGGACGTGGCGCCGACCTTCCCGATCACCTGGCCGCGGTTCACGTGCGCGCCGCGCGCGACGGTGCGCTCCTTCAGGTGCGCGTACCGCGTCCGCCAGCCGTCGCCGTGGGCGATGACGACGGTGTTGCCGTAGCCGTCGCCGGTGGAGTAGTACGACGCGACGACCTCGCCGCCCGCGCTGGCGAGCACGCGGCGGCCGAGGTCGTCGGGGTTGCCGTTCGCGTCGTAGTGGTTCCAGTCGATCGAGTGGCCCGGGCTGTGCCCGCTCCAGTTGTTGCCGCGCCAGGTCTGGCCGCAGATGAAGGGCATCCTGAACCCGGGCCGGGCCAGCGGCGCCGCGCTATCCGCCGACGTACCGGCCTGCGGCGCGGCGATGGCGACCGGGGTCGCGACGGCCACCGCGGCGGCCGCGCTCACCGCGGCGAGCAGTGGGCGGAAACGTCTGCGCATGGTTCTCCCCTTGTCGTCGGTGACCCGGCGATTGAAGGAGGCGGCCATACAAAGCGGATACACGAGGCCCCGCCGCCCGGAGCCCTCCTCGCGTCGGCCGCGGTCGCGTACGGTTGTCGCCATGGCCGCGGCGACGACGTGCAAGCGCACGCGAACTCGCACCACAACCGAGCGGTACGAGGGTGAGAACTCCGCCTCGCCGTCCGCGGGCTGGCCGCGGTAACCCGCTCAGAGGTCCGTTGCGTCGGGGTAGTGGCGACGGAGTTCGCCGAGGACGCGCTCGTCGACGGCCCTGACGTCCCACGACGAGCTGTCCACTTCGGTCAGGACGACCACCGGCCCGTCCTTCGCGAACCCGCGTGCTTCGGCGTCGATGAGCTGAAGGGACGGGGTGGTCAGCGACAGCAGCGTCAACGCGTCCATACCGCCGCCGGCGGACCGTCTCCGGATCTCGGCACAGCGGGGATCGACCACCTCGTCGAACGCGACGCGCCACCTCAGGTCCAGGCCGAAGCTGCCGAGGCGGACCAGTAGTTCAGCCAGGGTGACGTAGTGCTCGCCGCGCCAGGCGGGGAACGTGATCCCCTTCATCCGTGCCTCGGCACCGGCCGCTTCGCGCGACACGCGTCCCCCGTTCGCCGGCGGCCCGGCCGTCATGGCCCGATCTTCCTGTGGCCTGCTGCTCGTGCCGCTACTCTACGGCCTCCGGCTCCCGCGCAGTGGGACCAGCAACGTCAAAGGAGTTGACTATGTCCCTGGTGATCGTGGTGGGCGCCGGAGCCACCGGAAGCACCACCGCGTGCCTGCTCGCGGACGCCGGCCACCGGGTCCGCCTCATCACCCGCGGCGGTGGCGGCCCCGAGCACCCCGGCGTGGAGCGGGTCGCCGCCAACGCCTCCGACGCCGACCGGCTCACCGAGCTCGCCGACGGCGCCGCCACGCTGTTCAACTGCGCCGCCCCGCCCTACCACACCTGGGCCGAGGCGTTCCCGCCGCTGGCCGCCGCCCAGCTCACCGCCGCCGAGCGGACCGGCGCGGACTACGTCCTCCTCGACAACGTCTACGCGTACGGGCAGGTGGACGGACCCATGACGGAGGATCTGCCGCCGGCCCCCAACAGCGTCAAGGGCCGCGTCCGCGCCGGGATCTGGAAGGAGGCGCTCGCCGCGCACGAAGCCGGCCGGGTGCGCGTCGCCACGGTGCGCGCCTCCGACTTCATCGGCGCCGGCGCGGTCTCCGTCTTCACCGCCGCCGTCGTGCCCCGGGTGCTGGCGGGCCGGACGGCACTGGTGCCGGCGGACCTGGACGTACCGCACAGCTGGACGGCCACGCGGGACGCCGCCCGGGCCCTGGTCGCCGTGGCCCGGGACGATGCCGCGTGGGGCGGCGTCTGGCACGCGCCCACGCCACCGCCGCAGTCGGTACGGGCCCTGGCCGGGCGTCTGGCGCAGGTGGCCGGGGCGCGGGCGCCGAGGTTGCGTACTATGCCAGGGTGGATGCTCCGCGCCGGTGGCCTGTTCTCGCCGATGATCCGGGAGCTGCCCGAGATCCAGTACCAGTTCCGCCGACCGTTCGTCCTCGACTCCACGCGGACCGAGCGCACCTTCGACCTCACCCCCACCCCACTCGACGTTACGCTCCGGGACATGGTGGATGCCGTGTGAGCGCCTGCCGGCGCCGGCGTTACCTCCCGCCGCGGCCGGGCGTCGTACAGACGACGGCGCACCGTCGCCGGGCAGGCCCACTGCCGTAGCCCGGTGTGCGGCGGCTGAGGAACGGGAGGATCGACGGAGTGACCGAACTGCGACTGCTGGGTCCCGTGGAGCTGCGCGGGGCGGACGGGCGGCACTACCCGCTGGGGCCGCCCCAGCAGCGGTGCGTGCTGGCGGTTCTGGCGATGACCCCGGGTCGGCCGGTCATGGCGGAGGCGCTGATCAAGCACGCCTGGCGCGAGGAGTCGACCGGCGCCGCGCGTGACGCGCTGTACACGTATGTCTCCCGGCTGCGCCGGTTGTTGCGGCAGGCCGCCGCGGAGGACGGCCCGGACGCTCCGGTACTGCGCCGCGGCAACGGCGGTTACGTCCTCGATATCGCACCCGGGAACATCGACCTGCAGCGCGCTCGCGCCCTGGCCGGGCAGGGAGCGGCGGCGCGGGCCGACGACCCGGAGCGGGCGCTGACGCTGCTCGGCGAGGCGACCGCGCTGTGGCGCGGCACGCCCCTGGCGGGGCTGCGCGGACAGTGGGCGGAGCAGGTGCGGGCCGCGCTGGAGCGTGAGCGCGTCACCCTGCTGACCGAGCGGTACGACATCGAGCTGGAGCTGGGCCGGCACGAGGAGTCGGTGGCGGGTCTGTCGGCGGAGGTCGTGGAGCACCCGCTGGCGGAGCCGCTGGCCGGGCTGCTGATGCTGGCGCTGTACCGTTCCGGGCGGCAGGCCGACGCCCTCCAGGTGTACGCGCGGACACGCCGGTCGCTCGTCGCGGAGATCGGCGAGGAGCCGGGCCCGGAGCTGCGCCGATTGCACGAGCGGATCCTCCGCCGGAGCCCCGGCCTGGACCACGGCGCGGATCCGCAGGACTCTCCGGCCGGCGACCGGAAGCCCGGCGCCCGCCCGCCCGCCGGCGACCAGAAGCCCGGCGCCAGCCCACTCGCCGGCGGCCGGCGCCCGCCCCGCTCTGCCGCCGCCATGCCGGCCGTACGCCCCGCGCAGCTGCCGCCGGACGTGGCCGGGTTCACCGGGCGGGAGGCGTATCTCGACCGGCTGGAGCGGCTGTTGCCGGGGGCGGGCGGCGGTCCGCCGGATGCGGCGATCTGCGCCGTGGTCGGCACCGCCGGGGTGGGGAAGACCTCGCTCGCGGTGCACTGGGCCCACTGGGCGGCGGATCACTTTCCGGACGGGCAGTTGTACGTGAACCTGCGCGGGTTCGCCGCGGCGGACAGCCCCACCGAGCCGGCCGAGGCACTGCGGGGGTTCCTCCAGGCGCTGCGGGTACCGGACAGCCGGATCCCGGAGGGCGCCGACGCGCGCACGGGGCTGTTCCGCAGCCTGCTGGCCGGCCGGCGGGTGCTGGTGATGCTCGACAACGCCCGCGACGACGAGCAGGTGCTGCCGCTGCTCCCCGGGGCCCCGGGCTGCGCCACCGTGATCACCAGCCGGCGCCGGCTTCCGGGCCTGACGGCCGCGACCGGTGCGGACCACATCGTGCTGGAGCCGTTCAGCACGGAAGAGGCGCACCAACTGCTCGTCCGGCGCCTGGCGGACGGGCAGGTGGAGGGCCGGGCGGGCGCGGTGTCGGAGATCGTGAACGGATGTGAGCGACTGCCCCTCGCCCTGGCCCTGGCCGCCGCCCACCTGGCCGCCCGTCCGGGAGTCACGCTCGCGGCGCTGGCCGACCGGACTCCCGATTCCGGTGGACACGAGTTGATGGCGGACGTGCGGACGGTGTTCTCCTGGTCGTACCGCATCCTCAGCCCTGCCGCCGCCCGGCTGTTCCGTCTCCTCGGCCTGCACCCGGGGCCGGAGTTCGGCACCGGCGCGGCGGCCGCGCTGGCCGGTACCGGGCTGCCGCAGACCCGTGCCCTGCTGCGCGAGCTGACCTGGGCCAGCATGCTCGACGAGCGTGCGCCGGGCAGATTCGCGGTGCACGACCTGCTGCGCGACTACGCCGCCGAGCTGGCGCGCGAAGAGGAAGGCGAAGAGCAGCGCCGGGCAGCCGAGTGCCGGGCGCTCGACTACTACCTGCACTCGGCCCACACCTCGTGCCGGGTGCTCTGGGCGCACCGCGACCGGCTCACGGACCTCGGCCCGCCCCCGCCCGACGTCACACCCGAAGCCCTCGCCGACGCGACCGCGGCCTTCGCCTGGTTCGTCACCGAGCGGCGCACGCTCGCCGAGGCCGTACGACTCGCCGAGGCGACCGGCCGCGACGGCCACGTCGTCGGCCTGGGCAGTCGGCTGGGCAACTACCTCGACCGCGACGGGCGCTGGATCGAGCAGAGCCGGCTGCAGCAGACGGTTCTCGCGGCGGCCCGCCGGACGTCCGGCGACCCCGCCGGCGACGCCGAGCTGGCCGCGGTCCTGTGCGACCATGCCCGCTCCGCCTTCCGCCTGGGCAGTATCGAGCAGGCCCGCAAGCATCTGGACAGCGCCTACGAGCTGTTCCACCGCAGCGGCGACCTCGTCGGCCTGGCGGGGGTCCACCACTACATGGCCAACGTGTACGAGGCACGCGACGACCTGGCACCGGCCCTCAGGCACGCACGCAAGTCCCTCGCCCTCTTCCGCAGGGCCGGTGACCGCCGCGGCGAGGGCCGTGAGCTGAACCTCATCGGCTGGATCTACGGCCTGCTCGGCAAGCCCGCGCTGTCCCTGGCCCGTTCCCGCCAGGCGCTGGCCGTGCAGGAGAGCGTGGGCGACCGGTATTTCATGGGCGTCACCTGGGACACCCTGGGCCGTGCCCATCACCGCCTGGGCGATCCGCACGAGGCGATCGCCTGCCTGCGGCGCGCGCTGGAACTGCTGGAGTCTCCCGACGCGGCGGACCCGGTCAACGCCGCCAAGGCGCACACCGCCCTGGGCGACGCACAGCTCGGCATCGGCGACTCCGCCGCCGCCCGGGCGTCGTGGACCCAGGCACTGCGCATCCTGGAGGACCTCCGCCACCCGGCCGCCGACGAGCCCCGTACCCGCCTGAAAGCGGTATAAGGAGCGCCGCCTGCTGTCATGACGGCGCGGATCAGCTCTTCGAGAACGGTCAGTTCTGACGCTTCGGTGTCGTCGCGAGGGGTGTCCGGTTCTGTGAAGGAATTCGTCAAGGTATTCGTGGCACACTCCGGAAAAGGCCCGGTTCGACGACCAAGTCGCGCACTTCGCCGCGTCACCGGGGCCACCCGCGTCCCCGGCAGGCCGGTGCCGCCGGGTCGGCGTGACAGGGCCCTGCCAGCGCCTTGACAGATTCCGTCCAGGTCCGCGTCAAGGTCGACCCGACAGGGTTGCACCGCACGAAGCGGATCCAGGAACGGAGTCAGGAATTGACCGCCGCGCAAGCAACCCCTCACCAGCACAAGCGCACCCGGAAGAAGCCGCACCTCGGCCTCGGCGGCGGGTCACGGCGCCTGCCGGCCGCGGCGGCTACTCCGTCCCGGACCTGCTCTGACCGCGCGGTTCGTCCCGCTCCCCGGCGGATCGGTGGATCTTTTCCGCCACGGTCCGGAAGGCCCGGCCGATCGTCTCCAGGTCGGCCGGGCTGAGCAGGTCCACGAAATGCTCGCGGACGGTCTCCACGTTGTCCTCGGCGGCCTCGACCAGCAGCGCCTGCCCGGTCTCGGTCAGCGACGCGACCACACCGCGCTTGTCGTCGGCGTCGCCGCACCGGCTGACGAGGCGGCGGGACTCCAGCCGGGAGACCGTGTGCGAGAGCCGGCTGCGCGAGTAGTAGGACAGCTCCGCGAGTTCGGCCATGCGCATGCGGCCCTCGGGCGCTTCGGAGAGGCGCATCAGGATCTCGTAGTCGGCCAGCGAGAGGTTGTGGCGGTCGCGTAGCCGGCGATCGCGCACGTCCACCAGGAGCGCCGACCCCTCCACGTAGGAGCGCCAGTGGCGCTGCTGATCGTCGTCCAGCCACCGCGTGCCACTCATGGCGCCAGCGTAACAGTTGAAGATTTCAACCAGTCGGGTAGGCTCGTGATGTAGTTGAAGAGTTCAACTGCTTATCCGGAGGTCGCCCGCCGTGGCGGAATGGAGGGGCCCGTGAACGTGAAGTTGTTCGCGCTCGCTTCCGGCAACTTCGTTGTCGGGGTCTCGACGTTCGTCATCGCGCCCATGCTCGGGAACATCGGCGCGGACCTGGACGTCAGCCGGACCGCCGCCGCCCAGCTGGTCGTGGTGTACGCGCTCGCCTACGCACTCGGCGGCCCGGTACTCACCGCGCTGGCCGGGCACCGGCCGCCGCGGCAGCTGCTGTTCGCCGCACTGGCCGTGTTCGGCATCGGCAACGCCCTGACCGCGGTCGCGGCCAACTTCCCGGGCGCGGTCGGGGCGCGCGTGCTCGCCGGCGTAGGCGCCGGCGTGTACACCGCCAACGCACTCGCGGTCGCGCGCCTCCTTGCCCCCGCCGGCCGGCAGGGGCGCGCCGTGGCCGTGGTGGTGGGCGGTCTGACGACGGCGATCGTCCTCGGCCTGCCGCTGGGCGCGTGGCTGGGCGGTGCGACCAGCTGGCGGCTCGTCCTCGGCCTCCTCGCACTGGTCGCCACGCTGCCGATGGCCGCGCTCCGGCTGCTGCCGGCTCTCGCCGGTTCGCCCGTGGTACCGCTCGGCACGCGGGTCGCACCGCTGCGCGACCGGCAGGTGCTCGCCACGCTGCTGGCGACCTGGCTGTGCCTGACCGCGAGCTGGACGGTCTACAACTTCATCGACGAGGTGCTGCTGGAGGCCACCGGAGGCGACCCGGACCGGTTGTTCCCCGCGCTGCTGGTCTTCGGCGCCGGCGCCGTGGCCGGCAACCTGCTCGCCGGCCGGCTGGCGGACCGCTTCGGCCCGGACCGGACGATCGCGCTGGTCGCTCCGGGACTGGTCGTGGCGGTCCTGGCGGTCCCGCTGGTGGCGGTCGCCATGCCGCCGGCGCTGCTGGGCGTCGGTGCCTGGGCGATGCTGCACTGGATGGTCAACGTGCCGCAGCAACTGCGGCTCGTCGCCGCCGCGCCCGACACGGCCCCCGTCGTCCTCGGACTGCACCAGAGCACCATCTACCTCGGCATCAGCACCGGCGGAGCCGTCGGCTCGCTCGGCTACGGCCTGGCCGGCCGCGGCGGCATCGGCTACGCCGCGTTCACCACCGGACTGGTGGCGCTGGCCGCGCTGTGGTGGTCGTTTCGCACGCCGCACCGCGACGGACCACTCCCACCGCCCACACCCGCCCACACACAAGCACCAACGCGGAAGAAGGTACGAAGGCCATGACCGATCGCGTCACCCTCACCGGTGTACGGGTCTTCGACGGGCACCGGCTGACCGAACCACGCACGGTCGTCATCGCCGACGGCGTGATCGGCACCGACCACGCCGTCACCGACCACACCGGCACCGACCGCGCCGATGCCGATCACCACGGCGGAGTGCTGCTGCCGGGTCTGATCGACGCGCACGTCCACCTCGGCGGCGGCGAGACGCCGGACAAGCTCTGCTCGTACGGCGTCACCACCGCGCTGGACATGGGGACCTACCCCCCGGAGCGGCTGACCGCGCTGCGCGGCACAATGCTCGGACAGGACGTGCGCAGCGCGGGCACCCCCGCCATCGGGTCCGGCGGCATGCACGCGCGCATCCCCACCATGCCGGACGACGCCGTCGTCACCCACCCGGAACAGGCCGAGGCGTTCGTCGCCGCACGGCTGGCCGCCGGCAGCGACTACCTCAAGATCATCGCTGACCCGGCCGACGGCGGCCCGGACCAGGAGACCATCACCGCCCTGACCCGCGCGGCACACGCCCGCAACACCCGCGTCGTGGTGCACGCGCCGTCCCAGGAGGCCGTCGTCCAGGCGCTCGACGCCGGCGCGGACATCATCACCCACCTCCCGCTCGGCGCACCCCTGGACCCCGCCGTCGTGGAGCGGATCGCCGCCGGCGGCTGCACCGTGGTACCCACCCTGACCATGATGGAAGGCATCGCGGCAACGGTCGGACGGGCGGAAGGGTTCGCGGGTACGCGCCGCAGTGTGGCTCTGCTCCGGCAGGCCGGGGTTCCCGTCGTCGCCGGCACCGACACCAACGACACGGCCGGCGTGCCGTTCCAGCCCGACGGCGGCACCAGCCTCCACCACGAGCTGGAACTCCTGGTCGACGCCGGGTTGAGCACCGCCGAGGCCCTCCGCGCGGCGACCAGCCGGGCGGCCCGGGCCTTCGGCCTGACCGACCGCGGCGCCGTCGCGCCCGGGCTCCGCGCCGACCTGGTCCTCCTCGACGGGGACCCGCTCGCCGACATCCGCGCCACCCGCAACATCCGCCGTGTCTGGCGCGCCGGCGTCGCACACACGCCGGCCGGTCGTCACCCCGCCGCCGACGGCCCGGAACCGGACCGGCCACCGGCCGGGGACCGGGAGGCGCCCGCGGCGGCGCGGAAGCGAGGGCTGACGGGATGATCGACCTGCGGCTGCTGGGGCCGGTCGAGCTGTACGGCGCCGAAGACCGCCCGTACCCGCTCGGGCCGCCGCAGCAGCGGTGCGTCATGGCCGTGCTGGCGATGTCCCCGGGCCGGCTGGTGCCCGTGGAGACACTGATCGCGCGCGTGTGGCGCGACGAGCCGGCCAAGGACATGCGCGACGTCGTCTACACCTACGTCTCGCGGCTGCGCCGGACGCTGCGGCAGGCCGGCGCGGGCAGCACGCGAGCAGCGGAGATCCGCCGGGACAACGGGGGTTACCTGCTGGCCGTCGACCCCGAGGACGTGGATCTGCACCGCGCCCGGAGCCTGGTTCGCCGGGCCCGGCAGGAGCAGTCCGGCGACCCGCTGCGCTCAGCGGAACTGCTGGGCGAGGCCGCCGCCCTGTGGCGCGACACACCGCTGGCCGGGCTGCGCGGACGGTGGGCGGAGCAGATGCGCGTGGGGCTCCGGCGCGAACTGGTCACCCTGCTGACCGAGCGCTACGCCCTGGAGCTGCACCTCGGCCGTCATGCGCAGGCGGTGACGGCGCTCTCGGCCCTGGTGGTGGACCACCCGCTGGCGGAGCCGCTGACCGGGCAGCTGATGCTCGCGCTGTACCGGTCCGGCCGGCAGGCCGACGCGCTGCACGCGTACACCCGGACCCGGGACCACCTCGTCCATCAGATCGGCGAGGAACCCGGACCGGAGCTGCGCCGGCTGCACGAGCAGGTGCTGCGCCGAGACCCCGCCCTGGACCTGGGCCAGGACCTCCGGCACCGGTCGGGGAACCGGCGGGAGCAGAACGGAGCGCCCCACCACACCATCCGCATCTCCGTCCACGACGGCGGGCCCGACGCCGACCCCCCGGTGCATCCGCCGCAACTTCCCCCCGACGTCGCCGGGTTCGTCGGACGCGAGGCGTACGTGGAACGCCTGGACCGGCTGGGCCGGATGAGGGAGGAGGCCGCCGGCTCGCCGCACGGCGCGGCGGTCTGCGTCATCGCCGGCCGCGCCGGCGTGGGCAAGACCGCCCTGGCGCTGCACTGGGCGCACCGGGTGGCCGACGCGTTTCCGGACGGGCAGTTGTACGTCGACCTCCGCGGCTACGCGACCGCGGACTCTCCGACCGGGCCGGCCGCGGCGCTGGCCGGCTTCCTCCAGGCCCTCGGGATCACCGACGGCCGGCTGCCGCAGAGCACCGACGCCCGCACGGCACTGTTCCGCAGCCTGCTGGCCGGACGGCGGTTCCTCCTGGTGCTGGACAACGCCCGCGACACCGACCAGGTGGTGCCGCTGCTGCCCGGTGCTCCCGGCTGCGCCACCGTGGTCACCAGCCGCCGGCAGATGCCCTTCCTCGTCGCCACCACCGGCGCGGACCAGATCGTCCTCCCGCCGCTCGACGCCGGGGAGGCGCGGCGCATGCTGGCCGGGCTGCTGGGGGAGGCGGGCGCGGAGACCGGGGAGCAGACGGTGACGGACATCGTCGACGGATGCGTACGCCTGCCGCTGGCGCTCGGCCTCGCCGCCGCCCAGCACACCGTCCAGCACACCGCCCAGTTCGCCGCTCCACCGGGGCGTTCGCCCGCGACACCGGCGGACCGGGCGCCGTACGCGGCCGGCAGCGGTTCCGTCGCCGACATCCGGACGTTGTTCTCCTGGTCCTACGGTCACCTCAGCCCCGCCGCCGCCCGGCTGTTCCGACTGCTCGGGCTCCACCCGGGCCCGGAGCTGAGCACCGGCGCCGCGGCCGGCCTGGCGGGCCTGGACCCGCAGCGGGCCAGGGCGCTGCTGGCCGAACTCACCCGCGCCGGACTGCTCGCCGAGCCGGCTCCCGACTGGTTCACCGTGCACGACCTGCTGCGCGACTACGCCGCCGAACTGGCCCACGCACACGACACCGCGGCCGACCGGCGGGACGCCGTCCAACGCGTCCTGGACCACTACGTCCACGCCGCATCCCGCAGGCACCGGTTACCCCGCTCCGCCCCCCGATCCGGGACCGGTGCCTACCGGGGATACCGCTAGGGCCACCACCCGACCGGGCCTGTCACCAGTCATGTCAGATCTCGTCAAGGTTTTCTCCAGCAGCCCTCGCTACGTTGGTCGGCACCGCCCGTGGCCTGCCCACAGGCGCGTACGAGGGAGACACGACACCCGCATGAGCACACGTACGAGCATCTCCTCCCGTGCCCTGGCCGCCGCCGCTCTGCTGGCCCTGGCGGCGGCGGCCGGATGCGGCGGCGACGGCGACCCTGAGGAACGCCCCGGCCGCCCCCGGCAGTCGTCCAACACCCCTGCCAAGGAGCCTCCCGCCGCCACGGCGTTCGCGTCCGAGGCCGCCTTCTCCATCGAGACCGGGCCGGTGCAATACCCGCCGGTCGCACTGCACGGGCAGAACGTCTGGGTCGCGGACGAGACGGGCCTGACCATGATGGACCTGAACACCGGCGACGACGTCGCGCGCCTGCGGCCCGAGCGGCAGCCGCTGCACGAGGCGTGGAAGGGGTCGCCCGGGGGGCGAGACGCGGACGAGGCCGCGGAGTTGGAGCAGCAGGGCGCTCAGCGCAGGCTGCCCCGACCGCTGCTCACCCGGATCGGCGGCGCCCCGGCGGTCGTGGCCGCCGTACCCGTCCGGGGGGAGCGGCAGGAGACGGCGGTGGAGGTCCTGGCGGCGAACGCGGAGACGGGCGAGCGGCTGTGGAGACTGCTCGTCGAGCCGGCGGTCCTGGCGGGTGAGAGCGGTGACAAGCTCTCCGCGCCGGTGCTCCACGCCCACGACGGCAGGGCGGTCGTCCAGGTGGCGAAGGGCGACCGCATGGTGGCCTCGCTGGGGATCGACCTCGACGAGCCGAAGCTCGTCTGGCAGAAGGAGGACTTCCTGGCCATGGCAGGCTCCGGGGACGAGCTGGCGGGCATGTCGTTCCGGGACGGCGGCGGGATACGACTGCGGGGAGCGATGCTGGCGGACGGCGAGCCCACGTGGCACGAGGACATCTCGAAGTACGCCTCGATCGCTCCCTGCGGCCCGTGGCTGGCGGTCGAGGACTTCGAAGACGAGCAGGGCCCGCGCCTGATCGAGGTGGACACCGGCGACGTCACCCACACCCGCGATGACGGCCTGGTCAGTGGAATGTCCTGCTGGAAGAGCGAGGGCGGCACGACAGTGGTGCTCGCTTCGAGCGACGAGGAGGACGAGGACGCCAAGGAGGACAAGGAGCGCGGCAGGGCGATCGGCCTGGACGCCGCCGGCGGAGAGGTCTTGTGGGAACTCCCGCCCGGGGAGTGGGAGGGCGGCGTCTCCGCCTCGTACGAGGACCGCCTGTACCTTGAAGTGGGGGAGAAGCTGGCGGTGCGGAACGCCCGTACCGGAGAGATCGTCAGCAGTGCGCCCGGCATTGCTCCGCAGCAGGTCAACGGCTACGCGGGGCTGATCGCCGCGGGAAGCGGCGTCGACGTCCACCTGGCCGAGCGGTAAGCGCCACCTCCCGCCCCCCGCGGGGGCGGCCGGGCCGGCCGCGCACCCGGCGCCCGGCCCCGCGGACGTCACCACCGGAGCCGGCGGCCGACGGCGACGCCCGGGGGCCGCCGCCTCACTCCGTGGAGATCGCCGCCGTCATCTTGTCGAGCCGCTCGCGGAACTCCTCCGTCTGCGGGTGCTGCAGCTCTTCGTAGATGCCGAGGGCGCGCTGCCAGGCGTCGCGCGCCGCCGCGAGGTCACCCGCGCTGTGGTGGGTGTCGCCGAGGCGGTCGAGGGTGGTGGCGGTCACCAGGCGGTCGGCCGCCGCCGGTGACTCGAACCGTTCCAGCGCCTGCCGGTAGTACGCGATGGCCTGGTGCCACTGGCCGGCGCGGTGGTGGGCGAGACCCATGCTGTCGAGGGTGAGGCCGGAGCCGTGCCGGTCGCCGATGCGTTCCTGCAGCGCGAGTGCTTCGCGGAGGTACGGGAGCGCCTGTTCGTGGTGGCCGCACAGGATGTACCGCCAGCCGACGGAGTTGAGCGCCCGGCCCTGACCGGCCTCGTTGCCGGCGCTGCGCTCGAGGTCGAGGAACTGCAGGGAGTGGCGCAGGGCCTCGTCGTAGAACTCCTGCTCCTCGCGAATGTAGCCGAGGAAGTTGTGGACACGAGCCTGGCCCCGGGTGTCGTCCGCGGCCTGGAAGAGTTCGAGTGCCTGCTTCAGGCTGCTCTGGGCCTGCTCCATGCGCTCGGACCGGATGTACGCGCGGGCCAGGTCGGTCAGCGCGCGGGCGTGCTCGACGGGGTCGGCCAGGCGGTGCGCGGCCTGGACGGCGAGGTGCTGGATCTCTGCCTGCTCGTGCCACAGCCCCTGGCGGTCGAGGAAGGGGGTCAGCCGCCGGCTCAGCCGGGCCGCGTACGCGTCGAAGCCGGTCCGCGCGGCCAGGCCCACCGCCCCCGCCAGTGTGCGGCGTTCGGCGACGAACCAGTCCATCGCCCGCGCGGCGTCGGGCAGTGGCTCGGCGGTGGTGGTGGGCAGCGGTGGGCCGGGCGGCTCCAGGTTGAGGTGGATTCCGGTGGCCAGGCAGGCGTCGTGGGCGGAATGCAGGTAGTAGTCCAGTACCCGCGTCAGGGCCGCGTGCCGTTCCGACTCGGGATCGAGGTGCCGGGTGAGGTCCGCGGCGTAGGTGCGCAACAGGTCGTGGCTGGTGAACCGGCCCGGGGCGGGCTCGGTGAGCAGGTGGGCGCGGGTGAGTTCGGACAGCAGCTCCCACGTGCGGCGGGGCGGGAGCCCGGCCAGGTGCGCGGCGGCGCTGTGGCTCAGGTCGGGGCCGGCGTGCAGGCCGGTCAGCCGGAAGAGCCGGGCCGCCTCGGGGCTGAGTCCGCTGTGGGACCAGGAGAAGACCGCGCGGATGTCCGCGCCCGGGCCTCCGCCGGACAGGGCTCCCAGGCCGCCGCCCTCCTCCCGCAGTTGTCCGGCCAGCGTGGCGAGCGGGAAGTCGGGACGGGCGGCGGCGTGGGCGGCGACGACGGCCAGCGCCAGCGGCAGCCCGGCGCAGCGCGCGATGACGTCGTCGACCGTCTCCGACTGCCTGGTCAGGCGGTCGGCACCGAGCCGGTGGACCAGCATCTGCCGCGCCTCGGAGGGAGTGAACACCTTCAGGCCCAGCCGGGTGGCGCCGGCGGCCAGGAGACCGGGAAGCTCGGACCGGGTGGTCACGAGGGTCAGACAGCCCGCGGCGGCCGGCAGCAGCGGCTGGATCTGTTCGACGGTACGGGCGTTGTCGAGGATGAGCAGCACCCGCCGCCCCGCCAGCACGCTGCGCCACAGGGCCGAGAGGCCGTCCGTGTCCGGGGGGAACTGCTCCTCGCGTACGCCGAACGCCTCCAGCAGGTCGCGCAGCGCCTGCTCCGGCGCCACCACGATCCCCGAGGCGTCGAAGCCCCGCAGGTTGATGTACAGCTGCCCGTCGGGGAACCGGTCGGCCATCCGGTGGGCCCAGTGCACCGCCAGCGCCGTCTTCCCGATCCCCGCGGTCCCGACCAGCACGCCGACGGCCGCTGTGCCGGTGGCGCCGGGCAGCAGCAGGTCGAGGCGGTCGAGGTGGTCCTCCCGGCCGGTGAACCCGGCGACGTCGGGCGGAAGCTGGGCGGGCCGTACCACGGGGGCGGGCTCGGTCCCGGGCTCTGCCGGGGCCGGATCGCGGACGGCGTGGCCGTCCAGCGCGGGATCGCGGCGGAGGATGCGCTGGTGCAGCTCGCGCAGCACCGGGCCCGGGTCCTCACCGATCTCCTCGGCCAGGTGCTTCCGGGCGGTGTCGTACACCGCGAGCGCGTCGGCCGGGTGTCCGGCGCGGTACAGCGCCAGCATGAGCTGGGCGGTCAAGGGCTCGGCCGAGGGGTGCTCGACGACCCCGGTGGACAGCTCCTCCACGATCTCGGCATGCCTGCCCAGCGCCAGCTCGGCGTCGAAGCGTTCGCCGAGGAGGATGACGCGCTCACGCACCAGTCCCGCCCGTACGCGCGCCGTCCAGTCGCCGCGCAGGCCCGCCAGCGGAGTGCCGCGCCACAGCGCGGTGGCCTCGCGCAGCAACTCCACGGCCCGCCCCTTCTCCTGCCGAGCCCGGCCGGCCAGCGCCCGCGAGCGGTGCAGGTCCACCTCTTCGGGAGCGAGATCGAGCACGTAGCCGCCGCTGCTGCGGCGCGGGACGGCGGCGGCGCCCGCCCGGAGGAGGACACGCCGCAAGCGGGAGACGTACGTGTAGACGAGGCTGCGGACGTTCGTCGGTGGATCCTCGCCCCACACCTGGTCGATCACGGTCTCCAGCGCCACGGGCTGGCCGAGCGACAGCGCCAGCACGGCCAGGAGGTGGCGCTGCCGGGGCGGTCCGAGATCCATCCGGTCACCGCCCGGACCTCGAAGTTCGACGGGGCCCAGCAAGCGCAGATCAGCCACATGTCCTACAGACACACGGGGTGCGTATTCGGTTCCCGTCACGGCCTTGCGAGTCCTGTGCGGTCCCGCCACCTGGAGGCCCACTTCGCCGGCGCACCCTCCGCGACATGTCGTCCGCGTACGGGCCGGCCCCTCGGACCGACCGGGTCGAGGTCCACGGTTGACGCCGTTCCGCCGTGCATAGGCTGGGCGTCATGAAGCCAGTGGTGCAGGAGCCCCCGCGCGCGCTGTTCGCGGGTGCTTCGCGTCGGTGGGTACGGCTGCTGCCCTGGGCCGTGGCGTTCGTGCTGTGCGTCGCCCTGCTGCCCACCACCATTCAGGTGCTCGGTGCCGACTTCGGGTGAACGGCGCCGTCGCGAGCGCGCTGGTCTCCGCGGTGGGCGTGGCCGTCGGCTCCGCGATCGCCGCGGCCACCCTGATCCCGATGATGAACGGCATCACCGGCGAAGGGCCGTACGTGCCCCCGCTGGTGTACGGGGCCTTCGTGGCCGCCGCGGGCGGACTGGCGCTGCTCGCGGTCACCCTGCCGGCGCGGGCGGCGCTGCGCCGATGGCCGTAGGGCCGCAGGGTCGTGGGGCGGGCGCAGCGGGCGGCGGCCGGCATCACGCCGGCCGCCGCCCGAGCGGTCCGACGGCTCGAACCGTTGTCGCCGGGCGCCCGGACGGCTCGTCTAATCTGAGGCGCATGCCTTGTTCAACGGCGCCGTCCTGATGGCGCGGCAGCAACCGTCACCGAGCGACGCCGCCCCGCACCCGACGCGCCCCACGCTGCGCGGATCCTTCGGTATGTGCGCGTCGACGCACTGGCTGGCATCCGCGACGGCCCAGTCCGTACTGGAGCGCGGTGGCAACGCCTTCGACGCGGCCACCGCCGGCGCCTTCGTCCTCCACGTCGCCGAACCCCACCTCAACGGGCCGGGCGGCGACCTCGTCGCCGTGCTCGCCACCGCCGCGGACCCGTCGCCGCGCGTACTGGCGGGGCAGGGCCACGCCCCGCGGGGAGCCACGATCGAGCACTTCCGGGCCGAAGGGCTGGACCACGTGCCGGGTGCGGGCGCCCTCGCCGCCGCCGTCCCGGGCGCCGTCGACTCCTGGCTGTGGCTGCTCGCCGAACTCGGCACCTGGGAGCTCGCCGACGTGCTGGCCTACGCGATCGACTACGCAGAACGCGGAGTTCCGGTCGTACCCCAGCTCGCGCGCGTCCTGGCCACGGTCGAGGACCTCTTCCGCACGCACTGGCCGACGTCGTACGCGCAGTGGATGCCCGGGGGCCGGGTCCCGCAGCCGCACGCCACCCTCGTCAACCCCGCCTACGCCCGCACCCTGCGCCGGCTGACCGCCGAAGGGGCCGGCGAGACGAGAACCGCACGGATCGACTCCGCGCGGCACGCCTGGCGAACCGGATTCGTCGCCGCCGCCGTGGCGGAGTTCGCGGCCGTGCCGCACCGGCACTCCTCGGGCGGGGACCACGCCGGAGTGATCACCGCCGCCGACTTCGCCGACTTCCAGCCGTCCCTCGAACCCGCGGTCACCGCCGAGTTCCGGGGGACCACGGTGGCGAAGGCGGGCCTGTGGTCCCAGGGGCCCGTGCTGCTGCAGGCCCTCACCATGCTCGACCACCTCGCCGACGAGCAGATCGATCCGTCGACCGCGCAGGGAATCCACACCCTCACCGAGGCACTGAAGCTGGCCATGGCCGACCGGGAGGCGTTCTACGGGCACCTGGATCCGGGGGCCGCGGAGGCCGTGGTCCGCCGACTGCTGTCCCCCCGGTACGGCAAGGAGCGCGCCGGCCTGATCGGCGCGGTCGCGTCGACCGCACTCCGGCCCGGCGACATCGGCGTCGCACCGTACACGCCACCGCTCGTCTCCGATCGGCACGCGGTACGGGCCGACGGCGTGGGCGAACCCACCGTGCGGCAGACCGGGGAGACCCGCGGCGACACCTGCCACGTCGACGTCGTCGACCGCTGGGGGAACATCATCTCCGCCACACCGTCGGGTGGGTGGCTCCAGTCCTCTCCCACTGTGCCGGACCTCGGTTTCGCGCTGGGCACCCGGCTCCAGATGACCTGGCTGGACCCGGCCGCCCCGGCGCGCCTGGCGCCGGGGCGGCGGCCCCGAACGACCCTGACCCCCACCCTCCTGCTGCGCAACGGCATCCCGGTGGCCGCGCTGGGCACGCCGGGGGGCGACTGCCAGGACCAGTGGCAATTGCTCTACCTGGTACGCACGCTGGCCCTCGGGCTGGATCCGCAGGAGGCGATCGACGCACCGGCGTTCCACACCACCGCGGTCCCGAGTTCGTTCTGGCCGCGGACCTGGACGCCGGGGGGACTGGTGATCGAGGAACGAGCGGGCCCGGCGGTCGTCGACGAGCTGCGCGAACGCGGCCACGACGTGACCGTCTCGGGACCGTGGAGCCAGGGCCGGCTCTCGGTCGTCACGCGTGATCCGGACAGCGGCGTCCTCCAGGCGGCGGCAAACCCGCGCGGTGCCCAGGGCTACGCGGCAGGGCGCTGAGCGGCCCCGTGGCGACGGGTACCGGCGCGCCGGCCGCCGGGAGGGCCGTCAGCCGAGCGGCCGGGGCGGCACGCCCTCGTGCGTCGGCGTGACCGGTTCGATGAGCCCGTCGGGGCCGAACCGCATCCGGTCGATGACGGTTTCGCGGTGGGTGCCGTCGCCGTCGGGGACGGCGAAGCGGTGGTAGGCGATGTACCACTCGTCCGTGCCGGGGATCTGGAGGACGGAGTTGTGGCCGGTGGCGAGGATGCCCTGGTCGGTGTCCTTGCGGAGAATCACGCCGTGGCTGGTGAACGGCCCGGTGGGGCCGGGCGCCGTGGCGTAGCCGACGCGGTAGTCCTCGCTGCGGGTGTCGTCGATGGAGTAGGTGAGGTGGTACGTGCCGTCGCGCTCGACCATGAACTGGCCTTCGCGGAACTCGTCGAGCCCGTCGACGCGCTGGATCCCGTCCTCGCGGAGGGTGGTCATGTCGTCCTCCAGCGGGGCGACCCAGGCGGAGCCGTTGCCCCAGTAGAGGTAGGACTGCCCGTCGCCGTCGGTGAAGACGGCCGGGTCGATGGCCTGCCCGTTGCCGTCCGGGTTGGCCTCGATCAGCGGTTGGCCGGTGTCGGTGAAGGGACCGGTGGGGGAGTCGCTGACGGCGACGCCGATCATGGCTTCGGCGGTGTAGTAGAAGTAGTACGTGCCGTCGCGTTCGGCGATGGTGGGCGCCCAGGCGCGGTCGTCCGCCCACGCCACGCCGGGGCCGAGGTCGAGGATGGTGCCCTCGTCGCGCCAGTTCACCAGGTCGGCGGACGACCATGCCTTGAACGACGTGCTGCCCCAGCCTTCGTACCCGTCGGTCGTCACGTACAGGTAGTAGCGGTCGCCGAAGACGGCGATGTTGGGATCGGCGTTGTAGCCGGGGAGCACGGGGTTGTTCGCCTGCGCCGCGGTGGGCGCGGCGCGGGTGCCGGCCGCGCCGGCACCGGGGGACCCGGTCCAGGTCGTGATCAGCGCGAGCACGACGGCGATGAGCGACGCGAACGCTACGCCGGGCCTCCGACGCAGGCCGTTGGGTGTCATGTGGGGGTTGCCTCTCAGGAGGAGACGTTTACGTCAACATGTCGGCGCGGTGACGCCCAGTATGGACTTCCGATGTCCACGGTCAAGACTCCGCGCACCCCGAACGTCCGTGAATACGATCGTTGTTCGTTATTTCGTACGCAACGAGGCGTCACGGCCCGTGATCCCGACCGGTAACCCCGCCGGCGTTGTGTTTAATTGGACGAGGCAGCGGGTGGCCGCCCCGGCACCGGGGCGGCGCGGGCAGGGGGAGTCGTCACGTCCACATGAACTCACACAGGCGATCGCAGGGGCGACGTGAAAGCGACTGACGGCGGGTCTGCGACGGACGGATCCTGGGTTCCCGGCGGGCGCGGCCGGGGGCCGCGGCCCCGCCAGGGCGCGTCCATGCTCGACGTCGCCCGGTTGGCCGGGGTCTCCGGGCAGACCGTCTCGCGCGTTTCGAACGGGGTCGCCGGTGTCAGGGGAGAGACCCGGCGCCGGGTGCTGGCCGCGATGGAGGAGCTGGGCTACCGCCCCAACAGCGCGGCACGTGCCATGCGCCGCGGTGAGTTCCGCACCCTGGGCGTCGTCACCTTCACGCTGTCGACTACCGGGAACGTACGCACCCTGGACGCCATCGCGCAGTCCGCCGCCCAGGAGGGCTACGCGGTGACGCTGCTGCCCGTGGCCGTCCCCACGCAGGACGAGGTGCGCGGCGCCTTCTCCCGCCTCGGCGAGCTGGCCGTGGACGCCGTCATCGCCATTCTGGAGGTCCACCTGCTGGACGCGGCGACCCTGGACCTGCCGCCCAACACACTGGTCGTCGTGGCCGACTCCGACGCCGGCGAGCGGTTCAGCGTGGTCGACACCGACCAGGCCGGCGGGGCCCGGACCGCGGTGGAGCACCTGCTCGGCCTCGGCCACCGCACGGTGTGGCACGTGGCCGGACCCGAGGACTCGTACGCCGCCGAGCGCCGGATCGGGGGCTGGCGGTCCGCGCTGGCGGCGGCCGGCCGCCCGGCGCCCCCGATGCTGCGCGGCGACTGGTCCGCCGAGTCCGGCTACCGAGCGGGGCTGCGGCTGGCCGAGGACCCGGACTGCACCGCCGTGTTCGCCGCCAACGACCAGCTGGGGCTCGGCGTGCTGCGCGCGCTGCACGAGACGGGCCGCGCCGTCCCCGGCGAGGTCAGCGTCGTCGGCTTCGACGACATCCCCGACGCCTCGTGCTTCCCTCCTCCGCTCACCACGGTCCACCAGGACTTCGGGCAGGTCGGCCGGCTGCTCGTCGAGAGCACGCTGCGGCAGCTCCGTACCCGTACCCGGGAGCGGGGGGTCACGCTGGTGCCCACCCGGCTGGTGGTGCGCGAGAGCACTGCCCCACCCGCCGCCGACCCGGGCTGACAGGCACCCGCGGCGGCCTATGCCTGGAGCGCGGCGTCGATGCGTGCCAGCTCCCGGTCGTCGAAGTCGAGGTTGTGCACGGCCGCGACACCGTCCTCCAGCTGCTCCGGGCTGCTCGCCCCGACCAGGGCGGAGGTCACCCGGCCCCCGCGCAGCACCCAGGACAGCGCCATCTGGGCCAGGGACTGGCCGCGGGAGGTGGCGATGTCGTCCAGGGTGCGCAGCCGGGCGACCAGTTCCCCGGTGACCGCGTCCGTATTCAGGAACGGACTGTCGCTCGCGGCGCGGGAGTCCTCGGGGATGCCGTCGAGGTAGCGGGCGGTCAGCAGCCCCTGCTCCAGCGGTGAGTAGGCGATGGAGCCGACCTGCAGTTCGTCCAGGGCGTCGAGCAGTCCCTGGTGCTCGGGCCGGCGGTCGAGCATCGAGTAGCGCGGCTGGTGGATCAGCAGGGGAGTGCCGAGTTCGCCCAGGATGCGCGCGGCCTCGCGGGTCTGTTCCGCCGAGTAGTTGGAGACGCCGACGTACAGCGCCTTGCCCTGCTGTACGGCCGAGTGCAGCGCGCCCATCGTCTCCTGGAGCGGAGTGTCCGGATCGGGGCGGTGCGAGTAGAAGACGTCGACGTAGTCCAGGCCGAGCCGCGTCAGGCTCTGGTCGAGCGAGGACAGCAGGTACTTGCGCGAACCCCATTCGCCGTACGGGCCGGGCCACATCAGGTAGCCGGCCTTCGTGGAGATCACCAGTTCGTCGCGGTACGGCGCGAAGTCCGTTCTGAGGAACCCGCCCAGCGCGGATTCGGCGGCGCCGGGCGGCGGGCCGTAGTTGTTGGCGAGGTCGAAGTGGGTGACGCCCAGGTCGAAGGCGCGGCGCAGGATGGCCCGCTGGGTCCCGGCCGGCCGGTCGGGACCGAAGTTGTGCCACAGGCCCAGGGAAAGCGCCGGGAGCTTCAGCCCGCTGCGTCCGATGCGCCGGTAGGGCATGGTCGTGTAGCGGTCGGTGTGTGCGGTGTACAACGTGACTCCAGGAGGGGCGGGTGCGGAGGGATCCCCGGCTCTTCGGGATCCGGGGTGGCAGAACCGGAAATCTACCCTCCCCTCGGCACACCTCCACCCAACAGCCCGCACACTCGACTCTCCACCCGGTCGATATTTCGAACCGCGCTCGTGTCGTCGAACGATCTCGCCGCGAGGGGTTGACCCGGAGTGCGGGGCGTCGATACTTGGGACGTCGGCCCGATGTTGACGCAAACGTACGCGACTTGTTCGAGTTGTACGGTTCTGCGACGCCGATGGCGTTTCCCGCAGTCCGGCGTGGCGGTCGCGGCATGAGGTGATCCCTCAGGCGGCGAAGTGCGACGCCGGTTCCGCCCCGAAGAGCCGTACCCCCCCGGCCTCTTCCGCGTACGTCATCAATGTCATGTGCATGATTGTCAGGCCGCATCGCCGGTCCGGCCGCCCCGACGGGTGCCGGCCCGGTGCCGCCTACTCACGAATCAGGAGAAGACAAGCCCATGCGCTACGTGGCTACCCGCGTCGTCGTTCTGCTGGCCGCCGTCTGTCTGCTGGTCGCCTCGTTCCAGGTGACAGGGCAGCGGAGCGCGAGCGCGCAGGAGACGTACACCGGCTATCTCATGGCCCACTTCACCGGTGAGCAGACCGACGGCGAGCAGCTCTACCTGTCCCACAGCGACGACGGACTGCACTGGAACGACCTCAACGAGGGCCGGCCCGTGCTGCGTACGACGGTCGGCACCGAGGGCGTCCGCGACCCCGTCGTCGTCAGGTCTCCCGGCGGCGACAAGTACTGGATCATCGCGACCGACCTGCACATCGGCAGCGGCACCTCGTGGGACGACGCCGCGAACCGCGGCAGCACCTCGATCGTGGTGTGGGAGTCGACCGACCTGGTGAACTGGTCGGAGCCGCGGCTCCTCGACGTGGCGGGCGACATCCCCGAGGCGGGCAACGCCTGGGCCCCGGAGGCGATATACGACGCCGAGACCGGCGACTACGTCCTGTACTGGGCCACCAACTCCACCGTCGACGGAGTGCGCAAGCACCGCATCTGGTACGCGCGCACCGGCGACTTCCGCAGCGTCACCACACCTCAGATCTACATCGACCGTCCTGGCGGCCAGGAGATCATCGACACCCAGATCATCGAGGTGCCGGACGGCACCGGCGGGTGGCGCTACTACCGGGCCTCGCGCGACGACCAGCTCACCATCGAGGCGGGCAACTCGATTCTCGGCGACTGGACCAGGATCGGCGACCTGTCGCACATGGGCCTCACCGGCGGTGACGTGGAAGGCCCGATGTGGACGAAGTTCAACGACCGGAACGCCTGGACGCTGTGGCTGGACCAGTACGCCACCGGCGCCGGCTACATGCCGCTGACGTCCACGAACCTCGGTGACACCGGGAACTTCCAGCGCGTCGGCGACTACGACCTGGGCGACACGCACAAGCGCCACGGCTTCGTCCTCAACCTGACCTCCGCCGAGGAGGCCCGGGTCCTGGAGCGCTGGTAACGCGCGCCCGCGGACCGGCCCGGATCACTCACGAGACGGTAGCCCGCGGCGCCACCCCCCCACCCCCCACCTACCCGCGCAGAAAGGCACCCCCCATGCCGTCCCGCTGGACCGTGCTGACGACCGCGCTCACCTCCTGGAACCCCGACGGCACTTCCGGCTCCGGGCAACCGGCGGCGCCCGGTGCCGAGTCGGCCGTACCGGCGCAATGACAAGGAGCAGCGACATGAGCAGCGGAGGCACACGCGCACGACACCACCGGTACCCGAGCCGCCGGGGAGTCATCAGGGGCGCCCTGGCCGCGGGGGTCGCGGGCGGCGGTCTCGCCGCCGCCGGCACCGCCGCGGCCCGGCCCGCCCGCCCCGCCGCCCCGGCGGCCACGTACGTGAACCCGCTCATCACGCAGCGGGCCGACCCCCACATCACCCGGCACACCGACGGCCTGTACTACTTCACCGGCACGGCACCCGAGTACGACCGCATCGTGCTGCGCGGCTCGGAGAGCCTGCAGGGCCTGTCCACCGCGCGGGAGACCGTCATCTGGACCCGGCACGCCACCGGCGAGATGGGCGCGCACATCTGGGCACCGGAGCTGCACCACATCGACGGCGCCTGGTACGTCTACTTCGCCGCCGGAGCCGCGGAGGACGTCTGGGCGATCCGGATCTACGTGCTGCGCAACACCGCCGCCGACCCGTTCACCGGCGCGTGGGAGGAACTGGGCCGGCTCACCACCCACCTGGACACGTTCTCCCTGGACGCCACCACCTTCGCCCACGGCGGCACCCGCTACCTGTGCTGGGCCCAGGCCAACCCCGACCGGGACGCCAACAGCTGCCTCTACCTCGCCGCCATGGACACCCCCTGGTCCCTCGCCGGCACCCCCGTCGAGCTGTCGTTTCCCGAGTTCGACTGGGAGTGCGTCGGCTTCCGGGTCAACGAGGGGCCGTACGCGCTGCAGCGCAACGACCGGGTCTTCCTCACCTACTCGGCCAGCGCCACCGACGCCAACTACTGCGTCGGGCTGCTCACCGCCGCGGCGGGCAGCGACCTCCTCGACCCAGCCTCCTGGGCCAAGAGCCCCGAACCGGTCTTCGCCACCAGCGAGGACAACCGGCAGTACGGTCCGGGCCACAACTGCTTCACGGTGTCCGAGGACGGCACCGAGGACGTACTCGTCTACCACGCGCGGCAGTACCGCGAGATCGACGGCGACCCGCTCGACGACCCGAACCGCCACACGCGGCTGCAGACCCTGGGCTGGCGCGACGACGGCACCCCGGACTTCGGCGTACCGGTACCCGAGGGCCCGGCTCCCGGGAGGGAGCCGGGCGCGGTCGGCCCGTAACGACCTCGAACCCGGCCCCCCACCACCCCCCGAAAGGACACCGATGTCCACCTCCCCTGCCGAACACCCCTCTCACCGGGGCCGTTCCGCCACACCCCCCACCCGTACGCGCTCCCGCCGCCGGGCACCGGCCGCCGCCGTCGCCGTGCTCGCCTCCGTGCTCGTCGCGGGAGTGACGTACTCGACGGCCGCCGGAGAGGAGCCGGCCGCGGCGCCCGGCCCGCTGGCCGCCGCCGACTTCAAGGGCGTGAACTGGGCCATGCCCGGCGACAACTTCACCGACGGCCCCGTCGTCCCCGAAGGGCTGAGCGAGTCCGACGACTACGACACCGCCTACGCCAAGGCGACCGCCATCGTCGAGGGCTTCCGCAGGACGATCGGCGCCAACACGGTCCGGCTACCCGTCAATGCCGACTCCGTGCCCGGCACAGCGTGGGGGGACGCCTACGCCGGAGCCGTCGACGCCGCCGCCGACGCCGACTTCAAGGTCATTCTCTCCGCATGGGAGGGCGGTTCACCGAACGGCGTGATCGACGACATGAACGCCTTCAACGCGATGTGGGACGCGGCGGTGGGCAGGTGGGAGTCCAACGACAACGTCTTCTTCGAGCCGATGAACGAGCCCCACGGCTACAGCGCCGCAGACTGGAGGGAGGTGGCCGCCGGCTGGCTCGCCGACCGCCCGTCGCTCCCGAAGGACCGGGTCTTCATCAGCGGCACCGGCTACAACCAGGACGTCACGGGCGTCTGCGCCGACAGCCGCTTCGACGGGACGTACCTCTCCCTTCACCTGTACGAGTTCTTCTACTCGGAGGAGAAGACCAAGGACGAGTGGGTGGCCGAGTTCGAATCGAAGATCGGCGGCTGCGGCTCCCGCACCGTCCTGGACGAGTTCGGCGCCCCGATGGACGACGGCAGGGACTACAACCAGGCGAACAGCGGCGACAACTTCGTGCGGTACATCCAGGCCGGCACCGACACCGCCCGCGAGCACGGCATGGGGTCGGTGTACTGGCCGGCCTTGGGCGGCAAACACACCCAGCGCCCCGACTACGACTGGTACTCCCTCTTCGCACTGGGCGGCAGCGGCACCGACCTGTCGCTGACCGTGCGCAACCAGAGCATGGTCGACCGCCTCCACCACGCCTGGGCCCTCGACAACTGACCGGCAGTCCCCGACCGGCCACACCCTGACCAGCCACGGCACTCCGGTCCGCCCCACCGGGCCGGGGTGCCGTCCCGAGGGCCACGGCCCGCCGGCAGGTGCCGCGGGCACCGCCACGTGCACGCGTTCACCGGCGGGATGAGAGGGGACGGCGACATGGACGCCGGAGACAGATACCCGGCGGAGCCGTCAGGCGGACGAGGAACGAACGATCAGCCGCGGCGCGATGACCATGCGGTGCGCCGGCCGCTCCGGTTCGCGGTCCCGCAGGCGTCCGGCGAGCAGTGCGAACGCGGCCCGGCCGACGGCCGCCTTGGGCGGGCGGACGGCGGTGAGCGGGGGGTCGCACAGCTCGGCGATCTCGTCGTCGTAGCTGACGAGAGCGAGGTCGCCGGGTACGTCGATGCCGCGCTCCTGGCACCGTTCGACCAGCGAGATCGCCTCGGGGTCGGAGTGCATGAGCACCGCCGTCGTCCCCGAGGCCAGGCACCGGTCGAGCAGGTCGTCACGCGCCTGCGGCCAGCCCGGCTGCGCCTGGTCGACGGTCTGCGCGTCGGGGGTGCCGGCCAGCCGGAGGCCGAGTTCCGTACATGCCTGGTGCCAACCGCGGCGGATATGCGGGGACGTCGGGCTGTTGACGGTGGTGACAAGACCGATGCGGCGGTGGCCGAGCGAGGCGAGGTGCCGGACGGCCATGGCCGCGCCGAGCACGTGGTCGCTGACGACCGACTCCATGACCTCGTGGTACGGACCGATGGCGGCGCTGCGCTCGACCAGGACGACGGGCGTGTCGGTGGCCTGCAGCCAGCGCACCAGCTCCTCGCCTTCTCCGCCCGACGTGGTCGGGGCCACCAGCAGGCCGTCGACCCCCACCGTGTCGACAAGTCGGTTCAACTGTCGCCGCTCGTCGGCCGCCTCGTATGTGGCGCCCCGCAGGACGATGCGGGCGGCGGCGCCCGCGGCGGCCTCCCGGGCGCCGCGGATGATGTCGGGCCAGTAGTAGTCGAGCGAGGGCACGACCATGCCGACGGTCAGCTGCTCCGCGGCGCCCGGCGCGGCCGGCGCCTCCGGGCCCGGCTCCGGGGCGGTCGGCTGCGCGCCGTTGGGCTGCGCCTCCCCGGCGGCGGAGGCGACGTCGCGCAGGGTGGCACCGCCGCGTACGCGCCGTACGAGACCTTGGTCGGCCAGCAGGGAGATGTCGCGACGGACGGTGATGACCGAGACGTCCAGCTCGGCCGCCAGGTCGTTCACCCGGACGGTTCCCCGGTGCTGCAGCAGGTCGAGCATGCGGGCGCGGCGTTCGTCGGGCAGCGGGGCCGACGAGCCTGGAGTCGTCATTCGAGCACGTCCATCCTGATCGCGAAGGTGCCGCAGGTCGGGTGGTGAACAGAGTGATCAGATCTGATCGTATATGAAGTTTCTAGCTCTTGACGTGAAAAAAACGATCGGAGATGATCGGCCGACCATCACGCGTTAAGCGCTTACTGCTCACTGCTCCCCTCCCCCGAGTGAGGACCGGCGTGACGATCAACAACCCATCCCAGGCCCTGCTGCTCATGGATCCCGCGACCTTTCGCGTGCAGTTCCACGACCCGCAGCTGCGCCGGCTGCGCTCACTCGTCCGGCTCGCCGAGCCGGTCGTCACCGACGACCTGGACACCCCGCGGGCCCGGCGGCGGCTGGCGGAGGTCGACGTGCTGCTCACGTCGTGGGGCTGTCCGCGGCTGACCGCCGAGCGGCTGGCCGCGGCGCCGTCGCTGCGGGCGGTCTTCCACTGCGCGGGCAGCGTGCGGGAGCTGGTGACCGACGAGGTGTGGCGACGCGGGCTGCTGGTCACGAACGCCGTCGAGCACAACGCCGTGCCCGTCGCGGAGTTCACCCTCGCCGCCGTCGTCTTCGCCGGGAAGAAGGCGCCGTTCCTCGCCCAGGACGCCCGTACGCACCGCGCGGACTGGGCCTACCGCGAGCGCCGCGGCGAACTGTCGAACCGCGGGCGCACGATCGGCGTCGTCGGCCTCTCGCACGTCGGCCGCCGGGTGCTGGAGCGGCTGCGCGACCTCGAAGTCGACGTCCTGGTCGCGGACCCGTACGCCGACGCCGCCGAGGTGGCCGCGGCCGGCGCCGCACTGGTGGAGCTGCCGCAACTGCTGCGCGGCTGCGACGTCCTCACCCTGCACGTGCCGTCGCTGCCCGCCACCCGGCACCTCATCGGGGCGGCCGAACTCGCCCTGCTGCGCGACGGGGCGACCGTCATCAACACCGCGCGCGGAGCCGTGCTCGACACCGCCGCCCTGGAGCGCGAGTGCGCCTCCGGCCGGCTGGACGCCATCCTCGACGTCACCGAACCGGAGCCGCTGCCCGCCGACTCGGTGCTGTACGAGCTGCCCAATGTCATGATCACGCCGCACATCGCCGGCTCGCTCGGCGCGGAGACCCGGCGGATGAGCGAGAGCGCCCTGGACGAGCTGGAGCGCTTCCTGTCCGGACGGCCGCCGCACGCGCCCGTCAACCCCGACGAGTTCGCGGCCAGCGCATGAGCACCCCGGCCCGGGCCACCGACGCCGCCCTCGCCCCCCTCACGGGCTGGACCCGCGAGCGCTGGACGGCGCTCGCCGACCGCATGCTGCACGCCGTACGCCCCTACGCCTCACCCCGGCACGCCCGCCTCACCCTCCCCGGCCCCCCGGGCGGCTACGGCACCGCCGTCGACGGGCTGGAGGGCTTCGCCCGCACCTTCCTGCTGGCCGGCTTCCGGCTGGCGGGGGAGCAGGGCCGCGACCCGGACGGGCTGGCCGAGTGGTACGCCCGCGGCCTCGACGCCGGCACCGACCCCGGCGCCGCGGAGCGCTGGCCCCGGCCGGACGAGCACCCGCAGGCCAAGGTCGAGGCCGCCGCCCTCGCCCTGATCCTCGACATGACCCGGCCGTGGCTCTGGGACCGGCTCGCGGCCGGCGTCCAGGAGCGGATCGTCGACTACCTCGCCCCCGTCGTCGGGGACGACGACTACCCCCGCTGCAACTGGGTCTGGTTCCGCATCGTCGTCGAGACCTTCCTGCGCTCCGTGGGCGGCCCCTGGTCCGCCGCCGACATCGAGGCCGACCTCGCCGCGCACGACTCCTTCTACCGCGGGGACGGCTGGTTCGCCGACGGCGACGAGCGCGGCTTCGACCACTACGGCGGCTGGGCGCTGCACCTCTACCCGGTGCTCTGGGCGCGCATGGCGGGCGGCGCGGAGCAGGCCGCCGCGCGCGGCGAGACCGACCGGCTGCGGCTGGAGCGGTTCCTCGACGACTACCTGCACCTCGTCGGCGCCGACGGCTCCCCGCTCGTCCAAGGGCGCAGCCTCATCTACCGGTTCGCCGCCGCCGCCCCGCTGTGGGCGGGGGCGCTGGCAGGCGTACGGACCGTACGCCCCGGACAGCTGCGCCGCGCCGCCTCCGGCATCATGGCGCACTTCGACGCCCACGGCGTCCCCGACCACCGCGGCCTGCTGACCTGCGGCTGGCACCACGAGTGGCGGCGGCTTGCGCAGAGCTACTCCGGACCGTCCTCGCCGTACTGGGCGGCCAAGGGGATGCTCGGTATCGCGCTCGGCCCCGACCATCCGGTGTGGCGCGCCGCCGAGGAGCCGCTGCCGGTGGAGCGGGAGGACCGTACGCGGGTCGTACGCGCCCCGGGCTGGCTGGTCAGCGGCACCCGGCGGGACGGGCTGGTGCGCGTGGTCAACCACGGCACCGACCACGCCCTGCCCGGCTCCCGGGACGGCGACTCACCGCTCTACGCCCGGCTCGGCTACTCGACCGGGACGGCGCCGCTGCTGTCGGAGGAGGCGTGGACGTCACCGGTCGACCAGTCGGTCGTCCTGCTGGACGCCGGCCGCCGGGCCACCCACAGAACGGGCATGCGGATGCTGCACACCGGCCGGATCGGCGACGTCGCGATCGGCGCCTCGACGGCCCGCGCGCACTGGCTCGAACCCGAGCCCGGAGGCCGCGACCACGGCTCCGGCCGGCCCGGGGCGGCGACCGACGCCGCGGCCGTCACGACCCTCTCGGCGCTGCGCGGCGCCTGGGAGGTGCGCTGCGTGCGCGTCGATCCGCTGCCCGACGTACCCGGGGCACTGACCGCCGCCGTCCGGCTGCGCGTCGGCGGCTGGCCGCTGGCCGGCGAGGCGATCGACGGGCGTGCGAAGCCGGGCAGTCGGGCCCAGGCGCGTACCGCACGGCTGGCCTCCGTCGCCCAGGCGGTCGAGGGCTTCGACGACGCCGGCACCAGCGCCGACGACGACGCGAGCCCGCTCGGCGGCCACAGCCTGACGCCCTGGCTCACCGGCCCCGTGGCGCCGGGCCGCTGGCACGCCGCGGCGATCGGGCTGTACGGGCTGACCGGCACCGGCGAGGCCGCGCCGCCGCACGTCCGGCTGACCGCCGGCGCCGTGCACATCGGCTGGCCCGACGGCAGCCGGACCGAGATCGACCTGCCGGCCCCCGAAGGGCCGTGGCGGCAGGGCACCCCATCAAGACTCGGGACCTCGGGGGCGGGCCTCGGGGACGGGACCTGTGGAGAGGAAACGGATCGATGAGGATTCCAAGGACACGGGGAAGGGCGGCCGGAGGGCCGCGACACCTGGTCAGGGGCCTGGGCGTGCTGTCGGCGCTGTCCCTCGTCCTGACCGGCTGCGGCTCGGGCGGCGACTCCGGCGACGGGAACGGGAAGACCACACTGACCGTGTCGGTGTGGAACCTGAAGGACACCCCGGAGTTCCAGGCGCTGTTCGACGCCTTCGAGGAGACGCACCCCAAGGTCACGATCGAACCGGTGGACATCCTGGCGGACGACTATCCCGACAAGGTGACCACGATGCTCGCGGGCGGTGACAGCACCGACGTGATCACCGTCAAGAACGTGACCGACTACGCCCGCTGGTCCAGCCGCGGCCAGCTGCAGGACGTCACCGACGCGATGCCGGCCGGCGGCGAGAAGGACCTCGCCGGCCTGGAGGCGTTCGACAGCGACGGCTCGTACTACGCCCTGCCCTACCGGCAGGACTTCTGGCTGCTCTACTACAACAAGAAGCTCTTCGACGAGGCCGGGGTGGACTACCCGGAGGACCTCACCTGGGACGAGTACGTCGACCTGGCCGAGCAGCTCACCGAGGGCAGCGGCGGGGAGAAGGTCTACGGCACGTACCAGCACGTCTGGCGCTCGGTCGTCCAGGCCGTCGCCGCCGCCCAGAACGGCGGCGACCAACTCGGCGGCGACTACGACTTCTTCACCGAGCAGTACGAGACCGCCATGGAGCTGCAGGACTCCGGAACCACCCTCGACTTCGGCACGGCCACCGCCCAGCAGGCTGACTACAACACGATGTTCGAGTCCGGCAAGGCCGCCATGCTCCCCATGGGCACCTGGTTCGCCGCGCACGTCATGAAGGCGAAGAAGAACGGCGACAGCGACGTCGAGTGGGGCATGGCCCCGCTGCCGCAGCGCACGGGTGCGACCTCGACGACGACGTTCGGCTCACCGACCGCGTTCGGCGTCAACAGCAAGGCGGAGAACTCCGAGGTGGCCCGGGAGTTCGTCGAGTTCGCCGCCGGCCGGCCTGGCGCCGAGGCGATCACCGAGGTCGGCGTGGTGCCGGCGCTGCAGTCCACCGAGCTCACGCAGGCGTACCTCGAACTCGACGGCATGCCCACCGACAAGCTGTCGGCCGAGGCGTTCGAGCCCGACGAGGTCGCCCTGGAGATGCCCGTCAGCGAGTACACCGCCGACGTCGACACGATCCTCATGGAGGAGCACGAACTGATCATGGTGGGCGACAAGTCGATCGAGGACGGGATCAGCTCGATGAGCGACCGCGTCCGCGACGAGGTCCTCGACTAGCCGGCCCGAGCCGCGCGGGGCCCGGCCGGGTCCGGGCCCGCCGCTCCCCAGGACGAGGACCACGATCATGGCTCTAGCATCCCCGCAGAAGACGACACCGGCCCCCGCCGGCCGGTCCCGCCGCAGCATCCAGCGGCGCCGTACCTGGCGGAACACGCTGATCGGGTGGAGCTTCATCCTGCCCAACTTCATCGGGTTCGCGTTGTTCACGCTGGTTCCGGTGGTCGCGGCCTTCGCGCTGGCGTTCCTGGAGTGGGACGCCGTCAGCTCACCGGAATGGGTCGGCCTGGACAACTTCGAGCGCATGCTCGACGACGAGAACTTCCAGGTCGCCCTCACCAACACCCTCTTCTACGCCGGCGGCCACATCCCGCTCACGCTCGTCGCGTCGCTGGCGCTCGCCATCGTGCTCAACCGGAAGATCCGCGGCGCGAAGTTCTTCCGCACCGTGGCGTTCTTCCCCTACATCACCTCGCTGGTGGCCGTCGCGGTGGTGTGGAACATGCTCTTCAACCCCACCACCGGGCCGGTCAACCAGGGCCTGGAAGCGCTGGGCGCGGCCAACCCGCCGGGCTGGACGACCGACACCGACTGGGCCATGCCCGCCGTCATCATCACGAGCGTCTGGCGCGACATGGGCTACTACATGGTGCTGTACCTCGCCGGCCTGCAGACCATCCCCACCGAGTACTACGAGGCCGCCCGGGTGGACGGCGCCAACGCCTGGCAGCGCTTCTGGCACGTCACCCTGCCCGGCCTGCGCCCCACCACCTTCTTCGTCCTCGTCATGCTGACGATCCAGAGCTTCAAAATCCTGGACCTCATCGTGGTGATGACCGACGGCGGACCGGGGCGCAGCACCCTCGTCCTCGCGCAACTCGTCTACCGCGAGGGCATCAGGGACGGCGACTACGGCTACTCCTCGGCCATCGCGCTGGTGCTGTTCGTCATCGTGCTGACCATCACCGTCGTCCAGTTCCGCCTCAACGAACGGAGGGACGCCCGATGACCGCCCTGCTGGGCACCGCCGCGTCGCCCGGTGCCCCTCCCGAAGCCCCCGCCGCGCCGCCGCGCCGCGGCCGGTCCGCCCGCCGGGTGGTCCGCACCGTCGCGGCCTACGCCGGCCTGCTCGCCGTGGCCGCGCTGGTCCTGGTCCCGTTCGTCTGGATGATCTCCTCGTCGCTCAAGCGCGACAGCCAGGTCTTCGCCATCCCCGTCCAGTGGATACCCGAGGAATTCCGCTGGTCGAACTACTCGGAGATCTGGGACGAGATCCCGATGCTGCAGTATCTGAAGAACTCCGCGTATCTGTCCGTCGTGATCACCTGTCTGCAGGTGCTCACCGGCAGCTTCGCCGCCTACGGCTTCGCCAAGGTCCGCTTCCCGGGGCGTGACGCGCTCTTTCTCGCCTACATCGGCACCATCGCGGTGCCCTGGCAGGCGTACATGGTGCCGCAGTACATCATGATGGAGGACGCCGGGCTGACGAACACGTTCTGGGCGATCATCCTGCTCCAGGCGTTCAGCGCCTTCGGCGTGTTCCTCATGCGGCAGTACTACATGTCGATCCCGGACGAACTGGTGGAGGCGGCCCGCATCGACGGGCTCAGCGAGTACGGCATCTACTGGCGGATCATGCTGCCGCTGTCGAAGCCGGCGCTGGCGAGCCTGGCCCTGCTGACGTTCGTGAACACCTGGAACGACTACATGGGCCCGTTCATCTACCTCTCCAGCAACGACCTGTGGACGGTCCAGCTCGGCCTGCGCTCCTTCATCGGCCTGTACGAGGCCCGGTACGCGATGATCATGACCGGGGCGGTGGTCTCCGTGCTGCCCGTCGTCGTCATCTTCCTGCTGGGCCAGCGATACTTCATCCGCGGCATCGCCACCACCGGAATGAAGGGGTGAGCGCCATGAGCCGGCCCACCGCCCGCCCGGGTACGCGCGGGATGTTCCGCCCGGCCGCGCAGGCGACGTACGACCGGGTCTTCGGCGTCGTCTACGTCGGCCTGGTGGCCAACGTCCAGTTCGCGCTGGCGATCGCGCCGCTGCTGGCGGCGCTCGCGGTCGTACGGGACCCGCTCGCGTCCTGGCCGTTCTTCGCCGTGCTCTCCTGTCTGTGCGCGCCGGCGCTGGCCGGTGTCTTCGGCTGCTTCGCCGCCCTGGACGAGGACGGCTCGCCGGTGGTGCTGCGCCCGTTCTGGGGCGCGTACCGCCGCGCGGGCGGGCGCGCGGTCGCGGTCTGGGTGCTCGGCACCGGACTGGCCGGGGTGCTGGTCGCGGACGCCGTGGTGCTGGCGCGAACCGCCTGGGGGCCGGCGCTGGTACCGCTGTTCGCCACCTCGGCGGTGCTGGTAGGCGCCGCGGTGATCGCCGTCGTCACGGTGCTCGCGGCGCGGCCGGCCGGCGCGGCTCCCCGGCTGCGCGGCCTGCTGTGGCCGTGCCTGGCCGTGGTCGCGCGGCGCTGGTACCTCGCCGTCGCCAACGTGGCCCTGCTGGGCCTCGCGACCGCCGTCGTGCTGCTGCAGCCGGTCGTCGGCCTGCTCGTGGCGTTGGCCCCGCTGCTGTACGTGGTGTGGGCCAACACCCGCTACGCCGTGGCGCCGTTGCTCTCCGAGGCGGCGCACACGTGAATCGGGACGCCGCCATTACGCTTCCGGCCCCGCCGGTGATCCCGCAACCGGTCGTGCCGCTTCACGGTGTCCTGGTCCGTTGGCCGTGGCTTCGTCTCGCTCCCGGAGCGCCTTGAGGAAGCTGGTCGAGTCCGAGACCCATCCGTGCATCTTCGCGATGAGGCCGACGGTTGACGCGTAGTGGGCCGGTCCGTGCGGTTCGCCGGTGCAGTCGGCCAGCAGGATGGTCCGGTAGTCGCGCAGCATCGCGTCCCGGACGGTCGCCTCGACGCAGTCGCTGGTGGTCCATCCGGCCACCAGCAGGCTGCGGACGCGGAGGCGTTGGAGGGTGGCGTCCAGCTCGGTGTTGTGGAACCCGCTGAAGCGGGTCTTACCGAGCACGATGTCGCCGTCCTCGGGGGCGAGTTCGGGCACGATCCGGGTATTCCAGGTGTCGCGGACGAGGATGCGACTGTCCGAGCCGTCGGGCTCGGTGACGCGCTTCCCGACGTTCAGGGCCTCGTGGATGATCCAGTTCTTGGAGTCCTGGGGACCCATGTCCGACAGGTCCGGCCGATACCCGTGCTGGGTGTAGATGACCTGTATGCCGGCTCGGCGCGCGGCGGCCAGGACGCGGGCGGTGGGGCCGATCGTCGCGCGGAGCACTGAGAGGTCGTCTCCGGCAAGGTCGACCATGCCTCCTTCGGCGCCGAAATCGTTCTGCATGTCCACTACGACGACCGCCGTACGCGCCGCGACGACGCCGATGGCCGCCGGCGTTGCGTCGAGGGTCAGCAGGCCGCCCGTCGATGAGGGGGGAGTGATGTCTCCGGTCATGCGAACCACACTAAACCGTGTGGTAAAAGAGAGCAACCACACCGTATAGTTCAATCATCTGACTGAACCGTATAGTTTGGTTGTGCATGATGACGTCCGCCGCTCACCGCCCAGGTCGCCCGGCCGGCACGGCCCGCTCCACGACCTCCGCCTCGCACGCCACGCCGGGTTCGCCGTCGGCCGGCGTCGTCGCGCTCGTCGGGATGGCGTTGCCGGTCTCGCTGGGCATCTCCGCGACGAGCCTGCTGCTGCCCACTGCCGCCGACGACCTGGGCACCTCGATCGGCGCGGCCACCTGGCTGCTCACGATCTACGGCTGGGGGATGGCGATGGGCATGCCGCTGCTCGCCGCGCTGGCCGGGAGGCTGGGCCGGCGCGTCGCGCTGGCGGCGGGCTGCACGCTGCTGGCGCTCGGTGCCGGCCTCGTACTGGCGGCACCGCCGCTGCCCGCGGTGGTGGCCGGCCGCGCGGCGCTGGCCGCCGGAGCGGGCGCGACGGTCGTCCTGGCCATGGGCATCGCCCGGGAGATGGAGCCGGAGCGGGCGCGGCAACGCCGCCTCGGGCTGATCACCGCGGGCATCGGCATGTCCGGCGCGACCGGCCCGCTGATCGGCTCGGCGGTCGCCGAGGCGTCTTCGTGGCGGGTCGCATTGGCGCTCCCGGCGCTGAGCCTGGTCGCCGCCCCGGCCATCGCGCGCCATGCCGGCGGTGCGCCCGCCCCCGCCTCCGAACGCTTCGACGCGACCGGCGCCGGTCTGCTCACGGCGGTCGTGACCGCGGTCTTCCTCGCGCTCCAGGGACCCGCGGGCGGCCTGTCCGCGCCGGCTCTGCTCGCAGTCGCGGCGATCGGGCTCGGCGCCGTGGTGGCGCTGGCCTTCCGGGTGCGCGCCCGGCCGCGTGGATTCCTGCCGGCGCCGGTCATCGGAAACCGCCCGTTCGTGGTCTCCTCGGCTCTGGTGCTGAGCATCGCGACCATCAACTTCGCGCTCATCTACGCCGCGCCGCAGTTGCTTGCGGCGCAGACGGGATGGGCGCCGACCCGTGTCGGCACGGTGCTGGTTCCTGCCGCCGTGACCGGCGCCGCGCTCTCCTGGGCCATGGCGGGGGTCCACCTCAGGCTCGGCTTCCGACGTACCGCGCTCGCGCTGACCGTCACCGCCGCGACGGCCGCCCTGTTGGCCGGCCTCGCTCCCGCCGCTCCGGTGCTGCTACTGGGGGCCGCGGCGGGCGCGTTCGCCGCGGCGGCGGCCCAGGGCGTCCTGGTGGCCTCCGCCACCGCCACCCTGCCCCACCCGCTGCGGACGCAGGCGATCGGCCTGTTCAACCTCGCCTTCCAGTTCGGCAGCGTGGTCGGCCCGGCGCTGCTGGCCATGCTGACACCCGTCGTGGGACTCGCCCCGGCCCTGGGGGCCGCGGCTCTCTTCCCGCTTGCGACGATGTCGGTCACCAGGGCGGCAGCGCGCACCGGCAGAAACCAAACGGTTTAGTTTATGCTGGCACCATGGTTCCTCCTGGCACCGCGGAGAACGCCGCCGAGACACCCGCCCCCGACCTCGACGAGTACGGCATCCCGATCCTCGCCACACCGGTGAGTTCCTCGGAACGCAAGCGGCAGGCGATCATCGACGCGGCTGCGGCGGAGTTCCTGCGCGAGGGATACGCTGCCACCTCCGTCGACGCCGTCGCCCGGCGCGCCGGGGTGTCCAAGCCCACCATCTACAACCACTTCGGCAACAAGGAGCGGCTCTTCCTCGCTGTCAACGGCGGGATCCTCATCAACGCGTACACCGGTCTGGAGCCGCACAGCTCGAAGATCACCGAGGCGCCGGACCTGCGTCGCGCACTGATCGACTACATCGGCCCGTGGGCCCGGCGCGTGCTGTGCGAGGACATCATGCCGCTGCGCCGCCTCGTCATCGGCGAGATCAACCGCTTTCCGCAGCTCGGGGCGCTGTGGTACCGCATCACCCACGAGATGATGGACACCCCCCTGATCGAGGCGTTCACCGAGCTGGACAAGCGGGGTGTGCTCACCGTCCCGGACCCGGAGCGAGCCATGCGCCAGCTCGTCGGCATGACCATCGGGGCACCCCAGCTCATCCGGACCTTCCTGCCGGACCGCGAGGTCGACGACGCCGATCTGGACGAGACGGTCGCCGCCGGAGTGGACGTCTTCCTCTCCCACTACACGGCGTGCTCCACCGCCCCGGCGGACTGAGGGGCGCGCCGTGCGTCAGGATCGCCATGGCGGGTCACCCGTAGATCCAGCCCGGCGTCAGCCGGTCAGCGGCGCCGCGAGCAGGCCGGTAGGGCCGGGACGAGCCCCAGCCCCCTCCTGACGAAGCTGACCTGCACTGGCACCGCCTCCGTAGTGGTTGTCGAAGCGCTGCTGCGACCGCTCGATGGCCGCGGGCTCGGCCTCGCCGCGGTTCACGCGGTCCGGTAGGCGGTCCGGCGATCCTGGCTCCAGAGCGACGTTTCCCCCGCCTCGAATCAGATCCCCGCCCGAACGCCTATGGGGGCGGGTCGGGGCCGATCTGGATCCGCAGCATTCGGGGGAGGTCTGTGTCCGAGGGGCGAGTCGACCACTACGCCCGCGCCGTCACTCACTACACGCGGCTGGCCCTGGGCTAGGGTGCGTATCGGGTAGTGATCAATGAGCGGGTTTTCCCCTCGCGCTGATCTTCGATCCGATAGATCGTCTTGCGTGACATGTGCGCAACTGGCCGACGTGGAATGGGAGTTCATCGAAAACCGCACCTGTCGATCGGCGAGTACGGCCCGTACCCGGTGCGGCTGCGGCAGCAGTTCGAGGGGGTGCTGTGGCGGTTTCGGAGGCGGGCAGTGGCGGGAAATGCCCGCCGAGTTCGGTGCCTGGTCGACCGTTCCGCCGACCCCCGCTTCGCCCGCAAGCAGCGCCGCTTCAACATCGTCTGGCCGCTGCTCGGCGGCGGTTGCAACCTCACCCGCGACTCCGAACAGGCCATCAAGGACGCGGCTTCACCATCGAGCACATCCGGCGCTTCGACTTCCTCATCAACGGCCGCCCGCAGCCCGCGAGTCCGTGCATCATCGGCGTCGCGGGGAAGGCGGCGAGCTGAGATGGCGCGTGCGGCGGCACGCTCTCCGCATGGCCGGTGCCCGGACTGGCCCTCGCTCCCCTGCTGCGCCCGCCCCATACGGCGAGGCCCGCCGCCGCGCCGCAGATAGCACCCGACGAGCCTGCCGTGGAAATCCTCAAGGACCGATACGCCCGCGGCGAGGTCAGCCACGAGGAGTTCACCCCGCGGCTGGACGCGCTCCTGACGACGCCGAAGCGCTGACGGCCGCGGTCAGCAGTGCGATCAGGCGCTCCGGGCCACTCTCGACGCCGCCGACCTCCGACTCGGGCCGCTCCCCCGGTGCGAGGTCGGCGAGACTCCCCGACTGGTGCAGCGCAAGCAGCCTGACCATGGCGCGATAGCGGAGCGCGACCTCGTCACGCGGCACGCGAGGTAGGGCCGCGAATCAAAGCGTCGAGGTACTGCCCCTCGCCCCGGCCGACCTCGCTGCCGAAGAGACGCCGGATGGCCGGGTCGGGTTCGCACATGATACGCGCGAGAAACCGGGCCACCGCCGGTCCGCGCTCCCCTGCCTTCTCCCCGATCCGGTCTCCGGTCGACACGAAGGCGCGCACGAATTTCCTCCGCACTCGTCCGCCGCCCGCCCACCTACACCTCGTCCAGCAGTCGCAGCGTTCGGCGTTCACGGAGTCCATGGCGCGCTCGACGATCGCGCGCAGCAGCTTCTCCTTGGAGCCTAAGTGGCAGTTGACGGCGGCTACGTTCGCGCCGGCCGTCTCGGTGACGTTCCGAAGCGAGGTGGCGGCGCAGCCGCGGGTGGCGAAGAGGTCCTCGGCCGCGTCGAGCAGCCGCTCCTGGGTCGACCACGGGCGGGTGACACGTTCAAGGGTGATCACGACACCCCGTCCCAGCGGTCTCACGAGCCCAGCGCTAACTACCCCAAAGGGTGTATTTCACTGGCTTAGGGCCGACACGGCGTCCCACTCTTCCAGTACTGTCTACCCCTTCCAAAGGCGTCCGGCCACCCCCAAGTCCGGCCACTCGAGTGAACCCGTAGTCTGAGCCCACGGCTGTGTTGTAGGTGAAGTACAGGGAGACCGCCCGCGGTGGCCTCGCGGTGAACGTAGGCCAGGCGCAGGACACCACCGCGCGGTCTTGCCAGCCGGGCGCGCACCTCCGCCGCGTCGGGCTAGAAAAGTCGCAATGGACTCGGCCGCACCGAGACCGCGCGGTACTTGTCAGTGCCGCACTCTACGGTTCAAGTCGTGGATCGGACTTCTCCTTCGCACGGGCAGGATCGATTTCCCCGGAGGCAGTCCGCCCTGCCGCAGTGCCGATGTGCAGGTTGAAGTGGGCCACGGTCTGATCCCGGGTGGAATGGTACGCCTTCCCGTATAGGTGGACCTCACCACTCAGTGGGTCAGATGACTCATCCATGCCTCGTCACCGGTAGGTGTTGATGGTCTTGTCACGTGCGGATTGGTAGACCTGCCCTTCCCCCGTCTGCATGCGCCTCGAAGGCCCCTTCGCGTTGCCGCGGCTTGCAAGCCGCGTTACAACGTGATTACTGCGTTCGGACGTGACTGCAGAAAACCCTAGGAGGCTCGCATGGCCGTGGAGATTAGACCTCTGGTGAAACCCTCTAGGCTCAGACGCCGCGCGGGCCTGTGGGGTGAATGCCTGTCGGAGTTCCTGGGGACCTTCGTCCTCATCTCCTTTGGCTGCGGCGTGGTGGCGGTGGCGGTGGCGGCGTTGCCCGGTTCGGGCCGTACCGAGGGGCCCACGACGTTCTTCCTCGGAGCCGGGGACTGGCTGCTGATCACTTGGGGCTGGGCGATGGCCGTGGTCTTCGGGGTGTACGTGGCCGGCGGGGTCAGCGGAGCGCACATCAACCCGGCGGTGACGCTGGCGTTCGCAGTGCGCCGCAGGTTCTCCTGGGCCAAGGTCGTCCCCTACTGGGCGTCACAGGTGCTCGGCGCCTTGGCCGGGGCGGCGCTGGTCTACGCCGTGTACCACGACGCCATCAACGCCTTCGACGACGCCATGGAGGGGCCCAAGACGGGCGGGCACACACTCGCCTCGTTCTCGATCTTCGCCACCTTCCCGGCACCGTACTTCCAGGGCGGCATCTGGGGCCCGCTGATCGACCAGATCGTCGGTACCGCCTTCCTGGTCATGCTGGTCGTGGCTCTCATCGACCTGCGCAACACGGCGGTGAAGGCGAACCTCGGTCCGCTGCTGATCGGGTTCGCCGTCGCGGCCATCGGCATGTCGTTCGGGGCGAACGCCGGCTATGCCATCAACCCGGCCCGCGACTTCGGCCCGCGCCTGCTCACCTGGATGGCGGGCTGGAAGGATCTGGCGTTTCCGGGCAGCTTGTCCGGGGCGTTCAGCAGTTACTGGTGGATTCCAATCGTCGGGCCCCTCGTCGGCGGGGTGATCGGGGTACTGGTCTACGACCTCTTCATCGGCGACGTGCTCCACCTCCGGGCCCAGATGGGCGAGCTTCCAGAACCCGGCCGAACACGCCCCACCACCTCCGACGAGGAGTAGGCAGCGGTGTCGGCCCCACCCAGGTGTCCTGCCGCGGCATCCGTCATCTCGTCGCGCCGGCGGCTGCCCGCTGTGACGGCAGGGTCAGGACTCCAGGCGTCAAGCCGCCTACATCCCCGTCAGCACACCAGCGGTGGCTGCCCCAGTGCCCACCAGCCAGCCGGTGAACGCTCTCTGCCCGGCAATTCCATACAGTCCGCTCTGCGTCAACCTGAGAAGTTCGTGCCCGAAGATGCTGAAAGCTGTTACTGATCCGCCCAGGAGCACATAGACCGAACTGGGCTGGTTGCTCGTGATCAGGTCCCCCAGGAGGAAACCGAGCGCGAAGCAGCCGCTGAAGTTCAGCACGAATGCGGCCCACGGAAGCGGATCAGCGGCCCACACCTTGAAGAGCGCCTTTTCGAGGCCGAAACGCAATACGGCTCCGCCGACCCCTCCCAGGAACATCATCAGCACCATCACAAGACGCATTCCTCTCAGCAGCGTTCGGACCGCGGGGCGGGTCGACGCCTGCGGAAAGGCTGTCTACCCGCTTGGAGTGTGGCCGGGCGATGGGCCCCAGACAGGCAGCGGCGGCGGCGAATGAACCGGATTCAGCCGAAAGGTTGAACGCCACACTGGTGCGTTCCCATGAGGGCTTGGTCCTCGACGCCCTGGACGTCGGGCCGGGCCGCAAAGAACGCCGTGCTCAGCGAACCCTCCGAGACCTATGACGAGGTCGGCACGGACGCCATGCGCGGTCAGGGCGCGCAGAATTCCTGAGCGGTGCCCGGACTGCCACCCTTGACAGAACAGAAGCCGTCGTCATCACGACCCTCTTGGCGGATCACCCTGAATTCAGCGCACCGTTCGATGCGGTGAGCAGGGCGCACCATTAGTTAGCCTCGATCTTTCGTGACGGTCCGTCGGTTTGTTCGGCGGGCCGTTTCGGTGTTCGGGCTGGTGGTAGTGAGGCTGATGGCCCGGCTGTCGCGTCGGGTGGGCGCCGGGTTCCACGGCTCCGGTCGGGTGGTGCTGCTCGCGGGGATGGGAACGTGCTGGTCAGCCGGGGTTCGGGAGAGCTTCGAGTCGTGCCAGGGCGTCGGTGATCACGTTGGTCCAGGGCCAGTGGCGGGTGAATCTCAGGTGCCGGCGGCGGGCGGTGGTGACGATCTGGGCGGCGGCGGAGAAGAGGCGGAGCCGGAGCCGGCGGGGCTCTCACCTGCGTGTTTCGCCTTTCAGTGCGAGCATGGGCATCCATGCGAGGAGGTCGAGGGCGATCTGGACGATCTCCAACCAGATCTGGTTCTGGGTGGTGTCGTGCAGGGGCAGGTTGCGCAGGCCGGTGGCGCGGGCGGCGCGGATGCGGTCCTCGGCCCTCGCGCGCTGGCGGTGCCGCAGTTCGAGGGCGGCGATGGGGATGCCGGTGGTGTTGGTGGCGAAGGCGGTCAGCCGCAG
>NZ_JCANTA010000024.1:0-131302 GCF_059570575.1 Streptomyces sp. CNX435 | reverse complement strand
CGCTGAAAGCATCTAAGCGGGAAGCCTGCTTCGAGATGAGGACTCCCACCCCCTTGTAGGGGTTAAGGCCCCCTGTAGACGACGGGGTTGATAGGCCGGATCTGGAAGCCCTGTGAGGGGTGGAGGTGACCGGTACTAATAGGCCGAGGGCTTGTCCATAGCTGCTTGCGTCCACTGTGCGGCTCCCAGACAGCAAACTATTGCTGCTGGGTCAGCTGGAATTTGTTCACCTAACTGAAGAGTGTGCTTGTTCGCTGACCCACTTTAGGGTTTCGGTGGTCATAGCGTTGGGGAAACGCCCGGTCTCATTCCGAACCCGGAAGCTAAGCCTGACCGCGCCGATGGTACTGCATGGGGGACCGTGTGGGAGAGTAGGTCACCGCCGAACAATTCTTCATGGAAGCCGTTCCGGGCTCTTCACCCGGGGCGGCTTTCGTGCGTTACGGTGACCGATATGAGTGGGCGCGCGCACCTGATGTGGGACCGGGCAATGACCGCGTACGACTTCGGTCCCGAACACCCCATGGATCCCGTCCGGTTGGCGCTGACCATGCGCCTCGTCGAGGAATTGGGGATCGACGGGGCCGCCGACGTCGTCGCGGCGCCCGCGGCCGGGGACTCGACGTTGCGGCTTGTGCACCGGCAGGACTACATCGACGCCGTGCGGCAGGCGTCTGCGGCGCCGGAGTCGGCCGACTCCACGTACGGGCTGGGGACGGCGGACGATCCGGCGTTCCCGGGGATGCACGAGGCGTCCGCGTTGATCGCCGGGCAGTCGGTGGCGGCGGCGGAGGCCGTGTGGAAGGGGCGTGCGGTGCATGCTGTGAACTTCGCCGGCGGGCTGCATCACGCGATGCCCGGGGCCGCTTCGGGGTTCTGCGTCTACAACGATGCGGCCCTTGCCATCGCCCGGCTGCTGGAGTTGGGCGTAGAGCGGGTGGCGTACGTGGACGTGGACGTGCATCACGGTGATGGCGTACAGGCGGCGTTCTGGGATGACCCACGGGTGCTGACCGTTTCCGTCCACGAGCACCCCCGCACGCTCTTCCCTCAGACCGGTTGGCCCGAGGAGACCGGCGGGGACGCGGCCGAGGGCGGGTCGGTGAACGTGGCGCTGCCGGCCGGGACCGGGGACGAGGGGTGGCTGAGGGCGTTCCATGCCGTCGTGCCGGAGCTGTTGGCCGCTTGGCGCCCCCAGGTGCTCGTGTCGCAGCACGGGGCCGACACGCACGCCGAGGACCCCCTGGCGCACCTTGCGGTGAGCCTCGACGCGCAGCGCGCGGTGATGGAGACCTGCCATGCCCTCGCGCACGAACACGCGGACGGCCGGTGGCTCGCTCTCGGCGGGGGCGGGTACGCCGTCGTGGACGTCGTGCCGCGCTCCTGGGCGCATCTGTGCGCCATCGCCGCCGGCCGCCCCGTGCCGCCGGCGACGGAGGTGCCGGAGGGCTGGCGGGCCGAGGCGCTGCGGCGGACCGGGCAGCAGGCCCCGTTCCGGATGACGGACGGGCGTGACGCGGCCTGGGCGGACTGGGACGCGGGCTACGACCCGGCCTCGGCGCTGGACCGTGCGGTGCGCGCCACGCGGCGGGCGGTGTTCCCGGCGCACGGGCTGCTGCCCTGAGGGCGGTTGCCGTCGCCACCCGCGTAGCGCCAGGGGCTCTCTTCCCTTGTGGGCGAAATATTCGTGAAACAGCCCGTTCCGCCCGTAGTGGCGGCCAGAGTGGGTCGGGTGTTGACCGACGACCCCGTGTTGCGTACGCATCTGCTGGCGACGGGACTCGCCGGGCCGGTGGCGACGAGCCGCGACAAGAGCCTCCGCAGATATCAGCAGTTCGCGGCCCGCGACCCCCGGGTGCTGCTCGGCCTCGAACCGGAACGTGACTGGTCGGTGGCCGAGTTGCTGCGGCTGATGGCCGAACGCTGCGGTACGAGCGGGGATCCGGGCCGGATCTCGGGCACCGAGGTCATCGATCCGGACCGTACGATCGCCGCTCTGCACGCCTTCGCCGAGCGGCTGCACCGCGCCGCCCGCGGCGGCGAGGCGGTGCTGTTCGGGACCGGTCATCCTGATCGCCTCCTCGGTTTCTACGCCCCCTTGGCTGCGGCGCTCTCGGCGGCTGGGTGCCTTGTCCTCACCCCCGGTGAGGGCAGAGATGTCGACATAACGACCCGATTCGGCGTACGTACATACCGCCTCAACTACCCCGAGGGTGTCGCCGTGCTGAGCGACCCGGACCCCTCTGCGCCACTCGCGACCAGGGGGGTCCATACTCACTCTCCGCTTCCCCTGCGTGCGGCACTCCGTGCCGCCGCGGACGCCGGCGGGCCGCTGCCCGGGCTCGTGGTGGGGGATCACGGATGGGCCTGCGGGGCTGGTCAGTTGGGCATCGAGACCATCGGGCTGGCGGACGCCGACGACCCGGCACCCTTCGTCGCCCAGGCGGAGGGGCGGGTGTCCGTGGTGGTACCCCTTGATGACTCTGCGCAACCGGACAGCTACGGGCCGGTGGCCGACTATGTGCTCAAACACGCCCGTCTGGCACCGTAGCGATGCGATCGCTACTCCTCTTCCCCACTTGCATCACCCGCCCCTAATCTGGGGAGGAGCGCGCATGCGAGGAGGAGGCACCGGAGGGGAAGCCGGTGTCCGTCATGTGCGGAAGGTTCAGGTGTGTCATGGCTGCAAGTGATAAGCCTCTAAACGAGGTTGTGTTCCTGACCGTGGCTGAAGTAGCCGCGGTGATGCGAGTGTCCAAGATGACCGTGTACCGATTGGTGCACAGCGGCCATCTGCCGGCGATCCGGGTGGGGAGGTCCTTCCGGGTCCCGGAGCAGGCCGTGCACGAATACCTCCGCGAGTCGTATGTGGGGGTGGAGTCCGCCTGACGGGTCGGCTGGTTGCGCACCCTCGATTACGTCAATCCTGTTCGCCCGGGTAGGCTTGGGCCCCTGTAAGACGTGTGGGCCCTTGCCCGCCCACCCCGACGGAGCGAAGTGAGCGAGGGTACCCGTGGGCTCTGTGATCAAGAAGCGGCGTAAGCGGATGGCGAAGAAGAAGCACCGCAAGCTGCTGAAGCGCACGCGAGTGCAGCGCCGCAACAAGAAGTAAGCGGTAGCCCGCACCCGTACCGCCGCCCACCCGCCTTTCCGGCGGGTGGGCGGCGGTTGTGCGTTGTGCGGCGGGGGGCTGGACGCGGGTCCCGCAACGCCGGGGCAACGCCGGGATGACGTCGCGTGGACGCGGCTCGGGTACCGTGCCATACGGTTGACCGGGCAGGCCGTGCGCGGGCCGAGGCAGGGAGAGGCAGGCGAAGGCCAGTGGGCAGGACCGTGCTCGTCACCGGCGTCGCCCGCCCCCTCGTCGGGCGGCTGGTCCGCCGGCTGCTGCGGGAGCCGGACGTCGACCGCGTCATCGGCGTGGACGCCCGGGCGCCCGAGCACCAGCTCGGCGGCGCCGACTTCGTACCCGCGGACATCCGCCACCCCGTGCTCGCCCGGATCCTCGTCGAGCACGGCGTCGACACCGTGATGCACATGGACGTCACCGGCACCCCGCTCGCCCGCGGCGGCCGGGCGGCGGTCAAGGAGAACAACGTCATCGGCTCGATGCAGCTGCTCGGCGCGTGCCAGCAGGCGCCCCGCGTGCGGCGGCTCGTCGTGAAGTCCACCACCAGCGTCTACGGCTCTGCGCCCCGCGACCCCGCGGTGTTCTCCGAGAGCACGCCGCCCAAGGCGCTGCCCAGCGGCGGCTTCGCGAAGGACGCGGTGGAGGTCGAGGGGTACGTGCGCGGGTTCGCCCGGCGCCGGCCGGACGTCGCCGTGTGCGTGCTGCGGTTCGCCAACATCCTGGGCCCGCGGGTGGATACGCCCCTGGCCGAGTATCTGGCGCTGCCGGCGCTGCCGACCGTCCTCGGCTACGACCCGCGGCTGCAGTTCGTCCACGAGGACGACGTCATCGAGGTGCTGCTGCTCGCGGCCGGGGAGCCGCGCCGCGGCACGATCAACAGCGGCACGTTCAACATCGCCGGCGAGGGCGTGCTCCTGCTGTCCCAGGCGGCCCGGCGGCTCGGCCGCCCCACGGTTCCGGTGCCGCTGCCCGCGGTGACGTGGGTCGGGTCGGCGCTGCGGACGGCGGGGATGACGGACTTCTCGCCGGAGCAGATCCGGCTGCTGACCCACGGGCGGGTGGTGGAGACGACGCAGATGCGCGAGCTGCTGGGCTTCACCCCGCAGTACTCGACGGCGGCGGCGTTCGCCGACTTCGCCGCCGGGCGCGCGGCGGGGCTGCTGCCGCCGGGTGAGGTGCGGCGGGCCGTGGACGCGGTCGGCGAACTGCTGGGGCTGCACGGCGCACGGTCCCCGGCGAAGGCGGGCGGCGGTGCGAAGGAGCCGGTGCACGATGGCTGACGCGAAGGTCATTCCGTTCGACGACGACCGCTCCCGCGGCGGCGGCAAACCACGCCGCCGCCCCGGCGCGGGCCGGCCGCGGCGCGCGGCCGACGGTGGCGGTGCCACGGGCGCGGAGGCGCCGCTCTCGGCGCTGCCCGGCGGGCAGCGGGCGGCGGCCGGCGGGAGCGCGGAACGTACGGACGCGGCGGAAGCCGGGGCCGCGGGGGCCGCACGCTCCGACGACGCCTCCGACGCCTCCGACGCCTCCGACGCCTCCGACGCCTCCGACGGCTCCGACGCCGCCGACGCCCGCGGCGGCGTGCGCGACTCCCACGCCGCCTCAGCGGCCCGTACGCGGCCACCGGGCGCCGACGCCGCGGACGCGGTCGCGGCGGCGCTGCAGGGCGCCCTCGTGGACGTGCTGCCGCGGCTCCTCGGCGGCGGCTGGGAGCGCAGGGCCACGGACGCGCTGAGCTTCCTGCGGCGCCGGCTGACGGGCGACTACGAGGTCGACGAGTTCGGCTACGACGCGGAGCTGACCGACCAGGTGCTCGTGCCGCTCTTCCGCCCGGTCTTCGAGAAGTACTTCCGGGTGACGGTCAAGGGCGTCGAGAACATCCCCGCCGCCGGCGGCGCGCTCGTCGTCTGCAACCACTCCGGCACGCTGCCCTGGGACGGGCTGATGGCCCAGGTCGCCGTCCACGACCACCACCCCGCCGACCGCCATCTGCGGCTGCTCGCGGCCGACCTGGTGTTCGCGCTGCCGTTCGTGAACCAGCTCGCGCGGAAGGGCGGGCACACGCTGGCCTGCGCCGACGACGCGGCGCGGCTGCTGGCGCGGGGCGAGGTCGTCGGCGTGATGCCGGAGGGGTTCAAGGGGATCGGCAAGCCGTTCGCCGAGCGCTACAAGCTGCAGCGCTTCGGCCGCGGCGGCTTCGTCTCGACGGCGCTGCGGGCGCGGGCACCCATCGTGCCGTGCTCGATCGTCGGGGCGGAGGAAATCTATCCGATGATCGGCAACGCCAGGACCGTGGCGCGGCTGCTGGGGCTGCCGTACTTCCCGCTGACGCCGACGTTCCCGTGGCTGGGCGCGCTGGGTGCCGTACCGCTGCCGACGAAGTGGACCATCGAGTTCGGCGAGCCGATCTTCACGGACGGCTATCCGCCGGAGGCGGCGGACGACCCCATGCTGATGTTCAACCTGACCGACCAGGTGCGCGAGACGATTCAGCACACGCTGTACAAGCTGCTCGTCGAACGGCGGTCGGTCTTCTTCTGACCCGTACCCCCGCCGCTACTCCTCCTCCTCGAAGTCGAGGCCCAGGTCGCGCAGGGGGAACAGGGGCGGGAGGGTGACCTCGGGCTTCTTCTTGCCGGACTCCTCCTCCGTGGGCGAGGAGCTGCTGTCGCCGGTCTCCTGCCCGCCCGACTCGTTCTCGTCGGGCAGGACGCCGCCGATCAGGCCGCCCTCGTCGATCAGCCCGCCCTCCTCGGTGGCGCTGGGCTTCGGCTCGGCGCCGAGCTCGCCGTCGGCCGTGGCGGTGGGCGACGGGGCGGGGTCGGCCGGTTCGGTGTCGGTGCGCGTGCCGCCGGTGCCCGCGGTGCCGGGTGCGGCGCCGCCGGGGGTGGAGTCCTCCTCGGGGCCGGGCAGCAGCGAGGACAGCGGGGCGACGTCCTGCTTTATGGCGTCGAACACCGAGCTGACCTCGTCGCCCAGGTCGCCCAGCTCGGTGGGGAGCCGGTCGCGCAGCTGCTGCCAACTGCGCTCGTTCTTCTGGGAGAAGGCGGAGAGGGTCTGCATGGGGGCGAGCGAGCCGTCCTCGTCGTACGCGTCACGCAGCAGCCGGCGGCCTTCGCCGGCGTCGTGCCGTACGTTGTCGAGGGCTTCGCGGATCTCGCCCACGGAATCCGCGTCGAGGTCGCCGGCGCGACCGCGCTCCATGAGGCGCCGCGCCTCGTTGAGCCGCGTGGACGCCTGGTCGAGGTAGATGCGGCCGCGCTCGGTGTCGCCGTCGGCCATGCCGCGGCGCAGGTCCTCCATGCCGCGCTTGAGGCCGTACAGCGTGTCGCCCGGGAGGGCGTCGGAGCTGACCGCGGCGGCGGCGCTGAAGGCCCCGGCGGCGACGCCGACGCCGACGCCGCCGATGGCCACGCCGCGGGAGAGGCGGGAGCGGGGGCGCAGCCGGGACAGCGGGCCGGCCGCGCGGTGGGCGCCGCGCCGGCGGGGGGCGGGGATCAGGGGTGCTTCGGTGCTCTCCGCGGTGTCCTCGGCGGTGTCCTCGGCGAGCATCGCCTCCATGGCGGCGATGAGCTGGGTCCGCTGCGCGGTCTTGACCTCGGGGTCGAGGGCCGGTGCCGGCACGGAGGCGAGTTGCCCCGCGAGACCGAGTAGCCGCGCCTGCTCGGGGTCTGCCGCCAGCGCCTCCGCCTGCTGCGCCCGAGACTCCTCATCAAGGGCCTGGGCGAAGGCGTTCGCCCGCCGGTGTGCCGATACGGATCCGATCACGGGCGGCACCTCCTGTCGACTCGGGGTCTCTGTGTGGGACTCCCTATCCCGCCCGCATAGTTGTACTCCTTGACCCAATTCACTCGAAGGAGTGAGCCGGGGTGGACAACTCGCGCCGGAAGAAGCCCTTCTACCCGCTCAACGACGGGCAGGGCAGTCGGGTTACGCGACGGCGTTGATAGTACTTCGGTCGGCGGAGGCGCCCCGGGTATCGCAACCTTCACGGGTGATCGCTTCCCGTCAGCGGGCGTCGTCCGGCAGCAGCCGGGCGAGGGTGCGCACCGCCCGGTACTGCAGCGTCTTGATCGCGCCCTCGTTCTTGCCCATCACCCTGGCCGTCTCGGCCACCGACAGGCCCTGCAGGAAGCGGAGGGTCACGCACTCCTGCTGCTGCGGGTTGAGCTTCCGTACGGTCTCCAGCAGCGCGGTGTTGGAGAGCGTCTCCAGGACGGAGTCCTCGGGGCTGCGCTCGGTCTCGCTCGGGTCCAGCATCTCGCCGGTGGTGACCTCCAGGCGGAAGCGGCTGGACTTGAAGTGGTCGGCGACGAGGTTGCGGGCGATCGTCACCAGCCAGGCGCCGAAGTCGCGGCCCTGCCAGGTGAACGTGCCGATGCGGCGCAGGGCGCGCAGGAAGGTCTCCGAGGTGAGGTCCTCGGCCGTCGCCCGGCCGCCGACGCGGTAGTAGATGTAGCGGTAGACGGTGTCGGCGTACTGGTCGTAGAGCCGGCCGAACGCCTCGGTCTCGCCGGACTGGGCGCGCTCGACCAGGTCCATCATGCGGCGGCTGTCGCCGGTCGAGGGCTGGCTCTGGTCGGCCGGCCTGCCGGTGCGCTCGCGGGTGCCCGCGCCGCCGGCCTGCCGGCGTCTGCTGCCGACCGCCGCGCTGCCGTCGGTGAGGGCGTAGGCGGGGCCTGCGGCAGGGCCGGCGGCAGGGCCGGCGGCGGGGCTCGCGGCGGCGCCGGCGACGGCCAGGGCGGGCGAGAAGAGGCGCAGTTGCTCGATCACCTGCGCGCGCAGCGTAGCCAGGCCTGAGGCGTCAACCCCGACGTATGGGTACACGGGACTCCCAGAGGCAGTGCTTCCATCACGTTCAGTGCGGGACCGTTGACCGACGTAGGTATGCGCGGGCACCGGATTGCGTCTGAGGAGAATAACGCTTCGTGTCGGGCGCGCTACCTCCAGTTGCTCAAATCGCCGTTTCCGTCCGATCCACAGCCTATTGACGACTCCTCAAGTATCGGCCGTCGGGTTGAGTTTGATCGGTAAGTGACACGAACTGCCTGGTTCACGCGCGTGTTGAGGTTTTCCCGGAGGAATCGGTCACCGTGCGCCGCCGGCGGCTGAGTCAGCGGCGGCGGCGCTGCAGGGCGACCGCCGCGGCGGCGCCGCCCGCCACCGCGCCGACGCCCGCCGCGGCCGGGATGCCGACCTTCGCCGCCTTGCGGCCCGTGCGGTAGTCGCGCAGCCGCCAGCCGTGTTCGCGCGCGTGCCTGCGCAGCCGCGCATCGGGGTTGACCGCGTACGGGTGCCCGACGAGGGAGAGCATCGGGATGTCGTTGGCCGAGTCGCTGTACGCGGCGCAGCGCGCCAGCTCCAGCGTCTCGGCGGCGGCCAGGGCCCGTACGGCCTCGGCCTTGGCGGGGCCGTGCAGCACCTCGCCGACGAGCCGGCCGGTGTAGACGCCGCCGACGGACTCCGCGACCGTGCCCAACGCGCCGGTCAGGCCGAGCCGCCGGGCGATGATGGTCGCGGTCTCGACGGGGGCGGCGGTGACGAGCCACACCTTCTGGCCCGCGTCCAGGTGCGCCTGCGCCAGCGCGCGGGTGCCGGGCCAGATGCGCTCCGCCATGTACTCGTCGTAGATCTCCTCGCCCATCTCCATGAGTTCGGCGACGCGATGGCCCTGCACGATGGACAGCGCGCTGGACTGCGCGTCCTCCATGTGCCCGGAGTTCTCGGCGCCGGCGAGGCGGAAGTACGCCTGCTGCCAGGCGAACCGGGCGAGGTCGCGGGTGCGGAAGAACTTGCGCTTGTACAGTCCCCGGCCGAAGTGGTAAAGAGCGGCGCCCTGCATGACCGTGTTGTCGAGGTCGAAGAAGGCCGCCGCGTGGACGTCGCCGTGGACGGGGAAGGCCGGCTCCGCCTCTTCATCCGCGGGTTCCGCGGGCGGGCCGGCCGCCGTCGCGCCTCGCGCGAGGGCCGCCTCCGCCTCCGCCTGCGTGGCGTGCTCCAACTCCTGCGACGTCTTGCGCGCCGCCTCGGCCGCGGCCTCGCCGGCCGCGACGCTGCGCGCGGTCGCGCGGCGCCTGGCGGTGAGCCATCCGAATGCGACCATGCCGACGAGCATAACGGTGCGAGGCGGGCGGGCCGGTGTCGAGGGGCTGCGCCTCCATGGACGTCCGCGTGAACTCCCGCGTGAACTCCCGGACGGTTCCGCCCGGCTCTGCTCGCCTGTTGTACGGCCGTATCCAGCCGTTGTGCGTCCGCTGCTCGTCCTTTGTCCGACTCTGCTCGGTTCCGGGCGGCTCCGTACGGCGTTCGCGGGCGGCACAATCGATGACATGAGCCTGTTGCGACGTAAGACCGGCGCATCCCCGCCCGCCGCCGACCGGACCGTGACCCTGATCGGCAAGCCCGGCTGCCATCTGTGCGACGAGGCGCGCGAGGTGGTCGTGTCCGTGTGCGCGGAGCTGGGGGTCGGCTGGGAGGAGAAGGACATCACCCGGGACGAGGAGCTGTACCGCCGCTACTGGGAGCAGATCCCGGTGGTCCTCGTGGACGGTGAGCAGCACGACTTCTGGCGGGTGGACCCGGCGCGGCTGCGGCGGGCGCTGCGGTCGTGAGGCGGGGGGTGACGCCCGTCACTTTGCCTGGACAAAGCGGACAGTATCTTTGTGCACGCGTTCACAAAGGCATAGCCTTCTCTCATCAGTGCGGCTTCGCCCCGGCGGGCCGTGCGCGGCACCGCACGAGCGTCAGGAGCACCGTGGCAACTGGCCGAACTCACCGAACGGCGACCCGGAGCCGAGGGATCCCCGAGGCCACCGTCGCGCGGCTTCCGCTGTATCTGCGGGCCCTCACGGCGCTCTCCGAGCGCTCCGTGCCCACGGTCTCCTCGGAGGAACTGGCCGCCGCCGCCGGTGTCAACTCGGCGAAGCTGCGCAAGGACTTCTCCTACCTAGGTTCGTACGGCACCCGCGGGGTCGGCTACGACGTCGAGTACCTCGTCTACCAGATCTCCCGCGAGCTGGGCCTGACCCAGGACTGGCCCGTGGTCATCGTCGGTATCGGTAACCTCGGCGCCGCCCTCGCCGGCTACGGCGGCTTCGCCTCCCGCGGCTTCCGCGTCGCCGGGCTCATCGACGCCGACCGGGCCATGACCGGCAAGCAGGTCGCCGGCCTGACCGTGCGGCACACCGACGAACTGGAGCCGCTCATCAAGGAGAGCGGCGTCTCCATCGGCGTCATCGCCACCCCGGCGGGCGCCGCGCAGGCGGTCTGCAACCGGCTGGTGGAGGCCGGCGTCACCTCGATCCTCAACTTCGCGCCGACCGTGCTGAACGTCCCCGACGGCGTGGACGTACGGAAGGTCGACCTGTCGATCGAGCTGCAGATCCTCGCCTTCCACGAACAGCGCAAGGCCGGCGAGGAGGCCGAGCTGCGCGAGGCCGAGGCGGCGTCGGCCGCCGCCGCGGGGGCCGGCGCCGCCGAAGGCGGCGAGGCGGGGCCCGCCGCGAAGAAGCGCACCGGGCAGGGGCCCGACGGGGACGTACCCGCGGTGATGCCCGCATGAGTGTCCTCGTCGTCGGCCTCAGCCACCGCAGCGCGCCGGTGAGCGTGCTGGAGCGCGCCTCGCTCGCGCCGGACGCGCGCGCGAAGCTGCTCGCGGATGCGGTGGCCGCGACCCCGGTCACGGAGGCGGCGGTGCTGGCGACGTGCAACCGGATCGAGCTGTACGCCGCGGTGGACAAGTTCCACGCGGGCGTCGCCGAGCTGTCGACGCTGCTGGCGCAGCACGCGGGCGTGAGCCTGGAGGAGCTGACGCCGCACCTGTACGTGCACTACGAGGACCGCGCCGTGCACCACCTGTTCTCGGTGGGCTGCGGGCTGGACTCCATGGTGGTCGGCGAGGGGCAGATCCTCGGCCAGATCAAGGAGTCGCTGGCGCTGGGGCAGCAGCTGCACACCGCGGGCCGGACGCTGAACGACCTGTTCCAGCAGGCGCTGCGGGTCGGCAAGCGGGCGCACAGCGAGACGGGGATCGACAGGGCGGGGCAGTCGCTGGTCTCGTTCGGGCTGGCGCAGCTCGCGGCCGGGGCGCCGGTGGGGGACTGGGTGGCGGGCCGCCGGGCGCTGGTGATCGGCGCGGGCTCGATGTCGTCGCTGGCGGCGACGACGCTGGCGCGGGCCGGGGCGGCGGAGCTGGTGATCGCCAACCGTACGTACGAGCGCGCGGAGCGCCTGGCGGCGAGCCTGAACGCGGGGTCGGCGGTGGCGGGCGGCTGGAGTGCGGGGTCGCCTGCGGCGGGCGCGGCGGGTCTGATTCCGGCGCAGAGCGGGCCCGTGGGGGGCCGCCCGGCGACGGCGCGTGCGGTGCGGGTGGAGGAGATCGCGGACGAGCTGGTGACGGCGGACGTGGTCGTCTCCTGTACGGGCGCGACGGGCCTGGTGCTGACGGCCGACGACGTACGGCACGCGCTGCGCCGCCGCGCCGCGACGGGCGGCGATGACATACGGGCGACTCCCGAGCACCGCGCCGGAGGCGCGGGTGGCGGTGCGGCCGGGTCGGCTGCCGAGGGCGCCGGTCCCGGATCCTCCGCCCCCGGTGCCGCCGCAGGCGTTCTCGCCCTGCTCGACCTGGCCATGCCGCGTGACATCGATCACGCCCTGCACGACACCCCCGGGGTCCGCTTCGTCGACATCGAGACCCTCGCCGGCGCCGCCGCCGACGCCCCCATGGCCGCCGACGTGGACCAGGTGCGGGCCATCGTGTCCGACGAGGTCGACGTCTTCGGTGCCGCGCAGCGGGCCGCCAGCATCACGCCCACCGTGATCGCGCTGCGGGCCATGGCCCAGGACGTCGTCGCGGGCGAGATCACCCGTTTGGAGGGTAGGCTGCCCGGGCTCGACGAACGTCAGCGGGCCGAGGTGGCGCAGACCCTGCGCCGCGTCGTGGACAAGCTGCTGCACGCGCCGACCGTACGGGTCAAGGAGCTGGCCGCCACCCCCGGAGGAGCCGGGTACGCGGACGCCCTGCGGGAGCTTTTCGACCTCGACCCGGCCACCGTCGACGCCGTCAGCCGCGCGGACTCCGGCCGCGCGGCGGCCAGGGCACGCAGTGAACGGGAGCCGTCATGACCGCAGCCAAGCCGACGCCGGTGACGCCGGCGAGCGAGGCGCAGGCGCACCAAGCGCCGCGCTTCCGGCGTCCGCTGCGCCTCGGCACCCGGCGCAGCAAGCTCGCGCTCGCGCAGTCCGAGCTGGTTGCCGAATCGGTACGCCGCCGCACCGGCCGCGCCGTCGAGCTGGTCGAGATCACCACGTACGGGGACGTGTCCCGGCAGCACCTCGCCGAGATCGGCGGGCAGGGCGTCTTCGTCGCCGCGCTCCGCGAGGCCGTCGTGCTCGGCGAGGTCGACCTCGCGGTGCACTCGCTGAAGGACCTGCCGACCACCCAGCCCGAGGAGCTGGTGATCGCCGCCGTGCCGCCCCGCGCGGACCCGCGCGACGTGCTCGTCGCCCGCGACGGACTCGGCTTCGAGGAACTGCTCGCCGCCACCGCCCGCGGCCGGCCCCGGATCGGCACCGGCTCGGCGCGCCGCGCCTGCCAGCTGCACGCCTGGGCCCGCTCCCTCGGCGGCGCGATCGAGACCGTCCCGGTCCGTGGGAACGTCGACACCCGCATCGGGTACGTACACCAGGGGGAGCTGGACGCCGTCGCGCTCGCCGCCGCGGGGCTCAGCCGCCTCGGCCGGCTCGCCGAGGCCACCGAGCTGATCTCCCTCGACACCGTCTTGCCCGCCCCCGGCCAGGGGGCCCTGGCGGTCGAGTGCGCCTCGTCGAGCGCGCACCTGACCGCCCAGCTCGCGGAGCTGGACGACCCGCAGACGCGGGTCGCCGTCACCGCCGAGCGGACGCTGCTCGCCGCCCTGGAGGCCGGCTGCAGCGCGCCCGTGGGCGCGCTCGCCGACCTGCACGCGGAGGGTCCCTCCGGGGCCGGCAAGGGCACCGCGTCCACTGCCACCGAGATGCGCCTGCGCGGCGTCGTCGGCACCCCCGACGGCTCCGCGCTGGTGCAGCTGTCCGCCACCGGCCCCGTGCCGGCGTCGCACGACGACGCCGTGGCGCTCGGAAGCGAGCTCGCAGAAGAGATGCTTGCCAAGGGCGCGGCCGGTCTGATGGGGGAGCGAGCACTTTGAGCCCCACGCCTTCGATCCGTAAGGCCAGCGCGTCGGCGCGTACCGCAGCGACCGGCGCGGCCCGCCCGCCCGGTCCCGCCGCCCGCGGGCACGTCACCTTCCTGGGCGCGGGACCCGGAGATCCGGGACTGCTGACGCTGCGCGCCGTGGAAGCGCTGTCGGCCGCGGACGTCCTGGTCGCCGACCCGAAGGTCCTCACCGTCGTACGCGCCCACGCGCGCGCCGGCGCGGTCACGCCATCGACGTCGGCGGCTGCGGGGCCCGCGGGGGCTGCGGGAGCCTCGGCTGACGACGGACCGCCAACGGCCGCTGACGCCGGCAATCTTGTCATGGAGGCCGCGCGCGCCGGCAGGCGGGTCGTCCATGCCGTCGCGGGCGATCCGGGCCTCGACGGCGGCGCCGCGCAGGCCATGCTCGCGTGCGCCACCGAGGGCATCGCCTTCGAGGTGGTGCCCGGCGTCGCGACCGCCGTCGGCGTGCCCGCGTACGCCGGTGTCCCGCTGCACGACCCGCAGGGGACGGGCGTGCGCGTCGTGGACGCGGCGAACGCCTCGGAGCAGATGTGGGGCGAGGCGGGCGCGAGCGACTGCACGCTGGTGGTGCAGACGTCCCTGGAGGCCACCGCGGCGACCGCCCGCGAGCTGGTCGCCGCCGGCCGCAAGCCGGACACCCCGATGACGGTCACGCTCGCCGGTACGACGACGCGGCAGCGGACGTTCAGCGCCACGCTCGGCAGCGTCGCGCAGGTGCTGAAGTCGGCGAAGGTGCTGCCGTCGCCGGACGCCGGGCAGGCGGTCATAGCGGTCGTCGGCGAGCAGAGCGCCCCGGCCCGCCGCGAGCAGCTGGCCTGGTTCGAGTCCAAGCCGCTCTTCGGCTGGCACGTGCTCGTGCCCCGGACGAAGGAGCAGGCCGCGTCGCTGTCCGAGCAGCTGCGCTCGTACGGGGCGGTGCCGCACGAGGTGCCGACCATCGCCGTCGAGCCGCCGCGGACCCCGCAGCAGATGGAGCGGGCGGTCAAGGGCCTGGTCACCGGGCGGTACGAGTGGATCGCCTTCACCTCCGTCAACGCCGTCAAGGCGGTGCGGGAGAAGTTCGAGGAGTACGGGCTCGACGCCCGTGCCTTCGCCGGGATCAAGGTCGCCGCGGTCGGCGAGCAGACGGCGGCGGCGCTGGTGGAGTTCGGCGTACGGCCCGACCTGCAGCCCAGCGGCGAGCAGTCCTCGCACGGGCTGCTGGAGGACTGGCCGCCGTACGACCCGGTCTTCGACCCGATCGACCGGGTGTTCCTGCCGCGCGCCGACATCGCCACCGAGACGCTGGTGGCGGGGCTGAAGGACCTCGGCTGGGAGGTCGACGACATCACCGCGTACCGCACGGTGCGCGCGTCGCCGCCGCCGGCGGAGACCCGCGAGGCGATCAAGGGCGGCGGGTTCGACGCCGTGCTGTTCACGTCGTCCTCGACGGTACGGAACCTCGTCGGCATCGCCGGCAAGCCGCACAACGTCACGGTCATCGCGTGTATCGGGCCGGCGACGGCGAAGACCGCGGAGGAGCACGGGCTGCGCGTCGACGTCATGGCGCCGGAGCCGTCCGTGCACCGGCTGGCCGAGGCGCTGGCGGAGTTCGGCACGCGCCGCCGGGCGGCGGCGGTCGAGGCCGGGGAGCACGTCACCCGGCCCAGCGAGCGCAGGCCGCGGCGGCGGGCGCGTACGACGACGACGAGCTGACGCCTGGCCGACCGCGGGCCGCCGCGGAGCTGACGGGGGCCCGCGGGGGGTGTCGTCGCGGGGGCGTACGGTGGAGGACATCCGGGCCCCCGCCGCACCGCTGGGGGCGCGTTTCGTTCGTGCCCTCCCTTGCGGGCGGGGCGTCTCACGGAGGTAAGCACACGTGTCCGGCACCGAAGCCGCGCTCACCGATCCCGTCGCGAGTCCCGTCGCCGGTCCCGTCACCGATCCCGTCGCCGGTCCCGTCGTCCGCCCGCGGCGGCTGCGCACCACGCCCGCGCTGCGGCGCATGGTCGCCGAGACCCGGCTGCACCCGGCGGAGCTGATCCTGCCCGCCTTCGTACGCGAGGGACTCGACGAGCCGGCGCCGATCTCCGCCATGCCGGGCGTCGTGCAGCACACCCGCGACACCTTGAAGAAGGCCGCCGCCGAGGCGGTCGCCGCGGGGGTCGGCGGGATCATGCTCTTCGGCGTGCCGGAGGAGCACAAGAAGGACGCGGTCGGCTCGGCCGGCACGGACCCCGACGGCATCCTGCAGGTCGCGCTGCGCGACGTGCGGGCGGAGGTCGGGGACGACCTCATCGTCATGTCCGACGTGTGCCTGGACGAGACCACCGACCACGGGCACTGCGGGGTGCTGGACGCCGCCGGCCGGGTCGACAACGACGCGACGCTGGCGCGGTACGCGGAGATGGCCGTGGTGCAGGCGGACGCCGGGGCGCACGTGCTGGGGCCGAGCGGCATGATGGACGGCCAGGTCGCGGTGATCCGCGAGGCCCTGGACCGGGCGGGGCACCAGGACACGGCGGTCCTCGCCTACACCGTGAAGTACGCCTCCGCCTTCTTCGGGCCGTTCCGCGAGGCGATCAACTCCTCGCTGCGGGGCGACCGGAAGACGTACCAGCAGGACCCGCCGAACGCCCGCGAGGCGCTGCGCGAGCTGTCCCTCGACCTCGCCGAGGGCGCCGACATGGTGATGGTCAAGCCGGCGCTGCCGTATCTGGACGTGCTGCGCCGGGTCGCCGACGAGGCGGACGTGCCGGTCGCGGCGTACCAGATCTCCGGCGAGTTCGCGATGGTCGAGGCGGCGGCGGAGCGCGGCTGGATCGACCGGGACGCGGCGATGATGGAGACGCTGACGGGGATCAGGCGGGCCGGGGCGCAGATGATCCTCACCTACTGGGCGACCGAAGCGGCCCAGAAGCTGCGCGGCTGACGCCCCGGCCGCCGCCCGCGTCAGCGCCTCCGCGCGCGGAGTACGGCGTCGTGGTGCTCGACCGGCTCGCCGTGCCCGCCGTCGTCGTGCGGCTCGTGCCCGACCGGCGCCAGCCGGGTCCGGACCTCCGCCGAGACGACGTCCCAGTCGTCCGGCACCAGGTCCGCCGCCACGTCCGCCGCGGTGAAGTGCACCTCCGGGTGCTCCGCGGCGAACGCCTCGGCGCGCGGGTCCGTCTCGTGGTGGCCGACGACGAGCAGCGTGCCGCCCGGGGCGACGGCCGCCGCGAGCCGGCGGAACAGCGTCTCGCGGGACGCCGTCGTGTGCACGTAGTGGGTGGTGACCAGGTCGAAGGGCGCGCCGTCCGGGGTGGCGTCGGTCAGGTCCGCCCGTATCCACGTGATCCGCCCGGCGACCTCCGCGCCGCGGGTCTCGGCGTGCGCGCGGGCGCGGTCCAGCGCGGTGGCGGAGATGTCCACGGCCGTCACCCGCCAACCGCGCTCGGCGAGCCAGATGGCGTCGGCGCCCTCGCCGCAGCCGGCCTCCAGGGCGGTGCCGGGCGTGAGGTCCGCGATCTCGGTCACGAGCTGCGGGTTGGGCCGGCCGCTCCAGACCGCGTCCCGGCCGCGGTACATCTCCTCCCAGTACGCCTCGCCGAACTCTTCCGTGGCGTTCGTCATCCTTGAGTCCTCTCTGTTCGGTTCTTTGTTTGGTTCGTACGTCACACGCGGACCCGGCGGGCGGTGACCGCCCGGCGGGCGTCCTCGGCGGCGAGGTCGGCGTTGATCTGCGCGCCCGCCATGGCGCCGGCCGCCGCGGCGGCGCCGACCTGGGCGGTCATGTCGGTGGCGTTGCCCGCGGCCCACACGCCGGGGACGTCGGTGCGGCCCGTTCCGTCGACGGGGACGTGCTCGCCCATGCCGGACGGATGGGCGACGGGCGTGAGGCCCAGGCCGGCCAGGAACCCGCCGCGCGCCACCATGCGCGTGGCCACCGCCAGCGCCTCGCGCGGCACCACCGTGCCGTCCGCGAGCCGCACCCCCGCCAGCCGGTCGCCGGCGACCTCCAGGCCCGCCACCTCGCCGGTGACGACGCGCACGCCGAGGGCGGCCAGCTGCTCGGCGTCCTCGCCGGCGGGGGGCGCGGTGGTGTGCGCGAAGTACGTCACGTCGTCGCTCAGCTGCCGGAACAGCAGCGTCTGGTGCAGCGCCATCGGCCCCGTCGCCAGCACGCCGATCGCCTGGTCGCGGACCTCCCAGCCGTGGCAGTACGGGCAGTGCAGTACGTCCCGGCCCCACCGCTCGCGCAGGCCCGCCACCGCCGGCAGCTCGTCGACGAGCCCGGTGGTGACCAGCAGCCGGCGGGCGCGTACGGACCGGCCGTCGGCGAGCGCGACGGTGAAGCCGGGCGTTTCCGCGCCGCCGTCACCGCCGTCGCCGTCGTGCTCTGTGTCCCGCGCCTCCCGCACCGCCCCGGTGACCTCGCCGGTCACCACGTGGCCGCCGTAGCCGCGCACCTCGGCCCGGCCGCGGGCGAGCAGCTCGCCCGGCGGCATGCCCTCGCGTCCCAGCAGCCCGTGGACGCCGTCCGCCGGGGCGTTCCGCGGCGCGCCCGCGTCGATCACCGCCACGGAGCGGCGGGAGCGGGCCAGCATCAGCGCCCCGTTCAGGCCGGCGGCGCCGCCGCCGACCACCGCCACGTCGTAGCTCTGCGCGAGTTCACCGGTCATCTCGGCCGTGTCGGTCACGTCGACCACCTCCATGCCGACGACCATGCGGCCAGCGCAGTTGGAACCGCAAACATTGTTGCCGGTCTGGCAAACTGTTCGTATGGCTGAACCCGCCCCTGACGCTGCCCGCGACCCCGACGACGAACTCGACACCGCCCTCACCGCCGTCGGCCCCCGGCTGCGCGAGCTGCGCCGGCAGCGTGAGTCGACGCTCGCCGAGCTGTCCGCGGCCACCGGCATCTCGGTGAGCACCCTGTCCCGGCTGGAGTCCGGCAGCCGCCGCCCGACGCTGGAGCTGCTGCTGCCGCTGGCCCGGGCACACGGCGTCACCCTCGACGAACTCGTCGGCGCCCCGCCCACCGGCGACCCGCGCATCCACCTTCGCCCGGTCACCCGCAACGGCATGACGATGCTGCCGCTGTCCCGCCGGGCCGGCGGCATCCAGGCGTTCAAGCTGATCTTCCCGGCCGGCAGCGGGCGCGGCGAGCCGGATCCGCGCACCCACGAGGGCTACGAGTGGATGTACGTGATGAACGGCCGGCTCCGCGTCGTACTCGGCGAGCACGACCTGATCCTCGAACCGGGCGAGGCCGCCGAGTTCGACACCCGCGTGCCGCACTGGTTCGGCGCGGCCGACGACGAGCCGGTGGAGTTCCTCAGTCTCTTCGGCGGCCAGGGCGAGCGCGCGCACCTGCGCGCCCGCCCGAAGTCCGCGTCCTGAGAGGCCCCTGCGCGCGCCGTGCGGCGGCTCAGCGGACGGCGAGCACCGTCTTCGCCGGGGCCGTCCTGTTCTCCAGCGCCGCGTGCACCTCGGCCGCCCGGTCCAGGGGCAGCACGGCGGGCGCCGGCTCCCGTACGACGCCGCGGTGGACGAGGTCGACGACGGCCGACAGCGCGGCGCCGACCCGCTCCGGGACGACGTGGGCGAGGCCGCCGAGGTTCAGGCCGAGGAGCTGCCGGCTGTTCAGCCACACCGCGTCGCCCGACAGCGCGGGGTCCTGGCCGCTGGCGTTGCCGGCGACCACCTGTCGGCCGAAGGGCGCCAGCAGGTCGAAGGCGCGGGTACGGAGGTCGCCGCCGACCGGGTCGATCACGACGTCGACACCGCCGCCGTCCGCCCCGGTGATCTCCGCGACGGCCGTCTCCAGGTCGGCGGCCAGCACCATGTCCGTCCACTCGCCGCCGTCCGCCGGCTTCCTGGCCTCGCTGCCGAACACGCCGACGACCCGGCGCACCCCGTGCGCGGCGGCCAGCCGCCCGGTGATGCTGCCGAGCCCGCCGCCGGCGCCCAGCACCAGTACGGTGTCCCGGTCGGTGACGCGGGCCAGGTCGTGCAGCGCGAGCCACCCCGTGACCCCGTTGATCAGCAGGGCGCACATCCGGGCCAGGTCGGCGTCCGCGGGCAGCACGGTGGCCATCGAGGCGTGCGCGACGGCCACTTCGGCGTACCCGCCGGCCCGCAGGCCGCGGCCGAAGTCGTTGAGCAGCACCCCGACCGGCGCGCCCGGCTCGAACCCGGTGACCCCCGGCCCCGCCTCCCGCACGTGCCCGGCGGCCTCGATCCCCGGCACGAACGGCAGCGGCAGCTCGAAGGCCCCCGCGCGGAACAGCGTGTCCACGAACCCCACGCCGGCGTACGAGACGTCGACGGTTATCTCGCCGGGCCCGGGCGTCGGCGCGGGCGTCTCCGTGACGCTCAGCGACTCGGCGGGTCCGGGCTTCTCCACAACTACGGCGCGCATGGTGCTCACTCCTGTTCGGCAGGGACCGTCTCTAGTACGACGGTCAGTTCGGCCGGCGTGTCCTCCTGGACCAGGTGCCCAGCGCCCTCGAACAGCTCCAGCTTCGCACCCGGGACGAGTCGCCGGCTCGCGGGCCCTGGCGACCGGGACCTCGGTGCCGTCCGCGCCCGGCAGACGACGGCGACGGACAGCGGGCTGACGTCCGGGTCGGTCAGGCGGCGTGAGCGTGGAACGTGACGGCGGTTCCGCCGCCGACGGTGAGGTGCAGGTCGACGTCCGCTTCGAGCGCCTGGGCGGCTGCTGTCAGTCCGGCGCGATAGTTTCCGGGGCATCCCGCGGCGACCTCGCGAAAGGGGAGTCATGCCCTGCCCGGAGCTACCCCGGACCACGTCCGGTGACGTGCTGGTGGTCTGTACGTACTACGAGAACGGCGAACCCCGCTGGGGCGGGCTGGTCGACCGGACCGGGCGCGCAACCGCGGTCGTGCCCGAGGGCGGCCCCGTGCGGCTGCGCCCTGTCGCCGACCCCGGGTGGGACCACCTGCGCGGCGGGAACGTGCCCGCGCTCCTCCCCGGCGGCGGATCGGCCGCGCCCGTCGTCGTCCTCATCGACTTCGCCGTGGTGTACGGCGGCGAGCCGCTGCTGGTGGACCTGGTGGCGATACCCGGGCGCGGGGTCCGGGTCGCGAAGGAGCGGGTCGGCGAGGTTCTGGCCGCCCTGTTCGACGGGGCGCTCGTCTTCGACGACCTGATCCGGGACATGGACCTGCGCGGCACCTACCGGGGCGACGCCGGCCGCCGGGCCTTCCCCGTGCCGACGACGCAGCCGCAGCGGGACTTCCCCGCGCTGCCCGCCACCGACGGCGCCCTGCTGGTCCGCACCTGGTTCGAGGACGACGACGGCTGGCGCGCTCTGCTCGACGAGCTGGGCGGCACGGACGAGGAGGGCTGGGTCGGTGCCGACATCGACCCGGACGACATCGACCCGGAGCGCTACCCGCTGACGGCGCTGGTCGTGGACGACCCCGCCTACGAGGGACTGCCGCCCGGCAGCGTCCCCGCGCTGGTACCGCCCGAGGAGTACACCGTGCTCGTCGCGCTCGCCGACGCCGGGACCTTCGCCGGGGCGGACCGGCCGCTGGCCGCCGTCGACCTTCACCGCACCCCGGGCAATATCGCCGTCCTGCCGTGCCACATGACCGGATCGATGGTCTGCAACCTGGAGATCGCCAACATGGACTTCCACGATTTCGTCTCCGTGGCCGGCGTGCGGCCGTGGTGGGAGGAGGCGTAGCCGCGGGCCGGCGCTGGGCCGGCGCTAGGACTGCTCGGTGAGGAACGTCTGCAGTACGGCGGTCAGTTCGGCCGGCGCGTCCTCCTGGACCAGGTGGCCCGCGCCCTCGAACAGCTCCAGCCGCGCGCCCGGGACCAGCCCCGCCAGCTCGTGCGCCCTGGCGACCGGGATCCAGGTGTCGTCCGTGCCCCAGCAGACGAGCGTGGGCACGGCGATCTCGCCGTAGCGGCCCTGCACCTCGTCGGTGTAGCGCTGGTCGGCCTGGGCGATCTGACGGTAGAACGCCGGGCGGCCGGCGTCGTCGGTCCACGGCGCGACGAGCGCGTCGAGGACGGCCGGGTGCAGTCCGGGGCCGCCGGTGGTGGCGACGTACTCGCGAACCAGCGCGGTGTGCAGCGCCGCCGGGAGCTGCTCGAAGACGGGCGCGTGGTCCCGTACGAGACGGAAGAACGGCGAGCCCCAGGGGGCGAGGGCGACGGGGTCGACGAGGGCCAGCGCGCGGTACGCGGCGTCGTGCAGCAGGTGCGCGCGGAGCGCGACGGCACCGCCGAAGTCGTGCGCGACGACCAGGGGCTCGTCCAACTGCCAGTGGGCGAGCAGCTGGGCGAAGATCCGTCCCTGTGCGCCGAGCGAGACATCTTGCCCGGCGTGCTTCTCCGACTGCCCGTAGCCGGGCATGTCCCAGACGTACATTTCGCGCCCGCGGGCCAGCGCGCGGGCGACGGCCCGCCAGGTGTACGAGGACCATGGCGTACCGTGCAGCAGCACCACGGGCCGGCCACCGGGAGCGCCTCCGGCGGGGCCGAGCCGGTCCCAGCGGACCTCACCGGCGGAACTGGCGAAGGTCCGCGTCAACTCCCAGCCGCTCATGCCGATCAGCGTACGGGAGCGGTTCCGCGGTCATCGCGCGATGGTTCGCCCATGTGCGCGGACGTGCTGCAGCAGGGTCCTGGGGTCCCAGGTGACGTTCACTCGTTGGAGCCGACGACGCGGCGGCGGGCTTCGGCGGCGGGCACCGTGCCGCCTGTCTGCCCCAGCGCTCGGCGCAGCCTGTACTCCAGGACCGCGTTGGCTTCCTCCAGATCCGCCAGCTCATCGGCGTTGATCAGCACGGCGGCGGGCTGTCCGTGGTCGGTAATGGTGATGCGTTCCCGGCTGTGGGAGGCCCGGCGGACGAGCTGCCCGAAGCGGTTGCGGCCCTCCGCCACCGTGTAAGTCTGCCGCGTCTTCATGTCGCCCCTCAGAGGCGTTCCGGGGTGCGGATGCCGAGGAGGGCCATGCCGGTGTGGAGGGTCCGCGCGGTGAGGTCGCTGAGGAACAGGCGGTTCTCGACCTGGGCGGGGGTGTCCGCCTTCAGCACCGGGCAGTGCTCGTAGAAGGTCGTGAAGAGCGACGCGAGCTGGTACAGGTACGCCGTGATCTTGTGCGGCGCGTACTCCTCGGCCGCCTCCGCGACCACCGCCGCGAAGCCGTCCGCGTGCAGCGCGAGCGCCCGCTCGGCGGGCTCCAGCGGCAGCTCGGGGTGCGCGGCCGGGTGGGCGTCGGCGCCGGCCCGGCGCAGGATGGAGCGGATCCGGGCGTACGCGTACTGCAGGTAGACCGACGTGTCGCCGTGCAGGGACACCATCTGGTCGAGGTCGAACTTGTAGTCCCGGGCCGCGGACGTGGACAGGTCGGCGTACTTCACGGCGCCGATGCCCACCTGCGCGCCGCGCTCCGCGATCTCCTCCTCGGTCAGCGGCGGCACCGCCTTGTCGGCCTTCTCCCGGACGACCGCCGACGCCCGGTCGATCGCCTCGTCGAGCAGGTCCTCCAGCCGCACCGTAGCGCCCGCCCGGGTCTTGAACGGCTTGCCGTCCTTGCCCAGCACCGTGCCGAAGGCGAGTTGGGCGGCGGTCGCGCCGTCGTCGAGCCAGCCCATCCGGCGGGCGGTCTCGAAGACCATCCGGAAGTGCAGCGACTGGCGGTGGTCCACGACGTAGAGGAGCGTCTGCGCCTTGAGGTTGAACACCCGGTCGCGGATCGCGGACAGGTCGGTGGCCGCGTAGCCGTAGCCGCCGTCGGACTTGCGCACGATCAGCGGGACCGGCTGGCCGTCCTGGCCCTTGATGTCGTCGAAGAACACGCACAGCGCGCCCTCGGAGTCGACCGCGACGCCGGCGTCGGCCAGCAGGTCGCAGGTCTCGTCCAGCATGTCGTTGTAGCCGGACTCGCCGACGATGTCGGCGTCCCTGACCTCCATGTCGAGCTTGTCGAAGACCGAGAAGAAGTACAGCTTGGACTCGTCGACGAACCGCTGCCACAGCGCCCGCGTCTGCGGGTCGCCCGACTGCAGCGCGACGACCCGGCGCCGGGACCGGTCCTTGAAGGCGTCGTCGGTGTCGAAGACGGCCCGCGCGGCCTTGTAGAGCCGGTTGAGGTTCGAGGCGGCCTCCTCGCCGGAGGCGGCGGCGCCGTCCGTACCGCCGTGGTCCAGCTCGTGCGGGTGCTCGTCCAGGTACTGGATGAGCATGCCGAACTGCGTGCCCCAGTCGCCGATGTGGTGCCGCCGGACCACGGTCTCGCCGGTGAACTCCAGCGTCCGTACGAGGGAGTCGCCGATGACCGCCGAGCGCAGGTGCCCGACGTGCATCTCCTTCGCGACGTTCGGCTGGGCGTAGTCGATGACGGTGGTGCCCGGGGCGTCCGCGTACGGCACGCCGAGGCGGTCGTCCGCGGCGCGGGCGGCGAGGTTCGACGTGATCGCCGCGTCCGTCACCGTCATGTTGAGGAAGCCGGGCCCGGAGACCTCGATCTCCGCGAGCACGTCGCCCGTGTCGACCTGCGCGGCGACCTGGCCGGCCAGCTCGCGCGGGTTGGTCTTGAGCTGCTTGGCCAGCGCCAGCATCCCGTTGGCCTGGAAGTCCGCCCGGTCGCTGCGGCGCAGCAGGGGATCTGCGGAAGCCTGCTGCGGCAGTGCCGCCGCGAGGGCGTCCGAGACGCGCTGCCGGACCTGGGTGGCGAGGGACGGGACTGAGGCCATGTTCGTGATCGCCGCTTCCTAACGGAGGAGTGGGATGAGGCTTCAGTATCCCATGCAGGGCAAAGCGATTTTGTTTGGGAGAATGGGCCGCGCAAGCGCTGAACAGAGAGGAAGTGCAGGACTGTGGGTGCCACCGCCGAGGCCGCCGACTGGGTCTCCCGTTTCGCCGACGAGGTCATCGCCGAGGCGGAGCGTCGCGCCCCCGGCAAACCGGTGGTCTGCGCCTCCGGCCTGTCCCCCTCCGGCCCGATCCACCTGGGCAACCTGCGCGAGGCGATGACGCCGCACCTGGTGGCCGACGAGATCCGCCGCCGCGGCGTCCCCTGCGAGCACCTGATCTCCTGGGACGACTACGACCGCTTCCGCAAGGTCCCCTTCGGCGTCGAGGGCGTCGACGAGTCCTGGGCGGAGCACATCGGCAAGCCGCTGACCTCCGTGCCCGCGCCCGCGGGCAGCCCGCACGCCAGCTGGGCCGCACACTTCAAGGCGGCCATGGAGGGCGCGCTCGCCGAGATGGGCGTGACGTACCGCGGCATCAGCCAGACGGAGATGTACACCTCGGGCACGTACCGCGAGCAGATCCTCTTCGCGATGCGGCACCGCGGCGACATCGACGCCGTCCTCGCCGAGTTCCGCACGAAGCCCAAGCAGCAGCCGCAACAGAAGCAGCAGCAGAAGCAGCAGAAGCCGGTCGACGAGGCGGACTCTGCAGCGGCGCGCGCGGCGGCCGAGGGCTCCGGCGCCGCCGACGAGGACGACGGCCTGACGGCCGGCGGCGCGTACTACCCGTACAAGCCGTACTGCGCGGTCTGCGAGCGCGACCTGACGACGGTCACCGCGTACGACGACGAGACCACCGAGCTGACGTACACCTGCGCCTGCGGCCACGGCGAGACCGTGCGGCTCGCCGAGTACGACCGCGGCAAGCTGGTGTGGAAGGTCGACTGGCCGATGCGCTGGGCGTACGAGGGCGTGGTCTTCGAGCCCTCCGGCGTCGACCACCACTCGCCCGGCTCCTCCTGGAACGTCGGCGGGAAGCTCGTCGGCATCTTCGGCTGGGAGCGGCCCATCGGCCCGATGTACGCCTTCGTCGGCATCAGCGGCATGGCGAAGATGTCGTCGTCGAAGGGCGGCGTGCCGACGCCCGCCGAGGCGCTGGAGATCATGGAGCCGATGCTGCTGCGCTGGCTGTACGCGCGGCGGCGGCCGAACCAGTCCTTCAAGATCGCCTTCGACCATGAGATCCAGCGGACCTACGACGAGTGGGACGCCCTCGTCCGCAAGGTCGGCGCCGGCACGGCGCAGCCGGGAGACGTCGCGGCGTACGAGCGCGCCGCCGGCACCGCCGCCGGGCCGCTGCCCGCGACGCCGCGCCCGCTGCCGTACCGGATGCTCGCCTCGGTGACCGACGTGACCGCGGGCGACGACGAGCAGACCCTGCGGATCCTCGCCGAGGTCGACCCGGAGCGCCCGCTGACCTCGCTGGCCGAGGTGCGGCCGCGGCTGGACAAGGCAGAGCGGTGGATCACCACGCAGGTCCCCGCGGACCAGCGCACGCAGGTGCGCAAGGACGCCGACGCGGAGCTGCTGGCGTCGCTGGGCGCGGACGAGCGGGAGCTGCTGCGGCTGTTGCTGGCCGGTCTCGACGAGCACTGGTCGCTGGACGGGCTGACGACGCTGCTGTACGGGGTGCCGAAGCTGCGCGCCGGGCTGCCGGCGGACGCGAAGCCGACGCCGGAGCTGAAGACGGAGCAGCGGGCGTTCTTCGCGCTGCTGTACCGGCTGCTGGTGGGCCGCGACACCGGGCCGCGGCTGCCGACGCTGCTGCTGGCGGTGGGGCAGGAGCGGGTCCGGGAGCTGCTGGGCGGCTGAGCGGGGCGCGGTTGAGCGGGGGCGTGGGCGCCGCGGGGCTCAGGCGGTGCCCATGCCCTGGTTGTAGCGCGTCTTCAGCTCTTGCAGGTACGTGCGCAGATAGCGCTCGTCGAGCGCGCTGCCGTCGGCGTACCTGACGCCGTGGACGTCGCGCAGGTAGCGGGCGAACGGGCGCGCGGAGGGGAAGACGCCCTCGCTCAGCACGAACTGGCGGTAGAAGCCGAAGAGCGCGTCGTCGTACGGAATGCCGTCCGGCAGGCCGACGATCTCGGTGAGGTCGTCGGCCTGGACCGGCTCGGGCTCGGGCTCGGGCTCGGGTTCGGATTCGGGCTCGGGTTCCGGCGGCGGGGGCGGCGGGGCGACGAAGGACGGCGGCTGCGGCGCGCGGCGCGGGTGGCCGTTGACGGCGGCGGGCTCGGGCGCGCGCAGGTCGCGGCGGGGTGCGGGGCCCGGGATGGTGGCGACGGGCTCGGGTACGGGCAGGGGCTCGGGGTCCGGCACGGGGACGGCTGCGTGCGCGGGGGCGGGCGCCGGGACCGAGGCGTAGGCGGTGGCGGGCTGAGTCGTCTCGGCCCGGGGTGCGGGGGCGGGCGCCGGGTACGCCGCCTGGGTCGGCACCGGCTGCGTGGCGTGTGTGGCTTGCGTGGTCTGGGCGACCTGGGTGGGTTGTATGACCTGTGCGGGCTGTGCGACCTGCGTGGTCTGCGTGGCGTGTACGGGCTGCGTGGCCTGTGCCGGCTCCGCTACCGGCGTCGCCTGCGCCTGCGTGGCCCGTACCGGCCCGCCCTCCAGCTCCGGCTGCGCCGCCTGCGGGCGCAGCGGCTTGTCTATGCCCGCCGCCGCCAGCCCTTCCGGCGCCGTCTCCGCCAGCGGCACCCCGTACCGTGCCAGCTTCAGCGGCATCACCGCCTCCACCGGCGCCCGCCGCCGCCACGCCCGCCCATAGCGGGCGCGCAGCCGGGCGCGGTAGACCATGCGGTCCTGTTCGAGGCGGATGACCTCCTCGTACGAGCGCAGCTCCCACAGCTTCATCCGGCGCCAGAGCCGGAACGTGGAGGGGAAGGCCAGCAGCCAGCGCGAGACGCGCACGCCCTCCATGTACTTGTCGGCCGTGATGTCCGCGATCCGCCCGATCGCGTGCCGCGCCGCCTCCACCGACACCACGAACAGCACCGGGATGATCGCGTGCATCCCGACGCCCAGCGGGTCGGGCCACGCCGCCGCGCCGTTGAACGCGATCGTCGCCGCCGTCAGCAGCCACGCCGTCTGCCGCAGCAGCGGGAACGGGATGCGTATCCACGTCAGCAGCAGGTCGAGGGCGAGCAGCACCACGATCCCGGCGTCGATGCCGATGGGGAAGAAGACCGCGAAGTCGCCGAAGCCCTTCTTCTCCGCGAGGTCGCGCACGGCCGCGTAGGACCCGGCGAAGCCGATCGCCGCGATCACCACCGCGCCGAGGACGACGACGGTGATGAGTATGCGGTGCGTCCGGTTCATGCTTATCGCAGGAGCCCTGTCCACGCGCCGTTCCCTCTCCGCTGGCGATCACCGGCCGCCCCGGGCTCGGCCCGGAGCCACGCTAGCCTCGCACAGTTGTACGGGCTTGCGTATGCAGGTCCGGTCAGTTGACGGACACTCAATTGACGGTCACTTGACCGCGGCCACGGCTTCCTTGGTCGCCTTCTCCGCGTCTTTCAGCAGGTCTGCGGACTTCGGCTCGTCCGAACCCTGGAAGCCGGCGCCGTGGTAGTTGACGATGACGACGACGTTCTCGTGGAGGGCGACGACCGTCTGCTTGCGGTAGTCCTCCTTGTCCTCCGTCGTCTCGTACGCGAACTCCGTGGCCTCCTGGCCGAGTCCGGACTGCGCGGAGGACTTCATGTCCTTGGCGCCCTCGGTGGCCTCGACGGCCCGGACCTGCTTGCCGTAGTACTCCGCGGCGCGGTCGGCGCCGCTGCCGATGGCCGGGTCGGAGTCGTAGCGCTGGTAGGAGACGTCGAGCCAGCGCCACTGATAGCCCTCAAGGCCGGTCCACGAGCAGCTGCTGCGCTGCCCGGTGTCGGCGGACTTCCCGGCGGTGCCGGCGGTGCTCTTCGCGCCCGGCACCAGGTCCTTGACGCTGTCCTTCGCGATCGCGTCGCACGGTTCGGGGAGCTTGGCGAACTTCGCCGGCTCGACCTGCGGCTCGCTGCTCTCGGAGGACGGTGCGGCGCTGCTCGGACTGCCGCTGTCGCCGCCGTCGTCGCCGGAGGAGCAGCCGGCGGTGACGAGTATCACGGGCACGGCCGCGGCGGCCAGAACGCGGGGGATGCGGGTGGTTGAGCGGTGCATGGGTCCTTCATCACTCGGTCGTGGGGCGGCGCGTGGTGGGGGGGCACGACGCCCTGGGCCTGGCGCCCGGAGGCACCGGCTTGCGAGCGTACCCGCCGCCGCGGACGGCGGACGGGCGGTCGGGGAAGGACGGGCCGTCAGTCGGCGAGCTGGTCCGCGAGCTGGTCGGCCACCTGTTGAGCGCGCTGCTGCAGCTCAGCGCTGTCCGGCGGCTCGCTCGCGGCGGTGCGCCACTGGTCGTACGTGACGGTCACCACGACGTTCGACGTGCGGAACACCACTGTCACCTCGCGCTGCACGCCGGCGCCGGCGCCGCCGGTCCGGTCGTCGAGGAAGGACTCGTCGCCGATGTCGTCGAGGAGGCGGGGGGCGATGGTGGCTGCGGCGTCGTCGGCGTCGTCGGCGTCATCGGCGTCGTCGGCGGCCTCCGAGGAGCCGTCGGCGCCGGCGTCCGTACCGGCGTCGGTGGTGTCGTCCGCGTCGTCCGTGGCGTCGTCGTTGGTCCCGTCGTCGGTCTCGCCGCCGGCTTCGGCCTCGTCCGTCGCCGCCGGCGGGCTGCTCTCGCCGGTCGCGGGCGTGCCGTCCTTGTCGGGCAGGTCCGGCGGGGCGCTGGTCACGTCGACGTCGTGCTCCTGGGCCCGCTCCGTGTAGAGCTGCGCCGCCTGCTCGTCGTCGCTGACCTCGTCGTCGTACGACACGATCCGCTCGAACCGCAGCTCCAGCTGGTGCCCGCCCTCGGTGCTCTCCCGCTCCCAACTGCAGCCCACCAGCCGGTCGGCGTCGTACGTGAGGTCCGGCTCGCCCGCGAGGGCCTCCTCGGCGTCCTCCTCGGTCTCCTCCTCCGCCCCCGGCAGCAGCTCCTCCAGCGTCCCGGCGCTCAGCGCCGTGCACGGCTCGGGCAGCGTGCTGTACTTCCCGGAGGGCGCCGGTGCGGTGCTGGCGTCGGCCCCGCCGGACTGGCTGTCGACCGCTCCGGTGGCCTCGTCGGAGCCGGTGCAGCCTGCCAGCGCGACCGCGAGCACGGCGGCCGTGGCGGCGGCCTGCGCGAGTGCCCTTCGCTGCACGGGAGAAGGCTCCTTCCGACTTCTTCCGACTTCAGGACATGGTGCCGCCCGGACACGCCGGGCGACCACCATGTTTATCGCACGTCCAGCCTGTTCGTTCGGTCGGGTGTCCGCCGTGGGGTAGTTGGCCCCGTTATCTTCGTCAGCTTCGTCATTTTCGTTATCTTCGCGCGCGTGTGCCGGAGATCGGCATGCGCGTGCGTCACCGAGCGCCCCGGCCGGGGAGGTTCCAGCCGAGGAGTACGGGCCGGTCGTGCTCCGTGCCGAGGACGGACAGCGTGGCCGTCTCCAGCCGGTACAGGGCGCCCGCGGCGGGGTGCTGGCCCAGCCGGCGGGCCGTGAGGACGCGCAGGACGTGGCCGTGGGCGACGAGCAGCACGTCGCCGGCTGCGTTGTCGCCGGCGCCGGCGCCGGCGCGCAGCGCCGCGTCGGCGACGGCCAGCACCTCGTCGCAGCGGCGGCCGACGGCCGCCAGCGTCTCGCCGGGGTGCCCGGGGCCGCCCGCGGGCACGCCGTCGTGCCACAGGTCCCAGCCGGGGCGGTCGGCGCGGATCGCCGCGGTGGTCAGGCCCTCGTAGCCGCCGTAGTCCCACTCCTGCAGCCGCGGCTCCAGCACCGTGCCGCGGCGGCCCGGCAGCGCCAGCTCCGCCGTGCGGACGGCGCGCCCCAGCGGGCTGCACAGCACGGTGCCGATGCGGCGCCCGGAGAGCACCGGGACGAGCGCGCGGGCCTGCTCCTCGCCGGCGTCCGTCAGCGGCAGGTCCGTACGGCCCGTGTGGCGGCCGTCGCGGCTCCACTCGGTCTCGCCGTGCCGGACGAGCAGCAGGTCACCCATGGGCGGGTCCTCCTTCCGCCGCCGCGGCGTCCAGCGCCTCGTCGAGGGCCAGCGCGGCGGTGATGAGCGCGAGGTGCGTGAACGCCTGCGGGAAGTTGCCGAGTTGCTCGCCGGTGGGGCCGATCTCCTCGGCGAAGAGCCCGACGTGGTTCGCGTACGTGAGCATCTTGTCGAACGCGTAGCGCGCCCGGTCGACCTGCCCGGCGCCGGCGAGGGCGGAGACGTACAGGAAGCTGCACAGCGAGAACGTGCCCTCGCTGCCGCGCAGTCCGTCGGGGGCGGCGGACGGGTCGTAGCGGTGGACGAGGCTGTCGATGACGAGTTCCGCCTCCATCGCCCGCAGCGTCGACAGCCAGCGCCGCTCGCGCGGCGCGAGGAAGCCGACGAGCGGCATCAGCAGCAGCGAGGCGTCGAGCACGTCGTCGTCGAAGTGCTGGACGAACGCCTGCCGCTCCTCGCTCCAGCCGCGCTCCAGCACTTGCAGGAAGATCGCGTCGCGGGCGGCGGTCCAGCGGGCGACGTCGGCGGGGCGGGCCAGGTCGGTGGCCATGCGGATGCCGCGTTCGAAGGCCACCCAGCACATCAGCCGGCTGTACGTGAAGTCCTTGCGCCCGCCGCGGGTCTCCCAGATGCCTTCGTCGGGGCGGTCCCAGTGGTCGGCGAGCCAGTCGAGGAGGGCGGTGAGGTGCAGCCAGGCGTCGTAGCCGGCGTGGCCGCCGGCGTGGCGGGTCTGGGCGAGGGCGTAGACGGTCTCGCCGTAGATGTCGAGCTGGAGCTGGTCGGCGGCGGCGTTGCCGGCGCGGACGGGGGCGGAGCGGCGGTAGCCCTGCCAGTGCGGCAGGGTCTCCTCGGGCAGGTGGGGGTCGCCGTCGACGCGGTACATGATCTGCAGCGGCTCGCCGGTGACGGTGCCGGTGTGGGCGGGCCCGGTGTCGGCGGGCCCGGTGTCGGCGGGCTCGGTGTCGGCGGGCTCGGCATCGGCGGTGCCGGGGCCGGCCGTGCGCGCGGCGGCCGTACGCGCGGCGTGGCCGGCGCTGAGGCGGTCGCCGAGCCAGCGCCGGTAGGCGTCCGCCTCCGCGACGTAGCCGAGTGCGACCAGGGCGCGTACCGACAGGGAGGCGTCGCGGATCCAGGTGTAGCGGTAGTCCCAGTTCCGCTCACCGCCGATCTGCTCCGGCAGCCCCATGGTGGCGGCGGCCACGGGGGCGCCGGTCGGGGCGTACGTCAGCAGCTTCAGCGTGATCGCGGAGCGGGTGACCACCTCGCGCCAGCGGCCCCGGTAGGTGCAGCGGGCGGTCCAGCGGTGCCAGTACGTCCGTGCCCTGGTCAGCTCGCGGTGCACGCCCTGCTCGTACGCGGCCGGCGGCGGCTCGGCGCCGGGGGCGCAGACGGTGAAGACCGCGGCGGCGGAGCGGCCCGGCGCCAGGTCCAGCGCGGCGCGCACGTCGTCGCCGGCGCGGGTCAGCCCGGCGGCCGGGCCGAGGAGCTGGAGGTGGCCGTCGGCGGTGCCGGAGCGGAAGCGAGCGGTGCGGCCGTCGAGTTCGAGCCGGTGCGGGTCGCGGCCGTAGTCGAAGCGGGGGCTGCAGTCGAGCGTGAAGCGCATCCGGCCGCGCAGGGCCCGTACGAGCCGGATCACCCGGTGGGTGTCCGAGGGCTCCTCCGGGCGGTCCACCGGCATGAAGTCCAGCACCTCGCCGATGCCCTCGGTGGACAGGAAGCGGGTGACGAGGACGGCGGTGCCGGGCAGGTAGAGCTGGCGCGGGACGGCGTCGGGGGCGTCCGCTGTGAGCGCGAAGCGCCCGCCGCGCTCGTGGTCGAGGAGCGCGCCGAAGACGCTGGGGGAGTCGAAGCGGGGCGCGCACAGCCAGTCGACCACGCCCTCGGCGGAGACCAGCGCGACGGTCTGCAGGTCTCCGACGATGCCGTGGTCCGCGATCGGCGGGTACGGGCCCGGGGGCACGGCGGCACTCCCTTCCCCTGGCGGCTGGCGATACGACGACTCTCCCGCGCCCCGGGCGGGACGGCCGCCGCGGCGCGGCCATTCGGGTGCCGGGCGGCCCGGGACGGGTCGGGGGGCGCGGCGCTCAGCCCCGGAACTCCCCGCGCCTGAGCCGCTCCATCACCTGCGCGGCGGCCTCCTTCACCACCGCGAGATCCTCCCGGCCCCAGCGCTGCGGGTCCTGGTCGGCCACGCAGACCGTGCCCAGCGCGATGCCGCTGGAGTCCATCAGCGGCACGCCGATGTAGGAGTGCACGCCCAGCATGTCGATCACCGGATCCACCGAGAAGCGTGCGAAGTCGCGGACGTCGTCGAGCACCAGGGACCTGCGGCGCGCGATCACGTGGGGGCAGAAGCCGACCTCGTTCCCCAACGCCCGGCCGTCTCCCTCCTCCGCGGTCTCGTCCGCGACCTCCTCCGCGGTCTCCTCCTGGTCCTGCGGAGCCTGCTCGGGCGCCTCCTCCGACGCCGGTTCGGCCGGTGGCTCGGCGTAGAAGCCGGCGAAGTACTGGTGCGTGTCGCCGATGAGATTGACCGCGCCGATGCGGCCTCCCAGCCGGACGGCCAGCTCCCGCGCCAGCGCGTCGAGCTCCGGGACGGGTTGTTCCCCCACCCCCAGCTCCTTCAGCCGCCGCGCCCGCGCCGGGCCGTCGGCGTCGGTCGGGCGCAGCATCAGGTGGCGCAGGGCGATTCCGGCCTCTGGCCCGGAGATCAGCGCGGGATTGCCGCCGAGTTCAGCCGGGCTGTGCGGCATCGCGGACATGGGATCTCCTCGTCTCGATGAGATGTTCTAGCAGGCGTACCAGTACCTCGATGCCGGAGCTGGACACCCGGGCATCGCACAGCATCACGGGCACCTCGGGACCGAGGTCGAGCGCGGCCCGTACATCGTCCGGGTGGTAGTGGTGCGCGCCGTCGAACACGTTGACCGCCACTAAGAACGTGATGCCGCGTCGTTCGAAGAAGTCCACCGCCGCGAAGCAGTGCTCCAGCCGCCGGGTGTCGGCCAGCACCACGGCCCCGAGCGCGCCGGCCGACAGCTCGTCCCACATGAACCAGAAGCGCTCCTGACCGGGCGTGCCGAAGAGGTACAGGAGATGACGCGGGTCGAGGGTGATGCGGCCGAAGTCCATCGCGACCGTGGTGGTGGACTTGTCCTCGACCCCGTCGAGCCGGTCGGTGGCGGCACTGACCTCGGTGAGCAGCTCCTCCGTGCTCAGCGGCGCCACCTCGCTGACCGACCCGACGAACGTGGTCTTGCCCACGCCGAAGCCGCCGGCGATCAGCACCTTGATCGCGGTGGGCAACGCGGTGGGCGACCCACCGGCGTACGAGGGGGAGGGCACGGGCGCGTCAGAGTCGTTTACGAAGTCCATCCAGCACCGCCTCCAGCAGGTCCATGTCCATCGCTTCCGCCTTCGCCGGCGCGGGGATGAAGGCGCGGGTGGCCACGACGCCTTGCTCCACGAGGTCCGACAGCAGCACCTTCACCACCGTGGCCGGCAGCCGCAGGCGCGCCGCGATCTCCGCCACGGTCATCGGCGACCCGCACAGACCGAGCACCTCGGCGTGCTCCGGCCCGAGACCGGTGCGGGCGATCGAGCCCGTGCCCGTGGCCACGACCACGGTCATCAGGTCGAACCGGGTCGTGGGGCGCGTACGTCCGTCGCTCACGGTGTACGGCCTGACCAGCCGGCCGGCATCGTCGTCGAGCCACGGCCCGTGCCGCGGGTCGGGCATCCGTCACTGCCTCGCCGGTTGCCTGGCGGGGGTGGCCAGGTGCGAGCGGACGCTCTTGATCAGCATCGCCATCTCGTAGGCCAGCACGGAGGCGTCCGCGTCGCGTCCGGCGAGCACCGCCAGGTGCGCACCGTGCCCGGCCGCGGCGACGAACAGGACGGAGTTGCTGAGCTCGGTGACGATCTGCCGTACGTCGCCGCCCGAGTCGAAGCGCTTTCCCGCGCTGCGGGCCAGCGAGTAGAGCCCGCTGGCGAGCGCGGCCAGGTGCTCGGCCTCGTCCTGTTCCAGTCCGTCCACGGCCTTCACCAGGCCGTCCGAGGACAACAGCAGCGCGCTGCGCGTGTGCGGCACGCGTTCGACGAGGCCACGGAGCAGCCAGGAGAGATCCGTCTGCTGAGCGGGTGCGGTGTCACTTCCCATGATCGTGTGCTCCTTGTGACGGGATCAGGCCGGTGAGGCGTCCTGAGTGGGGCCCCCGGGGGCCTGTTCCGCCTGGCGGATGCCGTCGCGGAACGCGGCCAGCAGGCCGGTGTCGTGGTCGATGTCGTCCGGCACGGAGGGCTGGTCCGTGTCCCGCAGCTCGGGGCTGAGGTGCGTCTGGCGGCGGCGTTTGGGCAGCGGGGGCGGCGAGCCGTTGGCGGGCTCGGGCGCGCGGGCGGCGGCGGGGGCGGGCGCGGGAGCGGCGGCCCGGGCGGGCTCCGGCTCCGGCTCCGGTCGCGGCTCCGGCTTCGGTCGCGGCTGCGGTCGCGGCTTCGGCCGTACGGGGGTGTTCTCGGGGCTCCCGGCGCTCTCGCCCTCCCGGCCCTGCTGGCCCTCCTGGCCTTGCGGTTCCTCGCCCAGCACCTCGTGCGGCAGCACCAGCACCGCCTGCGTGCCTCCGAAGATGTTGCCCTGCAACTGCACGCTGATGTGGTGCCGCTGGGCGAGCGCGGCGACGACGTACAGCCCTATTCGCCCGTCGAGGAGCAGCTCGCCCAGCGCGATTTCGCGCGGCGAGGCAAGCAGCGCGTTGAGCTTGTTCCGCTCGTCCACCGGGATGCCGAGGCCGCGGTCCTCGACCTCGATCGCCAGCCCGGCGGTGACGCGCTGGACGTGCAGCAGCACGCGCGTGTCCGGGGGCGAGAACGCCGTCGCGTTCTCCGCCAGTTCGGCCATCAGGTGCACCACGTCGGCGACGGCGTGGCCGCGTACCGTTCCCTCGATGGGAAGGACCAGCTTGACCCGCCAGTACTGCTCGATCTCGGCGATCGCGGAGCGCAGCACGTCGCTGACGCTGATCGGCCGTGACCACTGACGGTGCGCGGCGGCGCCGCCGAGCAGCGCCAGGTTCTCCGCGTAGCGGCGGACCCGGGTGGCCAGGTGGTCCACCTGGAACATGCCCTTGAGCAGGTCGGGGTCCTCGACCTGGTTCTCCAGGTCGTCCAGCAGGCCGATCTCCCGGTGGACCAGCGACTGGAGGCGGCGGGCGAGGTTGTCGAAGACCTCGAAGCGCTCGGCGCCGTCGTCGGACTCCCCGCCTGCCCCGCCCCACCGGGTCGCTGCCAGCTCACGCACCGCCGCCTCGGTCGCGCGCTGGGCGGCGGCGATCTCCTCGGCCTCGCGCGCCGCGACCGCCCGCGCGTGGGCCGCCGCGGCCCACCCGGCGCCGACGACGACGGCGACGGTGACCAGGGCCGAAGCCACCAGCAGCCACCAGGCGGTGGATTCGGCGACGCCGGTCAGGGTCCCCCGGCTCGCCAGGAACGCGCCCGCCGCCAGGCCCACAAGCGCGACCAACCCGGCGGGCAGCACCGCCAGCAGCACCGCACGGCGGCGGGCCGCCTCGTGCCCGAGGGCTTGCGGCACGATCGGTCGAAACGTCAAGTCACCCAATACGTTTCCCTGGTTGCGGGCGGCACCTCGAAATTCGCTGCGCGTGCGTCTGGTTCTCACACGGGACCAGCGGTGTGCCCCGAACGACGCGCGCGACGGACTGTAACGGCAACTTCTGTATAGAACCTTGCTGAAATCTCACGAGGTGATGCGGAGACCGAACGTGGCTGCCCAGAGCGCAGCCCAAAGCGCTGACGCGCCCGCGCGCTGTGGGGGAGCCCGCACTGCGGGCGAACGACGGGAGGTCGACGACAGGCTCTACGGTCTACGGTCTACGGCTCGCGGTGCACCTTGTAGCTCGCGGCCTGCGCCCGGGGGCGTACGACCAGCAGGTCGACGTTCACGTGCGGCGGCCGGGTCACCGCCCAGGTGATCGTGTCCGCCACGTCGTCCGACGTCAGCGGCTCCTTCACGCCCGCGTACACGGCGGCGGCCTTCTCCTCGTCGCCACGCATCCGGGTCACGGCGAAGCCCTCGGTGCGGGTCATCCCCGGCGCGATCTCGATGACGCGCACGGGACGGCCGTTCAGCTCCAGCCGCAGGGTGGCGGCGACGCTGTGCTCGGCGAACTTCGCGGCGACGTAGCCCCCGCCGCCCTCGTACACGGCGTGGCCGGCGGTGGAGGTGACGATGACGACCGTGCCGTCGCCGGAGGCGACGAGGGCGGGCAGCAGCGCCTGGGTGAGGTTGAGCGTGCCGATGACGTTCACCTCGTACATCGCCCGCCAGTCGGCCGGGTCGCCGGCCTCGACCTGCTCGGTGCCCAGCGCGCCGCCGGCGTTGTTGACGAGAACGTCGCAGCTGTCCAGGGACGCCGCGAAGGCGTCCACGGCGGCGCGATCGGTGACGTCCAGCGCGTACGGGGTGGCCGCGTGCCCGGCGGCGGTCAGCTCGGCGGCGAGCGCGTCGATACGGTCCTTGCGGCGGGCGGTGAGGACGACGTGGTGGCCGGCGGCGGCGAGCTGGCGGGCCGTGGCCGCGCCGATGCCGCTGCTTGCGCCGGTGACGACTGCGGTAGGCATGGGGCCAGGATAAGCGGGTGGGCTGGGGTGCCGGCGGGGCAGGGCGCGGGCGGTGCGAGCCGCGGATTCCGGGTGGCTGCGGCGCCCGCCGCCGTCGTCGCAGGGCCATTGAGGCACAGTCCGCCGCCGACGGGTCGCCCGCCCCGCGTCCCTCGTACTCGTCGCCATCACCGCCCTGTGCGCCTTCGACAACGTCCTCACCGACACCACCGGGCGCGCGTACGCCGCGTCCACGGCCCCCGCTCCTGGTCCCGCGAGGACCGCGGACACACGATCACGGCCCATGAGTGGACCCCGTACGCCGCCGCGTTCGAGATCCACCTCGCCGACCCGCGCACCCACGACTGCGCGCGCAGCGCTGATCGCCGGCACCGCTCGCGGGGCTCACCCGAGGCTCTTGAGCACCGACTTGGCGAGACGTCGGGTGGCCCCCCGGGGGTCTCACCTCCGGGCTCCCACAGATCCCGGCGTGACGGTCTCCCGTTACCGGGCTCTTCTCAGCCTTGCCGTCAGAACTCCGGGACCCATCGCCAGTGCGCGAAGTAGCGCGGGTAGGGGGCTTCCCCCGACTGCCTCGCGGGCCGGATGGCCGACGTCATGGAGCAGCGCGCGGTGACGGCACAGGCGCTGCCGCACTTGGCTACCCGGCCAGCCAACCCGTCGCGCGGGCGTCCGCGCCGCAACCATCCTGCGAGGACGTCGGGCACGCTCGTACCTCGCCGCCGTCGCGCAGATCCTGCACGCGCGAACGATGCGGTGCCCGTCGGGTTGCGACTCGGTCACGGTGGCCGTGAGGGGTCGGTGAGGTTGAACGGTTTCGGCGCTTCCTCCGTTGTGGAGCCCTGTGGGGGTGGCCGGGGGAGACGGCTGGCCGGGGAGATACTCGCCCAGCATCATGTGCGATTCCGATGTGAAGACCGGAGTCGCCACACCCCTGCCGCACCCGCTCGTCCGTTCCCACCGGCCTGAACTGCACCGTTTCAAGAAAGGATAGAAAATGGCACCGAACTCCAACCAGAGGGATTCCGGCTCGCAGCCAGACTCTCAGCCTCACCAAGGCTCCGCTGCCGCGCATCCTCAGCCAGGTACCTATAACTTTGCCAATCTTGTGCGTAGTTCGGTTGCGCTTCCTGCTCAGCGTCCAAGTACCGATTCATCGGCTCCTTCTCAGGCTGATCTAAGGGCCATGCGGCGGGACGTGGGTGTACCTGATGGTACCGGCCCCGGTTTCCACTTCGCCGATTTGATACGATCCACGGTACCGAGCGCGCAGCCCGATGGGAGTGAGCGTGCGGAGCCCCCCACTTCCCGCACCGGCCCCGGCTTCCGCTTCGCCGACTTCGTAAGAGCCAACGTGCCCAGGGCGCAGAGCGATATGAGTTCGGACGCAGCTTCCCGTCCGGAGTCCGGTCCAACTGCCGCTGACAAGAAGTACGTAGCGCCGGACAAACAGTCCGGGAAAACGCCTCGGCGCTGACGGGGGTGTCCAATAGACGGCGGATCCGATAATCAAGGAGACGCCTGACGATCGCGGCCATCATTGAAACTCTTTCACCCTGCCGCACAGAATGAAAGAGCTTCACTCAGGTTTTCTCTGCGAGATGATTTTGGCGGGGCGGGGTTGGTGTGTTCGTCTCCGGCGGATCGGGCGTTGGGGCCCCTGTGGCGAGGAGGCGTGAAGCCACTGGTAAGAACGGGCCTGCCAAGATCACGTTCATCGAACCAGGGACTTCACGTTGGTTACCCATTCTGCCATGCTCGATGTCCCCCGCCCTGTGGTGGAGTTCCTCGCCCGGCTGCTGGCCGCTCACCGGCGCCAGATCGGGACTCCGCGCAGGTCACGGGTGCTTGGCCCGTTTCACCAGGCCGTGCTGGTGCTGCGCTGGTTCCGGCAGCGAGCCTGCGTGCACTGCCTGGCCGCAGACGCCGGGATCTCACAGGCCACCGGCTACCGGTACCTCGCCGAGGGTATCGACGTGCTGGCCCACCAATCCCCGAACCTGCACACCGTCCTCGACCGCTGTCACCGCCAGGGCCTCAGCCACGTCGTGCTGGACGGCACCCTCATCCCCTGCGACCGGGCCGCCGGGGTGAGAGAGAACGGCAACGACCTGTGGTACTCCGGGAAAGCCCGTCGATTCGGCGGCAACCTCCAGTTCCTGGCCTCACCATGCGGTGACCTGCTGTGGGTCTCCGAGGTAGAGCCGGGCAGCACACCGGATATCACCGCCGCCCGCCGCCATGTCCTGCCCGCCCTTGTACCGCGCGGCCCGCGACGGCCTGCCCACCCTGGCCGATCTGGGCTATCAGGGTGCCGGCATCGGCATCCACACCCCCACCCCCGTCCACCCCGACCGGCCCGAGCCGCTGTGCGCGGACAACCGCAGCCACGACCGACTGCTACGCGGTCTACGAGCCGTGGGCGAACGTGCCGCCGCCACCCTTAAGCAGCGCTGGCGTGCACTCCAGCACATCACACTCAGCCCAAGCAGAATCGGCGCCATCGCCCAAGCCGCACTCGTCCTCAACAACACATGGAACGAAACTCGCTGAGAAAACCTGATTGTCTCGGAGTGCAACTCTGCCATCAGGGAGGAACGCGACTTCGAGGCATCCGCCGGTTCCGGAACTCGCAGAGCTTTTGAACCATTCGGCATTGTCGAGGTCGGGACTTATGTGTCCGCTTGTGCTGGTCATTGCATCTCCTCTGCGGCGCGGTTGATCAGCGCCGGGGTACAGGGTGCGCCTGCGGGTGGGCCGGGTGCCCGGGGGGTGCGGCCCACCCCGCGAACCACCGTCCGCCCGGCGCCGATCCCGCCGGAGCCGGGCTCCACTCCACGGGCCGGGGCGACGCCTGGCCGCCAGCACCCGACGCCGGTTCATGCTGCGGATTGCAGGTGGCTGCGAGGATCGTGCAGGGTCGGGAGCGGAGGGTGCGGGGTCTCGTGGCCGACCTCGAAGGACCGTACTGGTGATCACGATTCTGGAGCTGACGAGGTCCCACACGTGACCCCACGCGGGCCCCGCTCGCATGTACTGAGTGGGTCAGGAGTTCAGCCGGCCTGTTGCGAGATCGGCGATGAAGTCGGCGAACGCCCCGCGGTCGAAGGTGAGGACAGGACCCGACGGGTCCTTGGAGTCCCGCACGCCGATACCGCCCGCGCCCAGGTCAGCCACCTCGACGCATTCGTTGCCGTTGGGGCCGCTGTAGCTGCTCTTGAACCAGCACGCGGCGGGTTCCGCGGGGAGGTAGGGGGAACGGTGAGTCATCCGGAGATCATCTCCTGTCGTACTGCGCCGAGCAGTCGAGCGGAGGCTGACGTGTCGGCCGCCTGGGAGCGAAGGTAATCGAACGTGATTCTATAAGAGGCAACGTCGTCCGGTACGTCCAAGTAGAGCCCACGGCGCCGCATTTCGATATACACGATGCCCATGGAGTTCCGTGGGTCACCCTCATCGTCTCTGCCGAGGATGACGAAGTGCCCGGGGCCCGCGGCGTGCGCGCCCGCGGTGAACGGTAGGACCTGGATGTCGATGTTGGGCCGCTGCATGACCTCCTGCAGGTGCTCCAACTGCTTCCGCATCACCTCCTCGGAGCCGACCACTCGGCGCAGAGCCGCCTCATCCAGAATCACCCACAGGTGCATGGGCGATTCGGTGCGTTCGAGGATGGCTTGGCGCTGCATCCGCGACTCCACCATCCGCTCCACTGCGGCCCGCTCTTCGCGTACCTCACTGGCCTCGTGTACGGCCATGGCGTAGTCGCGCGTTTGCAACAGGCCGGGAACGGCGCCGATTGCGAACACGTACTCGTAGGTGGCTTCGTGTTCGAAGGAGATGAGGGGGTCCATCCACTCGGGTACGGCCGGGTTGCCGACCCACCAACCCTCGTCCTGTGCCCTTGCGATCGAGACGAGGGCGTCGCGTTCCCCGGCGGAGGCGCCGCACGCCTCGGCGATGGCTTTGACCGTGGCCCAGCGGATGCGTGCGCGGTCCTGCCAGGTTTCGTAGCGGCTCACTCGTCAGGCGGGGCGTTGACCGTAGGCGGTCGGCGCTGGCTGGTTCCGCCGTCGTCGTCCGCGCCGCCGCACACCGACGCCGATGTTCTCTGCGAAGCGGTTGCCGCCGCCCTGGCGCACCGGGGGCTGGCCCGGCTGTCCGAGACGAGGGCCGCCGCATGAACGTGCGTCCTGCAACTGCCCACTCGGCGCCCTTGCCCGGCCTTCGTGACCGCGTCGCTGCGGGGGTCGCTGCCCTGCGCCGGGACCACGGTCCCCGGGCGACCTTCGTACTGCCGGGCGGGCACAACGCGGTGCCGCGGCACGCGCGGCGGATCGTCTGCGATGTCCTCGACGGCTGGGCCGTTCCGGCTGACACCCGCGACGACGCCGAGGCGATCATGTCGGAGCTGGTCAACAACACCGTCCTGCACACCCTGAGCCGCCGCATCGAGCTGCGCCTGCGCCTGCACGACCGGCAACTCACCGTCGGCGTGGTCGACCAGGGCCGCGGCTGGCTTCGGCTCGGTGACCAGGCCGGGGAGCACGGGAACGGCGAGCAGGCCGGGGCCGACGTCGATGTGCTGGCCGAGTCCGGGCGCGGGCTGTTCATGGTCGACCGGCTCACCCGGCAGCAGTGGGGGGCGCTCTCTTGTCGCGGCGGCACTCTGGTGTGGGCCCGGCTGACGCTCTCCGCTCCAGCCGTGCCGACGGGGCGGTGACCCGTGCTCGCCGCCGACTCCCTGCCCGCCCCGCCGTCCCCGAGGCGGGCCGCGAACCGCGGGACCCGGACGCAGCTCCCCCGTGCTGCTCCGGGGCCCGCGACCGACGACCGCACGGCCCTGGCCTCCTCGAACTGCTCGTACCGCGAAGGGAACCTCGGTGATCGACAACAGCAGCACCCATGACTCCGCCGCCGACCGGCTGGACAGGGAGCTGCCACACCCCTGCACCTCCCATCCGGACGCCCGCTCAGCCGCGGCCGACTCATCCGAGGAACCGCCTGCCGCGGCGGTGCACGTCATGAGCTTCGGCTACGGGCGCGGCCCGTTCCCCTCCTCCGGCACGGACATCACACTCGACCTGCGCGGCCAGATCAGTGGCTCCTCGGTTCAGGAGTCCGGCGACATCACCGATGTCAACGGCCTGACCGTCTGTGGCGCATGCGCGCAGACGGAGCTGGGGGCGGACGGCGCCGCCGAGCTGGTCGAGGGCGTCGTCCCCCTGGTGGCGGCGTTCCGCAGCGGGACGGGTGAGGGGCCGGTCACCGTGGCCGTGGGGTGCGCCGACGGGCAGTTGTCCGCGACCGTCGCGACCGCGATGCAGCAGCGGATGAACGGCCTGGTCCGCGTGACGGTGGAACACCTCGCTCCCGCGGCCGGGGCCGAGCCGCCGCCCGGGACGAAGCCGGCCGCACCGCAGAATCCCCCTGCTCCGCCGCACTCGGCGAGGGCGGACGGCACGCAGCCGTAGGCGCGGGCCCGCACCACCCGCGGGGGCCCACGGCCCCCGGGACGCAGCCCGCTGAACGCCCGCGGGCCCGCGGGCGGCTGAACCTCACCACCCGATGACTCCGCCCTGCTGAGCAGAAGGGGCAGACAGGGCCGCGCGGCCCGCTGCCGCTGGTGATCACGCTGTCGGCCGTCGCGCACGTCGGCTCCGGCTGCGGATCCCCGGACCCCCCGGACACCCCGGCGAAGATCCCCGCGGAGCGAAGGAGTGCGCCCGGCCGCTGCCGCCGCGCGCCCGGCCGTGCACCCGGCCACGGCGTAGCACGGGCTGCACAGCGGCGGTGGCGGCGTGCAACGCTGTGGTCTTGCGGACAGCGGCCGGAAGGAGTCCCGGATGTATCTCGTGGCGGGAGCGGGCGGCAACGTCGGGTCCGAGGTGGTCAGGGCGCTGGCCGAGCAGGGCGCCGAGGTCCGCGCGCTCACCCGCGGCGGCGAGCTGCCCGGGCTGCCCCCGCGCGCCACCGCCGTGGCCGGCGACCTCGACGACCCCGAGTCGCTCGCCGGCCCCCTCACCGACGTCGACGGCGTCTTCCTGCTCCCCGGCCACCGCGACATGCCCGGCCTCCTCGCCCAGGCCGTACGCGCCGGGGTGGCCCGCGTCGCACTGCTTTCCGGCCGTTCCGCGGCGAGCGGCGACACGGGCAACGCCGTCACCGCGTACATGCTCCGCTCCGAGGAGGCCGTCCGCGTCGCCGGCATCCCGTGGACGGTGATCCGCCCCAGTGCCTTCGCCGCCAACGCCCTGCGCTGGCTGCCGCAGCTGCGCTCCGGCGACGTCGTCCGCGGCCCCTTCGCGGACGTGCCGGTCGCCTGCATCGACCCGTACGACGTGGGCGAGGTCGTCGCCGACACGCTCCTCGGCGACGGCCACGAGGGCCGGGTCTACGAGCTGTCCGGCCCCGAGCCGCTGCTGCCCGGCGAGCAGGTGACCGTCCTCGGCGACGTGCTGGACCGGCCGCTGCGCTTCGAGGGGCTGGACGACGAGACCGCCCGGGCGGAGATGACGGCGGCGATGCCGCGGGAGTACGTGGACGCCTTCTTCGACTTCTACCGTGGCGGCGCGCTGGACGAGTCGCCGGTGCTGCCGACGGTGTACGACATCACGGGGCGGGAGCCCCGTGCGTTCGAGCAGTGGGCCCGGACCCACGCCGACGCCTTCGCCGCCTGACCGGTCGCCGCCGCCTGCCCGGCCTTCGCCGCCTGACGCCTCGTGTGACCCCTCGTGTGCGGATCGCGATGAGTTTTCGTGCATCACACAGTCACTACTCGTAGCGGGGGCGGCGAAGGCGACCAGAGAGGGCGGAGCGGCGATGGCTACGGCGAACACGGCGGCCGAGGAGGACTTCCTGCGGTTGTCCGACCCCTACCGGCGCGAGCTGCTTGCGCACTGTTACCGCATGCTCGGCTCCGTACACGACGCCGAGGACCTGGTGCAGGAGACGTACCTGCGGGCCTGGCGGGCGTACGGGAACTTCGAGGGCCGCTCCTCGCTGCGCACCTGGTTGCACACCATCGCCACCCGCGCCTGCCTCACCGCCCTGGAGGGCCGCCGGCGCCGCCCCCTGCCCACCGGCCTCGGCGGCCCCGGCGACGACCCGGCCGGGCGGCTCGCCGAACGGCCCGAGGTGCCGTGGCTGGAGCCGGTGCCGGACGCGCTGGTGGAGCCGGCGGAGACCGACCCGGCGGCGGTCGTGGGCGCGCGGGAGTCCGTGCGGCTCGCGTTCGTCGCCGCCCTGCAGCACCTGCCGCCGCGGCAGCGCGCGGTGCTGCTGATGCGCGACGTGCTGCGCTGGAAGGCCGCGGAGGTCGCCGAGCTGCTGGACACCTCCACCGCGTCCGTCAACAGCGCGCTGCAGCGCGCCCGCGCGCAGCTGGAGAAGGCCGCGCCGAGCGAGGAGTCGGTCGCCGAGCCGGACGACGCGGTGCGGCGCGAGCTGCTGGACCGGTACGTCGAGGCGTTCGTGGCCAAGGACGTACGGGAGATCGTGCGTCTCTTTACTGAGGACGTGGTCTGGGAGATGCCGCCGTTCCCCGAGTGGTTCCGCGGGCCGGAGAAGGTGGCGACGCTCGCCACCGTGCAATGCCCGTACGCACCCGGGGAGGCGCGGCTGCTGCCGGTGGGCCTCAACGGGCAGCCGGGCTTCGCGCTCTACACCCGCGGCGCCGACGGCGCCCCCGGCACCTATCGGCCCTTCGCGCTGCACGTGCTGACCGTCGCGCCGGGCGGGCGCGGCATCTCGCACGTCGGCTGCTTCTTCGACACGGCGCTGTTCGCCACCGCCGGCCTGCCGGAGGTCCTGACGGACCGGGACCTGACCGACGGGGACCTGACCGACGGGGACCTGACCGACGGGGGGAACCGATGAGGCCCGACGGGAGCGCGCCCCCGGCGCTGCTCGGCGGCGTGGCGCTGCTGGAGCGCTCGGTGACGTACGCCCTGGGGGTGCTGCACCGGATCGGCACCGGCGACCTGCGGCGGCCCACGCCGTGCGCGCAGTGGGACCTCGGGCAGCTCCTCGCGCACGTCGGCGACTCCATGGCGGCGCTCAACGAGGCCGCGGACACGGGCCACATCGCCCTCAAGCCGCAGGCCGCGTACAGCCTCGCCGACCCGGTCAGAGCGGTACGCGACCGGGCCCGGCGGCTGCTCGGCGCGTGGGCGGCGGTGCGGCGGCGGGAGCTGGTGACGGTCGGCCGGCTGCCGCTGGCGGCGGCGGTGGTGACCTGCACGGGAGCGCTGGAGCTGGCGGTGCACGGCTGGGACCTGGCCCGCGCCACCGGGCAGCCGGAGCCGGTGCCGGCGGCGCTCGCGGCGGAACTGCTGGAGCTGGCGCCGCTGTTCGTGGCGGCGGAGGACCGGCCGGCACGGTTCGCGGAGGTGCAGTGGGTGCGGGAGGGGGCGGGACCGGGGGAGCGGCTGGTGGCGTATCTGGGCAGGAGGCCGGACTGGGCCGGGTGAGGGAGCGTACGGGGCGCGGGGCCGGCCGGTGACGGGCCTGCCGGTGAGGGGCCTGGCCCGCGCGCGGTCGTGCGGGGACGATACGGGCCCGGCGTCCCGAGGCGTGCCGGGCGCCGTCCGGCGGCGAACCTGCGGACGCAGCTGCGGCGGCGTACGGGGCTGAGCCCGTCGGCGTACCGGGACCGCTTCGGCCCGGCGGGGGCCGCGCCCGTACCGGAGCGGCCCGCCGGCCCTGTGCCCGCCGGCCCCGTGCCCGTACCGGAAAACGGGTCGGAACCCGCCCCCCGCCCCTGCTAGCCTCCCGGCCATGAAGCGCGCTGTGCAGACGACGACGCCGGACACCGTCCCGGCGCGCTGACCCACGACCCAGCCGAAGCCCCGGGGCGATCCGCCCCGGGGCTTCGGCGTGCGCGCCCCCGCGGGCGGCCACCGTCCCCGACGCACCCGACCCGCGAGGAGCCCACCGTGAAGGACCACCGCCGCCTCGGCCGCGAACTCGACCTCTTCGACACCGACCCCCTCATCGGCGCCGGCCTGCCCTACTGGCTGCCCGCCGGCGCCGCCGTCCGGCAGGCGCTGGAGGAGTACGTCGCCGACGCCGAGCGCCGCGCCGGCTACCAGCGCGTCTACTCGCCCGTGCTCGGCAAGCGCGAGCTGTACGAGCTGTCCGGCCACTGGGAGCACTACCGCGACGACATGTTCCCGCCCATGCAACTCGGCGGACCCGGCGGTGAGGAGGTCGTGCTCCGCCCCAGCCTCTGCCCCCACCACGCCCTCATCTACCGCTCCCGCGAGCGCAGCTACCGCGAACTCCCGCTGCGCATGGCCGAGCTGGGCGGCATGTACCGCGCCGAGCTGTCCGGCGTCCTCGGCGGGCTCACCCGCGTACGCGCCATCCAGCTCAACGACGCGCACGTCTTCTGCACCCTGGAGCAGGTCGCCGACGAGGCGCTGGCGGCGCTGCGGATGATCCGCGAGGCGTACGCCGCGATGGGCCTCGACGCCGCCCGCTACCGGCTCTCGCTGCCCGGCCCCGGCGGCAAGTACGTGCGCGACCCCGAGCTGTGGCGGCGGGCGGGGGCGCTGCTGGAGCAGGCGCTCGCGGCGGCCGGCGTCGCGTACGACGCCGAGGAGGGCGAGGCGGCGTTCTACGGGCCGAAGATCGACGTGCAGGTGCGCGACGCGGCGGGCCGCGAGGCGTCCCTGTCCACCGTGCAGGTCGACTTCCACCAGCCGGCGCGCTTCGGCCTCGCGTACGTGGGCGCGGACGGCGGCCGGCATCGCCCGGTGATGGTGCACCGCTCGGTCGTCGGCAGCGCGGAGCGGGCGGTGGCGCAGCTCATCGAGGTGCACCAGGGGGCGTTTCCGCCGTGGCTGGCTCCGGTGCAGGCGGTGGTGCTGCCGGTGGGGGAGGCGGAGGTGGCGCCGGCGGCGGCGCTGGTGCGGCGGTGCGTCGAGGCGGGGCTGCGCGCGGAGGTGGCCGGGCCGGAGCGGGGCACCCTGGGCGCGCGGGTACGGGCCGCGCGGCTGGCCCCGTACCAGCTGGTGGTCGGTCCGCGGGAGGCGGCCGGCGGGGCGGCGGCGCCGCGGCTGCGCGACGGCCGCCGACCGGAGCCGCTGCCGGCGGCGGAGGCGGTGGCGCGGATGGCGGCGGCGGTGGCGGCGCGGCGCCCGGAGCTGTGGCCGGAGCCGTTGCCGGTCGGGGCACGGGCCGCGCGGTGATCAGAGCCCGTCGAGGTCGTGCCAGTGCTCCTGCCAGCGCCAGTCGATGGCCTGGTCGGCGCGCTGGTAGCGGATGTCCGTCGACAGCCGGTACGTGGCCGCGGTGTTGTCCAGCGACGCGTGCACCATGTGCGCCGAGTGGACGACCATGTCGCCGGCCGCGTAGTCGGCGACGAGCCACCGCGCGTCGTACTCCTCCGCCAGCGCCGGCAGGTCGGCGGTGAGCGAGGCGGCCGGGCGCTTCAGCGTGCCTGCCGCCTCCTCCGCGAGGACGCGCAGGTGGCTGCCCTCCAGGTACACCAGCCCGCCCAGCTCCACCGGGCAGTCGCCGAGCGGGATCCACGAGCTGAGCACCCGGTCCGTACCCTCGCGCAGATAGACGAGGTCGTAGTGCGCCTGCGTGGCCGTGCCGACGCCGGCCTCGCCGGGGCGGGTGTGGCGCAGGATCTTGCGCCGGTGGAGGAACGTCTCGCCGCCGAGGAACCACGCGTACCAGTCACGTACGGCCGGCTGCGCGCAGAACGCGGCGTACTCCGGCCCCGGCACCACCCGGCCGAACAGGGCCTCGCGCTGCTCGCCGCGGGACAGCTCCGGGTCGACGTGCGCGAAGTAGAAGCGGCGGAACTCCCGTACGGCTTCGGGGTCGAGCGCCCCCCGCAGCCACAGGTGCCCCTCCCGCCGCAGGCGCTCCCACAGCGCCTCCCGGTCCTCCCGCTCGGCGTCCGGCACGGGGCGCAGCTCACCGAGGCGGCGGGGGGACTCGTCGAGGACGTATCCGTTGGAGGTGACCATGACCCCAGGATGACCGCGGGGGCCGCCCGGGGCCAGGGGTACGTCCGTCGTCAGGTCGTCAGGTCGTCAGGTCGTCAGGGTCGTTCGTCCACGACCTCAAGGTTGACGAACCTGGGCTCGGAGGTGCACATCTCCCGGAACTTCTGGGCGGTGCGCTGCGTCTCCGGCAGGTCATTGTTGACCATGGCCTGCTCGTACGACGGGAATTCGATGATGTCCACGTAGTGCCCGCTCTTCTCGCGGTCCCGGCCGTGGATTTCCCGGGACATCGTGCGCTTTCCTTCCGTCGCCTGCATCCATTCGTCCATGACGCGGTTCAACTCGGCCTCGTCATGCTTGGTTTCGTATTCGATGAGCTGCACGAACGTCATAGTTCTCAGCTTCCCTTCGCGTACTCCTCGGCCATGCCGCCGGCGAAGTCGTAGACGATGACCTGCTCGTCCCCGACGACCCAGGCGTCGTGTCCCGGCGGGCAGACGAAGACGTCGCCGGCGCCCACCTCGGACTCCTGGCCGCCGTCCATCAGGATGTGCAGGCGGCCCTTAACGACGATTCCGTTGTGGTGCACCATGCAGGTGTCGGTACCCGCCAGGGGTTTCACCGACTCCGTCCAGCGCCAGCCCGGCTCGAACGTGGCGATGGCGAAGTCCAGGCCGGTCATGTGAATCGCTTCGAGGTGACCGCGCGGGAAATCGCGCCGCTCATCCGGCTTCTCGACAGTCTTTACTTCCAGCATCGCGATAGCTCCCTTCTTGCCGCCATTCCAGTGTGCGCTCCATGAGCGTCACGCGGCAAGGCAGGGAATTCTCGGGTCGTCCTACACGCCTGAGTACGAGTGCAGACCGTCGACGAAGATGTTCACCCCGTAGTAATTGAAGAGGAAGCACAGGAACGCGGCGATCGCCAGATAGGCCGCCTTGCGGCCCTTCCACCCGGCCGTCGCGCGCGCGTGCAGGTAACAGGCGTACGCGACCCAGGTGATGAACGACCAGACCTCCTTGGGGTCCCAGCCCCAGTAGCGGCCCCAGGCGCTCTCCGCCCAGATCGCGCCCGCGACGATCGTGAACGTCCAGAACGGGAAGACCGCCGCGTTCACCCGGTACGCGAACTTGTCCAGCGACGCCGCCGCCGGCAGCCGGGCGAGCACCGAGCGCGCGAACGAACCGGGCTGCGGGCCCTTCGGGTCGGCGAGCTTCGCCTCGTAGCGGTCGCGGAAGAGGTAGAGGACCGTCGCGACCGCGCCCAGGTAGAACAGCGCGCCGCACGCGATGGCGAGCGAGACGTGGATCCACAGCCAGTACGAGTCGAGCGCGGGCACCAGCTGGTCGCTGTCGGTGTAGAGCACCGACACCGCCAGGCCCAGGTCCAGCAGGACCGTGGTCACCAGGGGCAGGCCCAGCCAGCGGACGTTCTTGCGGGCCACCAGGAAGCCGAGGTACGCGGCGACCGCCACCATGGAGAACGTCGTGGAGAACTCGTACATGTTGGCCCACGGCACCCGCTCCACCGACAGGCCGCGCGTCAGCACCCCGGCGGCGTGCAGCGCGAAGGCCAGCACCGTGAGGGAGATCGCGAAGCGGCCGTACAGGTCGCCCTGGTCGTTGCCGCCCGCGGCGCCCGGCCCGTCGGGTACGTCCCGGCTCCCGGCGGGAGCGCGGGTGACGACCTTCGGCCGCTCCAGCACGGCGGTGCCGCCGCCGCGCTGCTTGACCGTGACGGTCACGCCGGGCGTGTCACCGCCGGCCGCCTGCCCGGGGCTGAGCGCGGCGGAGGTCGTGGCCACCCGGCTACGGCTGCCGAAGACCCACTCCCCGACATGCGCGAAGAAGGCGAGGGCGTAGACGGCCATCGCCGAGTAGATGAGGACGTTGCTGATGTCCGCCAGGTTCTGGTTGGTCGCGGCAGCGATGTTCACGCGCGCGCTCCTTCATCGGGCTTGGCTTCGGGGCCTTCGGGTTCTTCTGACTGGGTCTTGGACTCGTTCTCGTCGGACTCGTTCTCATCGGCCGCGGTCTCGTCGTCCGCGTTCTCATCGTCCGCGGGCTCCTCGGACGTGCCTTCGGACTCTACGGACTCTACGGACTTCGCACCGCCCGCCGCGGACCCACCCCCGGCCGCGCCGGACTTGTCCCCGGCGCCGTCCGCGGACTTCCCGCCCTCGGCGCCGTCCCCGGACACCCCGTCGTCCTCCGCCGCCGGCGCCCCGTCCGTCTGCAGCTCCACCGCCAGGTCCGCCAGCTCCTCCGGCAGCCGCGCGCTTTCGCTGCGCCCCAGCCCCGCCAGCTCCACGACCGTACGACCGTCCGCCCCCGCCGCCGTACGCAGCCACACGCGCCGGCGCTGGATGAACAGCGACCCGGCGAGGCCGACGATCGCGAGGATGGAACCGGACAGCGCCCAGTAGTTGCCGGGCTGCTGGGAGATCTGGAAGCTGGCCCAGCGCTCCAGGCGCTCGAACTTCAGCGTCCCCGCCCCGTTCGGCAGCGTGAACGTGTCGCCGGGGCGCAGCGCCTTCTTCAGCGGCTCGCCGTTCTTGTCCTTGAACTGCTTCAGCCGCTCGGTGTCGAGCTGGTACACGTTCTGCGGCACACCGGAGTCGATGCCGAGGTCGCCGCGGTAGGCGTTGAGGAACAGCGCCGGGTACTTCGGCCCCGGGAACTGCGAGACCATGCCCTGCTTGCTGTAGCCGCCGAATGTCGGGGTGAAGAAGCCCTGGAAGGCGATCTGCGTCTTCTCGCCGTTCTCGTCGCGGTAGTCCGGGACCTTGATCGCGCCCGTGGAGGTGTGGTTGCCGTCCTGCGGCAGGAACGCCACCGGGCCGCTGAACGCCACGTCGCCCTGGCCGTCGCGGACCGTGACGACGGGCGCGTAGCCGTGGCCGATGAGGAAGACCTTGGTGTCGTCGATCTGCAGCGGGTGGTTGACCTCGACACGGTCCGTGTGCCGCTCGCCGTCGGCGCCCTTCCACCAGGTCAGGTCGGCGTAGAACTCGCGCGCCGTGCCGCGCTGCGGCCCGTCCTCCTCGAACGTCGCCGTGAAGTCGTCCAGCGTGAAGCCGAAGGAGTCGAGGTCGGCGCCGAAGGCGGAGTCCTGGAAGTCGTCGTACTGCGTGAGGGTGTTGGCGAAGCCGTCGCCCTCGACGATCAGCTTGCCGCCCTCGACGCGGAAGAGGTTGCCGGCGGCGAAGGAGACGAGCAGGACGAAGAGCGCGATGTGGAACAGCAGGTTGCCGGCCTCGCGCAGATAGCCCTTCTCCGCGGAGACCGCGCCGCCGCCGCCGTCGCTGCTGCTGCCGTCGCCGGCCGGCGCCACGGCGTAGCGGAAGCGGCGCCGCCGGAAGATCCGCTCGGCCGCCTCGCGCACCTCGGCCTCGTCGGCTTCCGTCTCCCAGGTGGTGTACGCGGGCAGCCGCGTCAGGTTGCGCGGGGCGCGCGGCGGGCGGGCGCGGAGCTGGCCGACGAACTGCCAGGAGCGCGGGACGATGCAGCCGGCGAGGGAGACGAACAGCAGAATGTAGATCGCCGAGAACCACACCGAGCTGTAGACGTCGAAGAGCTGCAGCTTGTCGTAGATCGGCGCGAGCGTCCCGTGCCGCTCACGGAACTGCGTGACGGCGATCTCGTCGACCGGCGTCTGCGGGATGAGCGACCCGGGCACGGCGCCGAGCGACAGCAGGAAGAGCAGTATCAGCGCCACCCGCATCGACGTCAGCTGCCGCCAGAACCAGCGGGCCCACGCCACCAGCTCCCGCCCGAACGAGCCGCCCTGCGGCTCGGGGCTCTGCGGCGAGTCGTCGACCGGCGCCGTCGACAGCTGGGACGCGGCGGCCGTCAGCTCGCGCTCGTCGGTCGTGGTCATGGCTCAGACCTCCACCGTGAAGTTCGACGACCAGACCTGCATCTCGTTGATGATGCGGTCCCAGGCGCCCGTGAGCAGCAGGATGCCGGTCACGACGAGCATTCCGCCGCCGATCCGCATGACCCACACATAGTGCTTCTTGACCCAGGAGAACGCCCCGAGCGCCCGCCGGAAGGCGATCGCGGCGACGATGAACGGCAGCCCCAGGCCCAGGCAGTACGCCACCGTCAGCAGCGCGCCGCGGCCGGCGCTGGCCTCGTTCGTGGACAGCGCGAGCACCGAGATCAGCGTCGGCCCGATGCACGGCGTCCAGCCGATGCCGAAGACCATGCCGAGCATCGGCGCCCCGGCCAGCCCCACGGAGGGCCGCTTGTGGAGCCGGAACTCCCGCTGCGTGAACCCGCCGAGCGTACGCCCCAGCACGCCCATGAACATCAGCCCGAGCAGTATCGTCAGCGCCCCGACGACCTTGGAGATCGTCTCCCGGTGCTCCAGGAGGTTGTTGCCGACGCCGCCGAAGAAGGCGCCCGTCGAGACGAAGACCGCGGTGAAGCCGAGGACGAAGAGCCCGGCGCCGGCGGCCATCCGGCCGCGGCGGGCGTGCTCCAGGTCGGTGCCGCTGACCCCGGTGACGTAGCTGAGATAGCCGGGGACGAGCGGCAGTACGCAGGGCGAGAAGAAGGACACCAGGCCGCCGAGCACCGCGACCGGCAGGGCCAGCAGCAGGGCCCCGGTCAGCACGGTCTGGTTCGGCTCCATGGCGCTACGTCACTTCTCCTCGATGACCGGTTCGAGCGCCTTGCGCAGCTGCTTCTCGGAGAGCGGCGTGAGGGCCCGTACGGCGATCTTCCCCTCCCGGTCGAGGATGAGCGTGGAGGGGATGGCCTGCGGCGACAGGGTGTTCTTCGGGAACTTCAGGATCAGCTTGCCGCTCGGGTCGTACAGGCTCGGGTACTCGATGCCGAAGTTGCGGTCGAACGCCTGGGCGTTGGCCACTTCGAGGTCGCGGGTGTTGATGCCGACGAACTGCACGCCGCGGTCGGCGGTGTCCTCGGACACCTTGCGCAGGTTCGGCGCCTCGGCGCGGCAGGGGGCGCACCAGGAGCCCCAGACGTTGAGGACGACGACCTTGCCGCGGTAGTCGGCGAGCGCGAGCCGCTCGCCGTCGGTGGTCTCGCCGGAGAGGTCCGGGGCGGCGAGGCGGTCGCCCGCCTCGACCACGGTCAGCTCACCGGTGCCGCTGACGTACTGGGTGTCGCCACCGGAGGACGTCGCGTCGTCGCCGCACGCGGTCAGCGCCAGCGCGCCGGCGGCGACCGCGGCGGTGGCCGCGAGAGCCCGGCGGTGGTGCCTCCTCGCAGAAATCATGTGAAAAGTTTCGCATGGGCCCGAGGGGGATCTTCTCCACCCCCCTGTAGCGCCGCGGGGCGGGGGAGGGGTCCTGCTCAGGGGGTCTGGGTACGGATACGGGGCCGGGGCCCGCCGCGGCGAAGCACGCCCCACCACGGCGTACGGCGTACGACCTGCCGCCTGCCGCCTGCCGCCTGCCGCCTGCCGCCTGCCGCCTGCCGCCTGCCGCCTACGGCCGCGGGGCGTTGGCGGCGGCGCCGCGGATGGCGCCGCGGCCGAACCTGCGCTGCGCGCCCGCGCGCAGGTGCGGCGGCACCAGGTCACGGGCCGGCTCGTGGTAGCCGACGGAGACGATGTCGTCGCCGTCGAACGTGAACGTCGTCAGCGACGCCAGCGTGCACTGCCGCGACCGCGGGTCGTGCCACAGCCGCCGCCCCTCGGCGAAGCTGCGCAGCACCCAGATGGGCAGCTGGTGGCTGACGCAGACCGCCTCGTGGCCCCGGGCGGCCTCGCGCGCGGACTGCAGCGCGCCCGTCATCCGTACGACCTGCGCGACGTACGGCTCGCCCCAGGAGGGGCGGAAGGGGTTGGCGAAGTACTTCCAGTTCGCCGGCTTGCGCAGCGCGCCGTCGCCGACGCCGAACGCCTTGCCCTCGAAGACGTTGCCCGCCTCGATGAGCCGGTCGTCGGTCGCGACGTCCAGGCCGTGCGCCTTCGCCACGGGCGCGGCGGTCTCCTGCGCGCGCTCCAGCGGGGAGGCGACGACGTACCGGATGTCACGGCCGGCGAGGTGGTCGGCGACCCTCTCGGCCATCTGCCGGCCCAGGTCGGACAGGTGGTAGCCGGGGTTGCGGCCGTAGAGGATGCCGTCGGGGTTGTGGACCTCACCGTGGCGTACCACGTGCACGACGGTGAGGATCTCTTCATCTTTACCGCGCATGTCCGCCATTGTGGAACGCCCTACTCCCGGGTTCCCGCGTCGCCCCCGGCTTCGGCCGCTTCGGCCGCCGCGCGGGCGGCCACCGGCAGCGCGGCGGCGATGCGCTCGACCTCCGCGTCGCCGATCGCCGTGGAGACGAACCAGCACTCGAAGGCGGACGGCGGCAGGTACACGCCCTCGGCGAGCATCGCGTGGAAGAACGCGGTGAACTGCTCCGTACGCTGCGCCTTCGCGCCCTCGTAGTCCGTGACGGGGGAGTCGGAGCCGGTGAAGAAGACGGAGAACATGTTGCTCGCCGCCTGCACCCGGTGCCCGACGCCCTCCTTGCCCAGCGCCTCCGTGATGAGCTGCCGGAGCTGCCGCGAGACGGCGTCCAGCTTCTCGTACGCCGCGTCGTCCAGCAGCCGCAGCTGCGCGAGCCCGGCGGCGGTGGCGACGGGGTTCCCGGAGAGCGTGCCCGCCTGGTACACGGGCCCGGCGGGCGCGAGCCGGCCCATGACGTCCGCCCGGCCGCCGAAGGCGGCGGCGGGGAAGCCGCCGCCCATGACCTTGCCGAAGGTCATCAGGTCCGGGGTCACGCCGTCGACCCCGTACCAGCCGGCCCTGGACGTACGGAAGCCGGTCATCACCTCGTCGGACACGTACAGCGCGCCGTACTCGGCGCACAGGTCCTTCAGCCCCTGGTTGAAGCCGGGCAGCGGCGGCACCGCGCCCATGTTCCCGGGGGACGCCTCGGTGATCACGCAGGCGATGTCGCCGGGGTGCTCGTCGAACGCCGCGCGGACGGCTGCCAAATCGTTATACGGCAGTACGAGCGTCTCGCCGGCCTGCGCCCCGGTGACCCCCGGGGTGTCCGGCAGCCCCAGGGTGGCGACCCCGGAGCCGGCCGCGGCGAGCAGCGCGTCGACGTGTCCGTGGTAGCAGCCGGCGAACTTCACGACCTTCGCCCGGCCGGTGAACCCGCGCGCCAGCCGGATCGCCGACATCGTCGCCTCGGTGCCCGAGGAGACGAGTCGTACCTGCTCAGCGGGGCCGACCCGGGAGACGATCTCCTCCGCGAGCGCCACCTCGCCGGCCCCCGGAGTGCCGAACGACGTACCGCGCGCGACGGCCTCCTGCACCGCGGCGGTCACCTCGGGATGCGCATGGCCGAGGATCATCGGCCCCCACGAGCACACGAGGTCGACGTAACTGCGACCGTCGGCGTCCGTCAGGTACGGACCCTTCCCCGACACCATGAACCGGGGCGTACCGCCCACGGCGCGGAAGGCGCGCACCGGAGAGTTCACGCCGCCCGGCGTCACGGCGGCGGCACGGTCGAAGAGCTTCTGCGAGACTGGAGCCTGGTACGGATAAGTCACGCAAGCCATGGTCTCAGAGTTGCAAGGCGACCCGCGCGGGGGTGTTTCGCGGGCCCGCTGCTGGGGATGTAGCTGAGACGATGATCGGGTTGCGCGGCGGGGGCAGTGCACATCTGAAAGCAGTCGGGTGGAGATATGCATCGCGGTGGCGAACTGGGCGAGGGGACCGATGACCGAGGGCCCCGGCGCGCCAGGTCGGGACGCCATCGCCGGGTGAACCACGGCGGCGAGGGCGTGAACAAGAACGACAGCCGGTCGGGCGGCGTGACGTACAAGTACTTCGGCGCGCCCGACGGCGCGACGGCCGCCCGCGTGCCCATCTCCATGCGCCCGGAGGAACTCGGCGGCGACGAACTCGGCCAGGGCGGCCTCTTCGCCAAGGTGAAGCCCGAGACGATGTCCGCGATGGTCCTCACCGGCATCGAGGGCATACCACTCCACAAGGTCCCGCCCCTGGAACTCGTCGTCCTCCACCCCGACTACGCGGTGGTCCGCCTCCCCATGACGGTCGTCGACCCGCTCCGCGGCATCGGCGAGGAGGAGGTCGGCGCAGCCGCCTTCATCTGGTCCACGGTCCCCGACCGCGGCGGCCCCCGGGACGCCTTCGACGTCTACCGGATGCTCCACGAATGGCAGGAGTTCGCCGACCGCCTCCACGAGGCGGGCCACCAGCCGTACTGCTTGGTGTGGCCCTGACCTAGGGTTTCATGGACTTAGGGGCTCAGGCCGCCGTCATCGAACGCGGACGGATCGTCATCGTCACCGGCGACGGCAACGGGCAGTACAGCAACCGCGGCTTCAGCTTCCAGGGCATCGGATAGCGGCACGGCCCACCAGCTGCGAACTCGCGGACGCACCGAGAGCAGGTCGGCGGCCTTGCCCAGTAGACAGGCCGACGACCTGCACTCGTGCTGCCACAGCCGTCCGCGGCGGGCACCCCGCAGCAGCGGCCGGGCCGTGCCCCCGGTCGGCCCGGTCAGCCGATGACCAGGGAGCGTGCGTTCTCCGGCCAGTCGAAGGTTGCGTTGCCTGAGCGGATGGTGGCGAGCCGCTGGAACGATCCCGACGGCATGTTGAGGTCGTTGTCGGGGTTGCAGGGTGCGTCGATGAGCATCAGGTCCTGGTCCGTGTCGTTCTGGAACTGCTTCACCACTTGGTGCAGGAACCGCTCGCCGGTGTGCTCCCGTTTGTACCGGGCGTCCTCGGCGATGGTGTGGCAACCCGGGGCCGGGTTCTCCACGGTGACCTGGTACTGCCTCTCTTGCGCGGAGTAGTAGTCGGTTCTGTTGGGGTCGGTTTCGGAGATGCTGTACATGTTCCAGGTGAGGGTGCCCTCGGCGGCTTGCGCGGGGGTGCCGGTGGACAGCGCCAGGGCGAAGGCGGCGAGGCAGGCGGCAACGAGCGGAAGACGGGCCACGTCATCCCTTTCTGTGTCGAATTTGCCACACAGTGTCGTGTATGCGTGTAAACGACTACCAGGGCCGCACTTCTCCCTCGCCGCACGACACGCGGGATCGCCTGACGCCGGACCTCCGCCCGCCGCCGGCTTCGCCCGCATTCCGGCAGGTGGCCCTGCCCGGCGACAAGTGGGCCATCGACGGGGTGCCCTTCACGTTCGGCGGGCAGCGCTGGTTCGTGTGGTCGGGCTGGGCCGGCGACACCAACGTCGAACAGAACCTCTACGTCGCCCGGATGAGCAGCCCCACGGCGGCCACCGGCAGCCGCTACGTACCTGCGGCTGAGGGCCGGCGGCGACCCCCACGTACGTCTGGGACTGGTACAAGAGCAACGGCTGCCTGTTCGGCTCGTACACGCCGTCCATGATGTCCGGCTGGACGCCGAAGGTGAACGTCGACGGTCCCGGCCACCACACATTCATCGACGGGGCCGAGGGCCTGTCCGTGGGGGAGGGGTCGGGTGGTAGAGCGGTGGGGCCGCTGGTGTCTCAGGCGCCGTGGGTCCCCGGGGTGCCGTACCGGGCGAGCATGGTCAGCACCGCTTGGTCGACCGCGTTGGTGACGGCGGAGTCGTCGGGCTCCCAGCGTGCGAGCAGCATCCGCGGCCAGAACACGTAGTTGGAGATCATTCCGAGGAACTGGGTCGCCGCCATCTCGGCATCGTCAAGCCGGGCTGTACCAGCGGCGTTTGCCGCTTCCAGGTAGCGGCGGACCGATTCGAAGTAGGGCATCTTGCCGAGCTTGAACTGGGTCTCGCCGAGCTCCGGGAAGCGCGGCACCTCGGCGATGACGATGCGGAAGAGGGCGGCCATGCCGGGCTGGGTGAGAAGCGCCACGTATCGGCGTCCGATGGCCTCAAGCCCTGCGCGGAGGTTCCCTGGCTCGGGGAGGGGCGCCTCCTCGTCGTCCACCTTCCAGTGTTCGGTGACGATCGCCTCGAACAGGGCCGCCTTGGTGGTGAACTGCTTGAACAGAGTTGCCCTGGACACTCCGGCCGCCTCGGCGATGCGGGCCAGCGAGGTGCCGTCGTAGCCGGAGTCGAGGAAGAGCTTCGTCGCTGCCTCGACGATGGCCGTCCGCTTCTGCGCTGCCACGCGCCGGTGGTACTCCGAAGGCTGTGCCGTCATGCCCTCCAGTATGGCTCTTATTGCGAGGTGAGTCACTTGACTCACCTCTGGTCCTGCTCTTACCTTGAGAGAGGAGGTGAGTCACTCGACTCACCATTAATGTGGCTTGGGAGAGATGCATCATGGGACGCTTTGAGGGCCAGACCGTCATCGTCACGGGCGGCAGCGGGGGCATGGGCAGCAGTCATGTGCAGGGCTACCACGCCGAGGGGGCGAACGTCGTCATCGCCGGCCCCGACGACGACGCCGGCCGCGAACTCGCTGCTCGGCTCGGTCATCGGGCTCTGTCCGTCCACCTGGATGTCACCAGCGAGGACGACTGGGCGGCGGCGGTGCAAAAAGTCGAAGGCCACTTCGGGCCGATCACCATCCTGGTGAACAACGCGGGAGTCCAGAACCCGGCGGCTCCTATCGAGCACACCGAACTCCGCACCTGGGAGCACACCTTCAGCGTCAACGTCACCGGCCAGTTCCTCGGCATCAGGGCCGTGGCTCCGTCGATGCGCAGGGGCGGTGGCGGAACCATCGTCAACATCGCCTCGACCATGGCCCATATCGGCACGGCCTTCTACGCCCCCTACACCGCCAGCAAGTGGGCGGTGCGCGGGCTGACCAAGACGGCCGCGCTGGAGCTGGGGCGGGACAACATCCGGGTCAACTCCATTCACCCCGGCGTCGTCTCCACACCGCTGATCAACGAACCCACCGTCGCAGGCCAGCCGGCCATCGCCGACTTCTACTCGCCCGACCCCTTCGCCATACCCCGCCTCGCCGAACCCTCTGACATCACCCGCCTGTTGCTCTTCATCACCTCTCAGGACGCATCTTTCGCCACGGGCTCGGAATTCGTCCTGGACGGGGGCCTGCTGCTCGGCCCTGCACTCCGACCTGAAGCCGACATCGCGGCTTGAGCCGGCATGCCGGTACGGAGTGTGCGGTCGGGGGCGCCCGACCGCACAGCCCTTAGTGGGCGCGGAACTCCGCGCGCTTGACGGCGGCGAGGAAGTCGTCCCAGGCGGTGGGGGTGAAGGCCAGGTGGGGGCCGTCGGGGTTCTTCGAGTCGCGCACGGGGACGGTGGTGGGGGTGGTGGCGACCTCGATGCAGTCGCCGCCGTTGTCACCGCTGTAGCTGCTCTTGCGCCAGTCCGCGGCCACCTCGATGCAGTTGCCGCCGTTGTCGCCGCTATAGCTGCTCTTACGCCACGTCTTGGCCATGCTGCCGGTATCCCTCCATGAACTCACCGATCAGAGCGGCGGATTCGCGGGCCGACAGAGCGTCAGCCCTGAGCAAATCATAGGTGCGCAGGTGGCGCTCGTAGACCGCTGGATCCTCGCCGAAGTGCCCGCGGTCGAGAGACTCGGAGTAGACGCACCTGTAGTCGTCAGGCAGGGTGATCAGCGACATCGAGGTGTTGGGTCGGACGAGTTCTGGCCGGTCGGCCGGGGCTACCTGGATCTGGATGTTGGTCCGCTGACCTGCGGAGAGCAGGTGCTGGCACTGCTCGTGCATGACCTCCTGCCCACCGACGACGTTGCGCAGGCAGCTCTCGTCGAGCACGGCGATGCACAGCGGGCCCTCCGGCGAGAAAAACCTCTGCTGGCGGCTGAGCCTGGCGCGTACGCGTTCCTCGACCTTCTCCTCGTCGTGCGTGACGCGCGCGAACAGTGCTCGGGCGTACTGCTCGCTCTGCAGCAGGCCCGGCATGACCCGCTCCTGGTACGCCCGCAACGCCACGCACTCCGCGTCCATCTTCGCTCGCCGGTCGAACCAATCCGGATGCGCCACGTCCGGGTACCAGTCGACCTTCCGCCACAGCTTCATTAACAGTCCGTTACCACCCAGCGCCTTGTCGCACTTCGCCGCGAACGTGTCCGGCGGGACGCTCGTGGCCGCCTCGATCCTCGCGACGTACGACCGGTCGCAGGGGATGAGCTTCGCCAGCTCCGCCTGCGTCATGCCCGCTGCCTCGCGCAAGTGCCTCAGGACGTCGCCGAACATCTCCGCCGTCGTACCCGTCGCGCGATGGGTGGCGTTGCGTGGGGTCATGCCTGCCTCCCGTTCTCGTGACCTCTGTCACGTGCCTGGCCTTGCTTCCGGACACTCCGCTCCGAAAGCCTTACACCACGCAGCGTAACCAAGCGCTACGACAATACAGCCGCAAATCCCAAAGTGTCACTGTAATTCTGGAGTTGGTGTGGATGGCCGAGCATGGAGCGTGCGGTTCGGAGGGCACGGTGCGCGAGTGGTCGATGGGGTACGTGATGGCGCACAGGTCCGTGCCCCTCGTGCGGGTGCACGTCCGGCGGCAGTTGGCGCTGTGGGGGTGGGGCGGGGACGCGTACGACGCGGCGGTCGTGGTGTCGGAGCTGGTGACGAACGCGATCCAGTACGGGCGGCGGATCGGCCGGCGGGTGTGGGTGCGGCTGGCCGTACGGGAGGACGGGGCGCTGGTGATCGACGTGTCGGACCCGCAGGCGGAGCTACCGCCGCGGGTGCTGGACCCGTCGCCGCCGGGGCCGGAGGACGAGCGGGGGAGGGGGCTGTTCCTGGCGCGGGGGCTGGGGGCGGAGCTGTCGTGGTTTCCGCGCGAGTTCGTGGGCAAGACAGTGCGGGCGACGCTGGAGCCGGCGGCGGGGAGGCAGGCGCCGGGGCGGGCGGGGGACGGGGAACTCGGGGGAACCCTGAGACTTCCGTAGGGGTGCGGCTGGCCCTGAGGTCGTAGATCGGGGACCGCGCGGTTCCGTCCCGGGGCCGACGTTTCCACAGGTGATCCGCGGCAGCCTGGATTGCATGAGCAGCGCTTCCATCGCCCCGCCGCGCGGGGCCGCAGACAGCCCGCGGGCCGCCGAAGCCCCGCGCCCCGACAGCCCGCCCATCGCAACCGTCGCCGCCCGCGCGACGCGGAACCGCCTCCACACGGCGTGGCGGGCGATCGCCGCGTTCGGCGGGGCGGTGGTCTCGGTGGTCGTCCTGGGGGAGTACGGGGACCGTTGAGGTTGGGCGGGGGCGTACGTGCCCGTGTGGCCTCCGGGTCTTACGGGCGTACGGGGCCTCGCGGATCTACGGGGTGGCCTTGCGGGCTACGGCCCTCGTGCTCCGGCACCCTGCCCCCCGGGGCCCGGCGGCGAGTTCTGCCGCACGCCGGCCGCGGTTTCGTCGCCGTACGCCCGAATTGCCCCGGCCTCCGGCGAACGCGACCCGCACCTCGACTCAACCTCAGGCCGACTCGGCCCGCTCCAGTGCGGCTGCCGCTCGGTGCCAGTGCGGGGGGCCCGGTTGCGGCGGTGGATCGGCGTTGTCAGTGGGGCGGCCTACCCTTGGGCGGGAGTGCGGGTGACGTGGGCTACGGGCGGGCCGGAGCGCGCGGCGGCGGGGGACACCACGGACATTGGCGGAGCCACGGACCGTGCGTGAGACGTATCTGAATCGGCGCTTACGAGGGCGCTCATACCTGCGCGGATCCGCCGTCGGCGAAGAACTCGGCACCGTTGACGTAGCTCGACGCGTCCGAGGCGAGGAACGTTGTCACGGCGGCGATCTCCTCGGGCTCGGCAAGCCGGCCGAGGGGAATAGCGCCTTCGGCCTGCTTGAGTATCTCGGATGGCACCAGCTCAAGCAGGCCAGGGGTGCGCGTACCGCCCGGGGAGACGACGTTGACCCGGAAGCCGTGTGTGCGCGCGCTGCGAGCCCAGCCGCGGGCGAGCGTGCGGATCGCGGCCTTCGACGCCCCGTAGACCTCAAGTCCCGGGTCGGGCCGTGTCGAGGCGGTCGAACCCGTCAGGATTACCGAGGCGTTGGTGCTGAGCAGCGGCAGCGCCTGCTGGAGGGTGAAGATCGTTCCCTTGACGTTGGTGGCGAACACCGAGTCGATGAGGTCTTCCGTCACCTCGCCGAATGGCGCCGCGATGCCGATGCCGGCGTTGGCGACCAGCACGTCGATGCGTCCGGCCTGGTCGCGCACGGTGCTGTAGAACGCATCGAGCTCTGAGGGCACCGAAGCATCGCAGACGACGCCGGTCACGCCAGGTCCGAGCTCGGCAACCGCGGTGTCGAGTGCGTCTTTGCGGCGACCGGTGATGAACACCGTGGCGCCCTCGTCGCGGAATGCGCGCGCGGTCGCGAACCCGATGCCGATGCTGGCCCCGGTGACCACGGCGACCTTGCCTTCCAAGACGGCCATGCCGCCCTCCCTCAAGTTATGGACTGTTGCGTCCACAACCTTCCCCGATATGGACCGCACAGTCAAGATTGCTTCGGCAACGGGGCTTCCCGGCGCGGCCCCGTAGACGGGCTGCGCAGGCTGCGGGCAGTTGTCCCGCACCCGCGACCTCTGGTCGGAGGTCGGACAACTGCGGGGCCACGCCACCGGCAGCGCGACCGCCGGGGCGGTATCGGCCTGCCGGGTCGCGATTCGAGTCGCCTGACGAGTGGCGGCGCGCAGGACCCCGGCCTGCGGAGCGCGTCCCTCCGCAGGGGCCGCAGCGCACAGCTTCAGGGCACGGCTTCAGGGCGCATCTTCAGGGCACGCCCCAGGGTGCGGAGCCGGTTGTGCAGGCCGTGGCGGTGCAGGTCGGCCGGTGCGTTGCCGCTACTGCGCCGAAGCGGGCAGCAGCCGTGCCAGGGCGGACTGGGCTATCACGGTGAGCGCTCCGACGTCCATGCCGGTGCGCCCGAGAGTGATGAGGCCGAGTTGCGCGACGAGCGCCGCGCGGGCGGTCTCGGAAGGGTCGATGCCGGGGTCGAGGTCGCCTTCGCTCTGGGCGCGCTCCAGCGCCGCGGTGAGGACGGCGGCGATCGCGTCATAGCTGCGGCGAGCCTCAGCCGCGACGTCCGGAGTGCTGGCGGCAAGCTCGGCGTTGCTGTTGGACAGCAGGCAACCCCGACGCGCAACTGCCCCGGTCGGATCGCCGGTCAGGCCGAGTACGAACTCGCGCACCACCTCGATCCCCCGCGCCGCGGAAACCAGACGCTCGCGCAGCATCAGCAGGTTCGCGTCGTCGTAGTCGCGCAGCACCCGCAGGAACAGGCTGCGCTTATCCCCGAACGCCCCGTAGAGGCTGCCTTTGCCCAGCCCGCTCACGCGCAGCAGGTCGTCCATCGATGTCGCCGCGTAGCCCTTGTTCCAGAACTCGTCACGGATAGCGAGAAGGACACGATTTTCATCGAACTCACGAGGTCGAGGCATACCCGCACAATACAAGTTCTGGACCGCATGGGCCACAATGGACTCCGGCGCCGACAGCGCCGACAGCGACAACAGCGCCGCCGCGATCGAGGCCGTCCGCGTCGTAGCCGCGGGCTGCCTGCTCTCCCCCCGCCGCGAGCCATCAACACCCGATACCCGCCTGGTCGATGGCCATGGCGACCTTCACCGGGGAATCCGACCACCGCTTGGTTGTGGCAACTTCGTGCTCCGCCACGGGACTGGTGGTATCCGCCGGTTCACGGCATGGTCGAGTCCATGCTTGGTGCGGCATCGACCCTCTCGCCATTCCACCGCCCCATGCCAGGCGGACGGCATGGGCGCGTCACACGTTGCGGCGTGTGATGGTGCCCTTACTCGCCGAGCCTCGTTCCAGTCGGCAGTCTGCGCGCTTGCCTCGGGCTGGGCCACGTGCACCCATTCCACGCATCAAGCGATTCTCTCAAGAAAGGGACGCACCCTATGAAGACGTTCGGAGATTCTCCGGTCTCAGGCTTCTTACCGCGGCGCAGATCGCTACTGCTCGGTGGGTTCGGCGGTGCCGCGACGGCGGCGCTGGGCGCCCTGGGGCACAACGGGACGGCCGCCGCCAGCCAGTCCAGTCGCTCGGCGGCGGAGTCGGTCGCGGACTTCGATATGGATACCGGCAACTTCATCCGGGACGTGATCTCCCGGTTCCATCCGGGTCACCCGCTGTACGCGGACATCGTCGGCCCCATGGATGTGACCATCTCGCAGAGATACATCCATCTGTCGGTGATCTCGTGGTTCGACGCGGTGGCGCCCTACCACCCGACCGCCGTCGGCGTGTACTCCCGGCTCGGCCGCCGCCCCTCCAGCGAGTCCTCCACCAACAGGAACAGGAACATCGCCGCCCTGCATGCCAATTACCACGTGACTAAGGGCGTGGAGCCGGCATGGGAGCCACTCTTCCGGGAACTGATGACTGCGGTGGGCCTGGACCCCGACGACACGTCGGAGGACAGGACCAGTCCGGTCGGCATCGGCAACCTGGCCGGCAAGGCCGTCATCGCGGCCACCGAGCGGGACGGCATGAACCAGCTCGGCGACGAAGGCCGCAAGTACCACGGTCGGCCCTACGCGGACTACACCGGCTACCGGCCCGTGAACACCGCCTACGACCTGACCAACCCCTCGCGCTGGCAGCCGAAGCTGGGAACTCATCAACGCCGCCTCGCCAGCCCGGGACGGGGTGACAAGGGCATCTTCACCGTCCAGCAGTTCGTCACCCCGCAGTTGCGGCTGGCCAGGGCCCACACGTTCAAGGACCCCGGCCAGTACCCGCTCGCTCCGCCCGACCACGTCGATCACACCAGGCCCAGTGCGTACCGGCGTTCGGTGGACGAGATCCTGGAAGCGTCGGCCACGCTCACCGACGAGCGTAAAGTGACCGCCGAGTTCTTCGACAACAAGCTGCTGGGCGTCGGCTTGGCGGGGCAAGTCGCGGCTGATACCCGCGGTCTGGACCTGGACGGCTGGGTCCATTTGATGACCGGGATCTCGGTGGCGATTTACGACACACTGATCGCCGCCTGGCACTACAAGGCGAAGTACGACACGGTGCGACCGTTCAGCGCGGTCGCACACGTGTACGGCGACAGCCCTGTGACCGCCTGGGGTGGCCCCGGGATGGGGACGGTCGACGACATGCCCGCCAACGAGTGGGCCAGCTACCTGAACGTCGGAGACCACCCCGAGTACCCGTCAGGTTCCACGACGATCTGTGCCGCCCAAGCGCAGGTGGCGCGGCGCTTCTTCGACGATGACGTCCTGGACTGGAGGCAGCCCTTTACCGCCCGCTCGTCGGTGGTGGAGCCGGAGATCACGCCCACCAAGGACCTCGAACTTCACTGGCCCACCTGGACCGACTACAACCGGGACTGTGCCACCAGCCGGCTGTGGGGCGGCGTGCACTTCAAGAAGACGTCCGAGACGTCCATTCAGTTCGGTGAGCAGTTCGGCGACCTGGCCCACCAGTACGTGCAACGGCATATCAACGGCGACGTCGAGGACTGACCTCCGGCGGAGTCAGGTCGCGTCGAGATGGCGCCGATCAGCAGCGAGCCCTCGTTCGCGGAATGCCCCGCGGCGCGGCGCATGGTGGGAGTGCGCCGCGCCGCGGACGGCGCGGTTGGTGACGGCCGCGGTGCGACGACCGCGGCGCGACGGCCGCCCCGGCAGCACGGGCCCGGCGTTGTCGGAGGAGCGGCCTACCCTGGGGCGGGTGTGCGGGGATGGTTCGGTACCGGCACGGAGCCGCGGTCATCGCCCCCGCCGTACCTGTCGCCCCCCGTCCTACCCGCCGCATCCGTCCCAGCCGCGCACTACGCGAGTTCGTGAAAGAACTCGCTTCCGTACAGCACGCCCCACCCGTCGGCGACCAGCGTGCGGGCAACGTCGATCACCGCCGCGCGTCCCGGCGATCCCTCCTCGCTCCACAGTGTCCAGTTCGCGGAGAGCGCCAGTTCCACCTGGCCGTAGTTGGAGGCGTGCAGCGTGATCGGTGCGCGGGCAGCGAGTCGCCGCATCTGGCGGGTCGGCCCGGCGACCCACGCGGCGCCGTCCTGCCACTCGCAGGGCACATTCGTGACCCACCTCGTCTCGGCGACGTCCAGGGCGACGTTCGCGGGGGCATCCGGGGCATCCGGGGCATCCGGGGCGTACGGGCGGGGGACCCGTACGCGGGTGGCGTTGAACCACAGGTCCGTCCAGCCGACTTCGTGCGTGTCGGGCGCCGGAGAAGCCTGCGCCTGTGCGCGTACCAGCCAGGACCTGATGGCCTCAACGGACAGCCGGGGGACCGACTCGACGACCGGATCGACGTGCCAGGGGTCGACGACGTCGAGTGCCTGGTCGTGGGTCGGCCGGGCCGGGGAGCCTTCGTGGAGGAACCAGTGCGGGCGCTGCGGGCGGACGCCGGTCTCCGGGTAGACGGTCTCGCGGTCGAGGCAGCCGATGACGGCCTCGGCGCTGAGGGGCCGGACCAGCGGCCAGAGGCGCCGGATGCCGTGCATGAGCTGGTCGACGGTGGAGGCGGTGGAGGCGGTGGCCACGTCCGGTCCCGGCCCCGCACCTGCACCCCGCCCCACCGGCTCCGCGAGAGTGAGCGTTGGGCCACCGTCCTTGTGTTCGCGTACCACCCCTACCTGCCTGCGTCCGGCGTCGCGGCCTCTGTCAGCAGTCGCGGCAGCTCGGCCACCTCGCCCTCCAGGCCGGTTTCGGGAACGCTGACGTCAACCATGGCGGTGAGCCTACGCCGCGCACGCGGGACCCGCCCCGAGCCGGCCGCCACCCTGCCGTAGCGCCGTCACCAACGCCCTGGCCCTCACCGGTGCCGACGGCCCCGGTCGCGTCACCGCGACCGTCGCCCGCCGGGCCGGCGGCGCCCACAAGGCGGCGACAGCCAACCGCGCGCCCCTACGCTTCGCTGCTCACTCCGGCGCCCGCTCGGCCCCCGCCATGGCGGCGCCCACGAGCCGTGACTTCGTGCGCACGTACCCCCGTCCCTCTTCCATGGTGCTGATCAGCCGTGTTGGCCGTGCAGAGGATGACAGGGGGAGCCGGGGCTGGATCTTGCCGGAGTCTGACCAGGCCCTGCCGCACATTCGGCGTCGCCCGAAACACCTCCCCCCGCCCCGCCCCACCCCCGCACACTCCTGCCATAGCCCGGCGCCGCCGGTTCGGACCACAGGGGCGGCGTCGGCGCTCCATCCCGTACGGGGAACACGGGGAACACGGGAAACGGGCAGACCAGCAGGACCCCGGCAGTCGGGCAACCGGGCGGCACGGGGGAACGCACCACGGGGGAACGGGGACTGACGTGCGCGTACGTACCTACACAACCGCGGCGACGACAGCGCTCTGCGCGCTGCTCCTCGCCGCCGCCGCGACCGGCTGCGGCGTCGCCGACGGGGCCGAAGGCGGAGCGGGAGCCGGAGCGGGAGCCGGAGCGGGAGCCGGCGACGAGAGCCATCCGCGCTCCGCCACCCTCCGGGAACTCGCCCTTCTCGACCGGGCCGAGGAGACCCTCGTCGACCGGTGCATGGACCGCAACGGCTTCCGGTACCACCCCGCCCGCGTGGCCACCCGCGACGAGCTGCGCCAGTTCCCGTACGTCGTGGACGACCCCGCGTGGGCACGTGAGCACGGCTACGGTGGCGCACTCGACCGCGAGACCGCGCGCGAGCGCAAGGACAACCCCAACGCCGCGTACGTACGCACCCTGGCCCCCGACCGCCAACGCGCCTACCGCACCACCCTCTACGGCGACGCCACCGAGGCCCTGGAGGTCACCACACCCACCCGCGTGGACATCCGGCAGTCCCGCACCGGCTGCCTGGCCGAGGCACAGGGTGAGCTGTACGGCGACTTCCGCGAATGGTTCCGCGTCGACACCGTCGCCGCCAACCTCCCCGACCACGGCGCCGAACTGCGCCGCGCGCCGGCGTATCTGCGCGCGGTGGGGCAGTGGTCGGCCTGCATGACGGGCCGGGGGCACTCGTACGACAGCCCCGACGACCTGCGGCGCGAGCTGGAGGGGCGCGCGAGGGGCGTGAGCGCGGGCAAGGCGCACGCCGTCGAGGTGGAGCTGGCGACGGCGGAGGCGGAGTGCGCGCGCAGTACGCCGCTGGCGGGCACGGTCGAGCGCCTGACGCGGGAACTGGGACGGTCCGACCGAGTGCGGTACCGCACGGAGATCGAGGGGCGTGACCGGATGCGGCTGGTCGCGCTGGAGCAGGCACGGGCACGGGAGCTGCTGCCGCCGCGCTAGCGGCGTGCGGCCCCGCCCCCGCACAGAACCCCGCACAGAACCCACCCCATCACCACACCGATTGAGGAGAGTGAGATCACCCATGCGCAAGTACAAGCTGGCCCTGGCCGCCGCGGCGGCCGTCGCCTCCGCCGGGGCCCTGGTCCCGGCCACCACGGCCGCAGCCGACACCGCAGCCGACACCGCAGCCGACACCGCGACCGCCACCACCGAGGTACGCGACGTCTCGGTCCAGGACCGGGACTGCGAGGAGACCGCCGAGGACTTCGGAAACACCGGCACGGTCAACATGTACGACCGGCGCTACTGCGCCGGCTCGGCGATGTGCAAGGACTACGACAACGACAGCCACTACGGCCGCGGCGGCGCCTGCAGGGGCGGCGACAACAACGACACCAGCTCCGTCGTCAACCTGGGCTGGAACACCGTCAACGACGACGTGCTGTTCTACACGGGCTACTACAAGGTCAGCGGCGAGAGGACGTCCCTCTACTGCGTCAAGCGCGGGCAGTCGCTCTCCACGCTGGACTTGATCGACGGCAACAACAGGATCTCGTCCCACCGGTGGATCAACTGCTGACCGGTCTCGCCCGGCAGGAACAGACCCCGCCCGCGTACGTCCGGAGCCTTCCGGGCGTACGCGGGCGGCACGGCCTGCGTCCTCGCCGTCCACGCCCTACGCCTCGCAGATCTCCGGCGCCCGCTCCTTGATCCCCAGCAGGTCGAAGTAGTTCTGTCCCAGCGCGATCCGCCGGAACGCCTCGTCTCCCAGCGCCTTGTTGATGCGGCTGGTCACTTCCAGCTCCTCCTTGTAGACCCCGAAGTCCTTGTTCTGCGACGCGACGAAGTCCGTCCCCGGGATCGCCTGCTCCGGATACGCGTCGAAGAGCGCCGCGTACTTCTCCCGCACTCCCGGCTTGCTGAAGTACATGTCCTCCAGCACCCGCCAGCTCAGATCGAGCGTGAGGTTCGGGTAGCGGTCCAGGAGCCGCTTGAGGATGGCGATGTGCGCGTCGGGCTCCATGGCCGACAGCTCCTTGGAGAGCCCCATGTGCGCCCAGACGATCTCGTTGTGCGGATACAGCTCCAGCACGCGCTCCATCAGGTGCAGATAGCGCGTCGGCTCCCGGTCGTTGCCGAGGTCGGAGTGGATGGTGATCGGCATCCCGCGCCGGCGCAGCTCGTCCATGAACGGCGCCCACTCCTCGATGTCCTCCTCGTCCGCCGGCTCGTGGTGGTTGGGGAGGAGGGCCTGCTTGATGAGGTTGACCTCGCCCATCCACTGGAACATCCCCGGGAACTCCCGGTCGAGCAGCCGCATCCCGTCCATGACGGTCTCGGGCCGGGCCAGGTCGGGGTACGTCATGGACAGGGCCAGGTCGACGTCCTCCTGCTGGTGCTCGACGACGTTCTCGGCGTTGACGACGTCGTTCTTCAGGCTGGGGAGTACGGGCGTGCCGGGGCAGTCGAGGTAGTACGTGCAGTGGGAGTCCACGGGGAGCTTCTGGCCGATGCCGAAGACGCCGGCGTGCCGTACGCCGGTGCGCTTGAGGTAGCCGACCAGCTCGCGGAACGGGATGGCCTCGCCGCCGAAGGGCCGGAAGTGCAGGTGTCCGTCGACGACCGAGGTGTACGGCTCGGTCCGGCGGTCGAAGCAGTCCTGTTCGGTGGCGGACGCCGCGGACCCGGCGGTGGACCCGAGGACGACGGCGGCGGCGAGCCAGGTCGTGGCGGTGACGGCGGCCTTGCGACTCATGACGTACGGCACGCGGAACCCCTTCGGCGGTGGAGCGGGTGGAGTGGCGACGAAGGGATTGTGTGATCGAGAGCAGGCGAGCGGGGGCCGCCCCCGCCGCGCAGATCGACAGACAACCGAAACGGGTTACGGGCGCGTTGCCCGGGGTGCGGGTGTGCCGTACGTACGGGGCCGTGCCGTACGGACGCGCGGGGGCGCGGGCGGCCTGCACGCGGGGGTGTGCGCGGGGCGTACCGCACCTGCGCGGCAGCAGCCAGCGGCCAGCGGCCAGCGGCCCGCGGCCCGCGGCCCGCGCGGCCCGGAGCGCGTCCGTGTGGCGCCACGCTGCCTCCGCGCGCAGGTCCGCCATGCCGGGGGGTGGTGGCGGCCGGCGTCAGTTCGCGCGCGATCACGGGGAGGTCCGCCTGCCCGGCGTGCCCGGGTACGTATCCGTAGGGCGCCCACGGCGTCGTCGGAGTCCGGGCGCGGAGTCGGGGAGGTCACGTGGCGGACACACGGCACTCGGGGCGCACGCCGGGCCTGGGGACGGTCGTAGGGGGAGCGCTGGGGGCGGGCGGCGGCCTGCTGGTGGCCGCGCTCTGGATCCGCTCCGGCGCGTGGGTGACGGAGCGTTCGTCCGGCGACGAGGGCCCGGCGGTCCTGGCCGTCGTGATCGGTATGACGGGCATCGTCTGCGCGGCCGAGGTGTGGTATCTGGGCCTCTCCGTGCCCTACGTGCTCGGGACGCAGATGCTGCACGTCCTGATGGTGATGCCGCTCGCGTTCTACGGTGACGCCGTTCTCGACCGGCGGGGAGAGCAGGTGACGGCCGTGGTGACGGACTTACGCACCACCGAAAGCACGCACACGGACTACACCGGCCATCACTGCCGGGTCCGCCTTCCCGACGGGACCGAGCCGGAGGTCTTCGGTCCGGGATGCGACGGGGACACCACGGTCGGCGACCGGCTGACCGTCTACTGGGACCCGGAGGGGCGGGTGCCCACCAAGCTGGAGGTGCACGTGACGGACGAGCAGCGGACGTGGGTCGTCAGGGTGAGTGTGGCCGGGTTCGTCGCGCTGGGTGCCCGGATCGGTGTCCACGTGGGCCGCGGTCGCGGCCCCTTGGACGAGACGCCGTGACGGTCACCGCGCCGTGCCGGCCTGCTCCCTACGGGATCGTGAGATCGATGTCGATGTCGAACGGGACGCTGAGCTTGAGCCGGTCGCGGTGGGTTCCGCTCGGGACGTAGACCCCGGTCTCCGAATCCAGCTCGAAGACGAAGACGACCGGCCTGCCGTTCTCCTTCTCGACCCGCCAGAAGTGCTCGATGCCCGCCTTCGCGTATTTCAGCGGCTTGGTCTCACGGTCCCGTCCCCTGGACTCGGGCGAGACGACCTCGACGGCGAGCAGAACGTCCGCGGCGTCGTACCTTGTCTCGTCCCCGTTGCCCAGGGCTTCGGCGCGCAGGACGATCACGTCCGGCTCGGGTCGCTGCTGGTCATTGATGACGATCGTCATCTCGCCCCTGACCGCGAGACCGTCCGGCACCGTGCGGTACAGCCCAAGCCGCAGCATGAAAATGGTGCCGGAGTGAAACGAACTCTGCGGCGCCCTGAAGACGAGGCTGCCGTCGATCAGTTCTGTGTGTGAAGGCAGGCCGGGAATCGTGTCGAGATCGTCGGCGGTGAAGCCGCCTGGCGGTGGAATCGGCCAGGTAGGGGGAGCGTGCTCCGGGTTCGTTGGGACCATACGACGGACCCTCGCCCGTACGACCAGCGTACCCACCGGGAACGCCGATCCCGCCCCTCGAATGAGTGACCGACCGGCGCCCCCTTGACGATCAGGACCCGACTCAGATCCCGCGGGACTCCAGGACCCGGCTCGCCGCGTTCACCGAGTCCACCAGCGGGTGCAGCGCCATCGCCCGCAGGGCCTGCGCGCGGCTGCCCGTGTCCGCCGCCGCGATCGTCGAGCGTTCGACGTCCTTGAGCGTCAGCATCAGACCCAGCTGGTCCGCCGCCGCCGGCGGCGTCGGCAGCGGGTGGGCGCCGGCGGCGTCCACGCGGCAGGGAACCTCGATGACGGCGTCGGCGTCCAGGCCGGGGATCGTGGTGCGGTTGGGGACGTTGAGGATGAGGGTGGCGTGTTCGTCGCGGGCGATGGCGCGCATCAGGGCCAGGGCCACCCGGTCGTAGCCGCCGCCGTCCAGGTCGCCCGTGTCGCGCTGCCAGCCGCCCGTGCTCTCCCGGCTCTCCGCCATGTACGTCGCCTCGCGCTCCTTGCGCGTGCGCTCCCACACCGCCGCCGCCTCGCCCGGGTCCGCCGCCGCGGCGGCGTAGAACGCCGCCTGCTGCTCGTGCAGGAACTCGCCGCGGGTCGCCGGGGCGCCGCGCAGGGCGGTGATCGCCTCGCGGTTGAAGTAGTAGTAGTGCAGGTACTCGTTGGGCAGCGAGCCCAGCGCCTGCAGCCACTCGGCGCCGAAGAGCCTGCCCTCCTCGAAGGACTCCAGCGTCGCCGGGTCGGCGAGCAGCGCCGGGAGGCGGTCCTCGCCGTCGACGAGGATGCGGCGCAGCCAGCCGAGGTGGTTCAGGCCCACGTAGTCCAGCTCGGCGCGCTCCGGGTCCACGCCCAGGGCGCGGGCGGCGCGGCGGGCCATGCCGACGGGGGAGTCGCAGATGCCGATGACCCTCTCGCCGAGGAGGCGCTGCATGGCCTCGGTGACCATGCCCGCGGGGTTGGTGAAGTTGATGACCCAGGCGTTCGGGGCGACCGCCGCGACCCGCTCGGCGATGTGCATGGCGGCGGGTACGGAGCGCAGCCCGTAGAGCACGCCGCCGGCGCCGACGGTCTCCTGGCCGAGCAGGTTCTCCGACAGCGCCGCGCGCTCGTCGCGGCTGCGGCCTTCGAGGCCGCCGGCGCGGATGGCGGAGAAGACGAAGTCGGTGTCGCGCAGGGCGTCGTCGAGGTCGGTGGTGGTACGGACCGCCGGGGGCCGGGCGCCTCTCGCCGCCGCGTCCGCCGCGTGCTGCGCGAGGACGGCGCCGATGGCCTCCAGGCGCCGTGGCTCCGTGTCGTACAGGACCAGCTCGGTGCAGCGGCCGGACTCCTCGCCGCTGTCTTCGAGCAGGGCCCGGTACACCAGCGGCACGCGGAACCCGCCGCCGCCCAGCACTGTCAGCCTCATACCGTTACTACCTCCACACCGGCCTCGCCGAAGGTCGCGAGAGTCGCCGGGTCCGATGACGTGTTCGTGATGAGCATGTGCACGTCCTCGGGGCCGCAGATGCGCACGAGCCCCGAGTCGCCGGGGAACTTGCCGGCGCTGGCCAGCAGCACCACCTGCCGGGACGCTTTGATCATGGCCCGCTTGACGGGCACCTCGACGTGCGTGCTGTCCAGCACGCTGCCGTCGGGGAGGATCCCGCTGGCGCCGAGGAAGAGGCGGCCGACGTACAGCTCACGGAGGTTGGACTCGGTGAGCACGCCGACGACCGAGCGGTAGTTCCGCCGGACCTCGCCGCCGAGCAGGATCAGGGTGACCGCGTGGTCGTCGCGCAGCTCCTCGTAGACCGCGAGGTTGCTGGTGACGATGGTCACAGGGCGGCCCCGCAGCCGCTGGGCGAGCGCCAGCGTGGTGGTGCCGATGTCGAGCAGCACCACGTCGCCGTCCTCGACCAGCTTCGCGGCGCGGGTGGCGACGGCCTCCCGGCCGCCGGGGTCGTCGACCGCCACCTCGGCGAAGGGCCGCTCGTCGTCCGCGCGGGCGGCGACGGCGCCGCCGTAGACCCGGGTGAGGCGGCCGGCGCGGCCCAGCTCGGTGAGGTCGCGGCGGGCCGTGGCCTCGCTGACGCCGAGCCGCTTGGCGATCTCCCGGACGGGCAACACGCCCTCGTCGCCGAGGATGCTCAGCAGCTTCTCGTGGCGCGTCTCTCGCAGCATGGACGGCAATGTACTCCACCTGAGCGAGTTTGCGCGAGTGTGAGTGACCTCTTGCAAAATCCGTCGCGGCGGTGCAAGGTGTCGCTCAATGTGAACCACGAGCAGGAAGGACACGCCGTTGAGCACTCCCTCGGCGGTCCGCACAGCGATCGACCCGCTGGCGGGCACACGGGCTCCCGGCGATCCCGAGCACGACGTTCTCCTCACCGGCACCGTGTTCATGGACATCGTCTTCACCGGTCTCGAAGGCGCGCCCGTACGCGGCAGCGAGAACTGGGCCCGCGGCATGGGCTCCAGCCCGGGCGGCATCGCGAACATGGCCACCGCGCTCGCCCGCCTCGGGCTGCGCACCACGCTCTGCGCCAGCTTCGGCACCGACCTCTACGGCGACTACATCTGGGAGAGCCTGGCGGAGAACGAGGGCGTCGACCTCGGTCCGTCGCGGCGGCTGGCCGGCTGGCACTCGCCGGTCACGGTCTCCATGGCGTACGAGGGCGAGCGCACGATGGTGACGCACGAGCACCCCGCGCCCGCCCCCGCCTGCGACACGCTCCCGCGCGCCCGCTCCGCCGTGGCCTCGCTGGAGCCCGGCCGGGACGAGGAGTGGGTCCGGCACGCGCACGACAAGGGCTCGCAGGTCTTCTCCGACGTCGGCTGGGACGAGACCGGCCGCTGGGACCTGGCCGCGCTGACCGGGCTGCGCTACAGCCACGCCTTCCTGCCCAACGCCGCCGAGGCGCAGCAGTACACCCGCACCGACTCCCCGGAGCAGGCCGTACGCGCCCTCGCCGAGATGGTGCCGATCGCCGTGGTGACCAAGGGCCCCGACGGCGCCGTCGCGGTGGACGGGATCACCGGCGAGAGCGCCGACGTGCCCGGGCTGCTGGTGGACGCCCTCGACCCGACCGGCGCCGGCGACGTGTTCGTCGCCGGCTTCATGACCGGGACCCTGGCGGGCTGGCCGCTCGCCGACCGGCTCGCCTTCGCCAACCTCACCGCCGCGCTGTCCGTGCAGCACTTCGGCGGCTCCCTGTCCGCGCCGGACTGGACGGAGGTGGCCGCGTGGTGGATCGAGGCCGCCGCCCGCGCCAAGGCCGGCGACGCGGACGCCGCCGAGGTGGCCCGGCGGTACGACTTCCTGGACGGCCTGGTCCCGGCCCTGGTGCGGAACCGTCCGCGCCGGCGGGCGATCCCGACCATCGGCTTCCGGGACGAGTAGATCGAAGGAGTACTGATGGCAATGCGCAACAAGGGCGGCGGTAGAAAGCGGACCAGGACACGTACCCTCGTGCCTGCCGCGCTCGCCGCGGGGCTCGCCGTGATAGCGGCCGGCTGCGTGCCCGGCACCGACGGCTCCGGCGCCGTCGAGGGCGGGGGCGCAGGCGGTGCGGGCGGCGTACCGGACCCGTCGAAGGCGGGGAACGTGACGCTGACCGTATGGGACCAGGAGGTCCGCGGCGGCCAGAACGCGGAGATCGAGCAGCTGAACGAGGAGTTCGAGGAGAAGTACCCGAACGTCACGATCAAGCGGGTCTCCCGGAGCTTCGACGACCTGAAGACGACGCTGAAGCTCGCGCTGTCCGGCAACAACCCGCCCGACGTCGTCCAGGCCAACCAGGGCTACGCCGACATGGTCGCCTTCGTGCAGGCCGGGCTGCTCACGCCGCTCGACAACTACGCGGGCGTCTACGACTGGAACACGCGCTACCCCAGCACCCTGCTGAACCTCAACCGGGTCTCCGCCGACGGCAGCCAGTTCGGCACCGGCCGGCTCTACGGCGTCTCCCAGACCGGCGAGTTCATCGGCCTCTACTACAACAAGGAGAAGCTCGCCGACGCCGGCCTCGAACCGCCGAAGACCTGGAAGGAGTTCACCGACGGCCTCGCCACCCTCAAGGACGAGGGCGAACTGCCCATCCAGTTCGGCAACCTCGACCAGTGGCCCGCCATCCACAACTTCGGCGTGCTCCAGGACCAGTTCGGCGCCTCCGAGGCCCGCGACACCGTCCTCGGCCGCGGCGACGGCTTCGACAACGCGTACACCAAGGACGCCGCCGCGGAGCTCGCCGACTGGATCGACAAGGGCTACCTGCCCAAGGACGCCAACGGCCGCGGCTACGACGACGCCACCAAGCAGTTCGCGGACGGCGACGGCGCGTACCTGATCGCCGGCACCTGGCTGCAGGCCGACCTGAAGAAGCCCATGGGCGACGACCTCGGCGTCATGGCCCCGCCCCCCGCCACTGCGGGCGGCAACCCCGTCACCACCGGCGGCCAGGGCCTGTCCTGGTCCGTCACCTCCAAGTCCGCGCACCCCGACGTCGCCGCTGCGTACCTCGACCACATCACCAGCGAGCACGCGGCCGACGTGATGACCGAGAACGGCGTGCTGCCCGCCGTCCCGGGCAAGGCCGCCGACGAGGTCGACCCGGACAGCGCCGACGGCCAGATGATCGCGGCCTGGAAGCGGCTGAACGAGGACGACGGCCTGGTCCCGTACCTGGACTACTCCACGCCCACGTTCTACGACACCATCTCCGCCGGGCTGCAGGACCTCATCGCCGGCAAGACCTCGCCCGACGACTTCGCGAAGAAGCTGCAGGACGACTACGGGCCGTTCATGGAGAAGCAGCGCGGCGACGGCGCCGGCTCCGAGCCTGCGGGGTCGTGATGAAGTCCCTCACCGCCGGCTACGGCCGCCGCGCGCCCGGCGAACCACGCGCGGTCGGATACCTCTACGTCCTGCCCGCGCTGGTCATATACGCGCTCTTCCTGCTCGTCCCGTTCGGGCAGTCGGTGTGGCTGTCGTTCCTGCACTGGGACGGCCTGACCCGGGCCACCTCCGCGGGCTTCGACAACTACTCCGACATCTTCACCGACCCGTCGCTGCGCGCCCCGTTCGGGCACGCGCTGGTGCTGCTGATCTTCTACTCGGTGCTCCCGGTCTGCATCGGCCTGCTGCTCGCGGCGGCCATGTCGCGGATCCGGGTGCGGGGCATGACGTTCTTCCGCACCGTGCTGTTCCTGCCGCAGGTACTGGCGATGGTCGTCGTCGGTGTCGCGTGGCAGTCGATCCTCGCCCCCGACGGGCTGCTGAACGACGTGCTGCGCGGCGTGGGCCTGGACTCCCTGGCCCGCCCCTGGCTCGGCGACTACGACTGGGCGCTGCCCGCTGTCGGCATCGTCGGGACGTGGGTGATGACCGGTCTGTGTCTCGTGCTGTTCCTCGCCGGTGCCCAGCGCATCCCCAAGGAGCTGTACGAGGCCGCGCGGCTGGACGGCGCGGGTGCGTTCCGCGAGTTCTTCGCCGTCACGCTGCCGGCGCTGCGCGCCGAGATCGCGGTCGCGCTGACCCTGACGATCATCGCCGGGCTGCGCAACTTCGACCTCATCTACGTCATGACGAGCGGCGGCCCCGGCGAGGCCACCTCCGTGCCGGCGTACGAGGTCTACCACCGCGCCTTCGAGCTGAACCAGGTCGGTTCCGCCGCGGCCGTGGGCGTCGCGCTCACCGTGCTGATCTTCACCCTGACCGTCACGGTCTCCCGGCTCGTCGAAGGGCGGCGCTCATGAGCACCAGGATCGAACGCACCTTCACGTACGGCATCCTCTCGATCTTCGCCGTCATCTCCCTGACGCCGGTCATCGGCATCCTGTCGACGGCGTTCGGCGAGCAGGGCTCGCTCAACACCGGGTTCTCGCTGCCGGAGGGCGGGCTGAACTGGGGCAACTTCTCCGACGCCTGGAGCCAGGGCCACTTCGGCACGTACCTCGGGAACTCGATCCTGGTGGCGGTCGTGGTGGTCACGGTCGCGACGGTGCTGTCGATCCTGGCCGCGTACGCCTTCGGCACGATGCGCTTCCCGGGCTCGAACGTGCTGTTCTACGTGTTCGTCATCGGACTGACGCTGCCGCAGGAGGCGCTGGTCGTACCGCTCTACTTCGATCTGCGGCACTACGAGATCACGGACACGTACTGGGCGCTGATCCTGCCGCAGCTCGCGCAGTCGCTGGCGTTCGGCGTGTTCTGGATGCGGACGTACTTCCGCAACAGCGCGCAGACCGTCATGGAGGCCGCGCGGGTCGACGGGGCGAACAGCTTCACGACGCTGTGGCGGATCCTCGTCCCCATGGGGCGGCCGGCGATCACCACGATGATCGTCATCACCTTCATGTGGACGTGGAACGAGTTCCTGATGGCGCTGGTGATGATCAGCGATGAGGGGCTGCGCACGGTGCCGCTGGGGCTGGCGTTCTTCCAGGGGCAGCAGACCTCGGACACCTCGCTGCTGGCCGCGGCGGCCGTGCTGATCGCGCTGCCGGTGGTGGTCGTGTACATCGCGCTGCAGCGGCGGTTCATCGAGGGAATGCTCACCGGAGCAGTGAAGGAGTAGGGAGGCGTGCACATGCCGTACGACGTGGTGACCATGGGGCGGGTCGGGGTGGACATCTACCCGCTGCAGACCGGCGTCGGTCTCGCCGAGGTCAGCACGTTCGGCAAGTACCTCGGCGGGAGTCCCACCAACGTCGCCGTCGCCGCCGCCCGTTACGGGCACGGCGCGGCGGTGGTCACGAAGACGGGCGCCGACCCCTTCGGCACCTTCGTCCGCGACGCGCTGCGCGGATACGGGGTCGGCACCGACTTCGTCGGCACCTCGCCGGGGCTGCCCACGCCCGTGACGTTCTGCGAGATCTTCCCGCCGGACGACTTCCCGCTCTACTTCTACCGCTACCCGAAGGCCCCGGACCTGGACCTGGCGGTGGACGAGCTGGACCTGGACGCGGTGCGCGGGGCGCGGGTGTTCTGGATGACGGGCACCGGGCTGTGCGAGGAGCCCTCGCGGGCGGCGACGCTGGCGGCGCTCGAAGCCCGGGGCCGGGCGGCGCACACCGTCTTCGACCTGGACTGGCGGCCGATGTTCTGGCCGGAGGACGCGGCGGCGTCGGCCGACGGACTGGCGCGCGGGCTGTATCAGCGGGCGCTGGCGCACGCGACGGTGGCGGTGGGGAACCTGGAGGAGTGCGCGGTCGCGACGGGGGAGCGAGAGCCGCGCGCCGCGGCGCGGGCCCTGCTGGCGACGGGGGTGGAACTGGCCGTCGTCAAGCAGGGCCCGCGGGGGGTGCTGGCCGTGCACCGCGACGGCGCCGAGGCCGAGGTGCCGCCGGTGCCGGTGGAGGTCGTCAACGGCCTCGGCGCGGGCGACGCCTTCGGCGGGGCGCTGATCCACGGGATGCTGGAGGGCTGGGAGCTGAACCGGACGATCGCCTTCGCGAACGCGGCGGGGGCGCATGTGGCGGGGGAGCTGGCGTGCTCCGACGCGATGCCGACGGCGGCGCAGGTGGAGGAGCGGCTACGCGCGGCACGCGCGGGGACGGGGACGGGCGCGGGTGCCGGGTCGGGCGCCGCGAGTGCCGAGGGTGCCGGGTCGTGATGCGTCCCAGCCCTCGTCCCCCGCACACCCGCCCCAGGGTAGGCGCGCTCTGTGACAGCGCCGGGACCCCACGTCCCCCGCACACCCGCCCAAGGGTAGGCCGCCCCGGTGACACGACGTGTACGCCCGGACACGGGCCAGCGGTGCGACGATCGAAGTGCGCACCCTGACCGCCGCGCCCGCCGCACCCGCCCGCGTACGCGCCCATCCCCCCGGAGACCCACGCATGACCGTTGAGAAGATCGGCGACCTGACCGCCGCCCGCGTCCACAACCCCGAGGCCGTCACCGCCGCCGCGGCGGCCCGCCGCCCCGCGGCATCGCCGCTCGGCGGCGGTGGCGGTGGCGGTGCCGGTGGCGACACGGGCCGGGCGATGATCATCGCCGCCGACCACCCCGCCCGCGGCGCCAACGCCGTCGGCGCCGACGCCCACGCCATGGCCGACCGTGGGCTGCTCCTGGAGCGGCTGTGCCTGGCCCTGGAGCGCCCCGGCGTCACCGGCGTGCTGGCCACCGCCGACATCCTGGAGGACCTGCTCCTCCTCGGCGTCCTCGACGGCAAGTCCGTCTTCGGCTCCATGAACCGCGGCGGCCTCGCCCGCTCCGCGTTCGAGATAGACGACCGCTTCACCGGCTACGACGCCGAGACCATCGACGCCATGGGCTTCGACGGCGGCAAGATGCTCACCCGCATCGCCCTCGACGACCCCGCCACCGCCGCCACCCTGGAGTCCAGCGCCCGCGCCGTCGACGCGCTCGCCGACCGGCGGCTCGTCGCGATGGTCGAGCCGTTCCTGTCCCGCTGGGAGGACGGCCGGGTACGCAACGACCTCTCCCCGGACGCCGTCGTCACGTCCGTCTCCATCGCCTCCGGTCTCGGCCGGCGCAGCGCGTACACCTGGCTGAAGCTGCCCGTGGTCCCGGAGATGGAGCGCGTCGTCGCCGCCACCACGCTGCCCGTGCTCCTGCTCGGCGGCGACACCGGCGGCGCGGCCGGCCAGCGCGCGGTGTTCGACGCCTGGCGCGGGGCGCTGCGGCTGCCGGGGGTGCAGGGGCTGGTGGTGGGCCGTTCGCTGCTGTATCCGGCGGACGGCGACGTGAGCGGGGCAGTGGACCGGGCGGTGAGCCTGCTGTGAGCGGCGAGAACGGTGTGAACGACAACCTCTTCGTACGCAGCGGGGAGTCGGCCTCCGGCCCGTACCGTACGGTCGTCACCCCCCGCTCCGCCAACTGGGGCTACTCCGGCCTGCGCATCCTCGAACTCGCCCCCGGCGAGAGCCGCACCCTGGCCACCGGCGACGCCGAGTACCTGGTGCTGCCGCTCGCCGGCGGCTGCACCGTCGAGGCCTGCGGCGAACTCTTCACCCTCACCGGCCGCACCGGAGTCTTCGGCGCGCCCACCGACTTCGCGTACGTGCCGCGCGACGCCGAGGTCCGCATCGCCAGCCGCGGCGGCGGGCGCTTCGCGCTGCCCTCGGCGCGCTGCGAGCGCTGGCTGCCGGTGCGCTACGGGCCCGCGGAAGACGTGCCCGTGGAGCTGCGCGGCGCCGGCACGTGCAGCCGCGAGGTGCACAACTACTGCCTGCCGCAGACCTTCGACGCCGACCGGCTGCTGGTCTGCGAGGTGCTCACGCCCGGCGGCAACTGGTCCTCGTACCCGCCGCACAAGCACGACGAGGCGCGCCCGGGCGAGGAGAGCGAGCTGGAGGAGATCTACTACTTCGAGGTCGCCGACGGCCCCGACGGCACTCCCGGCATGGCGTACCAGCGCGTCTACGGCACGGCCGACCGGCCGCTGGACGTGCTCGCCGAGGTGCGCGGCGGCGACACCGTGCTCATCCCGCACGGCTGGCACGGCCCGTCGATGGCCGTGCCGGGCTACGACCTGTACTACCTCAACGTCATGGCCGGACCCGGCGCCGAGCGGGCCTGGCTGATCTGCGACGACCCGGCGCACGGCTGGATCCGCAGCACCTGGGACGACCAGGAGACCGACCCGAGGCTGCCGTTCGGAGGAGGGGACCGATGAGCGACGCGATGAGCGACGTACACGGCAAGGACACCGTCAGCAAGGACACCGTCAGGCTCACCACCGCCCAGGCCCTGGTGCGCTTCCTGGCGAACCAGTACAGCGAGCGCGACGGCGTCGAGCGGCGGCTGATCCCCGGCATGTGGGGCATCTTCGGCCACGGCAACGTCGCCGGCGTCGGCCAGGCGCTGCTGCAGGCGGCCCGTACCGGCGAGGCGGACCTCCCGTACCACCTGGCCCGCAACGAGCAGGCCATGGTCCACTCCGCCACCGCCTACGCCAAGACGGCGGGCCGCCTCCAGACCTACGCCTGCACCTCCTCCATCGGCCCCGGCGCCACCAACATGGTCACCGGCGCCGCCCTCGCCACCACCAACCGCCTGCCGGTCCTCCTCCTCCCCGGCGACGTCTTCGCCACCCGCGCCGCCGACCCGGTGCTGCAGCAGCTCGAAGACCCGCGCAACGGCGACGTGACCGTCAACGACGCCCTCCGCCCCGTCTCCGCGTACTTCGACCGCGTCGAACGCCCCGAGCAGCTCGTCTCCGCCGCGCTCGCCGCGATGCGGGTGCTCACCGACCCCGCCGAGACCGGCGCCGTCACCCTCGCCCTGCCGCAGGACGTGCAGGCGGAGGCGTACGACTGGCCGGTGGCGTTCCTGCGCCGCCGGGTCTGGCACGTGCCCCGCCCCGCGCCCGAGCCCGCGGCGCTGGCCCGCGCCGTCGCGCTGCTGCGCGGCGCCCGCCGCCCGCTGCTCGTCGCCGGCGGCGGCGCGGTGTACTCCGAGGCGTGGGAGGAACTGCGGGCGTTCGCGCTCCGCACCGGCATCCCCGTCGCCGACACCCAGGCCGGCAAGGGCGCCGTGCCCTGGGACCACCCCGCGGCCGTCGGCGCCCTCGGCGCCACCGGCACCGCCGCCGCCAACGCGCTCGCCGCCGAGGCCGACGTGGTCCTCGGCGTCGGCACCCGCTACAGCGACTTCACCACCGCCAGCCGCACCGTCTTCGCCCGCCCCGACGTGGCGTTCGTCAACCTCAACGTCGCCCGCCTCGACGCCGTCAAACACGCCGCCGAGCCGCTGGTCGCGGACGCCCGCGCGGGCCTCGAAGCCCTCGGCGCCGAGCTGGCCGACTGGCAGGTCGACGACGCCTACCGCGCGCGCGTCCGCGAACTCGCCGACGCCTGGCGCCGCACCACCGACGCCGTCTACCACCCCGAGCGCGGCCACGGCCCGCCGCCCGCGCAGACGGAGATCATCGGCGCGGTCAACGACCTGACGGACGGCCCAGACGACATCACCATCATCAACGCCGCCGGCTCCATGCCCGGCGACCTGCAGTCCCTCTGGCGGGCCCGGGACCCGAAGGCGTACCACGTCGAGTACGCCTACTCCACCATGGGCTACGAGATCGCCGCCGGGCTCGGCGTGAAGCTGGCCGCCCCCGACCGCGAGGTCGTCGTCCTCGTCGGGGACGGCTCGTACCTGATGCTCTCCCAGGAGATCGTCACCGCGGTCTCCGAGGGCCTGAAGATCGTCGTCGTCCTCGTCGACAACGGCGGCTTCGCGTCCATCGGCGCGCTGTCCGAGTCGGTCGGCTCGCAGCGCTTCGGCACCCGCTACGCCGGCCGCAACCCGGACACCGGCGAGCTGGACGGCGGGCCGCTGCCGGTGGACCTGGCCGCGAACGCCGCGAGCCTCGGCGCGGACGTGCTGCGGGCGACTACGGTCGCGGAGTTCCGGGACGCCTTCGTACGGGCGAAGGAGGCGGCGCGCACCACTGTGGTGCACGTCGTCACCGACCTGACCGGGCCCAACCCGCCGGGCTCTGCGTGGTGGGACGTGCCCGTGAGCGAGGTCTCGGAGCTGGAATCCACGCGCAAGGCGTACGAGGAGTACCGCGACGGCAAGCGCGCCCAACGCCCGTACCTCTGACCACTCCTGTTCTGCTCCGTTCTGCTCCGGCAAGTTAAGCGAGACCGCACATGCACACGATCGAGCACTGGATCGCCGGCGGCGCCGCTGGCTCCACATCGGCTACCGCCACCCGCACCGCCCCCGTCTACGACCCCGCCACCGGCCGCGAGCAGGCCCGCGTCCTGCTCGCCGAGACCGCCGACGTCGACGCCGCCGTGAGCGCCGCCGCCAAGGCGTACGACAGCTGGCGCGACAGCTCGCTGTCCCAGCGGATGCGCGTGATGTTCGCCTTCCGCGAGCAGCTGGCCAAGCACGAGGACGAACTGGCCCGCCTCGTCTCCGCGCAGCACGGCAAGGTCGTCTCCGACGCGCGCGGCGAGATCGTCCGCGGCCGGGAGGTCGTCGAGTACGCCTGCGGGATAGCCGACGCCCTCAAGGGCGGCTACTCCGACCAGTACTCGCGCGGCGTCGACGTCCTCTCCTTCCGCGAGCCGCTGGGGGTGTGCGCGGGCATCACCCCGTTCAACTTCCCCGTGATGGTGCCGCTGTGGATGCACCCCATCGCGATCGCCACCGGCAACACCTTCGTGCTCAAGCCGAGCGAGCGCGACCCGTCCGCGTCGAACCTGATCGCGCAGCTGTACGCGGACGCCGGGCTGCCCGACGGCGTGTTCAACGTCGTCCACGGCGACAAGACCGCCGTCGACGCGATCCTCGACCACCCCGGCATCTCCGCCGTCTCCTTCGTCGGCTCCACGCCCGTCGCGACGTACGTGCACGAGCGCGCCACCGCCGCCGGCAAGCGCGTCCAGGCACTCGGCGGCGCGAAGAACCACGCCGTCGTCCTGCCGGACGCGGACCTGGGGTTCGCCTCCGACCAGCTCATCGCCGCGGCCTACGGCTCCGCCGGCGAGCGCTGCATGGCGGTCTCGGTGGCCGTCGCGGTCGGGGACGCGGCGGAGCCGCTGGTCGAGGTGCTGGCGCGGAAGGCGCGCGCGGTGCGCGTCGGGCCCGGCGACGACCCGGCCAGCGAGATGGGGCCGCTCGTCACCCGCGCCGCGCAGGAGCGCGTCGGCGGGGCGGTCGCCTCGGCGGCAGAGCAGGGCGCGACGGTCGTGGTCGACGGGCGGGAGCTGACGGTCGCGGGGCACGAGGAGGGCTTCTTCACCGGGCCGACGCTGCTGGACCACGTCAGCGCGACGATGGACGCGTACCGCACCGAGATCTTCGGGCCGGTGCTCGCGGTCGTCCGCGTCGACACCCTCGACGAGGCGATCGCGCTCATCAACGCCAACCCGTACGGCAACGGCACCGCGCTCTTCACCGGCGACGGCGAGGCGGCCCGGCGCTTCCAGCGCGGGGTGCACGTGGGGATGGTCGGCATCAACGTGCCGGTGCCGGTGCCGATGGCGGCGTACTCCTTCGGCGGCTGGAAGGACTCGCTCATCGGCGACAGCCCCGTGCACGGCCCGGAGGGCGTGCGCTTCTACACCCGCCCGAAGGTCGTCACCACCCGCTGGCCGGCCGGCGGCAACCCGGCGGCCCGCGGCGCGGCGTTCGCGTTCCCGACCGCCGACTGAGCCGCCCCGCATCACCCCGTTACGAGCCCCGACCACCCGAGAGGCCGCACCCTCATGACGAACGCATCCGGCGCCCCGCCCTCCGCCCCGCGCCCTGCCGCCGGCAACCTGTGCCTGGGCTCCGCCCCCTGCTCCTGGGGGGTGTGGTTTCCCGAGGAGGAGCACCAGGTCCCGTACACCCGCTTCCTCGACGAGCTGGCCGAGACCGGCTACAAGTGGCTGGAGCTGGGCCCGTACGGCTATCTGCCCACCGACCCGCAGCGCCTCGCCGGCGAACTCGCCGACCGCGGGCTGCAGGTCTCCGGCGGCACGATCTTCGGCGCCCTGCACCGCCCCGCCGAGTGGGACGAGACGCTGGCCGCCGTCCGCCGCGTCGCCGAGCTGACCGCCGCCGCGGGCGCGCACCACCTCGTGCTCATCCCGCCGCTGTACCGCGACGAGAAGACCGGCGACTTCACCGAGCCGCCGGAGCTGACGGCCGCGCAGTGGACGGCGCTCGGCAAGGCCGCCGACGACCTCGGCAGGATCCTCCTGGACGACTACGACGTACGGCTCGTCGTCCACCCGCATGCGGACAGCCACATCCAGACGCAACCGGAGATCGAGCGCTTCCTGAACGCCACCGACTCCCGGTACGCCAACCTCTGCCTGGACACCGGCCACGTCGCGTACGGCGGCGGCGACAACCTCGACCTCATCCGCCGCTACGCCGAGCGCATCGGCTACGTCCACATCAAGCAGATGGACCCGGTGATCATCGAGCAGGTCCGGGCCGAGAACCTGTCGTTCAGCGAGGCCGTCAGCCGCGGCGTCGCCGTCGAGCCGCCCGCGGGCGTGCCGAACCCGGCGGACATCGTCGAGGCGCTGTCGGAGCTGGACGCGGAGCTGTTCGTGGTCGTCGAGCAGGACCTGTGGCCGTGCGAGCCCGACGTGCCGCTGCCGATCGCGGTCCGTACCCGCGACTACCTGGCGGGCGTGGGCCTGAGCGGCACCCGCCGCCCCCGCTGAGAACGAGTCCGAGGAGCAGACAGACATGACGGTACGCATCGGAGTCGTCGGCACCGGCGCCATCGGCCGCGAGCACATCGAGCGCATCACCCGCACCATCAGCGGCGCCCGCGTCAGCGCCGTCGCCGACATCGACGCCGCGCTCGCCGAGAAGGCCGCGGCGGAGGCGGGCGGCGCGCGGGTCGCGGAGGCCACCGACATCCCGGGGTCGCTGATCGCCGCCGACGACGTGGACGCGGTGCTGGTCTCGTCCTGGCACGCCGCCCACGCCGGGCACGTGCTCGGCGCGATCGCCGCGGGCAAGCCGGTGCTCTGCGAGAAGCCGCTGGCCACCACCGCGGCGGACGCGCTGCGCGTGCTGGCCGCGGAGGAGGCGTACGGGCGGCGGCTGGTGCAGGTCGGGTTCATGCGCCGCTACGACCCGGGGTACCGGGAGCTGAAGCGGGTCATCGCCGACGGCGGCATCGGCCGGCCGCTGATGATGCACTGCGCCCACCGCAACCGGTCCGCGGTCGAGCGGTACACCACCGAGATGGCCGCGCAGGACACCGGCGTGCACGAGATCGACGCCGCCCGCTGGCTGCTCGACGACGAGATCGTCTCGGCGCAGGTCATCATGCCGCGCGCCACGGAGCGCCGTTTCCCGCATCTGCAGGACCCGCAGTTCATGCTCTTCGAGACGGCCGGCGGGGTCCGTATCGACCTGGAGGTCTTCGTCAACTGCCAGTACGGATACGACATCCGGTGCGAGACGGTCGGTGAGACGGGCCTCGTCCGGCTGCCCGACCCGGCGCGTGCCGAGGTCCGCGCGGCGGCGCGGGTCGGCACGGAGATCGACCAGGAGTGGGGCGGTCGCTTCGCCGCGGCGTTCGACGTGGAGATGCAGGCGTGGGTCGACTCGGTGGCCGCGGGCGCGGCCACCGGACCGAGCGCCTGGGACGGCTACGCGGCGACGGCGGTCGCCGCGGCGACGGTCGAGGCGCAGCGCACGGGTGCGGTGGTGGACGTGAACCTCGTGGAGCGCCCGGCGTTCTACGCCTGATCTTCCCGCGGCCCGGCCCCGACCGCGGGGGGAGGGGCCGGGCCGTGGGAACCCCGCCCCCGCTTCGCCGCGTCTCCGTAAGGGCAGCAGGCGTGTCCAGGCCGGCGTACGGGTACACGGCGGCCTGAGGGTGGCGGTGGCCCGTCGGCTCACACGTCGTCGCCGGCCAGGACGCCGTCCGCGTCCACGATCCGGTACGCGTACCCCTGCTCGGCGAGGAACCGCTGGCGGTGCGCGGCGAAGTCCTGGTCGATGGTGTCGCGGGCGACGAGCGAGTAGAACCGGGCCTCGTGCCCGTCCTCCTTCGGCCGCAGCACCCGGCCGAGCCGCTGCGCCTCCTCCTGCCGCGAGCCGAACGTGCCGGAGACCTGGATGGCGACCGTCGCCTCCGGCAGGTCGACCGAGAAGTTCGCGACCTTCGACACCACCAGGACGCCGATCTCACCGCGCCGGAAGGCGTCGAACAGCTTCTCGCGGCGGGCGTTGGTCGTCTCGCCCTTGATGACGGGCGCGTCCAGGTGCTCGCCCAGCTCGTCGAGCTGGTCGATGTACTGCCCGATGACCAGCGTCTGCTGCCCCGCGTGCCGGGCGACCAGCGCCTCGGCGACCTTGCGCTTGGTGTCGGTCGTGGCGCAGAAGCGGTACTTCTCCTCCGTCTCCGCCGTGGCGTACGCGAGCCGCTCGGCGTCCGTGAGGTTCACCCGCACCTCGACGCAGTCCGCGGGCGCGATGTAGCCCTGCGCCTCGATCTCCTTCCACGGGGCGTCGAAGCGCTTGGGCCCGATCAGCGAGAACACGTCGGACTCGCGGCCGTCCTCCCGTACCAGCGTGGCCGTCAGCCCGAGCCGGCGGCGCGCCTGCAGATCGGCGGTGAACTTGAAGACGGGTGCCGGCAGCAGATGCACTTCGTCGTAGACGATCAGCCCCCAGTCGCGGGAGTCGAACAGCTCCAGATGCGGATAGACACCTTTGCGGCGCGTCGTCAGCACCTGGTACGTGGCGATAGTGACCGGCCGGATCTCCTTGCGGGCGCCGCTGTACTCGCCTATCTCGTGCTCGGTCAGCGACGTCCGGCGCACCAGCTCGCTCTTCCACTGCCGGGCCGCGACGGTGTTCGTCACGAGGATCAGCGTCGTCGCCTTCGCCTCGGCCATCGCGCCGGCGCCGACGAGTGTCTTGCCCGCCCCGCACGGCAGCACAACGACGCCGGAGCCGCCGTGCCAGAAGCCCTCGACGGCCTGTTTCTGGTACGGGCGCAGCCCCCAGCCCTCCTCCACCAGCGAGATCGGGTGCGCCTCCCCGTCCACGTACCCCGCGAGGTCCTCGGCGGGCCAGCCGAGCTTCAGCAGCGCCTGCTTGATCTGCCCGCGCTCCGACGGGTGCACGGCGACGGTGTCGTCGTCGAGCCGCGCCCCGACCAGCGGCTGGATCCGCTTGGAGCGCAGGATCTCCTCCAGCACCGGCCGGTCGGTGGAGGAGAGCACGAGGCCGTGCGCGGGGTCCTTGGCCAGCGTCAGCCGCCCGTACCGCGCCATGGTCTCGGCGACGTCCACGAGCAGCGCGTGCGGCACGGGATAGCGCGAGTAGGTCACGAGCGCGTCGACGACCTGCTCGGCGTCGTGCCCGGCGGCCCGCGCGTTCCACAGGCCGAGCGGCGTGACGCGGTACGTGTGGATGTGCTCCGGGGCGCGCTCCAGCTCGGCGAAGGGCGCGATGGCGCGCCGGCACTCGTCCGCCAGCTCGTGATCGACTTCCAGCAGGAGCGTCTTGTCCGACTGGACAATGAGCGGTCCGGACCCCATGCGCCCCTCCTCAGCTGTTGGCGTTGGCCGGTGGCCAAGCCTCCAGTGTGCCGCAGGGCGCTCAGAACTCGGTGAGGGCCCGGAGGTCGATCTCGATCGGGTAAGGCTGTTCCGTGACCAGCTTTTCGCGGTGCACCGGGTGCAAAGGTGCTTCGATAAAGGAGCGCGCCTCGCGGGGGAGCCAGAACTCGTGAACCGCCGGAGTGTCATCCGGCTCACGCTCCACGCGGTGGTTGTGCCAGGTAACGGCCATCCCCTTGGGCACGATCACTCCGTCCACGAGTTCCCAGTCGAAGGGCAGATCCAGGTCCTTGACCTGGTCCACGGTCCACCCTTCCTTCGGCGGGAACATCCAGTTCTCGGCGGTAGCCGGCTCCTGCCGTTCGGCGATCATCACTGCTCCCATGGGTCTGAGTCTGGGTGCGGACGCGGGTCGAGATCCCACGCATGACCATCTTGTCACTCGATGTGGTGGCCGATGAGGTCGTCGCTTGACGCGCGTCCGTGCGGCGGCTCAGCTCATTGCCTTCTTCACCAGCTCGGTGACCCTCTTTTCGTGGGCCGGGGTCAGCTCGGTGACGGCGAAGGAGGTCGGCCACATGGTGCCCTCGTCGAGGTGCGCGGCCTCGTCGAAGCCGAGGGTCAGGTACCGCGACTTGAACTTGTCCGCCGCCTGTACGTAGCAGACGATCTTCCCGCCCTTGCCGTTCTTGGCGCCCTTGGCGTACGCGGGCATCCCGTACCACAGCCGCGGCGACAGCTCGGGCGCCGCCTCGGTGATGAGGGTGTGCAGCCTGCCGGCGATGCTCCGGTCGGACTCCGGCATCTCGGCGATCTTCTCCAGCAGCTCGGCCACCGGGTCGGTCTTGGGGCCGCCGCGCTTCGTCTTCTTGATCTCCTTCGCGCGGTCCTTCATGGCCGCGATCTCTTCCGCCGTGAAGCCCTCGTAGGACTCGCCGTCCGCGGCCGTGGCTGCCTTCTTCGCGTCCGCCATCGCAGTACCTTTCTGGGGTCTGACCGGGTACGCGTCTCAGATTACGAAGAACGACCGGCGATGGCTTCTTAAGAACTGACCGGAGGTTTGCCGTGGCACGCAGCCGCCGACTGATCCTGACCCCGCCCGAGAAGGTGTGGGACCTGCTGAGCGACGGCTACCGCTACGGCGAGTGGGTCACCGGCGCCCGGGAGATCCTCGCCGCCGACACGCACTGGCCGGCGGTCGGCGCCCGGCTGCGGGTCCGCGTCGGCGTGGGGCCGATGGCGCTGGACGACACCTGCGTCGTCCGCGTCTGCGAGCCGGGCCGGCGGCTGGAGCTGGAGGCGAAGGCCGACCCGTTCGGGGCGGCCCGGATCGCGATGCGGCTGGCGCCGTGGGGGGAGAACACGCTGTTCCTCCTGGACTGGCACCCGCTGCGCGGACCGGGGACGCGGATGCACGGGCTGCCGGTGGACTACCTGGTCGCGGTGCGCAACGGGATGATGCTGACGAAGCTGGCGCGCATCGCGGTGCGGGAGTACGCGGCGGCCGGAGGGCGGGTGGGCGGGGCGGGTGCGGGCGTCAGGCGCGGGTGACCCGTTCCTGCAGCTCCGTGACCCAGTCGGCGTGGCATACGGACCGAGACGCGGCCGTGGGGGCGAACTCTCGTTTGGCGAACCGGACGCCGTCCGGTGCAAGGGCTCACACGGTGTGAGGGTCACGTGCGGCGCGGGGCGGGGTGAGGGCTCAGGAGGAGTCGCCGGCGAGTTCGGCGGCGCCGGTGATGCGGTGGAGGGGGTAGGTGCGGACCTCGTCGGCGGTGTGGTCGTACGCGGTGACGTAGCCGCCCTCGACGCGGACGGGGGCGATGACGCGCTGGCTGGCGGCGCCGTCGGCGTTGACGTAGCCGATCCAGACGGCGGCGTCGGCGAGGACGGCGGCCTGGAGGACGGCGAGGGTCTCGGCGGCGGTGGTGCGGGGGAGGCCACCGGGGCGGGTGGCGTCGGGGGTTTCCGGGGTGCCGGGGGTGCCCGGCGTGCCCTGCGTGCCGGGGGTGGGGCGGACGGGGGCGGTGGCGGCGCGGTCTCCGGCCCGTACGGCGCGGACGGCTGCGGCGAGGAGGGTGGCGTCCGGGGTGGGCGGGCCCTCGGGGACGGGCGCCGGCGGCGTACGGGGCGGGGTGCGGCGGGCGGCGGCGCGGGCGACGAGGACGACGCCGTCCGGCGACTCGGCGGCGGGGGCGTAGCCCATCGCGCGGAGCCGTTCCAGCAGCACGTCGGGCGGGGTGGGGGAGACGAGCACGGTGGGCGCGAGGTGACGTAGCCGCAGCTCGGCGGAGCGCCGGTCGGCGACGATCTCGGCGAGGAGCGTGTCGTCGTCGCAGCGGAGGTACGCGCCGGCGGCACCGATCCGCAGCCGGCCGTGCTTGCGGGCGACGTCGTCGATGAGGTAACTGAGCGGCTGCGGCACGGGGGTGCGGGCGTGGGCGGCGAGGAAGTCGTGCAGCTCGGCGGCCGACCGCCCGGCGTCGAGCGCGCGCCGTACGGAGGTCTGGGTGAAGCGGTAGACGGTGGCCCCGCCCTTGGACTCGACCTCGGCGAGGACGCCGAGCACGGCGGCGAGTTCGCGCTTGAGGGGGCCGGGGGCGATGGCGGTGAGGTCGGCCTGCAGGAGCACGTGGTCGACGGGCGGGGGGAGGTGCGGCGCGAGCGCCCCGGCGGCCCGGGCGGCGGCGGCACGGGCTTCGGCGGGGGTGGCTGGGGAGGGGTGCGCCGGGGCGGCGGCGGTGCGGAGCCGGGCGGCGAGGGCGGCGGCGCCGGTGGCGGGGGTGCCGCCGGGTGTGGGGGCGATGTCGCGGGGGGCGGTGCCGGGCGGGGCGACGGGTTCTGCGCCGGCTTCTGCCTCGGCGGCGCTGGTCGCGGGTGGTTGGGCGGGGTCGTTGTCGGAGGGGCGGCCTACCCTGGGGCGGGAGTGCGGGGAACGGGGGTTTGCGGTCTCTGCGGCACCCGGGGTCTCTGCGGCACCCGCGGTCTCTGCGGCACCCGCGGTCTCTGCGGCACCCGCGGTCTCTGCGGCACCCGCGGTCTCTGCGGCACCCGCGGTGTTCGGATCCGTACCGGCCCGGACTGCCGCCCTCGCAGCCGCGTCGCGGGCGCTCGCCTCCGGGGTCACCAGCAGCGCGCGGCCGTGGGTCGCCAGGGCGCCGCGGCCCGTGACGCCCAGCAGCTCCGCCTCCGCCAGCGTCCAGCGGGTCAACCGCGTACGCAGGTCGGCCTCCTCGCCCTCCGCCGCGCCCTCCGCCGCGCCCGCGCCGCCGCCCCGCGGGGGGCGTTCCCAGCGGAGCCGCGCCACCACCGAGTCCGCCGTCGCCGCCGTACCCTCCGGCAGCCCCGCGAGCAGCCGCAGCACCCCCTGCCGTACCTCCGGTGCCGCGCCGCGGTCCAGCCCCTCGCCCAGCGTCGTCAGCGCCCGGCCCTTGCCGTCCCGGCCGCCGACCAGCCCCGGCGTTCGCGTCGCCGCCAGCCACGCCGCCGCCAGCTCCGCCCACCGTTCGGCCGCCGGCAGCTCCAGCCACTCGTCGTACGCCGGCGTCGGCGCGAACCGCTCGTCCGTCTCCCCGTCCGAGGCCAGCAGCCCGGCCGCGTACGACAGCTCCACCCAGAACACCGCCCGCGGCTCCGCGACGTCCAGCGCCGTCGCCGTCCGCTTCAGGTCCCGTACGGCCAGACCCCCCGCCCGCAGCACCGACGGGCTCGCCGCCGCCCACTCCCCGAGTAGCTCCTCGACGGTCGCCACCGCCACCGCCGCCTGCCCCGCGGCCGTCGCGTCCACCACCCGCATCCCGTACGAACCCGCCGCCACCGGCTCCGGCGGCACCGCCGCCACGCGCCGGTGCGCCCGGCCGTCGCGCAGGTGCAGCGCCACCTCGCGCGGCAGCAGCACGTTCCCCGGCGCCGTCGGCAGCAGCAGCCCCCGGTCCAGCAGCCACCGCACGTGCGCCGGCGGTTGCGCCGACACCGTCCCGTACGGCGGCCCCCACGTCAGCCGCCCCAGCACCGTCACCGCGTCCGGCGGCGCCTGGTCCAGCAGGTCCGCCATCCGCTTCGGGTCGGAGAACAGCGCGGTCAGCGACTCCACGGCCGAGACCGGGTCGTGCGTGGCCGGCAGCCCGGCGTGCGCCAGCACCTGCTGCAGCCGCCCCGGCGACATCCCCGTCGCCGCCTCCGCGGCGCCCGGCCCCAGGCCGGTCGGCGACACGGCCCCCTGCGGCGCCAGCAACTCCCGCGCCGTGCGCACCAGCCGCAGCCGCTGCTCGTCCCCCCACACCAGCGCCTGCGCGCGCAGCTCCGCGACGGCGCGCGGCAGCGCGGCCACGGTGTCGGGCTCGTCGCCCATCAGCCCGGCCAGCACGTCGTACGGGCACGGGTCCGGCGCGATCGCGAGCGCCTGGGCGGTCTGCTGCGTGAATCGGTCGAGCCGTTCGAGCGCGCGGGCGACGGAGGCGCGGGTGGCGGCGCGGGTGGCCAGCTGGGTGAGGTCGCCCGGTACGGGGGTGAGCAGGTCGGGCCGGGCGCGGAGCAGCTCGGCCAGCGCGGTGTCCGGGCGGGCGCGGAGTTCCTCGGCGAGGGTCCGGGCGGGGTTGCCGGTCGTCATCCGCTCCACAGTAGTCCTCGCCGGACGGGCCCTACCGGACGAAGCCGGGCTCGGCGGCCCGCTGCCGGTCCAGCGCGTCCGGGCCGACACCGCCTCCGGCGGGGGGCACACGCGGGCGAGAGAGCCGCGTACGGCCCGCTTCGGGCTGCCGGGCTGCCTGTCGGCTCGGGGCGGTGGCGCGGTCGCGGGCCCGCATCCGCCGCAGGGCCGCCTGCGGCGCGGGGCCGCCTGCGGGGCTCCGCGCGCACCGCCGGCAGCCGGTTCGTTTCCTACGGGGCCACAGACCCCCGTCCGGCGAGGACTACGTCGGGTCCGCGCCCATCGTGTCCAGCACCGGCAGCGCCGGCTCCACCGGCTTCGGCATCACCGCCGCCTCCGAGTGCGCCCCGCACCCGTACGCGAGCGAGACGACGTGTCCGTCGGCCGGGGAGTACTCGTTCGCGCAGACGCCGAAGGCGCGCCGCAGCGAGCCCGCGAGCGGCATGAGGAAGCCGCAGCTCACGCAGGACGCCGGCGCCGCCTGCGCCATCGGCGTCTTGGGGCCGTACTCCTCTTCCCACCGGTCCGCCGCGGTGTGCAGGCCGTAGCGGGAGAGCACCCGGTGCCGGGTCATGCCCAGTTCGTCGGCGACCGCAGCGATCTCCGCGCGCCGCGGTACGCCGCCGCCGGACAGCGCCGCCACCGAGTCCGCCTCCGCCTCCGGCGTCTCCTGCCCGATGTCGGCGGCCGGGCCCGCCGCCACGCCCGCTACGCCCGCCAGGCCTGCGACATCCGCCACGCCCGCGACTCCCGCGGCGACTTCCTCCTCCAGCTCCTCCTCGCCGACCGCCAGACCCGGCGCCAGCCGCAGGTCCTCGCCCTCCGTCGGCAGCAGGTCGCCGGGCCCCAGGTCCCCGGGGCGCAGCCGCTCGTGCCACGGCACCCACTCCGGCGCCAGCAGCGCCTCCGGGCCGGGCAGCAGCACCGTTTCGTCCAGCGTCACCGTCCGCGCCCGGGACGCGCGCGCGACGGTCACCGCCCACCGCCACCCGCGGTAGCCCGGCAGCCGGCACTCGAAGAGGTGGGTCACCACGCGCGTGTCGTCGGCGGTGACGCCGATGTGCTCGCCGATCTGGTCCGCACCCGCGGACTCCTCGGCCGCCGCACGGGCGAGGTCGACGGCGTCGGCGCACTGCTGGTCGGGGGTGACGCGGCTCCGCGCCGCGGCGCCGCGGACCGCGGGCGTCTCGGCGGGGCTGTTCGCAGGGCTCATCTGGCTCACAGTCTTTCGGTACGGACGGCCGGGCGGGCGCGCGAGCCGAGGGAGCGGACCGGGGGGCCGCGTCAACGCTCGGTTCCTCACGACACACTCAGAGGCGCGTCTTTCACCCTACCTGGCGCCACGCCGGGACCGTACGCCCACCACCCGCCTCGGCGGCCGGCCGCCCCCGTGCGCCCCTGGCCGGGCCGCCACGTGCCCCGTACGGACCACCCGTGGATCCCCGGATGACCACCCGCGGCTCCCCGGATGACCGCCCGTGGCTTCCCCGATAATCGCCCGTGGCTCCCCCGATGATCGCCCGATGACCGCCGGATGACCGCATGCGCCCCCGCGGGGTTCTCGCCCTACCCTCCCGCGTGCGGGCACTATGGCGAGGTGGTCGAGGACCGGGCAGCTCCCGCGACCGGCTCGCTGCAGCACGCGGGCCGGGCGGTCGGGCGCGCCGTGCGCCGGCCGGTCGTCGGCGCGGCCCGGCGGATCCGCCGGGCCACGCACGCGCAGGGCGCGGGGGAGTCGGGCCTCGGGCGGCTCATCGAGCTGCACATGGTCAACGCCGCCGGGGACATGATGATCACCGTCGCGCTGGCGTCCACGGTGTTCTTCTCCGTACCGACGGACGAGGCCCGCGGCCGGGTCGCGCTCTACCTCGCCATCACCATGGCCCCGTTCGCCCTGCTCGCCCCCGTCGTCGGCCCGCTGCTGGACCGGATGCCGCACGGCCGCCGCGCCGCCATGGCCGGCACGATGCTGGCGCGGGCGCTGCTGGCGCTGGTGCTGGCGGACGCGGTGAAGTCCGGGGATCTGAGCCTGTATCCGGCGGCGCTCGGGGTGCTGGTGTGCTCCAAGTCGTACGGGGTGGTGCGCTCCGCCGTCGTGCCGCGGCTGCTGCCGCGGCGCACGTCGCTGGTGAAGGCCAACAGCCGGGTGACGCTCGCCGGCCTGCTCGCCACCGGGCTGGCCGCCCCGATCGGCGGTCTGCTGCACCTCATCGGCCCCGGCTGGCCGCTGTACGGGGCGCTGGTCATCTTCGGCTTCGGGGTCGTCCTGTCGTTCCGGATGCCGCCGGCGGTCGACTCCGCGCGCGGCGAGGGCAAGGCGCGGCTGGCGTCGGGCGAGGAGGGCCGGCCGCGGACCCCGTCGAAGCCGGGGCTGCGCTCCGTCGGCCCCTCGGTGCTGTACGCGCTGCAGGCCAACTCCGCGCTGCGCGTGCTGTCGGGGCTGATGACGTTGTTCCTGGCGTTCCTGCTGCGCGACAACCCGCCGGGCGGGCTGCGGCCGGAACTGACGCTCGGCATGGCTGCGGTCGCCGCCGGCACCGGCAACGCGCTGGGCTCGGTCATCGGCTCCTGGCTGCGCGCCCGCGGACCGGAGAAGCTGATCGCCGTGCTGCTGTCCCTCGCGCTGACGATGACGGTGCTGGCGGCGGTCTTCTACTCGCTGCCGCTGATCATCGGCGTCGCGGCGATGGCGGGGTTCGCGCAGTCGCTGGCGAAGCTGTCGCTGGACGCACTGATCCAGCGGGACGTACCGGAGTACGTGCGCACGTCGGCGTTCGCCCGCTCCGAGACGGTCATGCAGTTGTCGTGGGTCGCGGGCGGTGCGATCGGCATCCTGCTGCCGCTGAGCGGCGTGGGCGGGATGGCGGCGGGGGCGGCGGTCGTCGCCGCGGGGCTGCTGGCGACGGTACGAGGGCTGCTCACCGCCGCCCGCCGCGGCACGCCGCACCCGCGCGTGGCCTGACCGGGGGTGACAGGTAGCCTGCCCGCATGACCACTGCGCCCGCCACCACCGCGTTCTCCCACGCCAGCGGCCCCCGCGGCACCGGCGGCCCTCGCGGCACCGGCGGTCGGCGTGGCCGCCGCGCTGGTCGCGCTGGTCGCGCTGGTCGCTCCGGGGCGGCTCTCGGCGTCGCGGCCCTCTCGGTCTTCGCCCTGGCCGGGTGCGAAAAGCCGACGCCGCTGGCCCAGATCACGGTGGGGGGCCGCACGGCGAGCACGGAGGCGCAGTGCTACGACGAGGGGGAGGACATCCCCAGCGGGGAGCTGGACGCCTGCGTCGCGGAGCGCGCGGGTGCGTCGATCACGGTGGACGCGGGGGAGCGGGTCCGGATCGGCGTGGATCCGGATATCGCGGACACGGGGTGGACGCTGTTCGTGGACGGCCGGCCGGTGGTGCCGCGGCCGAGCAAGCACACGTATGTGACGTACAACGCGGACCAGTTCCTCAACGCGCAGTCGCCGACGGGGGAGCCGGTGCTGAACGACAAGGCGAAGGTCGGCATCGTGGAGATCGACGACGAGGGCAAGTACAAGGGCGCGTGGAGCTTCGACCTGAAGCGGAAGAAGTCCTGACGGGACGACTGACGCCCCGTCCGGCGGGGCGCCTGGCGTGGTGTCCGACGCGGCGCCCGACGGTGCGCCCGACGGGACGGCGGAGCTGATGTCTGGCGGTGGGACGGTGACGCCTGGCGGCGGCGGGGGCGCGGGCGCGGGTGCGCTCGGCGGCGGGTATGTGGCGGCGTCCGGCGGTGCGGGCGCATCTGGCGATGCGGACTCGGGGTCCGGCGGCGGGCCTGTCTCGTCGGAGGGGCGGCGTGCGGGCCGGGCTGCGGGGGCGGGGGCGTCCGGCCGCGGCGGTGAGCAGGGATTGTCGGAGGGGCGGCCTACCCTGGGGTGGGTGTGTGGGGGTCGGGTGCTGGTGGTCACCGCCGTTGCCGCGGAGGCCGAGGCCGTCGGGCGGGCCGGGCGGGGTTACGACGTCGTGGTCGGCGGGGTGGGCCCAGCGGCCGCCGCGGCGGCCACCGCAACGGTGCTCGCCGCGGCCTCCGTTCCGTACGACGTCGTCATCGCGGCCGGGATCGGCGGCGGTTTCGCGGGGGTGGTGCCCGTGGGCGGGGTGGTCGTGGCGGACGAGATCGTGGCCGCGGATCTGGGGGCGGAGACCGCGGAGGGATTCGTGCCCGTCACGGAGCTGGGCTTCGGCGCCGTGGTCCACCGCCCGCCGCCGGAGGCGGCGCGGGCGGCGGCGGAGGCGACCGGCGCGGTGCTGGGTGCCGTGCTGACCGTGTCCACCGTCACGGGCTCCGCGGAGCGCGCCGCCGGCCTGCTACGGCGCCACCCGCGCGCCGCGGCCGAGGCGATGGAGGGCTTCGGCGTCGCCGAGGCCGCGGCCCGGCACGGGGTTCCGGTGCTGGAGATCCGCGCGGTGTCCAACGCCGTGGGCCCCCGCGACCGCGCCGCCTGGCGCATCCCGGCGGCCCTGACGGCCCTGACGACCGCGTTCGCGTCCCTCTCCGACATCGCCACGTCCCGCGGCACGCGCCCCGCCTCCGGCGCCGAGCCCGCTGCCCCCGGCGCCGAGACCCCGCCCGCCGCCTCCGGCGCCGTGCCCGTCGAGGCCGCGCCCGCCGGGACCGCGTCTGCCGGCGCCGTGCCGACCGGGACCGTCCCGGCCGAGACGGCACCCGCTGGGACCGCGCCCGCCGAGGCCGCGCCCGCCGAGGCCGCGCCCGCCGAGGCCGCGCCCGTCGAGACGGCACCCGCCGAGGCCGTCCCGGCCAAGACGGCACTTGCCGAGACGGCACTCGCCGGGACCGCGCCCGCCGGGACCGCGTCTGCCGACGCCGTGCCGGCCGGGACCGTGCCGGCCGGGACCGTGCCGGCCGGGACCGTGCCGGCCGGGACCGTGCCGGCCGGGACCGTGCCGGCCGGGACCGTGCCGGCCGGGACCGCGCCGGCCGGGACCGCGCCCGCCGGGACCGCGCCGGCCGGGACCGCGCCCGCCGGGACCGCGTCTGCCGAGACCGCGTCTGCCGACGCCGTGCCGACCGGGACCGTCCCGGCCGAGACGACACCCCCCGGGACAGTCCCGGCCGAGGCGGCATCCGCCGACACCGCATCCGCCGACGCCGTGCCGACCGAGCAGGCATCCGCCGAGACCGCGCCCGCCGGCACTGTGTCCGTCGACCCCCACACCGCCGCCAACGTACGTTCCCCGCACACCCGCCCCAGGGTAGGCCGCCCCTCCGACAACCCCCCGCCACCGCCGGAGGCCGACGCCCCCTCGACCGGACCCACCGCCACCACCGCCACCCCCGCCCCACCGGACGGAGAGGAGCACCCATGACCTCGCCCGCGAGCCCTTCGCAAGCCCTGCGGATCGCCTACTCCCCCTGCCCCAACGACACCTTCGTCTTCCACGCCTGGGCCCACGGCCTCGTCCCCGGCGCCCCGCCCCTCGACGTCACCTTCGCCGACATCCACCTCACCAACGGCATGGCCGAGCGCGGCGAGCTGGACGTGCTCAAGGTCTCGTACGCCGTCCTCCCCTACGTCCTCGACCGCTACGCCCTCCTCCCCTGCGGCGGCGCCCTCGGCCGGGCCTGCGGGCCGCTGGTGCTGACCGCCGCCGCGCAGAACCCCGTGGACCTCGCCGGGCGCACCGTCGCGGTGCCGAGCGAGCGCTCGACCGCGTACCTGCTCCTCCGGCTCTGGGCCGCGACCGAAGTGCCGGGCGGCGTGGGCGAGATCGTCGTCATGCCGTTCGACGAGATCATGCCCGCCGTCCGCGACGGCAAGGTCGACGCCGGGCTCGTCATCCACGAGGCCCGCTTCACCTACCAGGGCTACGGCCTGCACTGCGTCGCCGACATGGGCGAGTACTGGGAGGCCACCACCGGCCTGCCCATCCCCCTCGGCGCCATCGTCGCCCGCCGCGCCCTCGGCGCCGAGACCCTGCACGCGCTCGCCGCCGCCACCCGCGCCTCGGTGCGGATGGCCTGGGAGGACCCGGAGGCGTCGCGCGCGTACGTGAGGGAGCACGCGCAGGAGATGGACCCCGCGGTGGCCGACCAGCACATCGGGTTGTACGTCAACGAGTTCACCGCCGACCTCGGCGAGGACGGCTATGCGGCGGTGCGCGGGCTGCTCACCCGGGCGGCGGCGGAGGGCCTGGTGCCCCCGCTCGGCCCGGACGCGCTGGCCTTCCCGTAGCGGAAAGCCGGAAGCCGGAAGCCGGAAAGCCGGAAACCCGAAAGCCGGAAGCCCGAAGCCCGTGGGCTCCGGTGCTTCCGTCTGAGGCGATACGGTACGGGTACGGGCCCCCGTCCCCGCACCCCGCAGCCCTACGCGCCTACGTGCCACCCGCCGCCGCCCCGCGGCACTCGCCCCCTCAGACGTCCAGCTGATCGGCGACGGCCCGCAGCATGCCGGCGATCTTCCGGCCGTGTGTCTTGTCCGGGTACCGGCCGCGTTCGAGCTGCTGCGTCACGCTCTCCAGCAGCGTCGTCAGATCCTGCACGATCGACGCCAGCTCGTCCGGCTTGCGCCGCTGCGCCGCCGCGACCGACGGGGTGGGGTCCAGCAACGTCACGGACAGCGCCTGGTCGCCGCGCTGCCCGGCCACCACGCCGAACTCGACGCGCTGACCGGGCCGGAGAGTCTCCACCCCGTCCGGCAGCACCGACGAGTGCACGAAGACGTCACCGCCGTCGTCGCGGGAGAGGAAGCCGAAGCCCTTCTCGCTGTTGAACCACTTGACTTTGCCGGTAGGCACGTGTCGTCGCCCTGTCTTCGTTTTCGTACTCGCCGCCCCCGAAAGAGCAGGAGAGCGGGTCACGCGACCCGCCACCTCAAGGCTAATGGTCCCCCGCGTGGTGACAAGATGTCGCCGGGTGCTTCCTCAGCGCATATACCGTGCATACCCCGCGCACTTCCCGCCCCGCCTACGCTGGTGGTGTGAACACCGGAACCTCCCGCCCCGGGGACCTGCTCGTACGCGCCGGAGCGATCGTCTTCCTCGTCGGCGCGCTCGGTACGTTCGTCACTTTCGTCCCGTTCTTCGTCGGGGCGGACCCGCTGCCGACAGCCGCGTACCTCGTTTCGATGCTGATGGGCGTCGGCTTCGGGCTCGCGCTGGCCGGGCTGTTCCGCTCCGCGGCGGCGTCCCGGCGCAAGGCGCGGCAGGCGGCGCCGTAGCGTACGGCCCGCGCGCCCGCCCGTGCGCTACAGCGCCGGGTCCCCCGCGAGCCACCCGGCCAGCCAGCCCGGGAACGCCGTCAGATCCGGCAGTACGACATCCGCCCCCGCCGCCCGCAACTCCTCCGCCGGGCACGGTCCCGTGGCCACAGCGACCGACAGCACCCGCGCCGCCCGCGCCCCCGCGACGTCCCCGACGTGGTCGCCGACGTACGCCGACGCCCCGTACTCCGTCAGCGCCTCCGCCTTCGCGTCCGCCCACAGCCCGCCGACGACCGCGTCCGGGGACAGGCCCAGGTGGTCGACGTGCAGCTTGGCCAGCGGCCGGCTCTTGGCGGTCACCACGAGGGCCCGCCCGCCGGCCGCCCGCACCGCCGCGAGGGCCTCGGCGGCGCCGGGCAGGGCCGTGGTGGGGGTGATGCCGTGGTCGGGGTAGAGGGCGCGGTAGCGGTCGCCCAGGGCGGCCACGCGGTCCGCGGGGAACCAGTTCGCCAGCTCCGACTCCACCGGCGGGCCGAGACGCGACGTGACGAGGTCGGTGTCGACGTACCCGCCGGTCTCGGCGACGAGCGCCTCGTACACGGCCTTGATCCCCGGCCGGGAGTCGATGAGGGTCATGTCCAGGTCGAAGCCGACAGTGAAACCCGGCGGCGGGGAATGTGTATGCACAGGCCAATTGTGCCCGCCGCCGTTTTCGTCAGGAGAGGAGGATGGCCTGCAGCCGCTCGTCGAGGAACTCGCCTACGGTGGCGGCCGTCTGATCCGAGCCCGGCGGCATCGGCGTGGTGGGGCCGGGGTTGTAGAACCAGACCAGCGACATGAGCTGTTCGGCCGGCGCGTCCGCCGGCGGCGGCAGCACGCGGTGCCAGCCCGCCTGCCACCGCCCCCCGCTCCACATCGCCCCCAGCTCACCGAGGTTGACGGTCAGGGCGTCGGTTTCGGGGTGGTACGGGGCGTCCTGCCAGTTGTCCTCGTCGTCCTCGGCGTCTGCCGGACCGTTGCGGACCTGTAGGCAGCCCAGGCCGTGCTGGCGGTCCAGTACGGCCATGAGGTCCCAGTCCTGGTGCGCGCCGAGGCGGTACTGACCCGGGCGCGGCTCGCCGGTCTGCCGCCTGCTCCCGTACCAGTTGATGTTGCACGTCCAGGCCGCGTCGGTGTCGTAGCGGGTGAGGAAGTCGGCGGGCTCGCCGAGGGCGGCGGCGAGCAGTTCCAGCAGGTCGAGGGAGAGGCGCCGCATCTGGCGCGCGTACTCCTCGACCGGCTCCCGCAGCGCGGGCGCCTCGGCCGGCCAGACGCCCGGGTGGTGCGGGTAGAGGCTCCACAGCTCGACGAGGTCCGGCGGGCTCGCCGCGTCCTTGACGGCCGCCGCGGCGATGCCTCCGGGGCCGGTCCAGCCGCCGCTGCCCTCGTTGCGGTAGCCGTCCTTGACGGCGGGGGGCAGGTCGAAGGCCGTGCGTGCGGCCTCCCTGACGGTCGCGCGCAGGGCGGGGTCCACGCCGTGGCCGGTCACCATCACGAATCCGGTCTCGCGCAGCGACGCGTCGAGCCGGGTGAGGAGCTGCTGCCGTTCGTCCGGGGCACCGGACCGCCAGGACGCGAGGTCGACAAGGGAGATGCTCATGGGTGCCTCTCTCCGGGATGGTTCCGTGGCGGCCTCATTGTTGCCGCGGCGGACGGCCCCGTACAGCGGACGAGCGTCGGACGGGCGTGAACGCGGGGCCCGTACCGTACGCCGCGCGCTGGCTGCCGAGCCTCACCCGCGCGGGCCTGCCCGCGGAGCGCTAGCCGGGCGCTACCCGCGCAGGCGCCGCCGCGCGCGCCAGAGCAGGAACAGCGTCGAGGCGACGGCCGCGAGCCGGACGAGGTCGAGGAACATGTCCTCGTACGCCTGCCCCATCGTCCCCTCCTTCAGCTGCTCGCCCCACCGCCCCTCGTTCCGTCCCCACAGCCACACCAGCCCGCCGGCCCCCACCGTGCCCGGCACCCCGAGCGCGGCCCACTTCTTCTCCGCCATCGTCAGCCGGCGCGACGTGTACACCAGCGCCCAGCCGACGACCGACGCCATCCACTGGTTGAGCGCGGCGCCCCCCAGCAGCGCGCCCATCGCCAGCACCTCCATCAGGCCGGCGCTGCGCAGCAGGTCGCGGGTGGCGGCGCCGCGGCGGCGCGGGGTGGAGGGCTCGTCGTCCTCGTAGTCCTCCTCGGCCTCGGCCTCCGCCTTCTCCCGGCGGGCCTGCTTGGCCTTGGCGGCCCGGGCCGCCCGCGCCGCGTTCGCCGCCTTGGCGGCACGCGCGGCCCGGCCCACGGCGCCCGCGCCGCCGCCGCCCTTCTGCGTGCCGGGCTTCAGCTGCTCCCCGTCGTCCTCGTTCTCGTTCTCGTCCTCGTAGTCGTCCTCGTCCTCGTCGTCCTGGTCCCCGGGTTGCCGGAACAACTCCGGCAGCTCGACGCCGCCGGTGAAGCCCGGGACCTTGTCGGCGCCGCCCGCGCCGCCGGGCATCGGGCCGCCGAACGGCCCGGGTTCGACGTGCCACCAGTCGGGGTCGGAGTGCGTGCCGTCGAGTTCGTCCTCGCCGGCGAGGTGCGGCGGGGAGGCGGCGGTGGGGGGCGGCTCGGCGGGCGGGGTGAAGTCGTCCGGCGCGGACCCCGGTTGGGGTACGGGGTACTCGGGCCCGCGTCCGCCGGACCGGCCCGTCCCTCGCCCGCCCGTACCCCGCCCGCCCGTCGTGCGCCCGCCGCCGCCGTCAGAGCCGTCGGAGAAGCCGGAGCCGGTACGTGGCCGGGGCAGCCGGCCCAGCCACTTCTCCGACCCGCCCACCCGCGGCCGTGGCAGCCGCGACGCCAGCCCGCCGCCCCCCGCCGGTGGCTCCCCGGGCTGCACCGCGACCTCCGGCACCGCGGAGGCGGGGTCGCGCTTGGCGGCCTCGACGATGTCCCCCGGGCTGCCGAACCGGGCGAGCACCTGCTTGACCGCGGCCACGCTGTGCGCACCCTCGGCGGCGCGCACCTTGTCGATGCCGGCCCGCAGCTCGTTGACCAGCCGCATGCGCTGCCCGGAGGGCAGGGCACGCTGCTGTGCGATGTCGCCGACGCGGCTCAGGTAGTCGTATACGAGCTGGTCGCTCTCGATGCCCACCGAATCCCCTACGGCCGTGCGCTGTTGACTTCTCGACGGTACCGCGCGGACGGGCACCCCCTCGCCCCCGTACGCGGCCCCGGCACCCGCGAGGGCGAGTGCGCCGCGCGTACGCCGCGGGTGACGGAATACGCTGCGGCGACCGGTACCTCCCGCGACAAGGAGCCTTCGTGGACCCCGTGGATCCCGTGGACCCCCTGGCCTCCGTGGCCGACCCCACCGCCCGGCTGCGCGCCGCCGCGCTCGACGCCTGGGCGGCGTCGGCCGCCCGCTTCCGGGAGGACGCCAACGCCGAGGAGGACCTCGCCCTCGGCGGCTACCGCGACCGGCTGGTGGTCGAACTGGCCCAGAACGCCGCGGACGCGGCGGCCCGCGCCGGCGTCGCGGGGCGGCTGCGGCTGACGCTGGATGTCCCCGACGGGACCGGGGAGACGGGACCGGCCGGGACCGCGGCCGGGACCGACGGCGAGCCGGCCCAGGCCGTGGGCGAGCCGGCCGGAGCCGGCGGGCCCGGTACACACGCCGCCTCCGGCGGCGCCGGGGTGCTGACCGTCGCCAACACCGGCGCCCCCCTCGACGCCGCCGGTGTCGAGTCGCTGTCCACGCTGCGGGCCTCCGCCAAGCGGGGAGAGGACACGGACGAGGCCGTGGGCCGGTTCGGGGTCGGGTTCTCCGCCGTGCTGGCGGTCAGCGACGCGCCGGAGGTCGTCTCCAACGGAGGCGCGCGGGTGCGGTGGTCGCTGGCGGAGGCCCGGGAGATGGTCCGTACGACGGCCGAGCGCAACCCCGCGCTCGCCGACGAAGCCGCCCGCCGCGAAGGCCACGTCCCCCTGCTCCGCCTCCCCCTGCCCCTCGCCGAAGCCGAAGCCGAAGCCGGTGCCGACGCCCCGGCCGTGCCCGACGGCTACGACACCGTCGTCCGGCTCCCGCTGCGCGACCCGGCCGCCGCCGCCCTCGCCCGCCGCCTGCTCGCCGGCGTCGACGACGCCCTCCTGCTGGCCCTGCCCGGCCTGGCCGAGGTCGAGGTGGAGACCCCCGAGGGCGTACGCACCCTGCGCCGCCGCGCGGACGGCCCGTACACGGTCATCGAGGACACCGGCCGTACGCCCCGACAGCCCGGCGCCTCCGCGCTGCCCGGCGCCTCCGCGCTGCCCGGCGCCTCCGCGCTGCCCGGCACCGCACTCACCCATCCCCCGCACTCCCGCCCCAGGGTAGGCCGCCCCTCCGACATTCACCCCGGTCAGCCCTCCACCGCCACCCGCTACCGCACCCGCACCGCCGCCGGCCGCCTCGACCCCCGCCTCCTCGCCGACCGCCCCGTCGAGGAGCGCCTCCGCCCCACCTGGACCCTCACCTGGGCCGTCCCCGTGGGTCCCGACGGCGCCCCCGCCGCCCCCACCACCGCCCCCGTACTCCACGCCCCCACCCCCACCGACGAACCCCTCGGTGTCCCCGCGCTCCTCATCGCCTCCTTCCCCCTCGAACCCACCCGCCGCCACTTCGCCCCCGGCCCGCTCACCGACTTCCTCGTCGACCGCGCCGCCGACGCCTACGCCGCGCTCCTCGCCGACTGGGCCCCCCTCACCCTCGGCACCGTCGACCTCGTCCCCGGCCCCCTGGGCCGCGGCGAACTGGACGGCGCCCTGCGCGCCGGCATCCTCCGGCTCCTCCCCGACGTCGCGTTCCTGCCGCCCGCCGCGCCCGAGGAGCCCGCCGCGCCCGAGGAGGGCGCCAAGCCGCAGCCGCTACGCCCCCGCGACGCGCTAGTCGCCGAGGGCGCCGGCGCCGAGACGGTGCAGCGGCTCGGCGACGTCTTCCCGCAGCTGCTCCCCGCCGGTCTGGAGCGCCGCGGCGAACTGCGCACCCTCGACGTCGCCCGCGTGCCGCTCGGCGAACTCGTCGAGCGGCTCAGCAGCGTCGAGCGTCCCGCCGCCTGGTGGTACGGCCTCTACGGCTCCCTCGCCGGCACCGACCCCGAGGAGCTGGCCGGCTTGCCGGTGCCGCTCGCCGACGGCCGCGTCGTCGTCGGCCCGCGCCAGGTACTCCTGCCGACCGGCGGCGCCGACAGCACCGACGGCACCGGTGACCGGCCCCAGCGCCTCGCCCGCCTCGGCCTGCGCGTCGCCGACCCCGTCGCCGCCCACCCCGTGCTGGAGCAGCTGGGCGCCGTGCCCGCCACGCCCCGCGCCGTGCTGACGACGCCGCAGGTGCGGGCGGCGGTGGCGGGGTCGCTGGACGCCGGGGAGGTGTGGTTCGACGAGGGGCCGGAGCAGGGCGCGCCGGGTCCGGAGGAGCTGGCGGACATCGTCCTCGGGCTGGTCCGCGACGCGCACCTGGAGCCGGGCGACGAACCGTGGCTGGGCGCCCTCGCGCTGCCCGACGAGGACGGCGAGCCGGCCCCCGCCGGCGAACTCGTCTACCCCGGCAGCCCGTTCGCCGCCGTCATCCGGCCGGGTGAGCTGGCGCTGTGCGCCGGCAGCCTGGTCGAGCGGTGGGGGGAGGAGCCGTTGACGGCGGTGGGGGTGCAGGCGGACTTCGCGCTCGTACGGGCCGAGGACGTCGTCCTCGACCCCGACGAGCTGGAGCCGCGCGACGCCGACTACCCCGAACCCGACGACGCCGGGCTGCTCGACGCCGTCGACGTGTGGTGCGAGGACGTCCTCGACCAGCTGCCGGACACGCCCGTGCCGCCGGTGCTCACCGAGCTGGTGGGCGTACGGGACCTGGACCTGGTCGACGACGCGCGCTGGCCGCAGGCCCTCGCGCTGCTCTCCCGCCCGCCGCTGCGCGAGGCCCTCACGCGCCCCGCGCGCGTGCTGCTGCCGGACGGCGAGGCGCACCTCGTACGCCCGTACACCGCCTGGTGGCTGCGCGGCAACCCCGTGCTCGACGGCCGCCCGCCCGCCGGCCTGCGCGCCGCGGGCGGCGACCCGCTGCTCGCCGGGCTGTACGAGCCGGCCGACGCCTCCGCGGTCGGCGACGAGCAGGTCCTCCGCGCCCTGGGCGTACGCACCTCCGCCGCCGTGCTCCTCGACGAACCGGGCGGCGCCGCGGAGTTGCTCGCCCGCCTCGCCGACCCCGCGAGCGACGTCACGCCGCCCCAACTCCACGCCCTCTACACCCTCCTCGCCGGCCTCGACCCCGCCGGCGTCACCCTCCCGGACGACCTCCGCGCGGTTCGCGACGGCGCCACGGAGGTCGTTCCGGCCGCCGAGGCCGTGGTCGCGGACGCCCCGGACCTGGTGCCCCTGGCCACGGCCCGCCCGCTGCTGCCGGTCGACCCGCGGCGGGCGGCGGCGCTGGGGGAGCTGCTGCAGGTGAGGCGGCTGACGGAGGCGTACGAGGCGTCGACAGTGCGGGTGCCGCCGGCGGGCGAGACCCGCGAGGTCCCCGAGGCCGTACGGGAGCTGCTGGGCGCGGACACCCCGGCGACGTACGAGGAACACGAGCGGTTGACGGTCGACGGCGTCGAACTGGACTGGCGCCGCACCCCGGACGGCACCGTCCACGCGGCGACGATGGAGGGGCTGGCGGCGGGGCTGGCGTGGGCGACGGGGCAGTGGCAGCGGCGGTTCGAGGCGGCGGCGCTGCTGGAGGACCCGACGCGGACGCGGGAGCTGGGGGAGGCCCGCTGGTTCGACTGAGGGCCCGTACGGCACGGGAAGGAGCCGGGTGCACAGAAGCCACCCGGCCCCGCCGGAGCTACACCGCCGTAGGTACGCCGCCGAGCCTGCCCCCCCGAACCTGCCCCGCCGGAGCTACACCGCCAGACCTGCCCCCCGAACCTGCCCCCGCCTGACCTACGCCGCCGGAGCCAGTTCCTCCGCCCGCCGCGCCGGCACGAACGCGACGTGCTTCTGCCCCCGCCGCAGGTCTATCCGCAGCCGCAGCCCCCCGACCCGGGCCAGCACCAGGCCCACCGTGATCGCCGCCACCGCCGATATCACCCCGCACGTCAGGAACCCGATCCGGGCGCCGAACGTGTCCGTCGCCCAGCCGACGATCGGCCCCCCGATCGGCGTGCCGCCGACGAACACCATCACGAACAGGCTCATCACGCGCCCGCGCATCGCCTCGTCGGTGGCGAGCTGGACGTTGGCGTTCGCGGTCGTGTTGAACAGCAGCCCGGCCGCGCCCACCGGCACCAGCAGCGCCGCGAACAGCCAGAACGCCGGCGACACCGCCGCGACGATCTCCAGCACCCCGAACGCCAGCGCCGCGAGCACCGTCAGCCGCAGCCGGCTCGCCCCGCGCCGCGCCGCGAACAGCGCGCCGCCCAGCGACCCGGCGGCCATCAGCGAGTTCAGCAGGCCGTACGTGCCGGCGTCACCGTGGAAGACCTCGTCCACGTACGCCGTGAGCCAGATCGGGAAGTTGTAGCCGAACGTGCCGATGAAGCCGACCAGCACGATCGGCCACAGCAGCTCCGGCCGCCCGGCGACGTACGCCAGGCCCTCGCGCAACTGCCCCTTGCCGCGCGGCGCGCGCTCGACGCGGTGCAGCTCGGCGGAGCGCATGAGCAGCAGCCCGGCGATGGGGGCGATGAAGGAAAGCCCGTTCAGCAGAAAGGCCCAGCCACTGCCCACGGCCGTGATGAGCACACCGGCGACGGCCGGGCCGAGCAGCCGCGCCGTCTGGAAGTTGGCGGCGTTGAGGCTGACGGCGTTCTGCATCTGCTCCTTGCCGACCAGCTCGGCGACGAACACCTGCCGCGCCGGGTTGTCGACGACGGTGGCGAGGCCGAGCAGGAACGCCATGAGGTACACGTGCCAGACCGTCACCGCTCCGCTCAGCGTGAGCGCCGCGAGCGCGAGTCCGATGAGGCCCATCGCGGTCTGGGTGGCGAGCAGCAGCTTGCGCTTGGGGAGCCGGTCGGCGAGCACGCCGCCGTAGAGGCCGAACAGCAGCATGGGCAGGAACTGCAGTGCCGTCGTGATGCCCACGGCGGTGGCGGAGCCGGTGAGGCTGAGCACCAGCCAGTCCTGCGCGATGCGCTGCATCCAGGTACCGGTGTTGGAGACCACCTGGCCGCCGGCGAAGAGCCGGTAGTTGCGGATCCGCAGCGAGCTGAAGGTGCCGTGCCTGCCGCGCTTGTCTTCTTCTTCGTGGTCGTCGGGTGTGGGTGCGGGGGCGGAGTCTGCTCCGGGTCCCGTACGCAAAGGTGTCCCCTCCTGTCAGCGTCCTTCGTCAGCGTGGTGCGGTCTTCGGCATGGGCAGATGTGCGAGCTTTTCGAGCACCGGCGCGGCGTCGCGCAGGGTGGCCCACTCCTCCTCGGACAGGCCGCCGGCCAGCTCGGCCAGCCAGGCGTTGCGCTTGCGGCGACTCTCTTCGAGCATCGCCACGGCCTGCTCGGTCTGGCTGACCACCTTCTGCCGCCGGTCCTCCGGGTGCGGCTCCAGCCGGACCAGCCCCTTGGTCTCCAGCATGGCGACGATGCGGGTCATCGACGGCGGCTGGACGTGCTCCTTGCGCGCCAGCTCACCGGGGCCGAGAGGGCCGCAGCGGAAGAGCGTGCCGAGCACCGACATCTCGGTCGGGCTCAGCGACTCGTCCACGCGCTGATGCCGCAGCCGCCGGGTCAGCCGCATGATCGCGGAGCGGAGCGAGTTCACCGCGGCGGCGTTCTCCTCCTGGGACAGGTCAGGCATGGTCATTAGCGTACCTCATTACTTTGGCTAAGTAAAATGGTGAAGCCGAGACAGAGGAGGTTACGGGCAGACTGCCCGCGCCACCCGAAAGGATGACCGCGTACGGGAACGCCCGCCCCCGGAGTACGCGACGGGCGACCCTGAACGGCATGGGGACACACGTGCTCAGTCTGCGAATAGACGGCGAACTCCTCGACCGCCTCCGCACCCACGCGGCGAAGCGGGACATGGCGGTGCAGGACTACGTGCTGCGCCTGCTGCAGCGCAACGACTTCGACGAACGCTTCCGGGCGGCGGTGGCAGAAACCGACCGCCTCACCCACTGGCCCACTACCGCACGACCGCCCGCCTCCACGAAGCCCTGGCAGCTCGACGCTCCGGCCGGGCTGTCCGAGTAGGCTGCCTCGATGCCCTCGTCCGCGTGCAGTCACGTCCTCCACGCCGACGACCGCGGTCCGTATGCGGAGCTGCACCTCACTCTGGAGTGCAGCCGAACCCGCGGCGCGATGGGCCACGACGTCAACGAGGATCACTGCGCGGCGGCGCTCGACGGCTGGTTGCACGCGAACCCCGAGCGAGTCCTTCGCAAGCTCCTGGTGACAACAAGCCAGGCCCATCATGGTTCGTTTGACCCGGTCGTCGACGTACTCGCCAGCCGTCAGCCGGGGATCCGCCACCTAGGACTCGGCGCCCTCACCTTTCCGGACTTCGGCCGCGGCGACTACATCCCGGAGGATCTGTCGCGCGACGGCTCCTCGTGTCGGCTTTCAGTGCTGCTGGAGCGGGTGCTTGCAGCAGTGCCGACTCTCCATGAGCTGGTCGTTCAGTGCAACGACATCGACATGGTGCACGACGTCTCGGGCGCGAAGCCCTCACCTCCGTTCCCGGAGATGGCACATCTGCGCCGGCTGGTGCTGCGTGATGAGGCACTCGACCCTGCCGTGGTGGCCGCGCTGGGTACAAGCTCCTTTCCACAGCTTGAGTCGCTCGAACTCTGGCTCGGCCACTTCGAGTACAGCTGGGACGGCTCGGCGCGGGACTTGGTCCCGCTGCTGAACAACCCCGGGTTCGGGGAACTTCGTCAGCTGGCTCTGGTGAGCGACTTGAAAGACACACTGGTGGACGTGCTCGCCGAGAGTGCGCTCATCGCACGACTGGAGTCTTTGAGACTGCCGTTCGGCCTGCTCGGCGCATCCGGGGCGCTGCGTCTCCGCAACCGCTGGTCCGCCTTCAGTAACTTGCGCCGACTCGACGTTACGGGGAACCGTATTCCCGCTGCTGCGGCTCGCGCGCTCCGCGAGACGGCCCCCGACGTCGTCGATGTGGGTGACCAACGGATCCGGGTCAATGACGAGCCGCACTTCGCGCCGCCACTGGGGGCGGCGCTGCTGGAGGGCTCATTCACGATCCTTGGGAGCGGGTAGATGGCTGGGGGCTGGTCTACTTGTTGCGGGCCATGACCTTGATGCCGGTCGACAGGGCTGCGCCGGGCCATCCGGCGGCGGGAAGCGGAACGACGAAGCAACTCGTCCAGGCGCCGTAAGGCCGGTATGCGTCCGACCGTGGTTCAGCGTTGGTCGAGTCGGACGACTCCGTGCAGCAGCGCCAGCAGGAGGTCGTCGAGCTGATCATGGTCGAGGCGGAGCCGGGTGGCGATGTCGTCGCAGGTGGTGAAGCTGACGGTGGCCGCGACAACCACCCCGGCGCGCTGGGTGTCGAACGGGCTCCGCAACCGGCCGGCTTCGGCGAGCCGGGCGACGAACTGGGCGACCTGGGCGAAGCGCCACTGTTCTCGACTGCTGACGACCCGGTGGGCTTCCGGATCGACCGCGGAGAGGCTGATGAGGCGCCGGAACAGGTCTGGGTCGGTGTTCCAGAAGCGGCATGTCCGGGAGACCATCGCCCGGAAGGCAGCGACCGGGTCGTCGAGCGCGGCTGCGGCGTGCATGCCGGCAACCAGTCCGGCCCGCTGGGAGAGGTCGTCGGCAACCGCGTCGAGCAGACCGAGTTTGGAGCCGAACTGGCGGTAGATGGTCACACGGGTGACTTCGGCGTCGGTGGCGACCTGTTCGAGGCTGAGGTTGCGGTAGCCGGCGGCGATCAGGTTCTGCCGGGCGGCTGTGAGGATCTTGTTCCTGGTGCGCTGGACTCCGCGTGCGCGCAGCCCTTCGTGTCTCAACTGCGACTCGTCCTGTCCCACGGCTTCATGATACAGCTTGTATCATATGATACGGCTTGCATCATCAACCAGGTTGGCCGCTTTCGGCTTCAGGCGATGAGGGAGGTGCCCGGTTTTGACTGATCACCCGGTGGCGCTGGTGACGGGGGCGAACAAGGGGCTGGGGAAGGAAACCGCTCGGCAGCTCGCCGCGCGCGGGGTAACCGTTGCACTCGGAAGTCGCGACACCGAGCGCGGCGAGGCCGCCGCCCACGAGTTGGCCGCAGCGGGCATCGCGCCGATTCCGGTCCGGCTGGATGTCACCGACGCAGGCAGCGTCCAGGACGTTGCCGACTGGCTGGAAGCCGAGTACGGGCGGCTGGATGCGTTGGTCAACAACGCGGGAACGGTCGTTGACCAACGCGCCGAACGCACCACCGCCGCCGAGATGCGGCATACCTACGAGGTCAATGTCTTCGGTGCGGTCACGATGATCCAGACCATGCTGCCCCTGCTCGGCACATCCTTGGCACCGCGCATCGTGAACGTCTCCAGCACCACTGCGTCGATGTCGTTGACCAGCGGTGGCACCGACTTCGGTGGCGACGCTGACATGCGGATGGCCTACTCCTCGTCGAAGGCAGCGCTCAACATGCTCACCGTCCAGTACGCCAAGGCATTCAGCACGAACGACGCACTGTCGCACATCAAGATCAATTCAGCCACGCCAGGCTATACCGCCACGGACATGACCCGACACCGCGGCACCCGCACGGTTGCCGAAGGAGCCCGCATCATCGTTGACCTCGCCACCCTGCCCGAGGACGGCCCCACCGGGAAGTTCTTCAACGACAACGGAACGGTGCCGTGGTAGTTCCGCCGCAGGCGGGTTTGACTACCGGCGAGGGTGCGCCGTGAATGCCACCTTCGTACGGCACACGCAGTTCGACCACAGCGTCGCCGCGCGGCACCGCATGGCGTGTACGTCCTCCCGGCGACGGCGGCTTCGTGCCGAACGGCCAGGTGAGGGGCGCGCCGAGACGTATCCGTGGGAACTGGAGCTCGACGTCGCCCAGGTGGCGCCGCCGGGCGTCCGTCGAGGCCCAGCCAGCGTTCGATCGGGTCGAGGGCGAAGAAGACCACGAACACCGCCGACGTCACCCACAGCGCCGGGCGTACGGTCCCGGGGCGGCCCACCGCCGCGCGGAGCAGGGCGTGGGCGAGGAAGCCCATGCCGATGCCGACCGTGATGCTGTACGTGAAGGGCATCAGCGTGATCGTCAGGAAGGCCGGGACCGCGATCGTCGTGTCGGACCAGTCGATGCTGCGGATGTTCGACGACAGGATCAGGAAGCCCACCACCACCACCAGCGCCGGCGTCGCCGCCTGGGACGGGACGATCGTCACCAGCGGCGTGCAGACCAGCGCCAGCAGGAACAGCGCGCCCGTGACGACGTTCGCCAGCCCGGTACGGGCGCCCTCGCCGACGCCCGCCGTGGACTCCGCGAAGGCCGCGCTCGCCGAGGCGGAGGCCGCGCCGCCGAGGGCGACGGCGGCGCCGTCGACCATCAGGACCCTGTTCATCTCGGGCAGGCGGCCGTGTTCGTCGAGGAGGCCGGCCTCCTCCGTGACGCCGAGGATCGTGCCCATCGCGTCGAAGAAGCCGGACAGCAGCACGGTGAAGACGAAGAGGCAGCCCGTCAGGATGCCCGCCTCGCGGAAGCCGCCGAAGAGGCTCGCCTCGCCCAGCAGGCCGAAGTCGGGGGCCTCCACGAGGCTGTCCGGAACCACCGGGGCGGTCAGGCCCCACGCCTCCTCCGGGAGGTCGCCGGTCGCGTGGATGATCATCGCGACCAGCGTCATCGTCACGATGCTGACGAGGATCGCGCCGCGGAAGCGGCGGGCCAGCAGGACGAAGGTCAGCGCCAGGCCCAGCACGAAGACCAGCACCGGCCACCCTTTCAGGTGACCGGCGGTGCCCAGGCCGAGCGGGACGGTGGTGTTCGCGGAGTCCGGGTTGCGGGTGACGAAGCCGGCGTCCACCAGGCCGACGAGGGCGATGAACAGACCGATGCCGATCGCGATGGCCTTGCGCAGGCCGTCCGGGATCGCGGACATCACCCGTTCCCGTAGCCCCGTGACCACCAGCAGCATGATGACCAGCCCCGCCAGCACCACCATCCCCATCGCGTCCGCCCACGACATCTCCGGCGCGAGCTGCAGCGACACCACGGCGTTGATGCCGAGGCCGGCGGCGCAGGCGACGGGGACGTTGCCGAGGGCGCCCATGAGGAAGGTGGTCACGGCGGCGACCAGCACCGTGGCCGTGACCAGCTCTCCGTGGTCGAGCTTCTGGCCGTACTTGTCCGTCGCCGAACCGAGGATGATCGGGTTCAGCACGATGATGTACGCCATGGCGAAGAACGTCGCCAGCCCGCCCCGCAGCTCCTGGGTGGCGGACGAGCCGCGCCGCGAGATGCGGAAGTAGGCGTCGAGGGGGGAGGTGCTGCCGGTCCTCCGGGCGTGGGGCATGCGCGACCTTCGTGCTGTTCGTGCCGGGCGGCGGCCGGATTCCGGCGCCTAATCAGGGTGCGGTCGTGATACCGCCCGTACCCTGGTGACATGGGCAAGAAGCCGCACAGGCATCCGGCGCCGGAGCCGTTCGAGGGCGACATCATGGCGGTCACGGTCGGTGGCACCGTGCTGTGGTGCGTGCTCTTCCTCGTCCAGCTGCCGTTCGTCGGCTGGCTCGACGACCACGACCGTTTGTGGTGGCTGTGGACGTGCCTCGCGGGCGCCGGCCTCGGCCTCCTCGGCATCTGGTACGTACGCCGCCGTGCGGCCGCGCTCGCCCGGGGGGCGCGCGCAGTCGCCGAGTCGAACACGTAACGTCGTACGCATGACACAGCGGGTCGAGGCAGCGTCCGACGGTGGTGGGGGGCCGGAGCCGGGCGGAGGCGCCGGAGGGGCGGGCGGGGCGACCGGTGTGGAAGACGGTGCGCCCGAGGCGGGGACTGACACGGGGACCGGGGCAGGGGCCGAGGACGGGACCGAGGCGGGGGGTGCGGCGGACACCGCCGTCGGGATGGCCGTCGGGACAGCCGTCGGGACTGCGGCCGGGGGCGGGGCGGCCGTCGTGCGCCGGCACATCGGGCTCACCGCCGCCGAGGTCGCCGAGCGCGTCGCCCGCGGCGAGGTCAACGACGTTCCCGTACGCTCCTCCCGCTCCACCGCCGACATCGTCCGCGCCAACGTCTTCACCCGCTTCAACGCCATCATCGGCGTCCTGTGGATCATCATGCTGGCCGTCGCGCCCATCCAGGACAGCCTGTTCGGCTTCGTGATCCTCGCCAACACCGGCATCGGCATCATCCAGGAGCTGCGCGCCAAGAAGACCCTCGACAGCCTCGCCGTCATCGGCGAGGCCAAGCCGCGGGTGCGCCGCGACGGCCGCACCCGAGAGATCCCCACCGCCGAGATCGTGCTCGGCGACCTCGTCGAGCTGGGCCCCGGCGACAAGGTCGTCGTCGACGGCGAGGTGCTGGAGTCCGACAGCCTGGAGATCGACGAGTCCCTGCTCACCGGCGAGGCCGACCCCGTCGTCAAGTCCCCCGGTGACAAGGTGCTCTCCGGCAGCTTCGTCGTCGCCGGCGGCGGCGCGTTCACGGCGACGAAGGTGGGGCGCGAGGCGTACGCCGTGCAGCTGGCGGAGGAGGCGTCGCGCTTCACGCTCGTCCACTCCGAGCTGCGCAGCGGCATCAGCGAGATCCTCAAGTACGTGACGTACATGATGATCCCGGCCGCCATCGGCCTGGTCATCAGCCAGCTCGTGGTCGAGAACGAGGGCCCGCAGGACGCCGTCCGCCGCATGGTCGGCGGCATCGTGCCGATGGTGCCCGAGGGGCTGGTGCTGCTCACCTCCATGGCGTTCGCGATAGGCGTCATCCGGCTCGGCCGCAAGCAGTGCCTCGTGCAGGAACTCCCCGCGATCGAGGGCCTCGCGCGGGTCGACGTCGTCGCCCTCGACAAGACCGGCACCCTCACCGAGGGCGGCATGGACGTCACCGAGCTGCGGCCGCTGGGCGGCGCGACGGAGGCGGACGTACGGCGGGTGCTGGGCGCGCTCGGCTCGTCCGACCCGCGGCCGAACGCCAGCCTGCAGGCCATCATCGAGGCGTACCCGGACACCGAGGAGCTGCGCAGCACCGAGTCGCTGCCGTTCTCCTCGGCGCGCAAGTACAGCGGGGCGGCGTTGAGCGACGCGAGCGACGGGGACCTTGCCCACGGCGCCGGTACGTGGCTGCTGGGCGCGCCCGACGTGCTGCTGCCGGCCGCCGACCCGACTCTTACTGAGATCGACGACCTGAACGCGCAGGGCCTGCGCGTCCTGCTGCTCGCCCGCGCCGTCCGGGAGCTGGACGACCCGGAGGTGGCGCGCGACGTCGAGCCGACCGCGCTGGTCGTCCTGGAGCAGCGGCTGCGGCCGGACGCCGCCGACACCCTCCGCTACTTCGCGGAGGAACGGGTCGAGACGAAGATCATCTCGGGCGACAACGCGGTGTCCGTGGGCGCCGTCGCCGCGAAGCTGGACATGGCCGGCGCGGACCGTACGGTCGACGCGCGCACCCTGCCGACGGACCTGGACGAGATGGCCGCCGTCCTCGACGACAACGCCGTCTTCGGTCGCGTCAACCCGCAGCAGAAGCGGGACATGGTCGCCGCGCTGAAGTCCCGCGGGCACGACGTGGCGATGACGGGCGACGGCGTCAACGACGTGCTGGCGCTGAAGGACGCGGACATAGGCGTGTCCATGGGCTCGGGCTCGGAGGCGTCGAAGGCCGTCGCGCAGATCGTGCTGCTGAACAACAGCTTCTCCACCCTCCCCTCGGTGGTCGCCGAGGGCCGCCGGGTCATCGGCAACATCGAACGGGTCGCGAACCTCTTCCTTACTAAGACCGTCTACTCGGTGCTGCTGGCGCTGCTCGTCGTCGTCACGCAGGTCCCGTACCCCTTCCTGCCGCGGCACCTGACGCTGCTGTCGACGCTGACGATCGGCGTGCCGGCGTTCTTCCTGGCGCTGGCGCCGAACAAGGAGCGGGCGCGGCCCCACTTCGTGCGGCGGGTGATGCGCTACGCGATCCCGGCCGGGCTGATCGCGGGGGTGGCGACGTTCCTGACGTACATGCTCGCGCGGCGGCACTACACGGGGGACGGGGCACTGGACGCGGAGACGTCGGCGGCGACGCTGACGCTGTTCCTGATCGCGATGTGGGTGCTGGTGATCATCGCGCGGCCGTACACGTGGTGGCGGGTGGGGCTGGTCGCGACTATGGCACTGGGGTTCGTGATCGTGCTGGTCACGCCGTGGCTGCAGGACTTCTTCGCGCTGAAGCTGGTCGGGGCGGAGATGCCGTGGACGGCGGTCGGGATCGCGGCGGGGGCGTCGGTGGTGCTGGAGTTCGCGTGGCGATGGGTGACGCGGCGGTTCCCGGACTGAGGGAAGGCGGTCGGTTCCGATGAAGCTGTTCGCCGCGGTGATCCCGCCCCCGGAGGTGCTGGCGGAGCTGGCCGGAGCGGTGGAGCGGCTGCGGGCGCTGCCGGACGCCGGGCGGCTGCGCTGGACCCGGCCGGAGGGGTGGCACGTCACGGTGGCGTTCTACGGGGAGGTGCCGGCCGGCTCCGTCGCGGAGCTGGGCGAGCGGCTGGCGCGGGCGGCGGCGCGGCGGCGGGGGGCGGTGGCGCTGGGGCTGGCGGGCGGCGGGCGGGTCTCGGACACGGCGCTGTGGACGGAGGCGGCGGGCGACGTCGAGGAGCTGGGCCGGCTGGCTGCGGGCGCGGAGGCGGCGGGGCGCCGCACGGCGGGGGTGGAGGGCGGGACCGGGGGCGGGCGCGGAGCCGGTGCCGGGGTCGGTGCCGGAGCTGGGGTCGGTGGGCGCGGGGAGCGCCGCTATCGCCCGCACCTGACGCTGGCCCGCCAACGCCACGGCGGCGGCGCGGACCTCACCCCGTTCACGTACGCCCTACGCGACTTCGCCACCGCCCAGCGCCCGGTCCCCGCCCTCACCCTGATCCGCAGCCACCCACCGCCCCCGGGCGAGAAGGGCGCCCAACCCGACTACGAGACCCTGGCCGCCTGGCCGTTGGGGCGGGGCGAGACGTAGCGCGGGGCGCTCAGTCGCGCGGGAACTCGTCGGTGGCCAGCTTGAGCCCGACGGGGGTGTCGGTGAGATCGATCTGCTCACCGAAGTCGAGGGTGGTTTTGCTGCGGTACTCGCCGTCTTTGGGCAACTTGTAGAGATGGCACTTGCCGGTGTACGGGTCGGCGATCAGATAGACCGGCACGCCGGCGGTGGCGTATGCGGTCTTCTTCGGGCCGTAGTCGTTGGTAGCGGTCGTTTTGGAGATCACCTCGGCCACGAATTCCACGTCTTGCGGGCGCCAGCGACCTTCGCTCCCGCGTACGGCGCTCTCTGCCAGCGCGGTGACGTCGGAGGCGAAGCCGTTCAGGTAGCCGGGGAAGTCGATGCGGACGTCGGAGGCGAGGCGCCTTCGGGGATACTGGTCACGCAGTTGCTCGATGATGGTGAGCGTGATCTCCCAGTGCGTCTGCCGCTGCGGCGACATGCAGATCTTCCCCTCGACGATCTCAACCTTGTATCCCTCGGGGACGGGCATGCGCTCCAGCCACTCGAACATCATGTCGAGGGTGAGCTCGTCGCTCTCGTCGGCCATCTCGATCCTGTCGGTCTCCACGACGGTCATCGTGCCGCTCCTCCCCGCTGCGACCCAACACCGCAGCCGGTAGTACAACGATACTCACGGTGAGCCGTTACGGCCCGTTACCGCCGCCCCGGGCGCTTCGCCCGGGGCGGCGGGCCCGTAAGCTCGTACGCGTGAACGCCAAGACCCGCATCCGCGTCGTCAGCGCCACGCTCGTGCTGATCTTCGCCGTCGTCGCCATCGCCGCCGCCTTCGGCGGCTGAACCCGGTCAGCCCGGCCCGGCCACCGCTACCGGGCGAACGCCTCCGGGGACGGACCCGGACCCGGGCCCGGGAAGACCTCGTCGAGCGACGCCGGCAGCTCGTCGGACAGCGTCAGCTCCAGCGTCGGCAGCGCCGACGTCAGCTGCTCCCTCGTGCGCGGGCCCACACCTGGCGAATGCGTGCCCAATTATCTAGGTTGCCCTCACCTCATCCGATTCTCCCAGGGGGAGTGGCAGCCATGCGGCAACAGCACATGACCTTCCAGGCGATCGAGGTCGGCGACGGCGGCGACGGGCGGTGGGCCGCCTACGCCCGGGCCCTGTGGCAGGAGATGGCGGGCCTGCTGACCGAGGAGGGCCGGACCCAAGAGGGCGCGGATCGTGTTCGGGCGCTGTTCCGTACGCACATGCCGGAACTGGTCCCGGTTCTGGACCGCCTGGCCGGCCAACTCGACCGGCCCGAGGCGGAAGTCTTCCTCACCCACGCGGCCCTGCGGCCGTTCTCCCCGGGCTGCACCCAGATCGGCGGGAACGGCACGCTGCTGCGCAACTACGACTTGCGGCCCGATCAGTGCGAGGGCACCATCGTCTCCTCCTGCTTCCTGCGCCCCGTGATCGGGATGCAGGACATGCTGTGGGGCTTGCAGGACGGGATGAACGACGCCGGTCTCGCGGTCTCGCTCACCTGGGGCGGACGTTCCGTCTACGGACGCGGCTTCGCCATTCTCATCGTCGTCCGCTACCTGCTGGAGACGTGCGACACCGTCGACGAGGCGGTCGGCAGGCTGCGATCCCTGCCCATCGCCGTCCCCCAGAACCTCACCCTTGTCGATCCCGCGAAGGCGGTGACGGTGTTCGTGGGGCCGGACATGGCGCCGACGGTGGCCCCGGATGCCTGCGCCGCCAATCACCAGCACCTGCCGGTGACCGACGAGCAGGAGCGGGCCATGCGAACGCAGGAGCGGCTGCGCGCCATTCGCGCCGCGGGTGCGGACGTGGCGGCGATGCTGAAGCCGCCGCTGTATCGATCCGTCGACGAGCAGGGGTCGAGAACGCTCTACACGGCCTGCTACCGGCCCGTCGAGGGCCGTGTGACGTACGCATGGCCCGGTGAGTCCTGGCAACAGTCCTTCGGTGACTTCGCACCCGGATCCCGCACCGTGACCCTGGGCCGGGCCAGCTGAGAGGTTTTCCGGACTCCTGCCCACCCCGGCACGAAGATCTTGCAAGAACGTGATTTCACCCGCCGCCGACAGGCCGTCCCCCGGCCGGCCCCGCCACCCGCCGGACGTGACCCGCCTTGCTTGGAGTGGACTCGAAGGGGTTCGCTTGACGTCTATGAAATACACGCAGCTGGGACGCACCGGACTCAAGGTCAGTCGCCTCGTGCTCGGCACGATGAACTTCGGGCCGCAGACGGATGAAGCCACCAGCCACACCCTCATGGATGCGGCGCTCGATGCGGGGCTGAACTTCTTTGACACGGCAAACGTGTACGGGTGGGGCGATAACAAGGGCCGCACCGAGGAGATCGTCGGTGCCTGGTTCGCCAAGGGCGGCGGGCGTCGTGACAAGACGGTCCTGGCCACCAAGGTCTACGGGAACATGGGCACCGACGGACCGGCCTGGCCCAACCATGACCGGCTCAGCGCCGTGAACATACGCCGCGCCGTGGACGCTTCCCTCAAGCGGCTCCAGACCGACTACATCGACGTCTACCAGTTCCATCACATCGACCGGTCGACGCCGTTCGAGGAGATCTGGCAGGCGATCGACGTCCTGATCCAGCAGGGGAAGATCCTGTACGCCGGTTCCTCGAACTTCCCCGGCTACAAGATCGCCCAGGCCAACGAGGTCGCGAAGACACACGGCCGGGTCGGGCTCGTCAGCGAGCAGTGCCTCTACAACCTCGCCGAGCGCCGTGCGGAGATGGAGGTCATCCCCGCCGCGCAGGACTACGGCCTCGGCGTCATCCCGTGGTCGCCGCTGCACGGCGGGCTGCTCGGCGGAGTCCTCAAGAAGGAGGTCACGCAGGGGCGCCGGGCGAGCGGACGGGCCGCCGACGCCCTCAAGGACGCTCGCACGCGCGAGCAGATCCAGGCGTACGAGAACCTGCTGGACAACCACGGCATCGAACCGGGCGAGGCCGCCCTGGCCTGGTTGCTGACCCGTCCCGGTGTGACAGGACCGATCGTCGGGCCGCGCACGCAGGAGCAGCTGGACTCGGCGCTGCGCGCCCTCGACCTGGACCTGGGCGAGGAGCTTCTTGCGGCTTTCGACGATGTCTTCCCGGGGCCGGGGCCGTCTCCCGAAGCCTTCGCATGGTGACGTAGCAGATCCGCAGGGGGAGTGGGAGGCGGCGGTCGGCGCGCTGCGTATACCTCATGAGGATCAAGCCAGGTCCTTCGAGCGCGCTCTGAGCCAGCGCATCCGAAACGCGACCGGGTATCCCCGCATGGCAGGCTTAGCGCCATGCCCGCCGCCTCTCCGCCCTCCCGTCCGCCCTCCGGCCAGTCTTCCTGTCAGCCCTCCGGCCCGCCCTCCCGCCGGCTCTCCCTTCTGCCGACCGCCGCCGCCCTGCTCACCTCGGCGGCGTTGGCGACGTCCGCCGCGTACGCCCCGCCCGCCGCGGCGCAGGACGACGTGATCCTCACCGACCCCCGGATCACCGAGTCCAGCGGCCTGGCCGCCAGCCGGCAGCACGACGGCGTGTACTGGACGCACAACGACTCCGAGGACGGCCCGTACGTCTACGCCGTCGACGGCGAGACCGGCGAGACGCTGGCCACGATCACGCTGCGCGGCATAGGCGAGCCGCGCGACGTCGAGGCCATCTCGCTCGGGCCCGACAACCAGCTCTACGTCGGCGACATCGGCGACAACATGGGCGGCTCCTGGTCGTACGTGTGGGTCTACCGCTTCCCGGAGCCGAAGCGGCTAGCGGACGCGACGGTGGACGCCGTGCAGTACGAGGTGCAGTACGAGGACGGGCCGCGCGACGCGGAGGCGCTGATGGTGCACCCGAAGTCCGGGCGGGTGTACGTCGTCAGTAAGAAGGAGGACGGGGGCGCGGCGCTGTACGTCGGACCGGAGGAGCTGTCGACCGGGTCGATGAACGTCTTCCGGCGGGTCGCGCCGGTCAACCTGTGGGTGACGGACGGGGCGTTCTCGCCGGACGGCACCAGGATGGCGCTGCGCAGCTACGTGGGCGGGCGGATGTACCGCTTCGCGGACGGCGAGCCTAAGGAGGACGGGCGGCTGGACGTGCCGCTGCAGTCGCAGGGCGAGTCGATGACGTACACGGCGGACGGGTCGGCGATCGTGTTCGGCAGCGAGGGGGAGCGGAGCGACCTGGTGTGGCGGGAGGCCGAGGGGGGTTCCGGCGAGGAGTCGGGCGGGGAGTCGGAGGGGTCCGGGAGCGGTTCGGGGGACGGCGCGAGCGGGGGCTCCGGTGAGGACGGGGACCGCAGTCCGGTGGCGACGGTGCTGATGGCGGGCGGGGTTATCGCGGCGGTGCTGCTGCTGTTCCGCGCGCTGGTGCGGCGCCCGCGCCCGGACTGAGCGCCCCTCAGACCGTCTCCCCCTCGCGGCACTCCGTTCCGTCGAAGGTCCTCGCCGTCTGCTGCGGCGGAGCCCATCCCGTCTTGCGGCGGTGTTCGAGCAGTGCCTCCAGGCCGTCGAGCATCCGGTCCATCGCGAACATCAACGCCTCCTCGTCCAGCCCGGAGAAGGCGTCGTCGGCGAGCTTGGCGATCCGCGGATAGCGCCCGGACTCCATCGCCGACTCCAGCGCCGGAGACTGCGCCTCCCAGAACTCCTGATCGCTGATCCCGGTCCGCGCCTCCGCCTGCTTGGCGTTGACATGGGTCCGGGCGAGGCCGGCGGCGGTGGCGTCGACCGCGACGACGAAGCCGACCTTCTCCTGGTCGGTGAGCGGCAGTTCGTCGAAGCCGCTGAGAGCGAGTTCGAAGCCGTCCAGGCCGTTGGGACCGAGCACAGGCCGGCCCTGGTCGACGTGGAGCAGCCAGGGATGGTCGAGGTAGCGCTGCCAGAAGCTCTGGGCCAGACCCCGCAGCCGCTCCCGCCAGGTCCAGTTCCGGAAGCGTTCGATGTCCTCCGGTTCGACGGGGCTGACGCCGTCGAGCATCAGGTCGAGCAGCTCCGCCTTGCCGGGCACGTACCGGTAAAGCGACATGGTGCCCACGCCCAGGCACCCGGCGATCTTGCGCATCGAGACCGCCTCCAGCCCCTCGGCGTCGGCGATGCGGATGGCCGCGTCGACGATCCGCGCCACCGAGATGCCGGGCTTCGGGCCGCGCTTGGCGCGCTCCTCCATGCCCCAGAGCAGGGCCATGCTGCGGCTGAGGTCGCCGCTGCCGCTGTGTTCCGTTCCCGCCATGGAACCCGAGTCTAGCTGGGGACTTGCCATCTGCGTACACCGTATGCGTAAATGAGTACGGCGTACTCAGATAGGGGAGGAAGAGCGTGATGGCAAGCTCGGCCGACGCCGTCGTGGCGGACGGCGTGCAGAAGCGCTATGGAGAGAAGCGGGCCCTCGCCGGATTCGACCTGACCGTGCCGTACGGCACCGTCTACGGCCTGCTCGGCCCGAACGGCGCGGGCAAGACCACCGCGGTACGGATCCTGTCCACCCTCATCCGCCTGGACGGCGGACAGGCCCGGGTGGGCGGGCACGACGTGATGAAGGAGCCGGTCAAGGTACGCCGGCGGATCGGCCTCGCCGGGCAGTACGCGGCGGTGGACGAGGTGCTGACCGGCCGGCAGAACCTGGAGATGTTCGCCCGGCTGTTCCACCTCGGCTCCCGGCGCGCCCGCGAGCGCGCGGCGGAGCTGCTGGAGCAGTTCGGCCTGACGGACGCGGCGGACAAGGGCGCGAAGGAGTACAGCGGCGGCATGCGGCGCCGGCTCGACCTGGCGTCGAGCATGATCCTCGCGCCGGACGTGCTGTTCATGGACGAGCCGACCACCGGCCTGGATCCGCGCGGTCGCGGCGAGGTGTGGGAAGCGGTGCGCGGCCTGGTGGCCGACGGCACCACCGTGCTGCTCACCACGCAGTACCTGGACGAGGCCGACAAGCTCGCCGACCGCATCGCGGTCATCGACAGCGGCCGGACGATCGCCGACGACACCCCGGCCGCGCTGAAGAACGCCGTCGGCGGCGACCGTATCGAGGTCGTCGTCGGCTCGGCGGAGGAGATCCCGGACGCGGTCAAGGCCGTCGCCCGGGTCTCCGGCGCCGAACCGGCCATCGACCTGGAGGAGCTGCGCGTGCACGGCGCGGTCACCGACCGGGTCGCGGCGCTGACGGAGGTGGCGCGCACGCTGCAGGACGAGGGGGTCGCGGTGGACGACATAGCGCTGCGGCGACCGACGCTCGACGACGTGTTCCTGAGCCTGACGGGCCACACCACGGCCGAGACGGAGACGCCCGCGAAGACCGCGAAGACCGGAGAGAAAGAGGAGGCCGAGGTCGTATGAGCACCGCCACCGACACCGCGGCGGGCGGGCGGCGGCACCGTCCGCCCACCCGCGAACAGGCCCCCGGCGGGGCGCTGAAGTGGGCGTTCGCCGACTGCTGGACCGTCGTACGCCGCGGCCTGCTGCACTACCGCCGGCAGCCGTCGAACATCGCCTGGCAGCTCGGCTTCCCCGTCGTCTCCGTGCTGCTGTTCGTGTACGTCTTCGGCAGCGCGATGGAGGGCGGCGCGGACGCCTACAAGTCGTACGCGATGCCCGGCATGTTCGCGATGACCATGGCCTTCGGGTTCATGAACACCGCCATGCTGATCGCCATCGACAAGGAGCACGGCATCACCGACCGCTTCCGCTCCATGCCGATGTCCCCCTCCGCCGTCGTCAGCGGCCGGGGCGTCTCCGACCTCATCGGCGCCGCGCTGGACCTGGTGGTGATGGCGTCGATCGCGCTGATCATCGGCTGGCGCTCGGACGGCACGGTGCTGGAGACCGCGGCGGCCTTCGCGCTGCTGCTGTGGCTGCGCTTCGCGCTGATCTGGGTCGGGGTGGTGCTCGGCCTGCTGGTGCCCAACCAGGAGGCGGCGGGCAACCTCTTCGCGATCGCGTTCCCCTTCGGCATGGTCTCCAGCGTCTTCGCGTCACCCGCGGACATGCCGGACTGGCTGGGCGCGATCGCGATGTGGAACCCGGTGTCGTCCACGGCCAACGCGGTGCGCGAGCTGTTCGGCAACCCGGGGCGGCTGGGCGACTCGTGGATCGAGCAGCACGCGATGCTGATGGCGGTGGTGTGGCCGGTGGTGATCACGGCGGTGTTCCTGCCGCTGGCGGTGCGGAAGTACCAGCGCCTGTCGCACTGACGCATCAGGCCCCTGCGGCAAGCCGCAGGGGCCTGATGGTCGTCAGATCCGTTCGAGGACGAAGTCGATGCAGCGGGTCAGCGCCTCGACGTCGGCGGGGTCGACCGCGGGGTACATGGCGACCCGGAGCTGGTTGCGGCCGAGCTTGCGGTACGGCTCGGTGTCCACGATGCCGTTGGCGCGCAGCGTCTTGGCGACGGCGGCGGCGTCCACGTCGTCGGAGAAGTCGATCGTGCCGACGACCTGCGAGCGCTGCGCCGGGTCGGCGACGAACGGCGTGGCGGCCTTCGTCTCCTCGGCCCAGTTGTAGAGCGTACGGGCGGACGCGGCGGTGCGCCGTACGGCCCAGTCCAGCCCGCCCTGCCCGTTCAGCCAGTCCAGCTGGTCGGCGAGGAGGAAGAGGGTGGCGAGGGCGGGGGTGTTGTACGTCTGGTTCTTGCGGGAGTTGTCGATCGCCGTGGGCAGCGAGAAGAACTCCGGCACGTGCCGCCCGGAGGCGTGCACGCGGGCGGCGCGCTCCAGCGCGGCCGGGGAGAACGCGGCGACCCACAGCCCGCCGTCGGAGGCGAAGGACTTCTGCGGCGCGAAGTAGTACACGTCCGTCTCGGCCACGTCCACCGGCAGCCCGCCGGCCCCGGACGTCGCGTCGACGAGCACGAGCGCCCCGCCGTCGGCCCCCGCGACCCGGCGCAGCGGCATGGCGACGCCGGTGGAGGTCTCGTTGTGCGTCAGCGCGTACACGTCGACCCCGGCCTCGGCGCGCGCCTCCGGGTGCGTACCGGGCTCGGACGTCACGACGGTCGGCTCGTCCAGCCACGGGGCGAGCTTGGCGGCCTTCGCGAACTTCGAGGAGAACTCGCCGAAGGACAGGTGCTGCGACTTGCGCTCGATCAGCCCGTGCGTGGCGATGTCCCAGAACGCGGTGGACCCACCGTTGCCGAGGACCACCTCGTACCCCTCCGGCAACGCGAACAGCTCACGCACCCCGTCCCGCACCCGCCCGACCAGGTCCCGCACGGGAGCCTGCCGGTGGGAGGTGCCGAGGAGGGCGGAGCCGGTGGCGGCCAGGGCCTCAAGCGCCTCGGTACGCACCTTGGACGGACCCGACCCGAAGCGTCCGTCGGCGGGCTTGATGTCAGCAGGAATCTCGATCTCAGCCACCCCCGAAGCCTACGACCCGACCCGGACGCGACGACGCTCCGTCCACGCTCTGAGACGAGAACACCCACGTGGTGGGCAGCCCGCGGTGAGCGCCGTACGGGTCAGAGCCGGCGGGCGAAGGCGACGAAGTCGGCCCAGGCGTCGGGGGTGAAGGAGAGCTGAGGGCCGGTCTTGTCCTTGGAGTCGCGGAGGTGGACGACGGAGGGGCAGGCGGCGACCTCGACGCAGTCTCCGTCGCTGCTGCTGCTGTAGCTGGACTTGAACCAGGCCAGGTCACTGGTGCTCATTGCGCTCCTCGCATCCGCTGCAAGAGGCTCACGGAGTCCTCAGGGGTGAGAGCCTGCGCGCACATCCTGGCATACCGCTGCTGGAGCACGCTGATCTCTTTCCGGTCAGAGATGAACAGCCCGCCGCGCTGCGCCTCGTTGTAGGCGTACCAGTGGTTCTCCGGGGTCTCCAGCAGTTGCATCGGCCCGGCCAGCCCGGGATGAGCGTCCTGAGCAAGGGGCATAATCTGGATCTTCGCGTTGCGCAGTCGAGCGACTTCTAGCACATGGTCGATCAGCTCGCGCGCTACTGTCTCCCCACCCGTCCGGCGCTGGAACAGGTACTCCTCCAGGATGAAGTTGAACGCGGTGTTCGTCCGCTCGCGCAGCAGGCGTTGCCGCTCCGCTCGTGCAACCCACTGGGCCTCGATCGCATCGTCCGCCATCGGCGGAAGATGGTGCTCATGGAGCGTCCGCGCGTACGCCTCGGTCTGCAACAGGCCCGGGATCAGCCGACACTCGTACGTATAGAGACTGATCGCCTCTCGCTCCAGCTGGGCCCACTGCCGGAACCACCGCGCCAGTCCCGGCTTCCGCACCAGATGCTGCGCCGACTCCCGCAGTGCGCCCGTGTTGCCGAGCACCGGCTCCGCCCGCTCCACGAAGTCCGGTGGCGGCATCCGGCGGCCGCCCTCGATCGCCGCCACCGTGTGCTTCGAGAACCGCACAAGTTCCCCGCGCTGCTCCCGGCTCAACCCCGCGTGCTTGCGCAGCGCTTGGACCATCGCGCCGAACGTCTTCAGACTGTCCGACGCCTCCGGTTCACCCCCGCAGGCCCCGCCGCCCGCACCAACCACTCCCTCGGCCATCCCCAGCCACCTCCCGCACACACACCCCGCACCTCACGCCCAACCCACCCATGCTTACGGACGGTTACGAGCGTTGTCCACCCTGCGTGCGCGTACGCATACTCACCGTACGCGCAGGTGGTTGTGGGACGTACCTTGGCGCCCCCGTTCTTGCCGCTCCCTGAACTCAGCGTTCGTCTGGAGCGTGGAGTGAGCCGGACAACCTCCGTACCGTTTTAACCGCTCGTGGGCGGTGTCTGCGGCCGGTCGACGTTCACGGTGATGGACAACTCGGCGGTGGAGTGGAAGGTGGCCAGGTCGCCGTTCAGTTGGTTCAATTTTGATGCCTCCCCCTGCCCTGACGCCGTCCCTCGGCTGAACTCACGGCCGCCCGGGCCCCTCGTGCTGCAAGCGGACCAAGTCGTCCAGGGCCCGGTGCAGGTCCTCGACGGACGCCAGGCTGCGGTGCTCGGCAACGACTTGGCCGGTGGCCACGGCGCCGTACTCCAACTCAGCCTCCCCGTTTTCCCACACCGTCAGCTGGCCGACCGCATCCGGTCCGTCCACCGCCAAGGCAATGCTCGCCTTGACCCACCCGGACCGGGACTCGTCCAGGTCCAGCGCGACCCCCTCCGCGGCCAGGGACTCCCGCCTCACCTCGACCCAGGCGCGCAGCGCCGGAAAAAGGAACTCGTGGACCGTCATCACTTCTCCATCAGCCACTGGATGTTCGACGCCTCCGGGAACTGCGGCACCGGCAGTCCGCGACGCACTGCGAGGCGAGCCTGCAGCGAGTTCGGCCCGGGGATCTGAGCCCACCCGGGCTCGCCCGCCGGATACAGGGAACTACGCGGGACGTCGAACTCCACGTAGCCCGTGCCGGGCGCGGCCTGACGGCCGTACGCGGCCGGGTCCGCGGGATGCGCCACATAGGTTGTGCCACCGGCGCCCTCCTGGACGACGCCGGACTGGACCATCGCATCGTGCTCGGCCCGGGACATCCAGCGGCCCACCCGAACCGGATCATCGCCACCGCCCATAGTGCCGTATGGCGAGAGCCCGAGGGGGTCGGCCCAGGTGTGGGGGTTGTGGACGTAGGTGGTGGGGTTGGGGTGGGGTTCGAGGCCGAGGGGGTCGGGGGTGGTGTAGTGGGCGGTGGTGGGGTCGTAGTAGCGGTGCAGGTTGTAGTGGAGGCCGGTTTCCGGGTCGGCGTACTGGCCGGGGAAGCGGAGCGGGGTGTGGGCGGTCGCTTCTCGGTTCCATGTGGTGGTGCCGTAGAGGATGGTGCGGGTGCGCCAGGCGATGTCGCCGTCGGGGGTGACGAGTTCGCGAGGCGTGCCGACGAGGTCGGTGACGATGGCGAAGAAGCGGACGTCGATCTCGTCCTGGGTGGTGGCGTCGGTGATGTGCTCGGTCTGGGAGATCGGGGCGACGCCGTCGTGGTCCCAGGTGACGGTGATGGGGTTGGGTAGATGGGTGGTCTGTTCGATGAGGGTAGGGCCGTCATAGGCGAAGGTGATCTTTTCGGCGGTCGCGTCGGTGCCGGGGGCGACGCGGGTCTTGCTGCGTCTGCGGCCGAGGGGGTCGTAGGCGTAGCGCCATTCGGTGCCGTCGGGGGTGGCTACGTGCGTGAGGCGATTTTCGGTGTCGTATGCGAAGCGCCAGGTCTCGGGCTTCTTGGAGATGCGGGTCCGCGTGCGGCGAATCAGTCGTCCGGCGTCGTCGTGCTGGTAGCGGTAACGGCCTGCACGGGTGAGGGTGGTGCCGGTGTGGGTGCGCTGTCCTGAAGCGTCGTGGGCGGCGTGTTCAGCGGGCCAGGTGGCGGTGGACTGGGCACCGAGGGAGTCGTAGGCGTACGTCTCGGTCCAGTCGCCGGCGGTGATCTGGGTGACGCGGCCGACGGGGTCGAGGTCGAAGGTCTGGTTGCCGGAGAGCCGGTCGTCCAGGGCGAGGAGGTAGCCGTCCGGGCGGTAGGTGTAGGCGCGGGATTGGACGGGAGCGGGCCCCGCGGTGAGGGTCTGCCGGGTGAGGCGGCCGGCGGGGTCCCAGTCCGAGACGAGGGAGAGGGCGCCGATGCTGCGTTCGGTTTCACGTCCGGCGGCGTCGTGGGCGAAGTCCACGGTGTGGTTGCCGGTCGTGAGCCGGGTGCGGCGGCCGGCGGTGTCGTAGGCGTAGGTGCTGACGTGGCCGGACGGAGTGGTTCGGTGGGCGCGGCGGCCAGCTGGGTCGTATGCGAAGGAGACGGTTTCCCCGTTCCACACCTCCGCGGTGATCTGCCCGTTCAGGTCGCGTTGCAGGCTGAGTTCACCGTCAGGGCTGGTGGCTGATGCGAGTCGGCCGGCCGAGTCGTAGGTGTAGCGGGTGACGGTGTCGCCGGTGTTCTTCTCGGTGAGACGGCCGAGGGCGTCGCGCTGGTAGGTGAGGGTCGTGCCGAGGGGGGTGGTGCGGGTGCGGAGCCGGCCGGCGGGGTCGAGTTCGTAAGTGGTCCGGCGGTGGTCGAAGTCGGATTCGGCGATGAGGTGGCCGGCGGGGTCGTAGGTGTAGTCCCAGGTGAGTCCTAGGGGGTTGGTGACCTGGGTGAGGCGTAGCTGGTGGTCGTGGGTGAAGGTGTGGGTGGTGCCGTCGGGGTCGGTGCGGGTGGCGAGCCGGTCGAAGTGGGTGTAGGTGAACGCTGTCGTGTGCCCGGCGGGGTTGGTGAGGGTCAGGCAGTTGCCTTCGCCGTCGTAGGTCCACCGCTGCTCGGCGCCGTCGGGCCCGACCTGGCGGGCGGGCTGGCCTTCGACGGTCCACTCCAGGCGGGTGGTGGCGCCGGTGGGATCCGTGGCGGCGATCAGACGGCCGAAGTCGTCCCATTCGTAGGTTGCGATGCCGCCGGTGGGATCGGTGATACGGGTGGTCAAGCCTGCGGCGTTGCACTCCAACTCGGTGACCGCGCCCAGGGGATCGGTGACTGATGCCAGCCGGCCTGCGTCGTCGTAGGCGTAGTGGGTGGTGTGGCCGGCCGGGTCCGTCAGGGCGATTCGGTTGCCGCGCTCGTCGAGGGTCTGGTGCCAGACCGTGCCGTCGGCACTGATCAGCTCGACAGGGGAGGGGTGGCGGTCGTAGACCGCGTGAGTCTCGCTGCCATCGGGGCGGGCGACGGTGGTACAGCGGTGGTCGCCGTCGTAGGTGTAGCGGGTGGTGTGGCCGAGGGGGTTGGTCTCGGCGATGAGGTTGTGGTGGTCGTCGTACTCGGTGCGTGTGATCGCGCCGAGGGGGTTGATTTCGCCGATGACCTGGGAGTTGTCGTTGATGACGAAGCGGGTGGTCGAGCCGTCGGCTGCGGTGAGAGTGGTGAGGGTGCAGCCGGGCCAGGTGGGGTCGGTGGTGCCGTAGGTGAGGGTGAGAGCGATGTGACCGGCTTCGCCGCCTTCAGCGATGCAGCGGTCGTGTTGGTCGTAGGTGTAGGCGTAGGAGTGGTTGTTGCGGTCGGTCCAGGAGGTGACGCGCAGGCGGTCGTCGTAGGTGAAGGTCAGCGGGAGGCCGGAGGAGTTGTAGTCCTCGGTGAGGTTGCCGTCCTCGTCGTACCCGAAGCGCTTGATCTCCACATCGGTGCCGTCTGCGGCGGCACCGGCGAGGTGGAGGGCGGTGACCCGGTCGTCCTGTGTCGTCAGGCGGAGGTGATAACCGGCGGAGTGACGGATGCCGGTCGGAGCGCCCGCATCATCGTAGGCGAAGGTGATGGTGTGGCCGTTGCGGTCGGAGATCTGGTCCAGCAGGGCGAGACCGTCGCCGTCCGGGTTGCGAAAGTGGCAGGTGCGCCCGGTGAGTGGGTCGGTGATCGTGTAGCCGCCGGTCTGCAGAAGGGCCAGGGGCCAGCGGGGGCCGGAGTCGGGCAGGACCGCATCATCGGGGCCGGAGGGGTGGCGGTAGGCCAGCAGACGGCCGTCTTCGGTGATGAAGACGACTCCTTGCTCGTCGATTTCCAGTCGTTGGTCGACGGTGGAGGTCCAGGTGGGGCCGAACCACCACCCACACCGGTACGACGAGCCGACACGGCGATTGAACGCCAGGGGCAGGAGGCCGGGTAACTCGATGTCGGTCTGGGGGAGGTACATCTCGCCGGTGGCCAGGTCGATCGGGTCAGTGAACTTGTTGACCACGCTCTTGAACCGGTCACGGGCGCCTCGCGCCGCGTCGCCAAGCACGGTGCGCCCACGCTTGGCCAGGCCCAGCACTCCGGCCTTCATGGCCTTGAGGCCCTTCATGGCCTTCATGCCGCCCTTGGCCATCTTCGCCAGCCCGCCGAGGGTGGTCAGACCCCTCATCCCCGGGATGCAGTCCAGGGCCGCGAAGGCAACGTCCCAAAGAGATGCTTCGCCGTTCATGTATTTCATGAGGGTGTCGGCGAGGACGACGAGGGCGGCGGCGAGGACGACCAGCGCGAGGGGGCCGCCGATGATGAGGGCGACGATGCCGAGGACGGCGACGATGACCTTGCAGACGTTGACGATGGTGTCCCAGTTGTCCTTGACCCAGTCGACCGCCTTCTCCCACCACTTGCGGTTCTG
>NZ_JCANTA010000023.1:0-133420 GCF_059570575.1 Streptomyces sp. CNX435 | reverse complement strand
AGTTCAGCAGGCTGCCCTGCAGCTCCGCACGCAGATCGGGGGTGAGCACCGCGCCCGCCCGGTCGACCAGCAGCGCCATCTCGTAGCCGACCAGGCCGATGTCGCACTCCGGGTGCGCCAGCACGGCCAGCGAGGAACCATCCGAAACCGACATGATGAAGAGGAAGCCGCGCTCCATCTCCACCACCGTCTGGTTGACGTTGCCGCCCTCGAAGATGCGCGAGGCACCGGCCGTCAGCGACGTGAGACCGGACGCCACCGCCGCCAGCTGGTCGGCACGGTCGCGCGGGAAGCCGTCGGACATCGCCAGAAGCAGTCCGTCGGCGGAGACCACCACCGTGTGCGACACCCCCGGGGTGTTGTCCACGAAGTTGGTGATCAACCAGTTCAGATTCTGCGCCGCCTGGCTCAATGGACTCAACTAACGCTCCTGCTGATAGGTGGGACCAAAGCCGTTGCCGCCGAGGGTCTCACCGGTGCCGCCTGCCCGGCGGCCCCGCTGGATTCCCCGGCGCAGGCTCGTCAGCCTGCCGCGCACGTCGTCGGGCGCGCGCGAGACCTGGGTTCCGCTGGCGTTCGCGGACTGCTGCGCGGTGCCCGCGACGAGGTTGGCGCGCGGCACCCGCCGCGGCAGCCCCGACGTGGTGACGCCGCCCGCCTGCGGGGTGCGCAGCTGCTCCGCACGGCGCCAGCGGTCGTCGTTGGGCGAGGGCCGCCAGGCCGGTGCGGCGGTGGCCGTGGCCGGCTGCGGCGCGGGAGCGGCCGGTGGGGGCGCGGCGTCCTGGTCCGGCTGCGCGGCGGGCGGCGCGGCGGCCGGGGCCTCCGGCGCGCCCTGCGCGGCGGTGGGGGCCACGGGCTCCTGCCCGCGGCCGCGGGTCCCGCGGAACCAGTCGGACTCCATCGACTCGAAGATCGGAGTCCGCTCGTCGCCGCGGGTGGGTACGGGGCCGCCGTCGAGCAGGCCGTCGCCCAGGGGCGGTTCGGCCTGCCGCTGCGGTGGCACCGCCGTGGGGTACTCGCCGGTGTCGTGCGGCCCCGGGCGCTGCTGCCCGGGTATCGCGTACTCGCCGGTGTCCTGGGGGCCGGGGCGCTGCCCGGGCATGGGGTGCTCCCCGGTGTCCTGCGGGCCGGCGCCGGGGCCGGGCCGCGGCACGGGGTGCTCGCCCGTGTCGTACGACGCGGGACCCGGCCGCGGCGGCAGCGCGTGCCCGCCGGTGTCCTGCGGGCCGGGGCCGGGCTGCGGACGGCGCTGCAGCGGCGGCGGCATCGGGTGCTCGCCGGTGTCCTGCGGGGCGCCGTACGAGGCGGCCTCGCCGGGTACGGGCGCCTGCGGGGAGCGCGGCGGCGGTACGGAGCCGAACGCCGGGATCCCCTGGCCGCCGCCGGGCGCACCGGCCCCCGGGGGCGGGCCGGACACGTCGGGGCGGGAGAACTGGGTGGTGTCGGCGTCGTCGTGCTGCCGGGGGCGGTCGTGCTGGTCGCGGCCGGAGTCGCGCGGCCCGGCGCCGGCGTGCTGGGCGTCGGCCGGCTCGCGGGAACCGGAGTCGCCGCCCGGCCGGCCGGGCAGCCCGGGGCGGGCGGGCGCGGCGCCGAGGCCGTTGGCGGAGCCGGAGTTCGCGCCCGGCACGGCACCGAAGGCGGAACCGCCCGGGAAGGCGGACCCCGTACCGGGGCCGGACCGGCCGGAACCGGCGCCCCCGGGCGTACGCCCGGGCAGCCCGGGGCGCTGACCGCCGGACCCGCCGGGGCCACCGGACCCGCCGGCGTCGCGGCTGGGCAGCGCGGGCCGGCCGGAGCCCGCGCCCGCCCCCACCTGGCCGCGCTGCTGCGCGGCACCGAGCCTGCTCATCGCGCCCGCACGGCCCGCGGCGCCGCCGCGCGCCGGGGCGCCCTTGCCGGGGCCGCCGGCGCCCGCGCCGGACGCGGGCTGCTTGCCGCCCGCGGCGCCGGCGTTCTGCGTGACGTCGACGGGGAGCATGACCAGCGCGGTGGTGCCGCCGGAGTCGGAGGGGCGCAGCTGGATGCGGATGCCGTGGCGCAGGGACAGCCGGCCGACCACGAACAGGCCCATGCGGCGGGAGACGGAGACGTCCACCGTGGGCGGGTTGGCCAGCCGCTCGTTGATCGCCCCGAGATCCTCGGGCGACAGCCCGATGCCGGTGTCGTGGATCTCCACCAGCACCCGCCCGTCGGGCAGGGCGTGGCCGGTGACCTTGACCTTGGTCTGCGGCGAGGAGAACGAGGTGGCGTTCTCCAGCAGCTCGGCGAGCAGGTGCACGAGGTCGTTGACGACCCGGCCGGCGACCTGGGTGGCGGGCACGGCGGACAGTTCGATGCGCTCGTACTGCTCCACCTCGGAGGCGGCGGCACGCAGCACGTCGACCAGCGGGACCGGGCGGGTCCACCGGCGGCCCGGCTCCTCGCCGGCGAGGACCAGCAGGTTCTCGCCGTTGCGGCGCATGCGGGTGGCGAGGTGGTCCAGCTTGAAGAGGTTCTCCAGCTGGTCCGGGTCGGCCTCGCGGGACTCCAGTTCGGATATGAGAGAGAGCTGACGCTGGATGAGGCCCTGGCTCCGGCGGGAGAGGTTGGTGAACATCGCGTTCACGTTGCCCCGCAGCAGCGCCTGCTCGGCGGCCAGCCGGACCGCCTCGCGGTGGACGTCGTCGAACGCGGTCGCCACCTTGCCGATCTCGTCCCGGCTGTTGATGCCGACGTTCTCGACGGAGGTGTCGACGTCCTGCGGGTCGGCTTCGGAGAGCTGCTTGACCAGCTCGGGCAGCCGCTTCTGGGCGACGGTCTGGGCGGTGTCCTGCAGCCGGCGCAGCGAGCGGACCATGGAGCGGGCGACGACGAAGGCGCCGGCGAGCGAGATGAGCAGGACGAGCAGGATCAGGACGCCGTTGAGGATCGCCTCCTGCTGGGCCTCGGAGCGCAGATCGCGCGCAGTCTGCTCCATCTCCTGGAGCAGGTGCTGCTCGATCTTCTTCATCTCTTCGATCTTGACGCTGTCCAGCTCGTACCAGTGCCGGTAGCTCATGTCGGCGTTCTTGATGCTGTCCGGGTTGTTCACCAGGTTCTTGGCGAACGTGTCGGCCTGCTGCACGGAGGCGTTGCCGCCGTCCAGCGAGCGCATCAGATCCGTCAGCCCGATCCGGCCGGAGTGCAGGTGGGCGAAGAGCTTGAGCGAGGAGCTCTCGGCCTCCTGGGCGGAGGCGGCCTCCAGCCGGTCGGCCTCGGCGAAGTCGTCGCGCGGCTGCTCGGCGAGGGCGGCGCTGATGATCGCCTGCTGGACGGAGGCGTACTCCTTGGCGGAGGAGAAGGTGGCCAGGGCCCGGGTCTTGGCGATCATGTCCGGGTTGCTGGTGGCCAGGGCCATGTCCTGGGAGAGCGAGACCAGGGAGTCGACCAGTTCGCCGTACGCCTTGACCGTCTGGGCGGCGCCGCCGGTGTCGTCCGCGTACGCGGACGTGCGAATGCTGTTGATCCTGTTGAGCTTCTCGATGACGCTGGTCAGCGATTTGTTGACGCCGGCGAGGTCCTCGGCGTCGGTCGTGTCGATCTCGTCCGCGGACCGGCTGAAGGCGACCATGGCCTTGTCGGTCTCGTCACGGGCGTCGGTGATGTCGGGGTGCTTGGGGTTGCCGTCGACGATGAGGCCGGCCGACTTGTCGCGCTCCTGCTGGAGCCGGTCGGCGAGTTCGGTGGCCTCCTCGGTCATGTCCGTCAGCAGCTTCATGTTCTCCAGCTGCTGCAGGTTCTGCCAGGAGTCCTCGATGCGGAAGGCTCCCAGCGTGGTCGCGGCGACCACGGGGAGCGCTAGGAGCGAGACGAGTCTGGTGCTGATGCGCCAGTTGCGCAGCAGGATCCGGGAGCCCGGACCCTTCGCGCCCTTGGGCTGCCGCATGTTGGCGAAGTCCCCGGCCTCGGGCGCGGGTATTCGGGCGCTGCCGCGGTCGGCCGGCCGGCCCGGCGAGGAACCCGCGCTCTGGCCGTACCGAAGAGAGGCCGCGCGGTCGGTCGACCCGCGCACCTCAGGCTCGCCCGGAACGCTGCCGTCAGTCTTCAATCGTCCCTGCACTAGCGTCGCAACCTCTAGGACCGGCTCCGGCGCAAGCACCGGAGCATTGTCTGGTCGTGCGGGAGCTTAGGCCCCCGTCCGCCGTGAACCAACCGGCGCAAGCTCCCCGTACAGCCCCCCGCGTGACGCCTCGTTGCGCCCTCTGCGTCGACTGCACCCCAGCGACGGTCCGTGGAATTCCAGCACAGTGCCGGGATCTCCAACAAGGCCCGGGGGTAACAGCTCGACCGCAATTACTCACCGTGCCAGCCACATTACACGTGGCTGACGTGACGGGTGAGGATAACGGACATTTTCCACGAGGTGCATGGCACGGGCCCGTGTCCCGGGTCGGGCCCATCAGTTGGGGAATGTCAGTTTTGTTTGGAGACAGCCTGTTTTAGCCGATCGTTGGGGTAGACGATATTCGGCATTCGTCACCCGCGGGGTGAGGAAAGTCACAATGCCGCACGGGATGGGTCCCGACGGCGTGGGGAATATGCGGCGCCTACCCTTCCTTTGACACAACGGAGCGTTCCGTAAAGCTCCGGCACCCGCAGGAACACGCACAGAAACTCGTCGGCCCGGCAGCGGGCCCCAGCACGCAAAGGCGCGCGTAACCGTCATGATCCTCCGCACCACAGCCAACCCGCGGCGCACCACCCTCGCCCATCTCGACGACACCGGGGACCTGCTGCTTCCCGAGCCGCCCGGGGCGGTCGCCGCCCGGATCGCCGCCGCGGCGACCGGGTCAGGGGGCGCGCAGGCGCCGGAGCGCACCGCGAACCCGCGCCGCACCGTGCTGGAGGAGGTCCCGTCCGGCGCCTGACCCGCGCGGCGCGACGCCCGGCGGCGGGGCGATAACCTGGGCCCCGTGCGTATCGCCAGGTTCTCCGTCGACGGCAGCGTCGCGTTCGGTGTGGTGGAAGGCTCCGGCGGCTTCGACGGCGCCGGCGCCCCTCGGGGCGAGGTCACCCTCGACGTGATCAAGGGCCATCCCTTCGCCGAGTTCGAGCGGTCGGGCCGCAGGCTCCCGCTGGACAAGGTGCGGCTGCTGCCCCCCGTGCTCCCCAACAAGGTGGTCGCGATCGGCCGCAACTACGCCGAACACGCCGCGGAGCTGGGGAACGAGGTGCCGGAGGTGCCCGTCACCTTCTTCAAGCCGTCCACTTCGGTGATCGGCCCCGGCGACCCCATCGCGTACCCCGCCTTCTCCGACGACCTGCAGCACGAGGCGGAGCTGGCCGTCGTCATCGGCCGGCTCTGCCGCGAGGTGCCGCTGGAGCGGGCCCAGGACGTGATCCTCGGCTACACCTGTGCAAACGACGTGACCGCGCGCGACGTCCAGCGGCGCGAGAACCAGTGGGCCCGGGCCAAGGGCTTCGACACCTCCTGCCCGCTCGGCCCGTGGGTCGAGACGAAGCTGGACCCGGCGCGGATCGCCGAGGGCATCGCCATCCAGTGCACCGTCAACGGCGAACAGCGCCAGCTCGGCCGGACCACGGACATGGTGCGCTCGATCCCCGAGCTGATCGTGCACGTCACCGAGGCGATGACGCTGCTGCCCGGCGACGTCGTGCTCACCGGGACCCCCGCGGGCGTCGGCCCGCTCCACGACGGCGACGAGGTCGCCGTCACCATCGAAGGCATCGGCACTCTCGCCAACAAGGTGATCAAGCGTGGCTAGCACCGCCCCCCCGACCCCCGTGCGGGTCCGCTTCTGTCCCTCCCCCACCGGAAACCCCCATGTGGGCCTGGTGCGTACCGCCCTGTTCAACTGGGCGTACGCCCGCCACACCGGCGGCTCGCTGGTCTTCCGGATCGAGGACACCGACGCGGCTCGCGACTCGGAGGAGTCGTACGAGCAACTGCTCGACTCCTTCCACTGGCTCGGCATCGACTGGGACGAGGGCCCCGAGGCCGGCGGTCCGCACGCGCCGTACCGGCAGTCGCAGCGCATGGACGTCTACGCCGACGTGGCCCGCCGGCTCCAGGACGCCGGGCACGCCTACCGCTGCTACTGCACCGCGGCGGAGCTGGAGGAGCGCCGCGAGGCGGCGCGCGCGGCCGGCCGGCCCTCCGGGTACGACGGGCACTGCCGCGACCTGAGCGCCGAGCAGGTGGCGGCGTACGAGGCCGAGGGCCGGACCTCGATCGTCCGCTTCCGGATGCCGGACGAGACGATCGCCTTCACCGACCTGGTGCGCGGCGAGCTGACCTTCGCACCCGAGAACGTCACGGACTACGGCCTCGTGCGTGCCGGCGGCGCCCCGCTCTACACCCTCGTCAACCCCGTCGACGACGCGCTGATGGAGATCACGCACGTGCTGCGCGGCGAGGACCTGCTGTCCTCCACCCCGCGGCAGATCGCGCTCTACCGCGCGCTGATCGACGTGGGCGTCGCCAAGCGGGTGCCGGAGTTCGGCCACCTGCCGTACGTCATGGGCGAGGGCAACAAGAAGCTGTCCAAGCGCGACCCGCAGTCCTCGCTCAACCTCTACCGCGAGCGCGGCTTCCTGCCCGAAGGGCTCATCAACTACCTCTCGCTGCTGGGCTGGTCGCTCTCCGCCGACCGGGACGTCTTCACCCGCGAGGAGCTGGTCGCGGCCTTCGACATCGCCGACGTGGTGCCCAACCCGGCCCGCTTCGACCTGAAGAAGGCGGAGGCGATCAACGCGGACCACATCCGCATGCTGGACGTGAAGGACTTCGCCGAGCGCTGCGGGCCCTGGCTGCGCGCGCCGTTCGCGCCGTGGCCGGAGGAGTCGTTCGACGCGGACGCCTTCGCGGCGGTGGCACCGCTGGCGCAGACGCGGCTGACGGTGCTGTCCGACATCACGGCCAACGTCGACTTCCTCTTCCTCGACGAGCCGGTGTCCGACGAGAAGTCGTGGGACAAAGCCATGAAGCCGGGGCAGCCGGGGCAGCCGGGGCAGCCGGGGCAGCCGGGCGCGGCCGACCTGCTGCGTACGGCGCGCGGGAAGCTGGCCGCGGCCGAGTGGTCGGCGGCGGCGCTCAAGGAGGCGGTGCTCGCCGCGGGCGAGGAGCACGGGCTGAAGCTGGGCAAGGCGCAGGCGCCGGTGCGGGTCGCGGTGACGGGGCGGACGGTGGGGCTGCCGCTGTTCGAGTCCCTGGAGGTGCTGGGCCGCGAGCGCACCCTGGCGCGCGTGGACGCTGCGCTGGCGCGGCTGGAGGCGGCGCAGGGCTAGGCGCGTGCGTCGCGGGAGTGGCCGGTGGCTCCGACCGCGGTGTGCTCGATGTGTGCGGCGTGGGGACCGTGGCGGCCGGGCTTCTTCGGGTCGGTCGCCGCGGGCCGTGGCCGCGCCACGGCGGCGCGCCGGCTTCGCGCGGACTGTGGCGGCCCCCCGTACGCCGAGCGCTCACGACGCGTGAACTCCCCGCTCGCGCGGGGCCTTTGGGGTGCGCGGGGCGGGCGCCGGGGTCAGCGCTGCCAGCTGTGCGGGGCGCGGAAGCCGTGCTGGCGCTCCAGCCGGCGCCAGCGGGCCGCGGAGGCGCCGTGCCCGCCGTGGCGGGCGTGCGCCGGCCGCGGGGCGGCGGCGCGGGCGAGCAGTACCGCGGTGAGCGCGGCCAGCTCTTCCTCGCTGGCCTCGCCCTTCTCGACCCGGACGAGGTTCTCGGTGTTCGGCGTGGTCACGTCTGTGCTCCTGGGCTGTTCTGCGCGGTCGGAAGCGGGGCGGTCGGCTGCGGGGCGGTCGGAGGCGGCGGGGATCACTGCGGCGGGTTGCCGTGCTTGCGCGCCGGCAGGTCCGCGTGCTTCGTACGCAGCATCGCCAGGGACCGGATGAGGGTCCGGCGGGTGTCGGCGGGGTCGATGACGTCGTCCACCAGGCCGCGTTCGGCCGCGTAGTACGGGTGCATCAGCTCGGCCTTGTACTGCTTGACCATCTCGCTGCGCTTGGCCTCGGGGTCCTCCGCGGCCGCGATGTCGCGCCGGAAGATGACGTTCGCGGCGCCGTCGGCGCCCATCACCGCGATCTCGTTGGTGGGCCAGGCGTACGTCAGGTCGGCGCCGATGGACTGGCTGTCCATGACGATGTACGCGCCGCCGTACGCCTTCCTGAGGACCACCGAGATCCGCGGCACGGTGGCGTTGCAGTACGCGTACAGCAGCTTCGCCCCGTGCCGGATGATCCCGCCGTGCTCCTGGTCGACGCCCGGCAGGAACCCCGGCACGTCGAGCAGGGTGACGATCGGGATGTTGAAAGCATCGCACATCTGGACAAAGCGGGCACCTTTCTCGCTCGCCTCGATGTCCAGCACCCCCGCCAGCGACTGCGGCTGGTTGGCGATCACGCCGACCACCTGGCCGTCGAGCCGGGTCAGCGCGCAGAGCAGGTTGGTCGCCCAGCGCTCGTGCACCTCCAGGTAATCGCCGTCGTCGACGATCTCCTCGATCACCTTGCGCATGTCGTACGGCCTGTTGCCGTCGGCCGGCACCAGGTCGAGCAGCGCGTCGCCGCGGCGGTCGGCCGGGTCCTCGGCGGTGACGGCCGGCGGGTTCTCCCGGTTGTTCTGCGGCAGCATCGACAGCAGGTAGCGCACCTCCTCCAGGCACGTCGCCTCGTCGTCGTACGCGAAGTGGCACACCCCGGAGGTCTCCGCGTGCACGTCCGCGCCGCCCAGGCCGTTCTGGGTGATCTCCTCGCCCGTCACCGCCTTGACCACGTCAGGGCCGGTGATGAACATCTGCGAGGTCTCACGGACCATGAAGACGAAGTCGGTGAGCGCCGGCGAGTACGCCGCGCCGCCCGCGCACGGGCCCAGCATCACCGAGATCTGCGGGATGACCCCCGAGGCGCGGGTGTTGCGCTGGAAGATGCCGCCGTACCCGGCGAGCGCCGAGACGCCCTCCTGAATCCGCGCCCCCGCACCGTCGTTGAGGCTGACCAGCGGCGCACCCGCCGCGATCGCCTTGTCCATGATCTTGTGGATCTTGTACGCGTGCGCCTCGCCGAGGGCGCCGCCGAAGATCCGGAAGTCGTGGGCGTAGACGAAGACCGTCCGCCCGTGGACCGTCCCCCAGCCGGTGATCACACCGTCCGTGTACGGCCGCTTGGCCTCCAGGCCGAAGCCCGTCGCCCGGTGCCGGCGCAGCGGCTCCACCTCGTTGAACGACCCCTCGTCCAGCAGCAGGTCGATCCGCTCCCGGACCGTGAGCTTCCCCTTGGCCTGCTGCGCGGCGGTCGCCCGCTCGCTGGGCCCCGCGTGGGCCTGCTCGCGGATGCGGCGCAGCTCGGCCACACGCCCCCGGGCCTCGTTCTCGGTGACGCCGGCCGCCACTGCCGCGCCGGAGGGGGCGTCGTCCACTGTGGTCATACAACGACGGTACGGGTACGAGGACGTCGAACCTTATGTCATTTCCCTACAACGTCGGCTCGAAAATCATGAGCATCCGGCACTACGCGCAAGTGACGGGGCCACACATCATCCAACGACACGTCGGCCCGGGCTGTAGGGCTCCGACAACACAGTGGGACAGATCGTCGTTACGAGAGAAGGTTCCGTAGCAGACCTTCTTGTTAACCTACGTCCATGACCTCTTCACCCGCAACGACACCCGCAACGACACCCGCAACTACACCCGCACCCCGCACGCCCACCCGCACCGCGCCGGACGTGACCGGCCACCTCATGCACACCGCGCACGTGCTCAACACCCACCTGTCCGCCGCACTGAGCGAGGTGGGCCTCCTGCAGCGCGAGCAGTGCGTGCTCGTGCACGCACTGGCGGCCGAGCGGACCCAGGGCCAGCTCGCCGAGCTGGCACGCATGGACAAGACGACGATGGTCGTGACCGTGGACGGCCTGGAGAAGGCGGGGTACGCCGAGCGGCGGCCGTCGAGCACCGACCGCCGGGCCCGCATCATCCACGTCACCGAGGCGGGCGCGAAGGTCGCGGCGCGCGGCCAGGAGGTCGTCGACCGGGTGCACCGGGAGGTGCTCGACTCCCTGCCGGCCGCGCAGCGGGACGCCTTCGTCGACGCCCTGGAGAGCCTGACGGCGGGCCTGCTCGCCCGACCCGTCCCGTCCGACCAGCCCGTTCGCCGGGCGCGGCAGGCCCGGCGGTAGCCGCGCGGAGCGCCGAGCACCGATGCCGCCCGTGTGGGCGCCAACACCCAGAGATTCGAACATACAGTCGCCCACCCGCCGGGGTGGGTGATAGCGTGCTCGCCGGACCGGTTTGTCGCACCGGGGCGGTAGCGTCGCGGGCGTGAAGCTGGTGGTGCAGATCAAACTGCTGCCGGATGCCGCGCAGGCGCGGGCTCTTGAATGCACCCTGCGTGCCGTGAATGAGGCGGCGAACTGGCTGTCCGGCGAAGCCTACGCACGCGGCGGGAAAGAGCCGGACCCGCAAGGCGTTGCAGGGTTTCGGCTACATCGCGCTGAAGGGTCGGGGGCTGTCGGCTCAGCCCGCGCTGCACGTGGTGCGGAAAGTCGCCGACGCCTACACCACCCTGGCCGCGAACATCCGGGCGGGGAACCTCGGCAGACCGGGCTCCAGGCGCCGCCGCCGGGCGGAGTCCAAACCGGTCACCTTCCGGCCGGACGCGGCGCAGCCGTATGACGACCGCTGCCTCAGCTGGCAGTACGACGCCCGGACGGTGTCGATCTGGACCACCGGCGGTCGTCTGCGGGGGGTGCGATTCGCCTGCTCCGGGCAGGCCATGAAGACGCTGGCCGCCCACCGCAAGGGCGAAAGCGATCTCGTCCATCGCGACGGCATGTGGTTCCTCATCGCCACCTGCGAGGTTCCCCAGGCCGAGCAGATCGACCCCACAGATTTCCTCGGCGTGGACCTCGGCATCACCAACATCGCCACCACCTCGGACGGGACGATCCACGCCGGACGGCGCCTGAACCGGTACCGCAAGCGGCATCTGACCCTGCGGGCCAAGCTCCAGAAGAAGGGCACCAAGTCCGCCAAGCGGGTCCTCAAGCGCAAGCGCCGCAAGGAGTCCCGCAGGGCGACTGAGGCCAACCACGTCATCTCCAAGCGCATCGTGACCGAGGCTGAACGCACCGGGCGCGGAATCGGCATGGAAGACCTTGCCGGTATCCGTGAGCGGGCACGGCTGAGAAAGCCCTGGGGGCACCGCCCGGCCGAAGGCTGGGGGAGGGTCGCGCTGCACTCCTGGGCCTTCGCCCAGCTCGGGCGGTTCGTGGGGTACAAGGCGCGCCGCGCCGGTATCCCCGTGCTGTTCGTCGATCCGGCCTACACCTCCCGCCTGTGCGCGGAGTGCGGGCACGTCGACAAGAAGAACCGGGTATCTCAGGCATTCTTTGCCTGCCGGTCGTGCGGCGTCGTTGCGCACGCCGACCGCAATGCCTCCCGCAACATCCGTGCCCGTGCACGGGAGTTGTGGCGACGCGGGGCGGAGTCACACGCCCCTGCACCCGCACAGGGTGCTGGACGCGGACGACACATCACGGCCAGTGATGCCCGTACTGCAAACGTGGGCCTTCAGGGCTCACGTAGTTGACCACCGGCCAGCAGATCGGCGGCGCGCTGGGCGTCGCGGTGCTGACGACGCTGGCGGCACGGCGTACGGAGTCGCTGGGCGCGGCCGGGCACGGGCGGGACGCGGCGCTGACGGGCGGCTTCCAGCTGGCGTTCGGCATCGGGGCGGCGCTGGTCGCCGCGGCGGCGGTGGTGACCCTGGCGGTGCTGCGGCCACGTACGCCCGGCGGGTCGCGGAAGCCGGACGGCGACGGTGCGCCGGGCGGCGGTGCGGAGGGCGCTGACGCCGCCGTAGCCGGTGCGGACACCGGCGGCGCCGCGGCGCCCGCCGCTACTCCTGCGGCACGACCCCGGCCCGTAGCAGACCGTACGCGTATGCGTCGTCCAGCGCCTGCCACGACGCCGCGATGACGTTGTCCGCGACGCCGACGGTGTCCCACTCGCCGCGGCCGTCGCCGGTGGTGATGAGCACGCGCGTCGTCGACTCCGTGCCGTGGGTCCCCTCCAGGATCCGCACCTTGTAGTCGACCAGCTCGAAGTCCGCCAGCTGGGGGTAGATCCGCTCCAGCGCCACCCGCAGCGCCCGGTCCAGCGCGTGGACCGGGCCCTTGCCCTCCGCCGTGACGACGGTCCGCTCGCCCTTCGCCCACAGCTTGACCGTGGCCTCGTTGGCGTGGGTGCCGTCCGGGCGGTCCTCGGCGATGGCCCGCCAGGACTCGGTACGGAAGTAGCGCCGGGCCCGGCCGGACTCGCGCAGCTGCAGCTCCTCGCGGAGCAGCAGCTCGAAGGACGCGTCGGCGGCCTCGTACGTCAGCCCCCGGTGCTCGTTCTCCTTGACCCGCTCCACGACCCGGCTCAGCAGCTCGCGGTCGTCGCCGAGGTCGAGGCCGAGGTCCTTGCCCTTCAGCTCGATGGACGCCCGGCCGGCCATGTCGGAGACGAGCATGCGCAGCCGGTTGCCGACCAGCTCGGGGTCGATGTGCTGGTACAGGTCGGGGTCGACCTTGATGGCGGAGGCGTGCAGGCCGGCCTTGTGGGCGAAGGCCGAGACGCCCACGTACGGCTGGTGGGTGGCGGGCGCGATGTTGACGACCTCGGCGACGGCGTGCGAGATCCGGGTCATCTCCGCCAGCCGGCCCGCGGGCAGCACCCGCATCCCGTACTTCAGCTCCAGCGCGGCGACCACGGGGAAGAGGTTGGCGTTGCCGACGCGTTCGCCGTAGCCGTTGGCCGTGCACTGCACGTGCGTGGCGCCGCCGTCGACGGCGGCCAGGGTGTTGGCCACCCCGCAGCCGGAGTCGTCCTGCGCGTGCATGCCGAGCCGGGCGCCGGTCGCGGCCAGCACCTCGGCGACGGTCTCGCGCACCTGGCCGGGGAGCATGCCGCCGTTGGTGTCGCAGAGCACGACGACGTCGGCGCCGGCCTCGTGCGCGGCGGCGACGACCTGCTTGGCGTACGCGGCGTTGGCGCGGTGGCCGTCGAAGAAGTGCTCGCAGTCGACGAAGACCCGGCGGCCGTGCTCGCGGAGGAACGCCACCGTGTCGCGCACCATCGCGAGGTTCTCCGCGAGCGTGGTGCGCAGCGCCAGCTCCACGTGCCGGTCGTGCGACTTGGCGACCACGGTGACGACCGGGGCCTTGGACTCCAGCAGCGCGCGCACCTGCGGGTCGTCCTCGACCCGTACGCCCGCCTTGCGGGTGGAGCCGAAGGCGACGAGCTGCGCGTGCCGGAAGTCGACCTCGTCGCGGGCGCGGCGGAAGAACTCCGTGTCCCGGGGGACCGCGCCGGGCCAGCCGCCCTCGATGAAGCCCACGCCGAAGTCGTCGAGGTGCCGGGCGATGGCCAGCTTGTCCGCGACGGTGAGGCTGATGCCCTCACGCTGCGCGCCGTCGCGCAGCGTCGTGTCGAAGACGTGGAAACCGTCACCGGGGGTGCCGGGGGTTTCGGGTGTTTCGGGGGTCTCGGGGGCTTCCGGCTCTGTGCTCATCGAAGTGCTCCTGTCGGGATGGTGTGCTCTCCGGTCCCGGAAATGCAAAAGACCCCTCGCGGGTCGCGAGAGGTCTGCGCGCGGGTCTGGGACGCGGTGAGTCGTCACCGCGTGCGAGTCGCGGGACGGGTCAGCGCGGACCGGCGCGCCTGTTGCCAATAATCATGACGGCAGACGTGGTCACGCCGGGCAGTCTGGCACAACCCGGGCCCGGGCCGGAGTCCCGTCTCACAATACGGGCAGACTGCCCACGTTTCGTACGTCCGGGGTCGGCGTGACGCGGTCTTGTGCCGGTGACATGCGCGTGCCAATTTGGTCCCCGACCAGTCGGTACGGCACCACCTCCCCACGAACCCCACATGGTTCACACAAAGGAGAACCACCGCATGAGACCCCAGATGTCCGCGCGCCTGGGCGGCACCCTCGCCGCCCTTCTCCTGCTCGGCACCGCCGCCCTCGGCGGCGCGGCCGCCGCGGCACCCCCGCCGGCCGACCGCCCCGAGCAGGGGGTCAAGGCCGACGCGGCGACGCTCGCGCTCAACGCCGACGTCGCGCGCGCCCTCGGCGCCGACAGCGCCGGCACGTACCTGGACGCCGACACCGGCGAGCTGGTCGTGACCGTCACCGACAAGGCCGCCGCGGCCGAGGCCCGCGCGGCCGGCGCCCGCGCCGAACTGGTCGAGCACAGCGCCGCAGAACTGCGCTCCGCGATGGGCGCCTTCGAGGAGCGGGCGAAGATAACCGGCACCTCCTGGGGTGTCGATCCGGCCACCAACCAGATTGCCGTGCAGGCCGACTCCACCGTGTCCGCCGCCGAGTACGCGACGCTGCAGCGCGTCGCGAAGAGCCTCGACGGCGCGGCCCGGGTGGACCGGATTCCCGGGGTGTTCCGCGAGGAGGTCCTCGGCGGCGACGCGATCTTCGGCGGCGGCTACCGCTGCTCCGCGGCGTTCAACGTGACGAAGAACAACGCCCGCTACTTCGTGACCGCCGGCCACTGCACCAACGCCGGCGCCTCCTGGTCGGCCACGAACGGCGGCGCGGCCATCGGCACCCGCGAGGGCACCAGCTTCCCGACCAACGACTACGGCATCGTCCGGTACACGGACGGCTCCAACCCCGCCGGCACCGTGAACCTCTACAACGGCAGCAGCCGGGACATCGCCAGCGCCGCGAACGCCGTCGTCGGCCAGGCCATCCAGAAGAGCGGCTCCAGCACCCAGGTCACCAGCGGCAGCGTGACCGCGGTGAACGTGACCGTCAACTACAGCGACGGCCCGGTCTACAACATGGTCCGCACCACCGCCTGCTCCGCGGGCGGCGACAGCGGCGGCGCGCACTTCTCGGGCACCGTCGCGTACGGCATCCACTCCGGCAGCGCGGGCTGCACCGGCAGCAGCGGCTCCGCCATCCACCAGCCGGTCACCGAGGCGCTCAGCGCCTACGGCGTCACCGTCTACTGACGCGACCGGCGGCACGACGGCACCCAAGTGAGGGGCCGCCGCCGGACTCCGGCGGCGGCCCCGTACCCGTACCCGTACCGTGTCGTCAGCCCAGCGGGTGCATCCACCCGTGCGGGTCCGGCGCCTGCCCGGTCTGCACATCGACCAGCGCCTTACGCAGCCGCGCCGTGACCGGCCCCATCTCCCCGTCCGCGACCGTCCACTCCGCCGTGCTGGACTTCGCGTGCCCCACCGGCGTGATGACCGCCGCCGTGCCGCAGGCGAAGGTCTCCGAGATCGTGCCGTCCGCGCAGCCAGCCTGCCACTCCTCCTTGGAGATCCGCACCTCGCGGGTCCGGTAGCCGAGGTCGGCGGCGATGGTCAGCAGCGAGTCGCGGGTGATGCCGGGCAGCAGCGTGCCGGTCAGCTCGGGCGTGACCACCTCCGCGTCCCCTTCCTGCCCGCCGGGCCCGCCGCCCCGCACGAAGTACAGGTTCATCCCGCCCATCTCCTCGATCCACCGGCGCTCCACCGCGTCCAGCCACACCACCTGGTCGCAGCCCTGCTGCACGGCCTGGAGGGTGGCGGCCATGGCACCCGCGTAGTTGCCCGCGCACTTCGCCTCGCCGGTGCCGCCGGGCGCGGCGCGCACGTACTCCTCGGTGAGCCACACCGACACCGGCTTGATGCCGCCGTGGAAGTACGCGCCCGCGGGCGAGGCCAGCACCATGAACAGGTACTCGTGCGCCGGCGAGTTCACGCCCAGGCCGATCTCGGTCGCGAACATGAACGGGCGCAGGTACAGCGATTCCTCGCCGGTGCCCGGCACCCACGCCTTGTCCTGGCGCACCAGCACGTCGATGGCTTCCACGAAGGTCTCGACGGGCAGCTCCGGCATCGCCAGCCGGCGGGCGGACTGCTGGAAGCGGCGCGCGTTGGCGTCCGGCCGGAAGGTGCGGACGCTGCCGTCGGGCTGCCGGTACGCCTTCAGCCCCTCGAAGATGGACTGCCCGTAGTGCAGCGCCATCGTCGCCGGGTCGAGGGTCAGCGGCGCGTACGGCTGGAGCTGCGCGTCATGCCAGCCGCGGCCCTCGGTCCACTTGATCGTGACCATGTGGTCGGTGAAGTGCTTGCCGAAACCGGGGTTGGTCAGGATCGCCTCGCGCTCCGCGTCAGACAGCGGGTGCGCGGACGGCTTGAGCTCGATCGTGGTCATGAGATTCGTGTCCTTCACCGTTCGGTGTGTGGCGGACCGCGTCCCGTACCCGGGTCCTCGCACCCGAAGGTACTAGGACGTCCGAGCATTACCCCGTGCCACGGCCCCCCGTCGATTATGACGTGGGCGTGGGCAGCGGCAAGCGCGGCGGTGGTACGCGGCCCGAAGGGTCATCGTCGCACCGACCCCGCCCGCAGGGCAGGGTCAGTCGGCCGTACGGAGAAACCTGACCGGCCGGGCCGGCCGCGGCGAGCGTGTGTGGTCCCGGCGGTCAGCCGGATACTCGGGCGGCGAGCGCGTCGCCGATCTCGTCCGTGGTGCGCGCCGTGGCGCCCCGCGCCGCGAGGTCGGCCTCGACGGCCTCCTCGACGCGGGTGGCCTGCGCGGCGTAGCCGAGGTGGCGCAGGAGCAGGGCGACCGACAGGACCGTGGCCGTCGGGTCGGCCTTGCCGGTGCCGGCGATGTCCGGCGCGGAGCCGTGGACCGGCTCGAACATCGACGGGAAGGTGCCGGCCGGGTTGATGTTCCCGGAGGCGGCGAGGCCGATGCCGCCGCTGATGGCGGCGGCGAGGTCGGTGAGGATGTCGCCGAAGAGGTTGTCGGTGACGATCACGTCGAAGCGCTCAGGCTGGGTGGTGAGGAAGATCGTCGCGGCGTCGACGTGCAGGTAGTCCGTGGTGACGTCGGGGTACTCGGCGCCGACCCGGTCGAAGGTGTCCTTCCACAGATGGCCGGCGTAGACGAGCACGTTGTTCTTGTGCACGAGGGTCAGCTTCCGCCGCGGGCGGGCCTGGGCGCGCTCGTACGCGTCCCGGACGACCCGCTCCACGCCGTACGCGGTGTTGACGCTGACCTCGGTGGCCACCTCGGCCGGGGTGCCGGTACGCAGGCTGCCGCCGTTGCCGGTGTACGGGCCCTCGGTGCCCTCGCGGACGACGACGAAGTCGATGTCGGGGCGGCCGGCGAGCGGGGTGTCGGTGCCGGGGAAGAGCTTCGACGGGCGCAGGTTCACGTAGTGGTCGAAGGCGAAGCGCAGCTTCAGCAGCAGCCCGCGCTCCAGCACGCCGGACGGCACCGAGGGGTCGCCGATGGCGCCGAGCAGGATCGCGTCGTACTCCTTGAGCGCCGCCAGCTCCGCGTCCGGCAGGGTCTCGCCGGTGGCGTGCCAGCGGCGGGCGCCCAGGTCGTAGCTCTCGGTCTCCAGCTTCACGTCCTGCGGCAGAACGGCGGAGAGCACTTTCAGGCCCTGGGCCACGACCTCGGGGCCGATGCCGTCGCCGGGAATGGACGCGAGACGAATGCTGCGAGACATGCGGGGAGCCTACGCGCTACGTCTTGCGGGATGACACCGCCGTCCGGGATGTGGACACGGGATGGGGACAGGCCGGAGGCGTTCACCACGCCGACGGCGGCAGTTCGCCGGTGCGTCGGCCCCGGCAGGGAAGGCTCGGTGATATGGACACTCCCGGCTTCGGCATCCCCCCACGCCTCGCCCGCACCATGAGCATGGCCGAGCAGCACGAGTACCTGCGCGGCAGGTACTCGCGGCGCCGCGTCGTCACCACGGGCGCGGGCGGGCTGGCCGGCGGGCTGCTGCTCGCCGGGTGCAACGGCGATGCGGGCGGGGGCGACGGCGGCGGGGGGTCCGGGCGTACGGACCACTCCCCGGCGGGCACCGCCGCCCCCGCGCCCACCGGGGCGCCGGCGGCGTTCGGCCGGCATCTGGCGTTCGGCGCCGACCCGCGCACCCAGATGCGCGTCGGCTGGCAGCTCCCGCTGCCGGTGCGCCGCCCGTACGTGCGCTTCGGCACGGACCGCGGCGAACTCGGCGAGCGCGTCGAGGCCGAGATCCGGCCGCTGAAGACCCCGGCGCTGAACGGCCTCCCGGCGGTGGAGCAGCACTACGTGCACGCCGCGCTCGACGGCCTGGAGCCAGGCACGGCGTACGTCTACGGCCTCGGCCACGACGAGTTCGACCCCGCCATCCCGCCCCGCGCGGCTGCCCACGGCGCCGCCGAGCACCTCGCCGGGTTCACCACCGCGCCCGCCCGGCCGGAGCGCTTCGTCTTCACCGCCTTCGGCGACCAGGGCACCGGCCGCGCCGCCCGCGCGATCACCCGGGGCATCGCCGCCCTGCCCGGCGGCCCTCCGGCATTCCACCTGCACGCCGGCGACATCTGCTACGCCGAGGACTCCGGACTCGGCCTGGAGACCGGCCGCTACGACGCCCGGGTGTGGGACCGCTTCCTGCGGCAGATCGACCCGGTGGCCTCCCGGGTCCCGTGGATGCCGGCGATGGGCAACCACGACATGGAGGCGTGGTACTCCCCCAACGGCTACGGCGGCCAGCGGGCGCGCTGGACGCTGCCGGACAACGGCTTCGACCCGCGCGAGGCGCCGAGTGCGTACTCCTTCGTCTACGGCAACGTCGCCGTCGTGGCGCTGGACGCCAACGACGTGTCGTACGAGATCCCGGCCAACCTCGGCTTCACCGACGGCGCCCAGGTGCGCTGGCTGGACCGGCGCCTTGCGGAGCTGCGTACGGCCGCGGACGTCGACTTCGTCGTGGTCTTCTTCCACCACTGCGCCTACTCCACCAGCACGCACGCCTCGGACGGCGGGGTGCGGGAGCACTTCACGCCGCTGCTCGACAAGCACCGGGTGGACCTCGTGGTCAACGGCCACAACCACGTCTACGAGCGCACCGACGCGCTCCGCGCGGGGGCCCTGACCCGCCCGCTGCCCGTCGGCGGGTCCGTGGACACCGAGCGCCACGGTGCGGTCTACGTCACCGCGGGCGGCGGCGGGCGCAAGCTGTACGACTTCAGCGCGCCGGACACCTACGAGGGCCGGCGCCGCGACCGGGACGTGGTGCAGACGTTCCGCTGGACCCGGTCGGGTGCGAAGGCGCCGGAGGGCGTCGAGTGGTCACGGGTGCGCTACACGGGCTACTCGTTCCTCGCGGTCGAGTCCCTGCCGGGCGCCTCGCCCGCGCTACGGGTCGCCGCGTACGCCGACGACGGCACGCGGATCGACCACTTCGAGCTGGTACGGGGCCGCTGAGCGGGCTCAGTGACCGGTCGCGCCGCCGTTGTCGCGGCGGTCGAACGCCCGCTGCAGCGCGGCGGCGGCGTTCTTGCGGGCGACGGCGTTGTCACGTGTGCGCTCCTCGCTCTGCCCGGTGCGGGCGGAGTGGCGGGCGCGGCGGACCGTGGTGGTGGCAGCCATGGGGCAGCTCCTGAAGGGTGCTGGAGATACGTGGGGACGCCGCTGGGGCGGGAGCGGCGCCGCAGGGGTCGCCTGCCTGAGAGGCGCCAAGCCTCGACCACCGTCGCTGTTCCGCGAGCGTTCGGCTCCTATAAAAGTAGGACGTCAAAGCGTTCTTGTCTCGCCATTTACTCGGGCTTCCTACTATCTGAGACGGCACCCCCAACGACCTGCGGTGATCGTCACGAGTCGAGGGTGTCGAGCAGCGCCGCCAGCTGTGCGGGCGAGGTGATGCGGCGCACACCCGCGGGCGCCTGCGCGAGGCGGCGCGCGGATGCCTGCCCGGATGCCCGCGCGGGTGCCTCGGCGGCGGACCGGTCCAGCCAGATCCCCGTCAGCCCCGCCGCGTCCGCCGCCGCCGCGTCGGTGTCCGGCCGGTCGCCGACGTACGCGACGCGCCCCGGCGGCAGCCCGAGCGCGGCGCAGGCGGCGTGGAAGGCGCCGGGGGCGGGCTTGGCGATGCCCAGTTCCTCGGAGCACACCAGCGCCTCGAAGCGGTCGTGCACGCCGATGGCGCGGAGCTTCTCCTCCTGGTGCGGGGCGCTGTTGTTGGACAGCAGGCCGTGCCGCCGGCGCGGGGCGAGGCCGTCGAGCGCCGGTACGACGTCCGGGAAGACCCGCCAGTACCGCCGGTACGCGGCCAGGTAGCCGGCCATCCAGGCGTCGGCCTCGGCGTCGGTCAGCGGCCGGTCCGCCAGCACCCGGGCCCGCTCGCGGCGCTGGGCCAGGAAGGTGAACTCGCCGGCCAGGTAGCGCTCCACGTACTCCTCGGAGACCGCGTGCCAGTGCGCGGCGGCCTCGTCCGGGGAGGCGTACCGGCCCAGCAGCCCGCGGGCGGTCAGGTGCTCCAGGGCGGCGCGCCGCTCGGCGCCCGAGTGGTCGAAGATCGTGTCGTCGATGTCCCAGACCACGGCGAGGATCCGCATGTCACGACGGTAACGGTCCGGGTCGGCCGCCGCCCAGTCCGCGCACGCCGGCCGCCCCCGGCCGACGGGGGTGGCGACCGGGGGCGGCGTTCGGGAGGGGCCGCCCGGGGGCGGCCCGGCGGGCGTCAGCCCATGTGGGGGTAGCGGTAGTCGGTCGGGGCGTCCATCGTCTCCTTGATGACGCGCGGCGAGGACCAGCGCAGCAGGTTGAACTTCGAGCCCGCCTTGTCGTTGGTGCCGGAGGCGCGGGCACCACCGAAGGGCTGCTGGCCGACGATCGAGCCGGTGGGCCGGTCGTTGACGTAGAAGTTGCCGGCCGCGAAGCGCAGCCTGCGCGTCGTCTCGGCGATGACCGTGCGGTCCTGCGCGAGGACCGCGCCGGTCAGGGCGTACGCGGCGACGGACTCCATCTGCTCCAGCATCGCGTCGTACAAGTCGTCCTCGTACACGTGCACCGCGATGATCGGGCCGAAGTACTCCTCGGTGAACACCTCGTTCTCCGGGTCGGAGCAGACGACGACGGTCGGGCGGACGAAGTAGCCGACGGAGTCGTCGTACGTGCCGCCCGCGACGATGTCGCACGCCGGGTCGGCCTTCGCGCGGTCGATCGCGGCCTTGTTCTTGGCGAACGCCCGGTCGTCGATGACGGCGCCGACGAAGTTCGCCAGGTCCGTCACGTCGCCCATGGCGAGGCCCTCGGTCTCCGTGACGAGCGAGTCCTTCAGGCCCCCGTCCCACAGGGAGCGCGGGACGTACGCGCGGGAGGCGGCCGAGCACTTCTGGCCCTGGTATTCGAAGGCGCCGCGGGTGATCGCGGTCTTCAGCTTCGCCGGGTCCGCGCTCGGGTGGGCGACGATGAAGTCCTTGCCGCCCGTCTCGCCGACGATCCGGGGGTACGCCTTGTAGCCGGGCAGGTTCCTGCCGACCTCGCCCCACAGGTGCTGGAACGTGCGGGTGGAGCCGGTGAAGTGGATGCCGGCCAGGTCCGGGTGCGGCAGCGCGACCTCGGAGACGTCCTTGCCGTCGCCGGTGACGAGGTTGATGACGCCGGGCGGCAGCCCGGCCTCCTCCAGCAGCCGCATGAGCAGCACCGCGGCGTGGGTCTGGGTCGGCGAGGGCTTCCAGACGACGACGTTGCCCATGAGGGCGGGCGCGGTCGGCAGGTTGCCGGCGATCGCGGTGAAGTTGAAGGGCGTGATCGCGTAGACGAAGCCCTCTAGCGGGCGGTGGTCGAGCCGGTTCCACACGCCGGGCGGCTGGATCGGCGGCTGCTCGTCCATGATCTGCCGGGCGAAGTGGACGTTGAAGCGCCAGAAGTCGACCAGCTCGCAGGGCGCGTCGATCTCCGCCTGCTGCGCGGTCTTCGACTGGCCGAGCATGGTGGAGGCGGCGATCGTCTCGCGCCACGGGCCGGCCAGCAGGTCGGCGGCCTTGAGCAGGATCGCGGCCCGGTCGTCGAAGGACAGCGCGCGCCAGCCGGGGGCGGCGGCCAGGGCGGCGTCGATCGCGTCCTGCGCGTCGGCGCGGGTGGCGGTGCCGTACGTGCCGAGGACGGCCTTGTGCTTGTGCGGCTGCACGACGTCGACGCGCGCGCCGCCGCCCATGCGGCGCACGCCGCCGATGGTCATCGGCAGCTCCATGGGGCTCTCGGCCAGCTCCTTGAGCTTGGCCTCCAGCCGCGCGCGCTCCGGCGTGCCGGGGGCGTAGGTGTGCACCGGCTCGTTGTACGGGGCGGGGACCTGGGTCACAGCGTCCATCGTTGCCGATCTCCTTCGAGGTGCGGAGGGTCTTGCGGGGGTCGTCGGCGGTGGTCTTCAGCGGCGGCTCGCGAGTGCACGCAGGAAGAAGGCCGTGTTCGCCGGGCGTTCGGCGAGCCGGCGCATGAAGTAGCCGTACCAGTCGGTGCCGTACGGGGTGTAGACGCGCACCCGGTGGCCCTCGGCCACCAGGCGGAGCTGCTCCTGCGGGCGGATTCCGTAGAGCATCTGGAACTCGTACTCGTCCGGTTTGCGGCCGTGGCGGCGCGCCAGGTCCTGGGTGATGGCGATCATCCGGGGGTCGTGCGTGCCGATCATGGGGTAGCCGCGCCCGGTCATGAGGATCTTCAGGCAGCGTACGTACGACCGGTCCACCTCCAGCGGGTTCTGGAAGGCGACGACGGCCGGCTCCTTGTACGCGCCCTTCACCAGCCGCACCCGGGAGCCCTCGCCGGCGAGGGCCCGGCTGTCCTCCTCGGTGCGGAAGAGGTACGACTGCAGCACGGCGCCGGTCTGCGGGAAGCGCTCGCGCAGGGTGCGCAGGACGGCGAGGGTGGAGTCGACGGTGGTGTGGTCCTCCATGTCGAGGGTGACCGTGGTGCCGGCCGCGGCGGCGGCTTCGACCACCGGAGTGACGTGGGCGAGCGCGAGGTCGTGGCCGCCGGGCAGCGCCTGGCCGAAGGCGGAGAGCTTCACGGACATCTCGGCGCGGTCGCCGAGCCCCTCGTCGTGGAGCGCCTCGGTCAGCCGGAGGTACGCGTCCCGGGCGCGCAGCGCCTCGCGGGGGTCGGTGACGTCCTCCCCGAGGTGGTCGAGGGTGCTCGACAGCCCGCGGCCGGCCAGGTCGCGGACGGTGGCGACGGCGTCGGCCAGCTCCTCGCCGGCGACGAAGCGCGTGACCACCCGGCGGCTGACCGGTGCGGCCGAGACGACGCGACGGATTCCGTCGCTGCGCGCGGCGGCGAGAAGCACGGGACCCAGCACGGGGCACCTCCACGGTCGGGGCGCAGGTAACTCCTCCCTGAAATCTAAGGATCGCTCCGATCCTGGGCCATCGACAGCTGTCACGCATCCGGGAGCCCGCTCTCATACAGATGTATGAGACGCTGCTCTCATGCGCGGCGACTACCAGCAGTTGGTGGACGAGGTCTCGGCGGCGCTCGGCGCCCCCGCCACCCTGGAGGACCGGGACTTCGGGTTGATCGCATTCGGCGTCCACGACACCGGCGACGGCTCGTCGGGCGGCGTCTCCTCGCTCATGGACCCGGTCCGTACGAAGTCCATCCTGCACCGGCGCTCGACGGCGGCGGTGCGGGCGTGGTTCGAGGCGTACGGGATCGCCCGCGCGACCGGCCCGATGCGGATCCCGCCGGATCCCTCCGCGGGGGTGCTCACCGGGCGGATCTGTCTGCCGGCGCGGCACGACGGGGTGGTGCAGGGGTACGTCTGGCTGCTCGACGACGGGCACCTGGCCGACGTCGAGCTGGGCGGGCCGGGCCGGGCGCCGGATCCGCGGATCGCGCGGGCCATGCGGACGGCGGAGCGGATCGGGGCGCTGCTGGCGGCGGAGACCCGGGCGGGGGCGGCGGCGGGGATGCTGCTGCACGACGTGCTGGCGGGTCCGGCGGCGGGGCGGGACGCGGCGCTGGCGGAGCTGCGGGACGCGCTGCCGGGCGGTGCGGCGGGGCCGGTGGCGGCGGTGGCGGTGCTGCCGTGGCGGCCGGCGGACCCGGCGGCGCCGGGCCCGGGTCTGCCGCGGACGGCGGCGACTGCGGTGGTGCGGGTACGGGGCGGCGCCGGCGGCTGGGGCGCGGCGGGTACGGGCGCCGGGGGTACGGGCGCCGGGGCACGGACGGGCGCGGGGATACGGGCAGCCGGCGGCGAGGCGCGAACCGGCGCGGAGGAGGGAGCCGGGGACCGGGCGGCGCCGGTACGGGCGCTGGCGGCGCTGGTGCTCCTGCCGTCCGCGAGTGCGGTGGAACCGGCGGTGACGGCGGCGGAGCGGCTGCGGCACGCCGGAGGGGGCGGGGCGCCGGGGGCGGCGTGGAGCGGCGCGGGGACGAGCGCGCCGGGTGAGGTGCCGGCGGAGGTACGGCGCGGAGCGGCGGGCGGGGCCCGTACCCGCCCCGGCGGGGCCGCCGGGGCGGCGACCGCGTCGGGCGCCGCGGACGTCGTCGCCGGCGTCGGCGCCGGGCGGGCCGGGCTCGACGGGCTGCCCGGCACCTGGCGTGAGGCGCTGGCCGCCGCCCGGGCGGCGCGGGCCGCGCCGCACCTGGGGCCGGTGGCGCGGTGGCCGGACATCGGCCCGTACCGGCTGCTCACCGCCCTGCCCGGCGGCGTCGACCCGGCGGTTGCGCGGCTGCTGGAGCCGGCCCACGCCGGGCTGGCCCGCACCGCCGAGGTCTACCTCGACCACGCCGGCCAGGCCGCCCGCACGGCCGCCGCGCTGGGCATCCACCGCCAGACGCTGTACTACCGGCTGTCCCGGGTGGAGGAGCTGACCGGCCTCGACCTCACCGCGGGCGAGGACCGCCTGCTCCTGCACATGTCCCTCAAGTCCGCCCGCCTGTGACCGCGGCCCGTACGCGGACGCGGACACAGCCCACCGGCACCGCACGCGATCCCCTCCCGCCGCGCCCGCCGCCGGGCGGCCGGGCACAGGGGCGGTCGCCGGCTTCGGACACGGGGACCCGCCATCGCCGCCGTACGGGACCCCGGCTCCGGCACGCCGGCACGCGCACCCGCCGGGGCCGCCGCCGGGCGGCCGGTGCGGGGCTCAGCCCAGGTGGGCCGCCGGGGTGGCGGTTGCCGGGCTGGTGCGGTCGGGGCGGGGGGTGTTCATCAGCACCGCCACGACCACCGCCGCGGCGAGCAAGATGACCGACGCCATCGTGTACGCGGACGCGAAGCCCTCGACCAGGCCCTCCTTGACCACCGGCGGCACCGCCCCGCCCGCCGCGCGCCGCTCCTCCGCGGCCCCCGCGTCCGGCACGCGCTCGGCGAGGTAGTCGGCGGTGGTAGTGGTGGCCACCGTGTTGAGCAGCGCGGTGCCGATCGAACCGCCGATCTGCTGGGAGGTGTTGACCGTCGCCGAGGCGACGCCGGCCTCCTCCTCGCGGACGCCGTGGGTGGCGTAGTTGATGGCCGGGGCCATCACCATGCCCATGCCGAAGCCCATGATCAGCTCGGCGGGCAGCACTCCGGCCGCGTACGAGGTGTCGATGTCCAGCGTCGCCAGCCAGCCGGAGCCGGCCGCGGCGAACAGCAGCCCGGGCGCGATCAGTGCCCGTGGCGGCACCTTGGGCAGCAGCCGGGTGGCCAGGCCGCCGGCGCCGGCCAGCACCCCGGCGGTGAGCGGCAGGAACGCCACGCCGGTCTTCAGGGCGGAGTAGCCCATGACGACCTGCATGTAGTACGTGAGGAACAGGAACATCGCGAACATGCCGACCGCCGCCAGCGCGATGCCCAGGAAGGCACTCCCCCGGGCCCGGCTCAGCACCACCCGCAGCGGCAGCAGCGGCTCCTTGGCGTTCCGCTCGTACAGCACGAACCCCGTCAGCAGCGCCACGCCCAGGAACAGCAGACCGAGCACGAGCGCCGAGTCCCAGCCCTCGGACTCCGCCTCGCTGCAGCCGTAGACGAGGGTGACGAGGCCGGTGACGGCGAGGATGGCGCCGGGGACGTCGATCTTCCGGCGGACGTCGGAGCGGGTGTCGGCGGGCAGCACCCACCAGCCGGCCGCGGCGGCGACGGCGATGGGCACGTTCACGTACAGGCACCACCGCCAGTCCAGGTACTCGGTCAGCGCGCCGCCGGTGACCAGGCCGATGGCGCCGCCGCCGGCGGCGATCGCGCCGAAGATCCCGAACGCGCGGGCGCGTTCCCGCTGCTCGGTGAAGCTGGTCGTCAGCAGCGACAGCGCCGCCGGGGCGAGGAGGGCGGCGAAGGCGCCCTGCGCGGCGCGGGCGCTGAGGAGGGCGGCGAAGTTCGGTGCCGCGCCGCCGACGGCGGAGGCGGCGGCGAAGCCGACCAGCCCGGTCAGGAACGCGCGGCGGCGGCCGGCGTAGTCGGCGATCCGGCCGCCCAGCAGCAGCAGGCCGCCGAAGGCCAGGGTGTACGCGGTGATCACCCATTGCCGGTCCCCGTCGGAGATCTCCAGATCCGCCTGCGCGGACGGCAGCGCGATGTTCACGATCGTGACATCCAGCACGATCATCAACTGCGCCAGCCCGATGAAGGCCAGCGCAAGCCAACGCCGCGGGTTGGCCTCCGCGGTGTTCTTTGTAGTGTCCATGTCATTGCCTTTCTCGTGCGTGCTTTCGGTTTCGGGTGGCGGCGTGTCTCTCGGGCGGTACGGGCGCTAGCGGGGCTCCCCGCCGACGATGCGGTCCGTGACTCGCATGAAGCGCTCCGCGGTGATGGCGGGGCCGGGCAGCGCGGTGCCGCGGGCGCGGGCGGCCTCGGGGCGCAGCCCGTCGAGGTAGACCTCCAGATGGCGGTGCGCGAGCGCCTCGTCCTCGGGCAGCCCGCCGCCGGGCAGCAGCAGCGTGAGCCGCATGACCATGAACGGAACGTCGCCCAGAACGACGTCCTCGCGGACCTGGCCGGCCCGCTGCGCCCGTACGATCAGCTCCTGCACCGACCGCAACGTCGCCGCGCGCAGCTCCGCCAGCTCCTCGTCGATCCGGATCCGGCCGGAGAGCGCGGGCAGCACCGCGCCGATGCGCAGCCTGAGCGCCGCGTGGGCGAACCGGCGCAGCGCCTCGAACGGCTCCTCGTCGCTCGCCAGCGCCTCCCGGGCGGCGCCGCTCAGCGCGGTGAGCGTGGCGGCGGCGACGCCGCGGATCAGCGCCTCACGGCTGGCGAAGTTGCGGTAGAGCGTGGCGATGCCGACGCCGGCCCGGCGGGCGACCTCGTCCAGCGGCGCGTCGGGGCCCTCGCCCACGAAGACCTGGCCGGCCGCCTTCAGGATCAGCTCGCGGTTCCGTCGGGCGTCCGCTCGCATCCGGGTCCGCATGGCCGCTCCTCAACCGAAGGGAAATTCTCCACTTACCCGCACCGTAGGAGGGCACCGGAGAGATTTCATCCATCTGAGGGGAAGTGATAGAGGGCCGCGCGAAGATCCTCCGCATCCCGCCCCGGGCGGCGGGTGGGCACACGCGAACGGGCCCGGACCGGCGGCATCGCTGCCGCCCGCCCGGGCCCGGTGCCCGTGGGTGAGGAGGTGAGGACCTGTTCGCTACTCGGTGAGGTTCACCGCGCGCGCCGAGGCCGCGCCGATCTCGCCGGCGATCTCCTGCACGACGGCCGGCGGGATCGTGTCGTCCACCGTCAGCGCGACCAGCGCCTCGCCGCCGGCCTTGGCCCGGGACACCTGCATGCCGGCGATGTTGATGCCCGCCTCGCCCAGGATCCGGCCCATGGTGCCGACGACGCCGGGGCGGTCGGCGTAGCTGAAGAACGCCATGTGATCGGCGAGCGCCAGGTCCACGTCGTGCTCGCCGACGGCGACGATCTTCTGCTGGTGCTTCGGCCCGGAGAGAGTGCCGGAGACCGACACCTCCTCGCCGCTCGCCAGCGTGCCGCGCACGGTCACCACGTTACGGTGCTCGTTCGACTCCGAGCTGGTGGTCAGCCGCACCTCGACGCCGCGCTCCTGCGCGAACAGCGGCGCGTTCACGTAGCTCACGGTCTCGGCGACGATGTCCTCGAAGACGCCCTTGAGCGCGGACAGCTCCAGCACCTTCACGTCGTGCTGGGTGATCTCGCCGCACACCTCCACGTCGAGGCGGACCGCGACCTCGCCGGCGAGCGCCGTGAAGATCCGGCCCAGCTTCTCCGCCAGCGGCAGCCCGGGACGTACGTCCTCGGCGATGACGCCACCCTGGACGTTGACCGCGTCCGGCACCAGCTCCCCGGCGAGCGCGAGGCGCACCGAGCGGGCCACCGAGATGCCCGCCTTCTCCTGCGCCTCGCCGGTGGAGGCGCCGAGGTGCGGGGTGGCGACGACGCTGTCGAACTGGAACAGCGGCGAGTCCGTACAGGGCTCGGTGGCGTAGACGTCGAGGCCCGCGCCCGCGACCCGGCCCTCCTTCAGCGCGGCGGTCAGCGCCTCCTCGTCGACGATGCCGCCGCGGGCGGCGTTGACGATACGGACGGACGGCTTGACCTTCTGCAGCGCCTCGTCGCCGATGAGGCCCAGGGTCTCCGGGGTCTTCGGCAGGTGGACGGTGATGAAGTCGGAGGTCTCCAGCAGCTCGTCCAGCGAGACGAGCCGGACGCCCATCTGCGCGGCGCGCGCCGCCTGCACGTACGGGTCGTACGCCACGACGCTCATGCCGAACGCCGCCATGCGCTGGGCGACGAGCACGCCGATACGGCCGAGGCCGACGACGCCGAGCACCTTCTCGTTCAGCTCCACGCCGGTGTACTTCGAGCGCTTCCACTCACCGGCCTTCAGCGCGGCGTTGGCCTGCGGGATGTTGCGGGCGCTGGCGATGATCAGGCCGCAGGCCAGTTCGGCGGCGGTGACGATGTTGGAGGTCGGCGCGTTGACGACCATCACGCCGGCCTTGGTGGCGGCGGGTACGTCGACGTTGTCGAGGCCGACGCCCGCGCGGGCGACGACCTTCAGCTTCCGCGCGGCGGCGACGGCCTCGGCGTCGACCTTGGTGGCGCTGCGGATCAGGATCGCGTCCACGGCGGCGATGGCCGCGAGCAGCTCGGCCCGGTCGGCGCCGTTGCAGTGGCGGATGTCGAAGTCGGGACCGAGGGCGTCGACGGTGGCCGGCGAGAGCTCCTCGGCGATCAGTACGGCCGGCTTCCCGGGGGCGGTGGCGCCGGATGCTGGGGCAGTGCTCACGTGGTCCTCACTGGATTCCTGTGCGGGACGGCCGTCCCGACGGCCGCAGGTGGAGGGGTGCAACGCCGGTCCGCCGGACAGACGCGTGCTGCCGCGTTTGAAGGACACACGACGCTGTGAGCCTGACGCGCGATGTACCAGAGTGTAGTGGCGCCGGGCGGTGGCCGGGCCCGCTGCGCCCCGCCACCGCCCGTTCGAGGGACCGGTTCGCTCAGTCCTTGTCGTCGACCCAGCTCATGAGCTTCCGCAGCTCCTTGCCGGTGGTCTCGACGAGGTGGTCGCCGTCCTGCTTCTTGTACTCGTTGTAGCGCGGGAGGCCGTTGTGGTACTCGGCCATCCAGTCCTTGGCGAACGAGCCGTCCTGGATCTCGCCGAGAATCTTCTTCATCTCGGCCTTGGTGTTGTCGTTGATGATCCGCGGGCCGGAGACGTAGTCGCCCCACTCGGCGGTCTCGGAGACCGACCAGCGCATCTTCGAAAGGCCGCCCTCGTACATGAGGTCCACGATGAGCTTCAGCTCGTGCAGGCACTCGAAGTACGCGATCTCCGGCTGGTAGCCGGCCTCGACCAGGGTCTCGAAGCCCGCCTTCACCAGCGCCGAGGTGCCGCCGCAGAGCACGGCCTGCTCGCCGAAGAGGTCGGTCTCGGTCTCCTCGGTGAAGGTGGTCTTGATGACGCCGGCGCGGGTGCCGCCGATGGCCTTCGCGTACGACAGGGCCAGCGCGAACGCGTTGCCACCGGCGTCCTGCTCCACGGCCGCGATACACGGCACGCCGCGGCCCTCCTCGAACTGGCGGCGGACCAGGTGGCCCGGGCCCTTCGGGGCGACCATGCAGACGTCCACGTTGGCGGGCGGCTTGACGAACCCGTAGCGGATGTTGAGGCCGTGGCCGAAGAACAGGGCGTCGCCGTCCTTGAGGTTGTCCTTCACGGACTCCTCGTAGACCTGGCCCTGGACCGGGTCCGGTACCAGCATCATGATCACGTCCGCCTCGGCGGCGGCCTCGGCGGGGGTGACGACGCGCAGACCCTGCTCCTCGGCCTTCGCCCGCGACTTGGAGCCCTCGTGCAGCCCGACGCGGACGTCCACGCCGGAGTCGCGCAGCGACAGCGCGTGGGCGTGGCCCTGGCTGCCGTAGCCGAGGACCGCGACCTTGCGGCCCTGGATGATGGACAGGTCGGCGTCGTCGTCGTAGAACAGCTCGGCCACTGAAGTCTCTCCTCGGTCTTGCGGATGTGCCCACCGTACGCCTGGCGCGGTGGGGGTCTGTCGGGGATTGTTAACGGGGGTTGACGGAGCGGGGACACGGAGCGGACGGGAGCCGGTCTCCGCCGCGGGCCGGTCGCGCGGCCGTGGCCGCGACGACCGGCCCGCCGCACTGTGCCCCGTGGCCCCGCGGCCGTTACGCCGTCCGGTCCAGGGCGCGCAGCGAGCGGTCCGTGATGGAGCGGGCGCCGCGGCCGATGGCGATCGTGCCGGACTGGACCAGCTCCTTGATGCCGTACGGCTCCAGCATCTTCAGCATCGCCTCCAGCTTCTCGCCGCTGCCGGTGGCCTCGATCGTGACGGCGTCCGGGGAGACGTCCACGGTCTTGGCGCGGAACAGCTGGACGATCTCGACGACCTGGGAGCGGGTCTCGTTGTCGGCGCGCACCTTCACCAGGACGAGTTCGCGCTGCACCGCGGAACCCGGCTCCAGCTCGACGATCTTCAGCACGTTGACCAGCTTGTTGAGCTGCTTGGTGACCTGCTCCAGCGGCTGGTCCTCGACGTTCACCACGATCGTCATCCGGGAGATGTCCGGGTGCTCGGTGGTGCCGACGGCGAGGGAGTCGATGTTGAAGCCGCGGCGGAAGAACATCGCGGAGATCCTGGCCAGGGTGCCCGGCTTGTTCTCCACCAGGACCGAGAGCGTGTGCTTGGACATGTCTTCGTCTCTTCTCTGGCTTCCCGGCCTCAGTCGTCCTCGCCGTCGCCGAAGTCCGGGCGGACGTCGCGCGCGGCCATGATCTCGTCGTTGGAGGTGCCGGCCGCGACCATCGGCCAGACCATCGCGTCCTGGTGGACGATGAAGTCCACGACGACGGGGCGGTCGTTGATGGCGTTGGCCTTCTCGATGACGGCGTCGAGCTGCTCGGGGTCGTCGCAGCGGATGCCGACGCAGCCCATGGCCTCGGCCAGCTTGACGAAGTCCGGGCAGCGGGTGCCGGCGGACTGGCGGGCCTGGTCCTCGGCGCCGGCGGCGTGTCCGTTGCCGTTGCCGTTGGGGCCGGAGTCCAGCACGGTGTTGGAGTAGCGGCGGTTGTAGAAGAGGGTCTGCCACTGGCGGACCATGCCGAGCGCGCCGTTGTTGATGATCGCGACCTTGATCGGGATGTCGTTCAGCGCACAGGTGACCAGTTCCTGGTTGGTCATCTGGAAGCAGCCGTCGCCGTCGATGGCCCAGACCGTGGCGTCCGGCGCGCCGGCCTTGGCGCCCATGGCGGCCGGGACGGCGTAGCCCATGGTGCCGGCGCCGCCGGAGTTGAGCCAGGTGCGGGGCTTGTCGTAGTCGATGTAGTGCGCCGCCCACATCTGGTGCTGGCCGACGCCCGCGGCGTAGACCGTGTTCTCCGGGGCCAGCTCGCCGATGCGCTGGATCACCTGCTGGGGCGACAGCGTGCCGTCGGAGGGCTGGTCGTAGCCCAGCGGGTACGTCTCGCGCCAGCGGTTCAGCTGCTGCCACCACTCCGCGTACCGCGCCGTGCCGGCCGCGGCCGGCTCGCCCTGCTCCTGCTCGCCCTGCACCGCCACGATCAGGTCGGCGATGACCTCGCGGGCGTCGCCGACGATCGGCACGTCCGCCTCGCGGTTCTTGCCGATCTCCGCCGGGTCGATGTCGGCGTGCACGATCTTGGCGTACGGCGCGAACGTGTCCAGCCTGCCGGTCACCCGGTCGTCGAACCGGGCGCCGAGCGCCACGATCAGGTCGGCCTTCTGCAGCGAGGTGACGGCGGCCACCGTGCCGTGCATGCCCGGCATGCCCAGGTGCTGCGGGTGGGTGTCGGGGAAGGCGCCGAGGCCCATCAGGGTGGTGACGACCGGCGCGCCGGTCAGCTCCGCGAGCACCTTCAGCTCGGCGGTGGCGCGGGCCTTGAGCACGCCGCCGCCGACGTACAGCACCGGGCGCCGGGCGGTGCCGACCAGCCGGGCGGCCTCGCGGATCTGCTTGGCGTGCGGCTTGGTCACGGGGCGGTAGCCGGGCAGCTCGTGGCGCGGCGGCCAGCTGAAGACCGTACGGGCCTGGAGCGTGTCCTTCGCGATGTCGACCAGCACCGGGCCGGGGCGGCCGGTCGAGGCGATGTGGAACGCCTCGGAGATCACCCGCGGGATGTCCGCGGGGTCCGTGACCAGGAAGTTGTGCTTCGTGATCGGCATGGTGATGCCGCAGATGTCCGCCTCCTGGAAGGCGTCCGTGCCGATCGACTTGACCACCACCTGGCCGGTGATCGCCACCAGCGGGACGGAGTCCATGTGCGCGTCGGCGATGGGCGTGACGAGGTTGGTCGCGCCCGGCCCCGAGGTGGCCATGCAGACACCCACCTTACCGGTGGCCTGCGCATACCCGGTGGCGGCGTGCCCCGCGCCCTGCTCGTGGCGGACGAGGACGTGCCGGACCTTGGTGGAGTCCATGAGCGGGTCGTACGCGGGGAGGATGGTCCCGCCCGGAATGCCGAATACCGTGTCCGCACCCATGGCCTCAAGGGCGTAGATGAGGGACTGCGCGCCCGTCACTGTCTTGTCTGCCGGTGTGTGCCCCGGGACGCGGGACTGTCCCCCGCTGCGGGCCCGCGGCGGTTGCGGGTGGGGCTCACTCCGCGGGGGAGCCTGCTCGGTCATCGGTTTCTCTTCTCGTCTTCGAGTGGTGCGAGGGTTGGGGGTGGAGAGCGGGTTCGAGCAACAAAAAACCCCTCGTGCCGGATGGCAAGCGAGGGGAGCGCGTCGGCGCGGTCCGGGAGTCGGGGTCCGCTTCAGCCGACGCGCTGTCCAAGTACGAGAATTCGGGTGCGCATGGACCTGACCTTGCCCCCGGGCCGCCGGAAGTGTCAAGTTCGTGGGACCCGGGTCTCACTATGTGAGCGCAATGGCGGATGCGTCCTCCTCCGGCAGCGCGAACGCTCCCAGGGCCAGTGCGTCCCGTACCCGCTCCTCCTCCAGTGGTTCGCAGTAGGCCATGCCCTGCGCGTGCCGGCAGCCCAGCGCACGCAGCACCTCGGCCTGCTCGGGCAGGTCGACCCCCTCGGCCGCCGAGTCCAGGCCCAGCTCGCCGGCGATGCCGATCATCCCGGCCACGATGGCGCGCAGCCGGGGCGACTCGGCCAGGCCGTCGACCAGGCCCCGGTCCAGCTTGAGCACGTCCACCGGCAGCCGGCGCAGCGCGGCGATGGCGGCGTGCCCGCTGCCGAAGCCGTCGAGCGCGACGCGTACGCCGAGGCGGCGCAGCGCCACCAGCCGCCGCTCCAGCTCGTCCATGCCGGCCCGAGCGTCGCTGTCGGTGACCTCGATGGTCAGTGCGCCGGGCGGCAGCCCGTGCCGTACCAGCAGGGCCTCCACCAGCTGCGGGGACATGCTCCGGTCGGTGAGCCGGGCGGCCGACATCCGTACGGTGACGGGGATGCCCATGCCCGCCTCGTACCGCTCGGCGGCCTGCTCGACCGTCGCCTCCAGCAGCCAGCGCGCCAGCTCCGCCGCCCGGGCCCGGTCCTGCCCGCCGCCGCGCCCGCCGGTGTCCGGGGGGCCCTGCATGAACTCGGCGGGCGTGTGCACGATGCCCTGCGCCGAGCGCCAGCGTGGCTGCGCCGAGAGCGCCGCGAGGCGCCCGCTGGACAGCTCCACCACCGGCTGGTGCACCAGCGTGAACTGCCCGTCGTCCAGCGCGGAGCGCAGCCGGTTCGCCAGCTCTATGCGCCGTACCACCTCGGCCTGCATCTGTGGCGCGTACAGCTCGACGCGCGCCTTGCCGGCCTGCTTGGCGCGGTACATCGCCAGGTCGGCGTTGCGCATCAGCTCCGCGGGCGTGCTGCCGGGTTCGGCGAAGGCCACGCCGATGCTGGCCGCGACCCGCACCTCGACGCCGCCCGCGGTGTACGGCTCGGAGAGCCGCACCCGCAGCCGGTCGGCGACCTCCCGGGTGCGCCGCTCCCGCCCGGCGCCGTCCGAGCGGCTCTCGCCCGCCGCGCCGCCGACGAGCAGCACGGCGAACTCGTCGCCGCCGAGCCGGGCCGCCGAGTCCCCGGAGCGGATCGACTCCTGCAGCCGGCGGCCGGCCTGGATGAGCAGCTCGTCGCCGGCGGCGTGGCCGACGGTGTCGTTGACCGCCTTGAAGCCGTCGAGGTCGATGAAGAGCACGGCCGCGTTCGCGTCGCCGGCCCGCCGGCCGCCGAGGGCGTGCCCGACGCGCTCGGTGAACAGCGCCCGGTTCGGCAGGTCGGTGAGCGCGTCGTGGGAGGCGCTGTGCTGCAGTTGCGCCTGGAGCCGCACGCGCTCGGTGACGTCCCGGGAGTTGAAGATCAGGCCGTTGTGGTGCCGGTTGACCGTCGACTCGACGTTCAGCCAGCCGTCCTTGCCGTACCCGCCCTCGCCGCCGCGGCGGCCCCGCCCGGCCCGGAAGCGGCACTCGATGCGGATCGAGCGCGCTCCGGCGGGCGGCGCGGACAGGAACCGGCGCACCTCGTGCAGCACCCGCCCCAGGTCCTCGGGGTGGATGAGCCCGGCCAGCTCGCAGCCCTCCAGCTCCTCCGGATCCGTGCCGTAGACGCCGAGGGCCGCGGGGCTGACGTAGCGGAGCACCCCGGACGGCGCCGCGATCATGATGACGTCGCTCGAACCCTGCACGAGCGAGCGGAAGTGGTTCTCCTGCTGGGCGAGTTCCTGAGTGAGGCTGATGTTGTCCAGCAGCATGATCGCCTGGCGGACGACGAGCGCCAGCACGACCGTGCACGCCGTCATCAGCACCACGCGGTCCACGCTGCGGCCGTCCAGCAGGTTGTACAGGATCCCCAGCGTGCACACGCCCGCCGCGAGATACGGCGCGAGCGCTCCGATGTGCCCGGCGATGGGCCGGGGGCACTCCTCCCGGCCGCGCTCCTCGGCCTCCTCGGCCCGGCCGACCCAGGGGGCGTACGCGAGCAGGATCGAGCCGGTGAACCAGCCGGCGTCCAGGATCTGCCCCGAGCGGTACTGCTCCTGCAGCAGCGGCGAGGTGAACAGCGCGTCGCACAGCACCGTGAGCACCAGCGCGCCGATCGCGGTGTTGATCGCGGAGCGGCCCGCCGCGGTGCGCCGGAAGTGCAGCGCCAGCACCATGCTCACCAGCACGATGTCCAGCAGCGGGTACGCCAGCGTCAGCGCCATCCGGGACACCGACTCGCCGTCCCCCGTGGCGTGCGCGAGGGCGAGCGTCCAGGAGATCGTGAGCAGGGAGCCGCCGATGAGCCAGGTGTCCAGGCCCAGACAGATCCAGCCCGCTCTGCTCACCGGCCGCCGGGCGAGCACCAGCAGGCCGATGACCGCCGGCGGCGCGAAGAGCAGGAAGAAGAAGTCCGCCATGGACGTCTCGGGCAGCGGGCGCTGGAGCACGACCTCGTACCAGCCCCATATGCCGTTGCCGACGCCCGCCATGGCGGACGAGACGCCGAACATGACCCAGGCCGGCCGGAAGCGGCCCCGGCGGATACGCGCGTAGTACAGACACGAGAAGGCGGCCGCGAACGCCGCCGCGCTCAAGCCGAAGTCCCCCATGATCAGGGCGACTCGGTCAGAGCCCCAGCCCAGGGCGGCACCGGTGGCGTATCCCGCGCAGAGCGACGCGAGCACCAGCCGGGGTACGAGCCCTGCGGGCAACGGCGGCCTGTGCACCACCGCCCCGATCGACGCGGTCACCGCGCCCCCCGGCTGCCGGGAGCCGGTCGCGCCTGCGGCCCCGCCGCGGCGCCGGCTCTCAAGGCCGGGAGGCGCGCGGGACTACCTCGCTGCCCGCGTACCGGAAAGGATTTCCACTTGCCGTGCATGTGCCCATCGCCCCCCTCGATACCGGTTGCACGGCCGGCGGCTGGCCGGCCACGTTGACGTCGGGAGCAATCCCCGCTGCGGACGATACACCAGGTTCGTCACGCAGGGACATACTTCCTCTACGGAGCGTGACTGAAACCGAGAGTTGCGTGTCAACTACGTAGAGTGATAGAGCGGTTGTCCGTCAAGCGACGGCGACCACGTGCTCCACCGGCTCGCCGGCCGCGAACTTCCGCAGCTGGGAGCGGAGAAGACGCTCGGCGCGCGGCCGGAACGCGGACGTGGGGCCGCCGGTGTGCGGGCTGACCAGCACGCCGGGGGCGTGCCACAAGGGGTGGCCCGGCGGCAGCGGCTCGGGGTCCGTGACGTCGAGCGCGGCCCGCAGCCGGCCCGACTCCACCTCGTCCAGCAGGGATTTCGTGTCGACGACGGCGCCGCGGGCGACGTTCACGAGCAGCGCACCGTCCTTCATCCGGGCCAGGAACCCGGCGTCGACCAGGCCGCGGGTGTCGTCGGTCAGCGGGGTCGTCACGATCACCACGTCGGCCGCGGGCACCAATTCCCGTACGTCGGCGAGGGCGTGCACGGGCCCGCGCGGTGTGGTGCGGGGGGAGCGCGCGATGCGCACGACCCGCTCGCACTCGAAGCCGGCGAGCCGGTCCTCCACGGCGCTTCCGATGGCGCCGTAGCCGAGGATCAGCACGGTCTTGTCGGCGAGCGAGGGGTGGAAGCCGGTCTGCCACTCCTCCGCGTCCTGGCGGCGTACGAAGTCCGGGATGCCGCGCAGCGACGCGAGGGTCAGCGCGAGCGCGAGTTCGGCGGTGGACGCCTCGTGCACGCCGCGGGCGTTGCACAGCCTGGCCCCCGGCGGCAGCGCGGACAGGGCGGACAGATAGGCGTCGACGCCGGCGGTGAGGGTCTGCAGCACCTTGAGCGCGCGCATCCGCGGCACCGGGTCGTTCGTGATCCGGCGCATGTACGGCGCCACGAGGAACACGCAGTCCGCCGGGTCGGCGGGGAACTCGGGCTCGGCGTCCCAGTGGACGTAGTCGAGTTCCGCCGGCAGATCGGCGATCTCGTCCGGCGGAATCGGCAGCCACACCTGTCCATCGCTCATTTACCCGAGGCTAGGTGATCGGCGCGGGAACGCGGGCGGGCGGGGGGGTGACGAGTCAGCGGTGCGGCCCCGCGGCCGTGGGATGCCGTGTCGGCGGCAGGGTTTAGTGTGCCTTGCGTGGAGCGCAGGACGATAGGGGCGGGCGCCCTGGAGGTGGGCGCGGTCGGCCTCGGCTGCATGCCGATGCACTGGGCGTACAGCTCGTCGCGGCAGCGGGGCGAGGAGTCCGTACGGGCCGTCTGCGCGGCGCTCGACGCCGGCGTGAGCCTGCTCGACACCGCCGACATGTACGGGCCGTTCACCAACGAGCTGCTGGTCGGCCGGGTGCTCAGGGAGCGGCGTGCGGACGCGTTCGTGTCCACCAAGGTCGGCCTCCTCGTCGGCGACCAGCACGTCGTCGCCGACGGCCGCCCCTCGTACGTCCGGCGCGCCTGCGACGCCTCGCTGCGCCGGCTGCAGACCGACGTCATCGACCTGTACCAACTGCACCGCGAGGACCCCGAGGTGCCGGTCGAGGAGACCTGGGGGGCGATGGCGGAGCTGGTGGCGGCGGGGAAGGTGCGCGCGCTGGGGTTCTGCGCGGTCGGCGCGCGGGCGGACCGTCGGGCGGGCGCCGGCATGTACGACGCGACGATCCGCCGCCTGCGCCGCGTGCAGCAGGTGTTCCCGGTCAGCAGCGTGCAGGCGGAGCTGTCGGTGTGGTCGCCGGAGGCGCTGACGGGTCTGCTGCCGTGGTGCGAGGCCCGCCGGGTCGGGTTCCTCGCGGCGATGCCGCTGGGGCACGGGTTCCTCACCGGCACGCTCACGCCCGGGCAGGGCTTCGAGCCGGACGACATACGGGCCCGGCACCCGCGGTTCACCGCCGAGATGATGGCGGCGAACCAGCCGGTGGTCGCCGGGCTGCGGCGGGTCGCCGAGCGGCACGGCGCGACGCCGGCGCAGGCGGCGCTGGCGTGGGTGCTGGCGCAGGGCGCCCACGTGGTGCCGGTGCCGGGGGCGAAGCAGGCGCGGTGGGCGGTGGAGAACGCCGCGGCGGCGGGGCTGCGGCTGGCGCCGGCGGACCTGGCGGAGATCGCGGCGCTGCCGGCGGCGCAGGGGTCGTGGGAGTAGGGGCGGGAGCAGGGCGGCGTGGGCGGTGGCCGGCGGTGGGTCGGCGGTGGGTCGGCGGGGCGGCAGGCGCCGGTTCGTACGGCAGCGGGCGCGCGGGCCCGTACGAAAGGCGCCCGGCCCGGGCCCGCACGGGCGGGAACGCTCCATGCGCGCGCGGTGTACGCCCGGTTGTGATGTGCTGGGAACGTCCGGCCGCCGCCCCCTGAGGAGGACCGTCCCGTGAGAGCCCGCGCCGTCGTCGCCTTTCGGCTGGCAGCCGCCGCCGCACTCGTGCTCGCCGCCGGCTGCTCGTCGGGAGACGACGACTCCGGCGGGTCGGAGCGGTCCCCGTCGTCCTCCGCCGCCGGGACCGCCGACGGCGGCTCCGCCGGCGGGCCCTCGTCGGCGGAGCCGCCCCCGGACAAGGGCAGCGCGAAGGTCGCCGGCACCGTCGCCGAGGGGCTGGAAACCCCGTGGGGCCTGGCCGAACTGCCCGGCGGGGACCTGCTGGTCTCCTCCCGCGACACCGGCGTCGTCCACCACGTCGCCGCGGACGGCGGGAAGGTCACCGAGGCCGGCCAGGTGCCCGGCGTGCAGACCCAACCGGGCAACGAGGGCGGGCTGCTGGGGCTCGCGCTGGGCGCGGACGAGATGGTCTACGCGTACTTCACCTCCGACAGCGACAACCGCATCGTGCGCATGACGTACGACGCGGACGAGCCCGAGGGCAACCGGCTGGGCGCGCCGGACACCGTCTTCCGCGGCATCCCCAAGGGCGGCCGGCACAACGGCGGCCGGATCGCGTTCGGCCCGGACAAGATGCTCTACGTCGGCACCGGCGAGGCCGGCGACCCGGCGCTGGCGCAGGACGAGGAGTCGCTGGGCGGCAAGATCCTGCGGATGACGCCGGACGGCGAGCCGGCGCGCGGCAACCCGGACGCGGGGTCGGTGGTGTACTCGTACGGCCACCGCAACGTGCAGGGGCTGGCCTGGGACGACGACAAGCGGCTGTGGGCGGCGGAGTTCGGCGACCAGGAGTGGGACGAGCTGAACCTGATCGAGCCGGGTGGGAACTACGGCTGGCCGGAGGCGGAGGGCCAGGAGAACCGGGAGGGCATGGTCGATCCCGTGGTGCAGTGGGCCACCCCGGACGCCTCGCCGAGCGGGATCGCGTACGCGGACGGGTCGATCTGGATGGCGTCGCTGCGCGGCGAGCGGCTGTGGCGGATCCCGCTGGACGGTACGAGGGAGTCGGCGGATCCGGAGGCGTTCTTCGACGGCGAGTACGGGCGGCTGCGGACGGTGCAACGGGCGTCGGACGGGGATCTGCTGCTGATCACCAATGAGACGGACCTGCGCGGCACTCCGGAGAAGGGCGACGACCGCATCCTGCGGCTGGAGGTGAGCTAGGCGGCGTACGTCGGCGTGCAGGGCGGGGCGCGTACCCCGGCTGCGGCCCGCCACGGCTCGCACCGGGGCCCATGCGGCCCGCGCTCTCCCGGGGGACACCCCCGGACCCCCGGGTTCCTCGGCGATCGGCCGGTCGCCCCGCCCCGCCGCCACCAGCCGCAGCACGTCAGATGACGCGCCCGAGCACCCGCAACCCGCACTCACCCGCCCTCGAACAACCGCAGCCGGTGCGCCACCGCCGCCGCCTCGCCGCGACTTGACACCCCGAGCTTGGCCATCAGGTTCGACACGTGCACGCTCGCCGTCTTCGGCGAGATGAACAGCTCTTCGGCGATCTGCCGGTTGCTCCGCCCCGCGGCCACCAGCCGCAGCACGTCCGCCTCCCGGGCCGTCAGCCCCAGCTCCTCCGCCGGGTCCCGCGGCTGCGCCGGGGCGGCGTCCGGCGTCAGCGCGATCCGCGCGCGGGCCGCCAGCGCCTCGGCGTCGCGAGCGAGCCCCGCCGCGCCGAGGGCCGTCGCCGCTTCGTACGCCCGCAGCAGCGCCGCCTCCGCACCGTCCCGCGCCGTGCCGGCGTCCGCGGCCGTGCCCGTGTTCGTGTTCGCGGCCGGCCGCCGACCGCCCGCGAGCACCGACTCCGCCCACCGGTACCGCGTCAGCGCCTGCTGGTAGGGCCACTCCAGGTCCGCCCACGCCGCCTCCGCCTCCGCCCAGCGCGCCGTCGCGTCCCGGCCCTCCGCCGTGTACAGCTCCGCCTCCGTCATCAGCGCCTGCGCCTCCCACGGCGGCGCGAACCGCGGCAGGTTGCGCATCGCCGCGCGGATCCGCGCCAGCGCCGCCGCCCGCCCCGCCTCGGCCGCCGGCAGCGCGCGCAGCCGGGCCTCGGCGGCGGCCGTGGCGTACAGCAGCGGCCAGGCGTGGCGCTGCATGCCCAGCCGTAGCCCGTCGCCGACCGCCTGCGCGAACGCGGCGCGCACGTCGGCGACCCGCCCCTCCGCGGCGGCCAGCTCGATCGTCATCCCGGCCAGCGGCAGCTCGTACTGCGGCTGCCGGTCGTCGCCGAATTCCTCCCGGGCCGCGGCGAGTTCCGTACGCGCCCCGGCATGGTCCCCGCGTACCAGCGCCAGCAGCGCCCGGCCCAGCAGCGCACCGCCGCGCGACTGTGTGCTGCGTGCGGTGCGGAACTCCGCGGCCCAGGCCTCCTCCGCCTCCGCCCAGCGGCCCAGCGACAGCAGCGCGCCGGCGCGGTTGCCGTGGCTGAGCGAGAGGTACATGGCCAGCCCGGAGTCGGCCAGCACCTCGACCGCCTCCTCGGCCGCGGCCACCGACTCCGCGGACCTGCCGACTCCTTCGAGGGCCGAGGGCAGGTTCGCGTACGCCCGGGCGGTTGCCACCGCCAGGCCGTCGGCCACCGCCCGCTCCCGTACCGCGTGGAACTCGGCGATGCCGCCCTCGACGTCGCCGGAGTCGACCATCATCCAGGCCCGCGGGATGCGCACGGTCAGCTCGGTCTCCTCCGCCCCGACCAGCCGGGCCAGCTGCACGGCGCGCTCCGCGGCCTCGATGGCGGCGGCGCCCGGGGTGTGCACCGCCTGCCAGTTGGCGACCTCGGCGAGCACCAGCGCGTGCACCGGCGACGGCGGCAGCCCGCGGACCAGCTCCTGCGCCCGGTCCAGGTCCGCCCAGCCGTCGCCACGGCCGAGGCCCTGCATGCAGCGGGCGCGCTCGACGCGGAACCACGCGGCGCGCAGCGGGGAGCCGGTGCCGAGCAGCCGCAGCGCCCGGTCGCCGAGCGTGAGCGCCCTGCCGAACGCGGACGCGAGCCGGGCCGCGAAGACCGTCTCGGCCAGCAGGTCGGCGAACTCCGGCCGGTCGGCCCGCGGATAGGCGCCGCCGGACCGCGGCACGGTACGGGCCTCGGGCGGCGCGTCGTCCCACAGCGCGACGGCCCGCTCCAGCAGCCCGAGCTGGTCGGCGAAGGCGTGCCGGGCGCGGGCGTCCGCGGCGGCGGCGAGGACGGCGGGCAGGGCCCGGGCGGTGTCGCCCGCCTGGTACCAGTAGCCGGCCAGCCGGGCGGGACGCTCGTCGGCCCGTACGAGGCCGGGGTCGGCCTCCAGCACCTCGGCGAAGCGGCGGCTGAGGCGGGCGCGCTCGCCGGGCAGCAGGTCGTCGGAGACGGCCTCGCGCATCAGGGCGTGCCGGAAGCGGTACGCGTCCACCCGCTCGTCGGCGGGGAGCAGCACGCCGGCGCCGATGGCCGTGCGCAGCGCGTCGAACAGCTCGTCCTCGCCCAGCCCGGAGACGGCGGCGAGCAGCGCGGTGTCGACGCGGTCGCCGCCGACCGCGGCCAGCGCGACCACCCGGCGGGCGGGGTCTGGCAGCGCCTCCGTACGTACGAGCAGCAGGTCGCGCAGCGACTCACCGATCCCGCCGACCCCGCCGATCTCGCCCGCCGGCCGGCCGCCGGCCCCACCGCCCGCCCCCGCACCGAGGTCCGCGGCCAGCTCCTCGACGAAGAAGGCGTTGCCGTCCGAGCGTCCGTACACCTCCGCCACCAGCTCCTCCGGCGGCGGCCCGCCGCGCAGCCCGGCGAGCTGGCTGCGTACCTCATCGCGGCTGAAGCGGGCCAGCTCGAAGCGGCGTACGGTGCGCAGCCGGTCCAGCTCGGCGAGGGCGGGGCGCAGCGGGTGGCGGCGGTGCAGGTCGTCGGAGCGGTAGGTGGCGACGACCAGCAGCCGGGCGGCCTGGACGGAGCGCAGCAGGTAGCCGAGCAGCTCGCGGGTGGAGTGGTCGGCCCAGTGCAGGTCCTCGACGACCAGCACGAGCACCTGCTCGCCGGCCAGCTTCTCCAGCATCCGGGCGGCCAGCTCGTACAGCCGCGCCCGCCCGGCCTCGCCCTGCGCGGCCGCCGGCAGGTCGGACACGGGCCCCAGCTCGGGCAGCAGCCGGGCCAGCTCGCCCTGCTGCCCGGCGACGGCCTCGTCCAGCCGGTCGCCGAGGCGGCGGCGCAGGGCGCGCAGCGCGGTGGAGAAGGGCGCGAAGGGCAGGCCGTCGGCGCCGGACTCGATGCAGTTGCCGACGGCGGTCACCGCGCCCGCGGCCTCGGCGCGCGCCAGGAACTCCTCCACCAGCCGGGACTTGCCCACGCCCGCCTCGCCGCCGACGAGCACGGCGCATGGCTCGCCGGCGCCGGCGGCCCGTTCGTACGCCTCCGTCAGCGCACCCAGCTCCGCGGCGCGGCCGACGAAGACCCGGGCGCCGGCGCGGGTTCCGGCGGCGCCGGCGCCGGACGGTCGGACGGGCTGAGGGGACTCCACGCGCCCGAGCATCGCACGCCACGCGCCCGGGCGGGCCCGGGCCCGTGGAGATGCCCGCGACCGCCCCGTCCGGGCGGTCGCGGGCGCGCGGTAAGGCGCGCGGCAAGAGGCCGTAAGAGGCCGTAAGAGGGGCCTTAGGCGGGCGGGGCCCGGCTGAGGCGGCATCTAAGGCACCTCGTACCCGGAGATGAGGAAGTCGCCCGATGTGCCGCACCCCCCTGGGAGACGAGTCTTGAGGCACAGGGAAGCACGGCACAGAAACGGCACCGAAGCCGACTCACAGGGGAGCGACGATGTACGACTACGAGATCCACCGGGCCCGTGCCGCCGAGCTGCGCCGCAGCGCCGCCGCGTACCGGATGGCGCGCGGCGCCACCGCCGCCCGCCGGGCGCGCCGGCGCCGGGACACCGACGCGGGCGGTGCCGCCGCCCACCGCGGGAGCTGGGCGAAGGCGGCCTGACGATGACAGCCCCGCCGGCACCTGTCGCCGGGGCCGAGGCGCATGACATCCTCGGCGGCGTGGAAGCCGTCCGCCTCAGCCCCGTTCTCGCAGGCCGCACGGAAGAACTGAAGACTCTCGACGCCGCGCTCGCCCGCGCCTCCGCGGGCGAGCCGCAGGCGTTGGTGGTGGCCGGCGAGGCCGGCGTCGGCAAGACGCGGCTGGTGGAGGAGTTCCTCGCCGCCGCCCGCGCGGCGGGCGCGGTGACCGCGGCCGGCGGCTGCGTGGAGCTGGGCGCGGACGGGCTGCCGTTCGCCCCGTTCACCACCGCGCTGCGGGCGCTCCAGCGCGAGCTGGGCGACGACGCCATCTCCGCGGCCGTCGCCGGCCGCGAGGAGGAGCTGTCCCGGCTGCTGCCCGACGCCTCGTACGCGCCCCTGGGTGGCGCCCCGCCGCACGAGCGCGACGGGCGCACCCGGCTCTTCGAGCTGACCACGCAGGGCCTGGAGCGGCTGGCCGCCGACCGCACCGTCGTCCTCGCCCTGGAGGACCTGCACTGGTCCGACCGCTCCACCCGCGAGCTGCTCTCCTACCTCTTCCGCACCCTGCAGGCCACCCGGCTCGTGCTGCTGGCGACGTACCGCTCCGACGACATCCACCGCCGCCACCCGCTGCGCCCCTTCCTCGCCGAGCTGGACCGGCTGCGCACCGTACGCCGCATCGAGCTGGCCCCGCTCAGCCGCGACGAGGTCGCCGCCCAGCTCACCGGCATCCACGGCGGCGCCGTGCCGACGCTGTCGCACGCCGACGACATCTTCCGGCGCAGCGAGGGCAACCCGTTCTTCGTCGAGGAGCTGTCGGCCAACCCCGACTGCAGCATCAGCGAGTCCCTGCGCGACCTGCTGCTCGTCCGCGTCGAGCGGCTGCCCGAGCCCGCCCAGCGGGTGGTGCGGGTCGCCGCCGAGGCCGGCAGCCACGCGGAGCACGCGCTGCTCGCCGCGGTCACCGGCGAGGGCGAGGACGCGCTGCTGGAGTCGCTGCGCGCCGCCGTCGCGGACAACGTGCTCGTACCCGACGAGGACGGCGAGTCGTACCGCTTCCGGCACGCCCTGCTGCGCGAGGCGGTCCGCGACGACCTGCTGCCCGGCGAGCGCTCCCGGCTCAACCGCCGCTACGCCGAGGTGCTGCAGGCCGACCCCACCCTCGTCCGCGCCGAGCAGCGGCTCACCCGCATCGCCCGGCACTGGCACCACGGCCGGGACAGCGCCCGGGCGCTGCCCGCGGTGCTGGCGGCGGCGGTGGAGGCGCGCTGCCGGCACGCGTTCGCCGAGCAGTACGAGCTGCTGAAGCGGGCGATGGAGCTGTGGGACGACGTGCCGCCCGAAATCCGCGCGGGGCTGCGGCCCGCGGACTGTATCGAGGACTACGAGGAGTGCGCGGCGGACACGCCGCTCACCGAGCTGGACCTGCTCGCCGAGACCGTCGTCGCCGCCCGGCTCGCGGACGAGCGGGAGCGGGCGCTGGCGCTGACCCGGCGCGCGCTGGAGCACCTCGACGAGGCGGCCGAGCCGCTGCGCGCGGCGTGGTTCTGGGTGCAGCGGCACTGGCTGGTCGAGGACCTGGCGCGCGGCGACGGCCGCGCCGAACTGGACCACGCGCTGCGGCTGGTGCGCGACCGGCCGCCGTCGCGGGTGCCGGCGCTGGCGCTGACGGCCGCGGCGAGCTGGGAGATGCTGCACCGGCCCGGCCGGCCGGACGGGCTGGCCGCCGCCGAGCTGGCGGTACGCACCGCCGCCGCGGCCGGCGAGGAGAACCTGGAGCTGAACGCCCGGGTGATGCTGGGCATCCACCTGGAGGACTCCGGCCGCGAGGAGCAGGGCCTGGACATCCTGCGTGAGGCGCGCGACCGGGCCCGGCGCACCGGCGACTACACGGCGGCGGCGCGGGCGGAGCTGAACCTGTCCGCGGCGCTGGAGAACCTGGGCCGCTCACGGGAGGCGGCGGAGGTCGCCGCGGACGCGGCGCGGGCGGCGGCGAGCCGGGGGCGGCGCGACAAGGTCGCGTTCTCGCTCGGCAACCAGATGGACTCCCTGGTGGCGATGGGTCATTGGGACGAGGCGGAGCGCATCGCCGACCAGGCGGAGCGCGACGCGGTCGTCGCCCTCACGTACGGCAACCTGGCACAGACCCGCGCCCGGCTCGCGCTGTTCCGCGGCGACGTGGCGCGGGCCGAGGCGCTGCTCGCCGCCGCGCGGGACCGGCTCGGGCCGCAGCAGACGCAGCCGCAGATGGCGATCCCGCTGAGCACGCTGACGGCCGCGGTCGCGGCGGCGCGCGGCGACCTGACGGGCGCCCGCGAGGAGGCCGCCCGCACGATCGACGCCGGGCTGGCGCCGGGCGTACACCGGTACGCGTGGCTGCTGTTGCAGGTGGCGGCGGAGGCCGAGGGCGACGGGCGGCGGGTGCCGGCGTTCGCGCGGGGCGGCGCGGCGGCGCTGGCGCGGATCCGTACCGCGGCGGCCGGGCTGCCCCGCTCCGCGCCGGTGTGGGCGGCGCACGCGCTGTTCCTCGACGCGCAGCTGGCCCGCGCCGACGGCGACCCCGACCCGCTGCCGTGGGCCGCCGCGGCGGCGGCGTTCGAGCCGCTGGACCGGCCGTACGAGCTGGCCCGGGTACGGCACCGGTGGGCGGAGGCCCTGCTCACCGCCGGCGGCGACCGCAACCACGCGGCGAGCATGCTCGCCGACGCCCACGCCACCGCCGCCGCCCTCGGCGCCACCCCCCTCCGCACGGCGGTCACCGCCCTCGCCTCCCGCGCCCGCGTGCCCCTCGACGGCCCGGACCCGGCGCCGGCCGACCCGGTCCGGGCGCTGGGGCTGACGTCGCGGGAGCAGGAGGTGCTGAAGCTGGTGGCGGCGGGGCGCAGCAACCGGCAGATCGCGGAGGAGCTGTTCATCTCACCGAAGACGGCGAGCGTGCACGTGTCCAACCTGATGGCCAAGCTCGGCGTCTCCGGCCGCGGCGAAGCCGCGGCCACCGCACACCGCCTCCACCTCTTCGAAGACGCCTAGGCATCCGTACGGACGCGTAAGCACCTAAGGCCCCCGATCCCCGGGGGCCTTAGGCGTGTACCGGCGCGTAGCGGCCCCGGGTAAGGCGGCGGGCGGGCAGAGATGCGGAAGTCTCCCGATGTGGCGGACCCCCCTTGGCGCCGAAGCTTGAGTCACGAAAGCAGGAGACCAGCCGAGACGCCGGGGAGAACGAGATGTTCGCGTACCAGATGCACGAGACCCGCTCCGCCGACCTGCGCCGTGAGGCGGCGCAGCACCGGCTCGCCCGCGAGGCCGCCGCCGCCCGCCGGGAGCAGCGCCGCGACGCCCGCCGGGCGCGCGCGCTGGCCCGCTGGGCGAAGGCCGCGTGAGGTGGCGGACGCTGCGACGGATCAGCGTGCGGCCCAGGCCGCGGGATCGCGAGACCCCGCCCCTGGACCTGAGGACCCCGGGCGGCCGGCCGCTGCCCCACTGAGCGGCGGCCGCCCCCACCGGAAGACGGACCGGAAAACAGACCGGAAAACAGAACGAGCAACGGAACGCACCACCGACCGAACCCCGGCCCTCATCGGGCCGGAACCACAGAGCGCCCACCCGCGCAGCGCGGGCCGGGCGCTCTCGTCGTCTACGCCCCCTCCCCCGCGCCCCCGCACCCTCGCCGGCGCCGCCCGGCTCCCCCGCGTGCCGCGGGTCCGCGGCGCCGCCGGGCTGCCCCCGCGCCGTAGCGCTGTGCGATGCTCTCAACCGTGACGATCTCGTGCGTGAGCCCCGTGCTCGTCGGCCGGTCCGACGAGCTGCGCGACCTCGGCGCCGCGCTGGAGCGGGCCGGCACCGGCGTGCCGCAGGCCGTGCTGGTCGGCGGCGAGGCCGGGGTGGGCAAGACCCGGCTGCTGGAGGAGTTCGCCGGCCGCGCCGAGCGCGCCGGCGCCGTGGTGGCGGTCGGCGGCTGTCTGGAGCTGGGCGCCGAGGGGCTGCCGTTCGCGCCGTTCGCCACCGCGCTGCGCGCGCTGCACCGCACGCTCGGCGACGAGCTGGCGCAGGCCGCCCGCGGCGGCGAGGCCGAGCTGGCCCGGCTGCTGCCCGAGCTGGCCGGGGCCGGCGGCGCGCACCAGCCCGCGGACCGGCACGACGCCGGTGCCAAGGCCCGGCTCTTCGAGCACGCCGCCCGGCTGCTGGAGCGGCTGGCCGCCGAGCGGACGGTGGTGCTGGCGCTGGAGGACCTGCACTGGTCGGACCGCTCCACCCGCGAGCTGCTCGGCTATCTGATCCGGTCCGTGCAGGGCGCCCGCGTCGTCCTGCTGGGCACGTACCGCTCCGACGACATCCACCGCCGCCACCCGCTGCGCCCCTTCCTCGCCGAGCTGGAGCGGCTGCGCACCGTGGAGCGGGTGGAGCTGGCGCGCTTCACCCGGCAGGAGGTGATCGGCCAGATCACCGCGATCCAGGGTGCCGGGCCGCTGCCGCGTCTGGTGGACACGATCTTCCAGCGTTCGGACGGCAACCCGTTCTTCGTCGAGGAGCTGACCGCCCTGCTGGACTGCGGCGGCTCGCCGGACGCGCTGTCGGAGTCGCTGCGCGACCTGCTGCTCGTGCGGGTCGAGACGCTGCCGGAGGCGACGCAGCGGGTGCTGCGGACGGCGGCGGAGGCCGGCTCGACCGTGGAGTTCGGGCTGCTGCTCGCCGTGTCGGGGCAGGGCGAGGAGGAGCTGATCGAGGCGCTGCGGCCCGCCGTCGACGCCGGCATCCTGATGCCCGCGGCGGAGGGCCCGGGCGCCGACAGCTACCGCTTCCGGCACGCCCTGCTCCGCGAGGCCACCGCGGACGACCTGTTGCCCGGCGAGCGCTCCCGGCTCAACCGCCGCTACGCCGAGGCGCTGGCGGCCGACCCCGCGCTGGTCCGCCCGGAGGAGCACGCCGCCCGGCTGGCCAGCCACTGGTACCACGCCCGCGACGCCTCCCGGGCGCTGCCCGCCGCGCTCCGGGCGGCCGACGAGGCGGGGATGCGGCACGCGTTCGCCGAGCAACTGGCGCTGCTGGAGCGGGCCATCGAGCTGTGGGACGAGGGGCCGGAGGAGCAGCCGCGCGAGCTGCCGGCCGCGCGCTACGCCGAGTCGTATCCGCTGTGCCGCTGCGCCGACCGCCCCCACCTGCACTTCCTCGACATGCTCGCCGAGGCCACCCTCGCGGCCCGGCTGGACGACGCGCACGAGCAGGCGCGTGCACTGATCCGCCGGGCGCTGGAGCTGCTGGACGAGACGGCGGAGCCGGAGCGGGCGGCGTGGTTCTGGCTGGAGCGGCAGTGGCAGGTCGTGGCCAGCGGCGGCGGCGACGGCTGGGCGGAGCTGGCCAGGGCGCAGGAGCTGGTCGCGGACCGCCCGCCGTCGCCGGTGAAGGCGGACGTGCTGGCGACCGCGGCGCTGTGGAAGATGCTGCACAGCCCGGACCCGGAGAGCATCCCGCTGGCGGAGAGCGCGGTGGAGCAGGCCCGGCTCGTCGGCGCCGCGGAGGTCGAGCTGCACGCGCGGATCACGCTGGCCACGCTGCGTACGCACGCCGCGGACGTCGACCGGGGCCTCGCCGAGCTGTACGAGCTGCGCGACGCCGCCGACCGGATCGGCGCACCGACGGTGATCAGCCGGGCGTACAACAACCTGGCGTCCGTGCTGGAGATGACCGGCCGCTCGCGCGAGGCCATCGAGGCGGCGCGGGCGGGTCTCGCGGCGGCCCGGAAGCAGGGCCTGCGGGACGCGATCGCCTTCATCGGCTGCAACATGGTCGACGCGATGATGTCCGTCGGCGACTGGGGACCGGCCGAGCGGGAGCTGGCCGGGCTGCGGTCGTACGGCGCCCAGGCCCGTACCCGCGCGTTCGCCACGCTCGCCGCCGCCTGGCTGGCGCTGTATCGCGGGGAGGTGGACCGGGCCGGGGAACTGCTCGCCGAGGCGCGCACAGCGGCGGGCGCGAGCCAGGCCGAGCCGCAGGGCGCGTTTCGCATGGTGCAGATCGAGGCCCGCATCCTGATGGAGCGTGGGCGGTACGAGCAGGCGCGGGCGGTGCTCGCCGAGGGGCTGGTGAAACTGCCGGAGCTGGGGCACGAGTCGTACCTGTGGCAGCTCCTGGTCTCCGCGGCGGCGGCCGAGGGCGACGTGCGCGGGCTGCCGGGGACGGCGGAGGGCCGCGACGAGCTGCTGGACCGACTGGAGTACGCGGCGGGGCAGTTGGACACGCCGACGCCGGTGTGGGCGGCGTGGCGGCGGTACTTCACCGCGGAGCTGCGCCGGGCGCGGGGCCGGTCGGAGGTGGCGCTCTGGGAGGCGGCGGCGTCGGCGCTGGAGCCGCTGGAGCGGCCGTACGAGCTGGGCTGGGTGCGGTACCGGTGGGCCGAGGCGCTGCTCGCGGGCGGCGCGGGTACGCGCGTACGGGAACGGGCGGCGGAGCTGCTCGCGCAGGCGCACGCGGCGGCGGAGGCGCTGGGCGCGGCGCCGCTGCGCGACGGCGTGGAGCAGCTGGCGGCGCGGGCGCGGGTTACGCTCACCGGCGCCGGCGAGGTCGCGTCCGCGGCGGCGGAGCCGGGGGATCCGGCGGAGTCGCTGGGGCTGACGGCGCGGGAGACGGACGTGCTGCGGCTGGTCGCGGCCGGGCGGAGCAACAGGCAGATTGCGGAGGAGTTGTTCATCTCGCCGAAGACGGCGAGTGTCCACGTGTCGAACCTGATGGCGAAGCTCGGGGTCGCCAACCGCGGCGAAGCCGCGGCGGTGGCCCACCGCCTGCGCCTCTTCGAAAGCGCGTAAGCCCGCGGAGCAACAGGCAGATCGCGGAGGAGCACGGGGGTCCGGGGGCATCCCCCGGAAGGCCCGGGCCGTACGTTCCCGCGGCGGCGCTACGGTGCCGTGGCCGACCAGTCGAGGGCGTCCTGGTGGCGCGAGGACACGTACGTCCAGGCGGCGAGGAACGGCAGCCCGCCGAGCGCCACCAGCCCGAACACGCCCTCCCCCGACACCTCGAAGGCCGCCCCCTCGCCGACGAAGAGCTGGGCGACGCTCTGGTACGCGACGTGGAAGCCGATGCCCGCCCAGATGTCGCCGGTCGCGACGCGGAAGGCGCCGAGGAGCAGCCCGAAGGTGAGGAAGAGGGACAGCCGGAAGGGCGACTGGGCGACCCCGACGAGGAAGCCGAACAGCGTGAACAGCACGGCCTGGATCACCACCGCCTGCCCGGCGGGCAGGGCGGTGAGCAGGTTGCGCTGGACGTAGCCGCGGAACACCAGTTCCTCGGGCAGCGCCTCGTACAGGAAGACGAGCAGCACCAGCATCGCCGCCACCCGGCCACCTCGGCGACCGGCTCCCGGCGCGTGACCTGCACCCAGCCGGTGGCCAGGCACAGCGTGCAGCCGACGGCGGCGGGCAGCAGCCAGCAGGCGGCGCCGAGGAGGAAGTGGCGCGCCGCGGTGCGGGACAGCGGCAGCCCGAGGCCGGGCCAGGGGCGGCGGTCCAGCAGCCGTCGGGCGAGGACGACCGCGGGGACGACGAGGACGGCGGTGAGGACGGCGCGGGCGACGTGGGTGGGGCGGTCGTAGTCGTGGCCGAGCGGGGTGCCGTAGAAGACGAACAGCCAGAGCAGGACGGCGGCGGCGAAGACGGCGAGCACGCGCAGCCGCATCCCGAGTAACGCGGGCGGCTCCCCGGCGGCCTCGGGCGCCGGTCTGTCTCCGGGGTCGGACTGCTGGGCGGGCATGATCGTAGGCCCTCTCTGCGGAAGACCGCGCCGGTACGGCGCGGGAGGCCATCCTGCACCGGGCAAGCGCCCCCGTCACCGTACGAACCGGGCAATACCCGCCCGCCGGGCGTGACCCGAACCCGGAAGACCCGGGACGCCGCGACAGGCCCTGGCTAGTCCTCGAAGAGCCGCAGCCGGTGCGCCACCGCCGCCGCCTCGCCGCGGCTCGACACCCCCAGCTTCGCCATCAGGTTCGACACGTGCACACTCGCCGTCTTCGGCGCGATGAACAGCACTTCCGCTATCTCGCGGTTGCTCCGCCCGGCCGCGACCAGCCGCAGCACGTCCGTCTCCCGGGCCGTCAGGCCCAGCGACTCCACCGGGTCCGCGGGCGGTTGGCGCGCCGGGCCGAGGGGAACGCGGGCGCGGCCCGCGAGTTGCTCCACGGCCTCGCGGAGCGGGGCCGCGCCGAGGCGGACCGCCGTCGCGTGGGCCTCGGCCAGCAACGGGGCCGCGGCGTCGCGGGCAGCCGCCCCCGCGCCGGAGGCGCCGCCCGCGCCGCCCGCGCCGGACGCGCCGGACGCGCCGGACGCGCCGCCCGCGCCAGACGTGCCGGACGCGCCGCCCGAGCTGCCGCCCGTGGCGCCGCTCGTGGCGCCGACGAGCAGCGCCTCCGCGCGGCGGTGCGCGATGTGCGCCAGCGTGTGCGGGTGGCCCAGCGGCTCGTACGCCGCCGCGGCTGCCGCCCACGCGCCGGGGTCGGCGGCGCCGCGGGCACGGGTCAGCTCGGCGGCGAAGAGGCGGGCCAGCGGCGTCCACAGCGGGCCGTCGGCCGGCAGCGCCGCCGCCATGTCCGCCAGCCGCGCCACGATCGCCGCGCGCCGCTCCTCCGGCGCGCCCGGCACCCCGGCGACGTCCGCCGTCAGCCGGGCGCCCGCGCAGACAAGCTGCCAGACGTACGTCTCCTGGCCGGACATCGGCAGCAGCGCCAGGTGCCGCTCCAGCACGTCGAGCGCTTCCGGCTCCCGGCCCAGCGTCCGCAGCGCGCTCATCTCCACGGCGGCGAAGGGCAGTTCGAACTGCGGCTCGCCGTCGTTCCGCCCGCGGTAGCGGCGGGCCGCGGCGATCAGCTCCGGCACCAGCCCGAACTCCCCGCGCAGCAGCGCCAGCTCGGCCCGGCGCAGCGCCACGGAGGCCGCCGTGCGGGAGCCGACCGCGAACCGCATCCACTCCTGGCGCAGCTGCTCGGCCCGGTCCCACTCGCCCAGCGAGGTCAGCGACTCCACGACGTTGAGCGCGGCGAAGGCGGCGGAGTCGTACAGCCCGCGGCTGTGCATGTCCTCGATGCCGGCGAGGCCGGCTTCGACCGCCTCCGCGGACCGGCCGACCTTCTCCAGCGCGTCGCACAGGTTGATGTGCGCCCGGCCCAGCTCGCGGAACGCGCCCCGGTGCGCGGCCAGCTCGCGTATCTCGTACAGCTCGGCGATCCAGGCGTCGGAGTCGCCGCCGGGCGAGCGCAGCGTGCACAGCGTGATGCGGGCGCCCAGCTCGACGTCCCCGGCGCCGGCCTGCCGGGCCAGCTCCACGGCGCGCTCGGCGAGCGCCATGCTGTCCAGGTCGGAGGCGTGCAGCAGCTCCCACATCGCGACGTGCGCCAGGACGTCGGCGTGGGTGGCCGAGGCCGGCAGGTCGTGCACCAGCTCGCGCGCCCGGGTCAGCTCCGCGCGGCCGTCGCCGCGGCCGGCGAGCGCGGTGAGCTTGGAACGCTCCAGCCAGAACCAGGCGGCGCGCAGCGGGTTCCGCGCCTCGTCGACGACCATGAGCGCCTTCTTCACGAACTTCAGCGCCGGCTCCCACTGCCCGTCCAGCCGGGCCGCGAAGGCGGCGTGCGCCAGCAGGTCGACCAGGTGCAGCTCGATCTCCTCCGGCCGGTCCCCGCAGCCGCACGGCGGGTACGACTCCATCCCGCCCTGCGGCGGCAGCCCGCGGCGCTCCTCGGCCGGCACCTCGTCCCACAGCTCCAACGCCCGCTCCAGCAGCTTCAGCTGCTCGGCGTAGGCGTGCCGGGCGCGGGTCTCCAGGACCGCTTCGAGCACGGCGGGCAGGGCCTTGGCGGCGTCCCTGGCGTAGTACCAGTAGCTCGCCAGCCGGGTCGCCCGCTCCTCCGCCGCGACCAGGGCGGGGTCGGCCTCCAGCGCCTCCGCGTAGCGCCGGCTGAGCCGGGTCCGCTCGCCGGGCAGCAGGTCGTCGAGGACGGCCTCGCGGAGCAGGGCGTGCCGGAAGCGGTACGCCTCACCCTCCTCGTCGGGCACCAGCACGTTCGCCCCCACGGCGGCGCGCAGGCCCTCGATCAGCTCGTCCTCGGCGAGGCCGGAGACGACGGCGAGCAGGGCGTGCGGCACGCGCGCGTTCCGCGCGGCGAGACGCACCACGCGCTGGGCGCCCTCGGGCAGCGCCTCGACCCGGACGAGCAGCAGGTCGCGCAGGGAGTCGCTGAGCCGGCCGGCGTCGTCGCTGAGGGCCAGCTCCTCGACGAAGAACGGGATGCCCTCGCTGCGCGCGTACACCTCGGCGGTCAGCTCGCGCTCGGGCTCGGGCACGCCGCAGATGCCGGCGAGCTGGCGGCGCACCTCGTCCTCGCTGAGCCGGGCCAGCTCCAGCCGCTGCACGGAGCGCAGCCGGTCCAGCTCGGCGAGGAAGGGGCGCAGCGGATGGCGGCGGTGGACGTCGTCGGTGCGGTACGTCATGAGGACCACGAGCCGGGCGCCCTGCACCGAACGTACGAGATAGCCCAGCAGCTCGCGGGTGGAGCGGTCCGCCCAGTGCAGGTCCTCCAGGGCCAGCACCACGGTACGGCCCGCGGCCAGCCGCTCCAGCAGGCCGACGGTCAGCTCGAAGAGGCGGGCCCGGCTGTCCTGGCCGCGCGGCTCCTCGACGACCGGGCCCAGGTCGGGCAGCAGCCGGGCGAGCACCGGCTCCTGGCCGGCGGCCAGCTCCGCCAGCTCGGCGCCGAGCTTGCGGTGCAGCATGCGCAGCGCGGTGGCGAACGGCGCGAACGGCAGGCCGTCGGCGCCCAGCTCTAGACAGCCGCCGACCGCGGTGACCGCGCCGGCACCCTGCGCGGCCTCCAGGAACTCGTCCAGCAGCCGGCTCTTGCCGACGCCGGCCTCGCCGCCGACGAGCAGCACCTGGGGCTCGCCGAGCGCGGCGCGCGCGAGCGCACCGTCAAGCGCCTTCAACTCGTCATGACGGCCTGCGAACACCGGGCTGATGGATCGGCTCTGCACGCTTTCGAGCATCGCACGCTGCACTGACAGCGTGGAATCGGTTTTCTCACTGGCCGGGCACGGTGGGCAGCTCGGTGAAGACGTCGAAGCGCATGACCGCCGCGATCAGCAGCCCCAGCGCGCCCAGCACCAGGCCGGCGACGGCCACGGCCCGTACCCACACCACGGGATGCCGGGAGCCGTCGCCGAACGCCGGGCGGACCAGCACCGCGGCGGACACGATCAGGGCGACGGCCGCGGTGAGGCCGTTGAACAGGGCGATGGTGTGCCAGGGGGTGCCGTACGCGGCGGAGATCTGCTCGGCGGCGGTGCCGTTCGCGGTCTCCAGCTGGCCGGTCAGCTCGCGCCGGGCGGAGACCAGGTCGGCCAGCCAGGTGCCGGTCAGCGAGGCGAGGCCCAGGGCGGCGCCGACGATGGCCGCGGCACCGGCCGCCGTTCCGGAGGGGGTGCCGGACGGGGCGCGGGCGGCGGGGGGCAGCTCCCCGGGCTCGTCGTCGCCCGGGTCGGGGCCGTCGTCGCCGTCGCCGTGCTCGCCGGGTGCGCCGGCCTCGGCGGCGTCGTCGTGCGCGGCCTCGTCGTACGCGGCCTCGTCGCCGGCGGTGTCCGTCGCACCGGCCGCCTCCGCCGTGTCAGCAGCGTCCGCAGCCTCCGCTGCCTCCGCCGACTCCGCCGCGTCCGCCGCGGCGTCGTTGCCGGCGGCGTCCGCCGTCTCGTCCGTCTTCGAAAGTGCACTCATGCCGGGCACCGTAGGGGGCCCGTCTGAGAGAAGTATTAACGTACGGCCGGCTCCTGCGGCAGCCCGATGTGCTCGGCCGCCGCGGGCTCCCCGGGCCCTTCGACGCCGATGCGCGGCAGCCGCCGGTCCAGCCAGCCCGGCAGCCACCAGTTGGCGCGGCCCAGCAGGTGCATCAGCGCCGGCACCAGCAGCGTGCGCAGCACGAAGGCGTCCAGCGCCACCGCCGTGGCCAGCGCCACCCCGAACATCGCGATGATCCGGTCCCCGCCCAGCGCGAACGCCGAGAAGACCGCGATCATGATGAGCGCCGCACAGTTGATCACCCGGCCGGTCTCGGCGAGCCCGACCCGCACGGCCCGCCGGTTGTCGCGGGTGGCCCGCCACTCCTCGTACATCCGGCTGACCAGGAACACCTGGTAGTCCATGGAGAGCCCGAAGAGCACCGAGATCATGATCACCGGCAGAAACGGCTCGACCGGCCCCGTGGCGCCCAGCCCCAGCAGCCCGCTCCCCCAGCCCCACTGGAAGACCGCGACCACCACCCCGAAGGACGAGGCCACTGCCAGCACGTTCATCAGCGCGGCCTTCAGCGGTACGCCGACGCTGCGGAACGCCACCAGCAGCAGCACGCAGCCCAGCGCGATCACGACCCCGCCGAAGAGCGGCAGCTTGCCGACGATCACCTCGGCGAAGTCGTCCTGGGCGGCCGTGGGCCCGCCCACGTGCACCTGCGCCGACGTGCCGTCGACGGCCTCGGGCAGCACGTCCGTGCGCAGCCGGTCCACCAGGTCCGACGTCGCCTCGTCCTGCGGTGCGGTCGCGGGGGTGACGGTGATCATCCCGGTGCCGCCGCCCTGCCCGTACACGGCGGTGGTGGCGTCGGCGACGCCCGGGGTGGCGCGCAGCGTCTCGGGCAGCGCGTCGAAGGCCACCCGGTCGTCGGCGCCGTCGAGGCCGGCGACGAGCGTGAGCGGGCCGTTGCTGCCCGGGCCGAAGCCTCCCCCAGAGCCTTCGGCCTGGGCGGTGCCCCCAGCCATCAGGTCGTACGCCTGCCTGGTGGTGGCGCTCGCGGGGTGGTTGCCCTGGTCGGAGCTGCCCAGGTGGAGCGCGGCGACGGGCAGCGCGAGGACGCCCATCAGCACCAGCGCGAGCGCGCCCAGCAGCCGCGGCCGGCGCTGGACGAAGGCCGCCCAGCGGGCGGCGAGCCCGCGCGGCACGTCGGGCCGCGGGCCGTGCTCGACGAGCGCGCGGCGCTCGCGCCGGCTGAGCGCCTTCATGCCGATGACGCCGAGCAGCGCCGGCAGCAGCGTAAGGGAGGCGGCGACGGTGAGCACGACGGTCAGCGAGGCGGCGACGGCGACGCCGCCGAGGAAGTTCAGCCGCAGGACGAGCATGCCGAGCAGCGCGATGCACACGGTGACGCCGGCGAAGACCACGGCCCGCCCGGCCGTGGCCACGGCGCGCTGCGCGGCCTCGCCGACCGGCAGCCCCTCGCGCAGCCCGCGGCGGTGCCGGGTGACGATGAACAGGGCGTAGTCGATGCCGACGCCGAGGCCGATGAGCATGCCGAGCATGGGCGCGAAGTCGGCCACGGCCATGGCGTGGCCGAGGAGGGTGACGCACCAGTACGCCGTGCCGACGCCGACCAGCGCGGTCGCGATCGGCAGCGCCATCGCGGCGAGCGAGCCGAAGGCGACGAAGAGCACGACCGCCGCGACCACCACCCCGACGGCCTCGCCGTAGTGCACGGACGGCGCCTGCAGCAGCCCCGCCCCCGGGCCGCCGACGGCGACCTCCAACCCGTCGGCACTGCCGGCCGCCGCCCCGGCGGCGTCGACGACCTTGCGGACGTCGCCCGGCGCCAGGTCGTCCACGGCGGCGTCGTACGTGACGGTGGCGTACGCCGTACGCCCGTCGGCGCTGACCGCCCCGCCCTCGCTGACCGCCCCGCCCGCACCGCCCGCACCGGCTGCCGCCGCCGCGCCTCCGCCGTCGCCCGCGCCGCCCGCGTCGTACGAGCCGCCGTACGGCCCCGCGACGTCCGCGACCCCCGGCAGCCCGGCGACGTCCGCGAGCGCCGCGTCCATCCGCTCCCGCGTCTGCGCGTCGCGCACCCCGTCGTCGTCGTGCCAGACGACGGTGTCCGCGGCGCCGTCGAGGCCCGGGAACGCCTCGGCCATGAGCACCTGCGCCCGCCCGGACTCGGTGCCGGGAACGTCGTAGTCGTTCGAGTACGCCGTCCCCAGCACGGTCGCCGCGACGGCGGCGCCGGCGAAGGCGGCGAGCCAGAGCAGCACGACGACCAGGCGGCGGCGTAGGCACCACCGGGCGAGACCGGACACGGGCGGCTCCCTGAGATATTCATGATCTTTCAGGGAGTTCGGCCCTCAAAGACTCCTGCACCAGCGCTGCCACTGTTACAGGTGCACGAGATCGTTTGTCCGATCAGTGGCTTTTTTCACACGGTCAGTCCGCTACGCCCAGCTTCTCCATGATCAGCTCCCGGGCCCGGGCGGCGTCCGCCTGGCCGCGGGTGGCCTTCATGACCGCGCCGACCAGCGCCCCGGCCGCGGCCACCTTGCCGCCCCGGACCTTGTCCGCGACGGCCGGGTTGGCGGCGATGGCCTCGTCGACCGCGGCGCCGAGCGCGCCCTCGTCCTTGACGATGGCCAGGCCCCGCTTGTCGACCACCTCGTCGGGAGCACCCTCGCCGTCGAGGACGCCGGTGATGACCTGGCGGGCCAGCTTGTCGTTGAGCTTGCCCTCCCCGACCAGCGCCGCCACCCGGGCGACCTGCTCGGGCGTGATGGCGAGCGCGGCCAGCTCCACGCCGTCCTCGTTGGCCCGGCGCGCCAGCTCGCCCATCCACCACTTGCGCGCCGCCGCGGCGTCCGCGCCCGCGTCGATGGTGGCCACGATCGGGCCGATGGCACCGGCGTTGAGGATGGACTGCATGTCGTGCGCCGAGACGCCCCACTCCTCGCGCAGCCGGTTGCGGCGCAGCCGCGGCAGCTCTGGCAGCCCGGCGCGCAGCTTCTCCACCCACTGGCGGGCGGGCGCGACGGGCACGAGGTCGGGCTCGGGGAAGTAGCGGTAGTCCTCCGCCTCCTCCTTCGTCCGGCCCGAGGTGGTGGTGCCGGTGTCCTCGTGGAAGTGCCGGGTCTCCTGCACGATCTTGCCGCCGCCGTCGAGGACCCCGGCGTGCCGGACGACCTCGGAGCGCACCGCGCGCTCGACGCTGCGCAGCGAGTTGACGTTCTTCGTCTCGCTGCGGGTGCCGAAGACGGTGGCGCCGGCCGGCATCAGCGACAGGTTCACGTCGCAGCGCATCTGCCCCTGCTCCATCCGGGCCTCGGAGACGCCGAGGGCCTTGATCAGCTCACGCAGCTCCGCCACGTACGCCTTCGCGACGTCGGGTGCCTTGGCGCCGGCGCCGGTGATCGGCTTGGTGACGATCTCGATCAGCGGGATGCCGGCCCGGTTGTAGTCCAGCAGCGAGTGCGAGGCGCCGTGGATCCGGCCGGTGGCGCCGCCCACGTGCGTGGACTTGCCGGTGTCCTCCTCCATGTGGGCGCGCTCGATCTCGACCCGGAAGACCTCGCCCTCGACGTCGACGTCGAGGTAGCCGTCGTACGCGATGGGCTCGTCGTACTGCGAGGTCTGGAAGTTCTTCGGCATGTCCGGATAGAAGTAGTTCTTCCGGGCGAAGCGGCACCACTCGGCGATCTCGCAGTTCAGCGCCAGACCGATCTTGACCGCGGACTCCACGCCCGTCTCGTTGACCACCGGCAGCGCGCCGGGCAGGCCGAGGCAGACAGGGCAGGTCTGGGTGTTGGGCCCGGCGCCCAGCGTGGTGGCGCAGCCGCAGAACATCTTGGTCGCGGTGCCGAGTTCGACGTGGACCTCCAGGCCCAGCACCGGCTCGTACGTCGCGAGGGCGTCCTCGTACGTGACAGTCACAGCTCTCTTCCAGCCTCTCGACCCCGGCTCGGCCGCTCAGCCGGCGAGGATGTCGTCGTCGTTCTTCCGGCGCAGCTCACGCAGCAGCAGGGCGACACCGGTGGCCATGGCGGCGGCGGACACCGCGGCGTCGAGCTGGCGCAGCCGGTCCTCGTCGTGGCGGGCCTGCTTCAGCTGCTTGGCGATGCCGACCGCGCCGAAGAGCGTGGACGCGAGGGAGAGGTACAGACCGGTCTTGGACTTCTTGAAGTCCTTGGCCTTGGCGAACTTGCTCATAGGGCGGGTGCCTCCTCCAGCAGCGGGTGGCCCCACCGGGCGGTGAACGCGGCCTCCACCGCGGCACCGACCTTGTAGAGCCGGTCGTCGGCCATGGCGGGGGCGATGATCTGCAGCCCCACCGGGAGCCCGTCCTCCGGCGCGAGGCCGCAGGGCAGCGACATGGCGGCGTTGCCCGCCAGGTTGGACGGGATGGTGCACAGGTCGGCGAGGTACATCGCCATCGGGTCGTCGACCCGCTCGCCGATCGGGAACGCGGTCGTCGGGGTGGTCGGCGAGACGAGCACGTCGACCTGCTCGTAGGCGCGCTCGAAGTCGCGGGTGATGAGCGTACGGACCTTCTGCGCCGAGCCGTAGTACGCGTCGTAGTAGCCGGAGCTGAGCGCGTACGTGCCGAGCATGATGCGGCGCTTGACCTCCGGGCCGAAGCCCGCCGCGCGGGTCAGCGAGGTGACCTCCTCGGCGGAGTGCGTGCCGTCGTCGCCGGTGCGCAGGCCGTAGCGCAGGCCGTCGTAGCGGGCGAGGTTCGAGGAGCACTCCGACGGCGCGATCAGGTAGTACGCGGCCAGCGCCTTGTCGAACGCGGGGCAGGACACCTCCACGACCTCGGCACCCAGCTCGCGCAGCAGCTCGACTGCCTCGTCGAAGCGCTGGATGACGCCCGCCTGGTAGCCCTCGCCGCGGAACTCCTTGACCACGCCGACCCGCATCCCGGCCACCGAGCCGTTGCGGGCCGCCTCGACGACGGCCGGGACGGGGGCGTCGATCGAGGTGGAGTCCATCGGGTCGTGCCCGGCGAGCACCTCGTGCAGCAGCGCCGCGTCCAGCACGGTACGGGCGCACGGGCCGCCCTGGTCGAGGCTGGAGGAGAACGCGATCATCCCGTACCGGGAGACGCCGCCGTAGGTCGGCTTGACGCCGACGGTGCCGGTGACGGCCGCCGGCTGGCGGATGGAGCCGCCGGTGTCGGTGCCGATGGCCAGCGCCGCCATGTGGGCGGTGATGGCGGCGGAGGAGCCGCCGCCGGAGCCGCCGGGGATGCGGGTGAGGTCCCAGGGGTTGCCGGTGGGGCCGTAGGCGCTGTTCTCGGTGGAGGAGCCCATCGCGAACTCGTCCATGTTGGTCTTGCCGAGGATGACGACGTCGGCTTCCTTCAGCCGCCGGGTCACGGTCGCGTCGTACGGCGGGATCCAGCCTTCGAGCGTCTTCGACCCGGCGGTCGTGGGCACGCCCTCGGTGGTGAAGATGTCCTTCAGCGCCAGCGGCACGCCGGCCAGCGGGCCGAGCCGCTCGCCGCGCTCCCGCTTGGCGTCCACGGCCCGCGCGCGGGCGAGCGCGCCCTCGCGGTCGACGTGCAGGAAGGCGTGCACCTTCTCGTCCACGGCGTCGATACGGGCGAGGTGCGCCTCGGCGACCTCGACGGCGGTGAGTTCGCCGGCGGCGATCTTCGCGGCGGTCTCCGCCGCGGTCTGCCTGATGATTCCCGAGCTGTCCGCCACGGTCACTCCTCCCCCAGGATCTGCGGCACCTTGAAACGCTGCTGCTCCTGCGCGGGCGCGCCGGAGAGCGCCTGCCGCGCGGTCAGGCCCGGCCGGACGGCGTCCGGGCGCATGACGTTCGTCAGGGGCAGCGGGTGGGAGGTCGGCGGTACGTCCTCGCCGGCCACGTCGGAGACGCGGGCGACCGCGCCGATGATGGCGTCGAGCTGGCCGGCGAAGTGATCCAGCTCCTCACCGCTCAACTCCAGGCGCGCCAGCCGGGCGAGGTGGGCGACCTCCTCGCGCGTGATGCCAGGCATGCGGGTCATCCTCACAGGGTGGTGTGACGGTTTCGGGGCAATCCTATGGGGCGCGGGGCGGTGCGCCCGACCGGGTTTCCCGGCGGGGTTTCCCGGCGGGGGCGCATCCGGCCGCCCGCCGGTCACTTCGCCGGCTTCACCGGCTCCTCCGCCGCGTCCGGCTCCGGCTCCGCGCCGGCCGCCGCCCCGCCCGCCGCCTTCTCGTCCGCCGCCGCCCCGGGCGCCGGGCCGGCCGCGGCCGGCAGTGCCCGGTCCCCGGCGGGGCCCGGCCCGCGGGCGCGCAGCCACGCCGTGGTCTCCTGCGGCGGCATGGCGGCGGCGACGAGCCAGCCCTGCACGGCGTCGCAGCCGAGGTCGCGCAGGTGCTCCCAGGTCTCGTCGTCCTCGACGCCCTCGGCGACGACCCGCAGGCCCAGGGAGTGCGCGAGGTCGACGGTGCAGCGGACGATCTCCAGGTCCTCCGGGTCGACGGCGAGCCGGGCCACGAACGAGCGGTCGATCTTCAACTCGCTCACCGGCAGCCGGCGCAGATGGACCAGCGACGAGTAGCCGGTGCCGAAGTCGTCGAGCGACATCTTCACGCCGTGCCCGGTGAGCCCGGCGAGGGTGTCGGCCGCCCGCTGCGGGTCCTCCAGCAGCACGTGCTCCGTTATCTCCAGCTGCAGCGCCCCCGGCGGTACGCCGTGCCGGGCGAGGCGCGCGGCGACGGCGCCGGCGAACCCGGGCGTGTGCACGTCGCGCGGCGAGACGTTGACGGCGACGGGGACCTGGAGGCCGGCGGCGCGCCAGTCGGCGACCTGCGCGAGCGCGGTCTCCAGCACGTACTCGGTGAGCACCGGCATCAGACCCGAGGTCTCGGCGATGGCGATGAACTCCTCGGGGCTGACGTGCCCGCGCTCCGGGTGCACCCAGCGGACCAGCGCCTCCAGGCCGACGACGCGGCCGTCGAAGCCGACCTTCGGCTGGTAGTGCAGGGCCACCTCGCGGGCCTGCAGCGCCCGCCGCAGATCGCCCAGCAGGCCGAGCCGGTCGGGGGTGTTGCCGTCGCGGCGGGCCTCGTAGACCTCGACGCCGCTGCGGTCTCGCTTGGCCTGGTACATCGCCACGTCGGCGCGTTGCAGCAGGCCCTCGGTCTCCGTGGCGTGCTCGGGGTAGACGGCGACGCCGGCGCTGGCCTCCAGCACCAGGCTCAGTCCGTCGAGGTCGAGCGGGGAGCCGAGGGCGGCGGCGAGCGTACGGGCCACCCGCTGGGCGCTGGTGGCGGAGTCGGTCAGCGGGATGAGCACGGCGAACTCGTCGCCGCCGAGCCGGGCGGCCTCCGCGCCGCGCGGCAGCGCGAGCCGCAGCCGGCCGGCGAGTTGGAGCAGCAGCCGGTCGCCGGCGCGGTGGCCGAGGGTGTCGTTGACGGCGCGGAAGCGGTCGAGGTCGATAAGGATGAGGGCGGCGCGGCGGCCGGTGCCCTCGGCCTCGCCGAGGGCGTGCCGGGTGCGTTCCAGCAGCCACTGGCGGTTCGGCAGCCCGGTCAGCGGGTCGCGCAGCTGCTCCTCGGCGCGGGCGCGGGCCATCCACAGGCTGGAGTCGAGCGCGATGAGCGGCACGGCGAACAGCGGCAGCAGCACGGGGGTGTTGACGGCCACGACGATGATGAGCGGCGCGATGCCGAGCAGCGCGGCGCCGCCCAGCCCCTGGCGGGTCAGCGCGGCGCGGGCGAGCAGGCCGGGGCCGTCGCGGTGGCCGGGGGTCGCGTACCAGGTGAGCACGCGGGTCACCAGGACGTACGCCAGCGCGGCGGCGATCAGCTCGGGCAGCGCGTACAGGTCCCAGGCGTCGGGCTCCCAGGGCCGCTCGACCGTGGGGCTCTCGCCGCAGGTCCACAGCACGACGGCGGCCGACAGGATGCCGAGGACCTCGACGGCGCCGTGCAGCGGCGCGTGGCGGCGGTGCGGGCCGCGGACGACGGCGACGGCGAGGATGACCAGCAGGCTGAGGATCACGGCCGGGATCCAGCCGTAGAGCAGCAGCACGGCGAGGGTGAGGGCGGCGGCCGAACCGTTCCCGCCCGACCAGCGGTCGCGGCCGGGGGCGACCAGATGGGCGATGAGGAGGGCCGTCAGGACGACCAGGCCCCAGCCCTCGGTGCCGCGCGGGAAGAGCGCGTCGCCCTCCCGCAGCCCGTACAGCACGCCGACGGCGAACACCAGGGCGCCGGCGGCCTGCACCAGCCACGGCAGGGCGGGCAGCACCAACCGGCGCAGCACCGGCGCCGGTTCCGTGCTCTCCGTCGGTCGCATCCCGTACCTCTCACCGCCTGGGGCGCGCGTCGGCGCGCCCATCCACAGTAGGCCGCGAACGGCTGTCAGGGGCGGCGATCGGCTGCGGTCGCCCGATTGCCCCCGACTCGCCGGGTTTCGGCCGGGGACCGTACGGGCGGGGCCGCGGCGGCTACTCGGGCGGCGGCGCGGCGGCCTCGCGGGCGGCGTCGGGACCCTGCTCCAGGAGGACGGCGAAGCCCGCGTCGTCGAGGACCGGGACCTTCAGCTGCACGGCTTTGTCGTACTTCGACCCGGGGTTGTCGCCGGAGACGACGAAGCCGGTCTTCTTCGAGACCGAACCCGTCACCTTCGCCCCGCGGGCCTGCAGTGCCTCCTTCGCGCCGTCTCGGGTGTGCGACTGAAGTGTTCCCGTGACGACGACCGTCAGACCCTCCAGCGGACGCGAACCCTCCGACTCATCCGGCTCCTCCTCCATCCGCACACCCGCCGCGCGCCAGCGCTCGACGATCTCGCGGTGCCAGTCCTCGTCGAACCACTGCGTCAGCGAGGCGGCGATGGTGGGCCCGACGCCCTCGGCCGCGGCCAGCTCCTCCTCGCTCGCCGCCATGATGCGGTCGACCGAGCGGAACTCGCGGGCCAGCGCCTCCGCGGCGACCGGCCCCACGTGCCGGATGGACAGCCCGGCGATGACCCGGGCCAGCGGCCGGTCCTTGGCGGCCCGGATGTGACCGAGCATCAGCTCGGTGTTCTTCTTCGGGTTCCCCTCCTTGTTGGCGAAGAAGGTGACGACCTTCGCCTCGCCGGTCTCCGGGTCGCGCTTGGGCAGGCCGGTGTCCTGGTCCAGGACGTACGACTTGATGGGCAGCAGGTCCTCGACCCGCAGGTCGAACAGGCCGCCCTCGTCCTTCAGCGGCGGCTCCGCCGGCTCCAGCGGCTGGGTGAGCGCGGTGGCCGCGACGTACCCGAAGTTCTCGATGTCCAGGCAGCGGCGGCCGGCGAGGTAGAACAGCCGCTCGCGCAGCTGGGCCGGGCAGGACCGGGCGTTGGGGCAGCGCAGGTCGACGTCGCCCTCCTTCATGGGCTTGAGCGCCGTGCCGCACTCGGGGCACTCCGCGGGCATCACGAACTCCCGCTCGCTGCCGTCCCTGAGGTCCGTCAGCGGGCCGAGGATCTCCGGGATGACGTCGCCCGCCTTGCGCAGCGCGACCGTGTCGCCGATGAGGACGCCCTTGGCCTTGACCACGTCCTGGTTGTGCAGCGTGGCGAACTCGACCTCGGAGCCGGCCACCGTCACCGGCTCGACCACGGCGTACGGCGTGACCCGCCCGGTGCGCCCGACGCCGACCCGGACGTCGACCAGCTTGGTGTTGACCTCCTCCGGGGGGAACTTCCACGCGATGGCCCAGCGCGGCGCGCGGGACGTGGACCCCAGCCGGCCCTGCAGGGCGATCTCGTCCAGCTTGACGACGACGCCGTCGAAGTCGTACGCCACGTCGTGCCGACGGTCGCCGTAGCGCCCGACGTAGGCCCGTACGCCGTCGATGCCGTCGACCACCTTCGTGTACGGAGACGTGGGCAGGCCCCACTCCTTCAGCAGGTCGTACGCCTCGGAGAGGCGGCCGAAGCGGACGCCTTCGATCTCGCCGATGCCGTGGACCACCATGTGCAGCGGGCGGGAGGCGCTGACCTGGGGGTTCTTCTGGCGCAGCGAACCCGCCGCGGAGTTGCGCGGGTTGGCGAAGGGCGGCTTGCCCTCGGCCACCAGGTCGGCGTTGAGCTGCTGGAACTCCGTCAGGGTGAAGTACACCTCGCCGCGGATCTCGACGAGGTCGGGGACGTTCTCCCCGCGGAGGCGGTGGGGGATCTCGCCGATGGTGCGGATGTTCGGCGTGATGTCCTCGCCGGAGCGGCCGTCGCCGCGGGTGGCGCCGCGGACCAGCCGCCCGTTCTCGTACGTCAGGTTGACCGCGAGGCCGTCGACCTTCAGCTCGCACAGCAGGTGGTACGGCTGGGGGTCCAGCTCCCTGGCCATCCGGTCGGCCCAGGCGTCCAGTTCCCCGTCGGTGAACGCGTTGTCCAAAGAGAGCATCCGGCCGCGGTGCTGGACGGAGGTGAACTCCGTCTCGTACGCCCCGGCGACCTTCTGGGTCGGCGAGTCCGGCGTGACCAGCTCGGGGTGCTTCTCCTCCAGCGCCTCCAGCTCCCGCAGCAGCGTGTCGAAGTCGGCGTCGCTGACGACGGGCGTCGTCACGTAATACCTGAAGCGGTGCTCCTCGATCTGCTCGGCCAGCTGCCGATGCCGCTCACGCGCTGCGCTGTCCGTACTCACACCGGCCTCCCGTGGTCACTCCGGGTCCCGGGCGAGGGACCCCGCGGCGCGGACGCAGTGGGCGAGGGCCCGGCGGGCGTACTCCGGGTCGGCGCCCGCGAGGCCGCACGCCGGAGTGATCACCACACCGCCGGCGAGCGCCTGCGGCGACAGCCCCAGCCTGCGCCACAACGTCCTGACACCCTCGACGCTACCCGCCGGGTCTGACATCCGACCCGCGTCGGCGGGCGTGCCCGCCGACGCGTTCGCGGTCGCCGGCACGACGCCCGCGAAGAGCCCGAGCCCGGCCTCCACCACCTCGCCCACCGTCTCGTCCTGGCGTTCGGTCAGCAGCGCCGCGTCGTACGAGACGGCGGCGGCCCCGGCGCGGTGCAGCAGCGCGAAGGGCACGTCCGGGGCGCAGGAGTGGACGACGACCGGGGTGCCGGCCGGGCCGGTGGCGCCGGCGGCGTCGATCACGTCGCGCAGCGTGCCCTCGACCACGGCGCGGTCCACGGCCCGGTAGGTGCGGTAGCCGCTGGCGGTGGCGACCCGGCCGGTGAGCACGGCGGTGACCGACGGCTCGTCGAGCTGCAGCACCACCTCGGCGCCGGGCACCCGGCGGCGTACCTCCGCCAGGTGCGCGCGCAGCCCCTCGGCGAGCGAGGCGGCCAGGTCGCGGCAGGCGCCGGGGTCCCGCAGCGCCGCCTCGCCGCCCTTCAGCTCCAGCGCGGCGGCCAGCGTCCACGGCCCGGTGGCCTGGACCTTCAGCGGGCCGGCATAGCCCTGGGTGAACTCCTCCAGCGCGTCCAGGTCCTCGCCCAGCCAGGAGCGCGCCCTGCGGGTGTCGAGCCCCGGCCGGTCGGCGACGCGCCAGCCGCTGGGCTGCAGATGGACGTAGACGTCGACGAGCATCCCGGCGCTGCGGCCGACCATGTCGGCGCCGGGCCCGCGCGCCGGCAGCTCGGGCAGGAACGGGAAGTCGCCGACCTCACCGGTCACGGTGCGCGCGGTCTCCCGCGCGTCACCGCCGGGCATGGACCCCACGCCGGTGGCGGCACCGGCACCCCACGGGCGCGTCGCTTTGTCTGTCACGAGGGTGAGGGTATGCCGACCGCCCGGCTCTCCTACGGACCGGGGCGTACGGTGACGTCGGTGAGATGGGCGTCGCGCGGCAGGTCCAGGGCCGTCAGCAGGGTCGTCGCCACCGACTCGGGGTCGATCCAGCGCCCCGGGTCGTACTCCCGGCCCTCCTGGCGGTGCACCTTGGCCTGCATCGGCGTGGCCGTGCGGCCGGGGTAGACGGTGGTGACCCGGACGCCGCTGCCGGCCTCCTCCGCGCGCAGCGCGTCGGCCAGCGCCTTCAGCCCGTGCTTGCTCGCGCCGTACGCCCCCCACCCGGCCGCCGCGCCGAGCCCGGCGCTGGAGTTGACGAACACGACGTGCCCGCGCGCCGTACGCAGCCGCGGCAGCAGCAGCCGGGTCAGCTCGGCGGGCCCGGTCAGGTTGACCGCGAGCGTCTCGTCCCAGACCTTCGGGGTGGTCTCCGCGACCGGGCCCAGCTCCACCACGCCCGCGACGTGCACCAGCGAGTCGAGCCGGGCCGGCAGCTCCTGCTCCGCCAGCGCGTCGGCCAGCCGCCCCGGCGCGCCGAGGTCCGCCACGAGGGTGCGCGCCCCCGGGAAGCGCTCGGCGAGCTCCGCGGCGCGCGCCTCGCCGCGGACGAGGAACCAGAGCCCGGCGGCGGGCCCGCGCGCGGCCAGCCGCCGCGCCAGCGCCGCGCCGATGCCGGAGCCGGCGCCCGTGATCAGGTGGGTGGGGGAAGGGGTCGTGTCGCTCATACGGCCATCCTGTCACCGCGCCGCCGCGCCGCCGCGGCCTTAAGCGGCCTCCAGGTACGTCATGGCGGCCACCGGGTCGTCGGCGAAGAACATCAGCTCCGTCAGCGGCAGCGGCAGGAAGCCCTCCGCCTCCATCCGTCGGAACTGCTCGTGCAACCCGTCGTAGTACCCGGCGGTGTTGAGCAGGACCACCGGCTTCGTGTGCAGCCCGTGCTTCTTCAGCTCCAGGATCTCCGTGGCCTCGTCCAGCGTGCCGGTGCCGCCGACCATGATCACGACGGCGTCGGAGCGGCCGAGCAGCTCCGCCTTCCGCTCCGCCAGGTCCCGGGCGACGATCATCTCGTCGGCGCCCTCGCGCGCCTTGTCGGCCAGGAAGGTCACCGAGACCCCGACGAGCCGCCCGCCGTGCTCCTGCACCCCGTCGGCGACCACCTTCATCAGCCCCACGTCCGACCCGCCCCACACCAGCGTGTGCCCCCGCTTGCCGAGCAGCTCGGCGAAGTGGCGGGCGGGCGCCGTGTAGCGCTCGTCGAGGTCGGCGGCGGAGAGGAAGACGCAGATATTCATACGCGACACCGTACGCGCGGGGTCCGACACCGGCGGACCGATGAGTCCCGGCCGCGCCGTCGGTCGTTATATCCGGCAACCGCTCCCACTCACTAGGAGAATCCATGACGCACCTCACCGCCCACTCCGCCGACGGCACCCCGCTCGCGTACGAGACGCTGGGCGGCGGCCCGCCCGTGGTGCTGGTCCAGGGCGCCCTGTGCACCCGCGGCGTCGACGCCCCGCTGGCGGAACTGCTCGCCCGGCACGGCACCGCGGTGCTGTACGACCGCCGCGGCCGGGGTGGCAGCGGCGACGCCACGTCGGGCCGGATCCCGCCGACGGGGGTCGCGGAGCGGGAGGTCGAGGACCTGGCCGCGGTGATCGACGCGGTCGGCGGACGTGCCTCGGTCTACGGCATGTCCTCCGGCGCGGCGCTGGCGCTGCGCGCGGCGGCGGCCGGGCTGCCGATCACCCGCCTCGCGGTCTACGAGCCGCCGTTCCGGGCCGACGACAGCGATGACGAGGAGTACGACGCGGGCGTCGCCCGGCTGCACGAACTGCTCGCCGCCGGCGACCGGGACGGCGCGGTGGCCCACTTCATCAGCGGTGTGGGCGCGCCGCCGGAGACGATCCGGGAGATGAAGGCCACGCCCATGTGGGCCGGCTTCACGGCGCTGGCGCCCACCCTCGCGTACGACTACGACGTCCTCGGCGACGGCCGGGTGCCGGCCGGGCTGCTGGCGGAGGTGTCCGTGCCGGTGCTCGCGCTGGCCGGCGGGGCGAGCTGGGAGTGGATCCAGTACGCGGCGCGCCGGGTGGCGGACACCGTGCGCGACGGCCGGTTCGCGCTGCTGCCGGAGCAGACGCACGAGGTGGCGCCGGAGGCGGTGGCTCCCTCGCTCACGGAGTTCCTGACGGCGTAGCCCGGTTCGGCACCGGCCGTACGGGCCGTACGCGGCCGTACGGGCCGTACGCGGCGCCGCTACGCCACCGGCGCGCCCGCGCGGCGGGTGGTCGCGATCGTCGCGGACCCGACCACGCGCGTGCCGTCGTACAGCACCACCGCCTGCCCCGGCGCGACCCCCCGCACCGGCTCCGCAAAGCTCACCCGCAGCTCCCCGCCGACGGCCTCGGCGGTCACCGGCGTCTCGCCGCCGTGCGCGCGCAGCTGCGCGGTGTACGCCCCGGGGCCGGCGGGCGGCGTGCCGCACCAGCGCGGGGAGACCGCCGTCAGCGCCTCGACGTCCAGGGACGAGGCCGGGCCGACGGTGACGGTGTTGTCGACGGGTGAGATGTCGAGCACGTAGCGCGGGCGGCCGTCGGGGGCGGGGTGGCCGAGCGACAGGCCCTTGCGCTGGCCGACGGTGAAGGCGTACGCACCGGAGTGGGTGCCGACCCGGGCGCCGGTCTCGTCGACGACGTCGCCCTCGGCGGCGCCGAGGCGGCGGGCGAGGAAGCCCTGGGTGTCGCCGTCGGCGATGAAGCAGATGTCGTGGCTGTCGGGCTTCTCGGCCACGAACAGCCCGCGCTCCGCCGCCTCCGCGCGGATCTCGGCCTTCGTGGTCTCGGTGTCGCCGAGCGGGAACATCGCGTGCGCGAGCTGCCGCTCGTCCAGCACGCCGAGGACGTACGACTGGTCCTTGGCCGCGTCCGCCGCGCGGTGCAGCTCGCGCCCGCCGTCGGCGCGGGTGACGACCTTGGCGTAGTGGCCGGTGCACACCGCGTCGAAGCCCAGGGCCAGCGCCTTGTCCAGCAGCGCCGCGAACTTGATCTTCTCGTTGCAGCGCAGGCAGGGGTTGGGCGTACGGCCCGCGGCGTACTCGCTGACGAAGTCCTCCACGACGTCCTCGCGGAACCGCTCGGCGAGGTCCCAGACGTAGAACGGGATGCCGATGACGTCGGCGGCGCGGCGGGCGTCGTGCGAGTCCTCGATGGTGCAGCAGCCGCGGGCGCCGGTGCGGAAGGACTGCGGGTTGGCGGAGAGCGCGAGGTGCACGCCGGTGACGTCGTGCCCCGCCGCCGCGGCGCGGGCGGCGGCGACGGCGGAGTCCACGCCGCCGGACATGGCGGCGAGGACCTTCAGACGGGCGGGGCGGGCCGGGTGTGTCGCTGGTGGTGTCATAGCCACTCCAGGGTAACGAGACCGCGGTGCGGAACCGTCCGGCGGCCGGAGGCGTTGGCCGATCGAGACCGAACGAGAAGGAAGAACCGCATGCCGACGATGGACGGCGACGGTCCGCAGCGCGCGCCCGACGGGTCCCGCCGGGCCGCCGGAGAGCGCGCGGAGGCCGGGGAGCGTACGCGGGACGGACAGGGCGCGCGGGACGCGCAGGAGGCGCGGGACGGGCAGCGGGCACAGGACGGGCGCCTCGCACCGGACGGGCTGCCCCGCCGCTCCAGCCGCCGCGCCGTGCTCGCCGCCCTCGGCGTGGGCGCCGTCGGCGCCGGCCTCGGCTGGGCCGGGTACGAGCAGCTGAAGCGCCTGTGGTGGCAGGTGCCGGGCATCGACAAACCGCGCAAGGCCGGCGAGCTGGACTACGCCGCCGCCGGCTGGGCCGGCGCCTCGGAGGCGAACTGGCGCCGGGCCGACCGCCCCGCGGACTACGACATCGACCGCGTCGTCATCCACGTCACCGAAGGCAGCCACGCCGTGGCGCTCAAGGTCTTCCGCGACCCCGGCCACGGCGCCGCCTCCCACTACGTCGTCCGCGCCGGGGACGGGCACGTGGCGCAGACGGTGCGCGAGCTGGACGTCGCGTTCCACGCGGGCAACCGGGAGTGGAACGAGCGCAGCGTCGGCATCGAGCACGAGGGCTTCGTGGACCGCCCGGAGACGCTCACCGACGTCATGTACCGCTCGTCGGCGAAGCTGACCGCGGACATCTGCCGGCGGTACGACATACCCGTGGACCGGGAGCACATCGTCGGCCACAACGAGGTACCGGAGGCCACCCACACCGACCCCGGGCCGCACTGGGACTGGCAGCGCTACATGCGGATGGTGCGCGAGGCGCACGCCGCCGCGGACCGCAAGGCGAGCGCACGCCCGGCGCGCGACTCCTGATCCCGCGCCTGGATCCCGCGCCTGATCCCCGCGCGACCGGAGCGGTCCGCTACGGACCGCACCGCCCCGCGCCGCCGCTCAGGTCAGCCCCGCCGCCCGCGCCCGCGCCACCGCCGGCCCGATCGCCGCCGCCAGCGCCGCCACGTCCGCCGCCGTCGACGTGTGCCCCAGCGAGAACCGCAGCGTGCCCCGCGCCAGCTCCGCGTCCGCCCCCGCGGCGAGCAGCACGTGGCTGGGCTGGGCGACGCCCGCGGTGCAGGCGGAGCCGGTGGAGCAGGCGATGCCCTGGGCGTCCAGGAGCAGCAGCAGGGAGTCGCCCTCGCAGCCGGGGAAGGAGAAGTGCGCGTTGGCGGGCAGCCGCCCGGCCGGGTCCGGGTCGCCGTTGAGCACCGCGTCGGGCACGGCCCCGCGCACCGCGGCCACCAGGTCGTCGCGGAGCGCGCCCACCCCGGCGGCGAACTCCGCGCGCCGCTCCGCGGCCAGCTCCCCCGCCACCGCGAACGCCGCGACCGCCGGCACGTCGAGCGTGCCGGAGCGCACCTCGCGCTCCTGCCCGCCGCCGTGCAGCAGCGGCTCGGGCGCGTACTGCCGGCCGAGGAGCAGGGCCCCGATGCCGTACGGGCCGCCGATCTTGTGCCCGGTCAGCGTCAGCGCGGCCAGCCCGCTGGCGCCGAAGTCGACCTCGGCCTGGCCCGCGGCCTGCACGGCGTCGGCGTGCATGGGCACGCCGTACTCCCGTGCCACGGCGGCGAGTTCCGCGACGGGCAGGACCGTGCCGATCTCGTTGTTGGCCCACATCGCCGTCACCAGCGCCACGTCCCCGGCGCCCCCGCCCGGGCCGCGCTCCAGCGCGGCGCGCAGCGCGTCGGGGTGCACCCGGCCGTGGCCGTCGACGGGGAGCCACTCGACGGTGGCGCCCTCGTGCTTCTGCAGCCAGTGCACGGCGTCGAGCACCGCGTGGTGCTCCACCGGGCTGGCGAGCACCCGGGTACGGGCCGGGTCCTCCGCGCGCCGGGCCCAGTACAGGCCCTTGACCGCCAGGTTGTCCGCCTCGGTGCCGCCGGAGGTGAAAACCACCTCGCTGGGCCGGGCGCCGAAAGCGGCGGCCAGCCGCTCCCGGGACTCCTCGACCGTACGCCGGGCCCGCCGGCCCGCGGCGTGCAGCGACGAGGCGTTGCCGGTGACGGTGAGCCGGTCGGTCATGGCCCGCACCGCCTCGGGGAGCATCGGGGTGGTGGCGGCGTGGTCGAGGTAGACAGCCTGGTCCATGATGGTCCCGATTCTACGGCGCCCGCCCGCCCCGCCTCACGCCGCGTTCCGGCCGCGCGGAAGCCCGCCCCGCCCCCGTCCCGGCTCCCGCCCGGAACCGGCCCGCCGGCCCCGGGAGCCGATCCTCCCGGGGCCCGTGCCACCCCGCCGCGTGCTACTTCTTGTCGTCGGGTGCCTGGTCGGGTGCGTTCTCCGGGTGCCAGCAGGCGGTGCGCTGCCCGGGCTTCAGCTCCAGCATCGGCGGCTCCTTGGTCTTGCAGACCTGGGTGGCCTTCCAGCACCGGGTGTGGAAGCGGCAGCCGGGCGGCGGCGCGATCGGCGAGGGCACGTCGCCCTTGAGCAGGATCCGTTCGCGCTGCTGCCTGCGCTTGGTGTCCGGCACCGGCACCGCGGACATCAGCGCCTTGGTGTACGGGTGCAGCGGCGCCCGGTACAGGCTGGCGCGGTCGGACAGCTCGACGACCTTGCCCAGGTACATGACCGCGATCCGGTCCGAGACGTGCCGGACGACGGACAGGTCGTGGGCGATGATCACGTACGTGAGCCCGAACTCCTGCTGCAGGTCGTCCAGCAGGTTGACCACCTGCGCCTGGATGGACACGTCCAGCGCCGAGACCGGCTCGTCCGCGCCGATCAGCTTCGGCTGCAGGGCCAGCGCCCGGGCGATGCCGATGCGCTGCCGCTGGCCGCCGGAGAACTCGTGCGGATAGCGGTTGTAGTGCTCGGGGTTCAGGCCGACCCGCTCCAGGATCGCCTGGACCTCCTTCTTCACCCCGCCCTCGGGCGTGACGTTCTGCAGCTTGAACGGGGCGCCGACGATCGTGCCGACGGTGTGCCGCGGGTTCAGCGAGGAGTACGGGTCCTGGAAGATCATCTGCACGTCGCGGCGCAGCGGGCGCATCTGGCCCGTGCTCAGGTGCGTGATGTCCCGGCCCTGGAACTCGACGCTGCCGCCGGTGGGCTCCAGCAGCCGGGTGATCAGCCGGCCCATGGTGGACTTGCCGCAGCCGGACTCGCCGACCACGCCCAGGGTCTCGCCGGGCAGCACCTCGAAGTCGATACCGTCCACCGCCTGCACCGCGCCGACCTTGCGCTGCAGCAGGCCCTTGCGGATGGGGAAGTGCTTGGCCAGCCCCGAGACCCTGAGCAGCGGCTCGGTGCCGGCGACGGGCTTCTTGCGCAGCCGCGCGCCGGGAATGGTCGCGGTCGCCTGCGTCCCGCCGGGGTCGGTCGGCCCGGCCCCCGCGGCGCCGGTCGCCTTCCCGTCCCCCGCAGTGGGGGTACCCCCGCCAGTGGGGGCGTAGCCGGCGGGGGAGGTCGCCTGGTCGGCCTTCGTCTCGGGCACAGCCTCGTCCTTCACAGCTTCGGCGCAATCTCTTCGGTGTAGATGCGCTCCCGGTCTTCCTGCCGCATGTGGCAGGCAGCAAAGTGGTTGGCGCCCACTTCGCGCAGCTCGGGCCGTACGGTACGGCTGGCGTCGTCCGCGGGCACGTCCGCGTAGGGGCAGCGGGGGTGGAACGCACAGCCGCTAGGCACGTTGATGAGGCTCGGCGGGCTGCCCTTGACCGGGATGAGCCGGTCCGTGGCCTCCCGGTCGATGCGCGGCATGGAGCCGAGCAGGCCCCAGGTGTACGGGTGCTGCGGCCGGTCGAAGATCTGCTCGGCCGAGCCCTTCTCCACGCACCGGCCGCCGTACATCACCAGGATGTCGTCGGCCAGCTCGGCGACCACGCCGAGGTCGTGGGTGATGATGACGACCGCGGAGCCGAACTCCTTCTGCAGATCCCGGATCAGGTCGAGTATCTGCGCCTGCACGGTGACGTCGAGCGCGGTCGTCGGCTCGTCGGCGATGAGCAGTTCGGGGTTGTTCACCAGCGCCATCGCGATCATCGCGCGCTGGCGCATGCCGCCGGAGAACTGGTGCGGGTAGTCGTCGACGCGCTTGTCGGGCTGCGGGATGCCGACCCGGTCGAGCATCTCGATCGCCCGCTTGCGCGCGGTCTTCTTGTCGACGTCGTGGTGGACCCGGTACGCCTCCACGATCTGGTACCCGATCTTGTAGTACGGGTGCAGCGCGGACAGCGGGTCCTGGAAGATCATCGACATCTCACGGCCGCGCAGCCGGCGGACCGTGTCGGGCTCCGCGGACAGCAGCTCCTGGCCGTTGAGCCAGATCTCGCCGGAGAGCCGCGCCCGCCGGCGCTTGCCGTACTGCCCGGCGGTGTGCAGCCCCATCACCGCCAGCGAGGTGACGGACTTGCCGGAGCCGGACTCGCCCACGATGCCGAGGGTCTTGCCCTTCTCCAGCTGGAAGGAGAGCCCGTCGACGGACTTCACCAGGCCGTCGTCGGTCGGGAAGTGGACCTTCAGGTCCCGGATGTCCAGGAAGGCCGACGCTTCAGTGCCGGTGGGCACCGGCTCGCCGACGGCGCCCGTCTTCGTCAGGCCGGTCACGAGACCCTCACCCTCGGGTCGATGGCGGCGTACACGAAGTCGACCACCAGATTGCAGATCACGATGAAGAAGGCGGCGAACAACGTGACGCCGAGGATCGGCGGCAGGTCGTTCTCGTTGATGGACTGCACCGCCCAGGAGCCGACCCCGTTGAAGGAGAACACCGTCTCGGTGATCACCGCCCCGCCGAGCAGCAGCGCGAAGTCCATGCCGAAGATGGTGACGATGGGGGTCAGCGCGGAGCGCAGCCCGTGCCGGGTGATCACCACCGGCTCCTTCAGGCCCTTCGCGCGGGCGGTGCGGATGTAGTCCTCACCCATGGTCTCCAGCATCCCGGCCCGCGTGAGTCTCGCATAGAGAGCCGAATAGAGGAACGCCAGGGAGAACCAGGGCAGCATCAGCCCCTGGAACCAGCGCACCGGATTCTCGGTGAGCGGCGTGTACTCGTTCGGGAAGATCTCCCACTGGTAGACGAACAGCGCCAGCGCGACGGTGCCGGTGAAGAACATCGGCAGCGAGACGCCGGCCAGGGCGATGCCCATGGCCGCGCGGTCGAAGAACGACCCGGGGCGCAGCGCCGAGATCACGCCCGTCGTCACGCCGGAGACCAGCCACAGCACGGCGGCGCCGACCGCCAGCGAGGCGGTGACCGGCAGCCGGTCCAGCATCTCCGGCCAGACCTCCACGTGCTTGCGGAAGGAGTAGCCGAGGCAGGGTGCGTTGCACTGCGACGGGTCGGGGCCGAAGTTGAACTCCCGGCCGGCGAAGATGCCGCGGATGAAGTCCCAGTACTGGACGTAGACGGGATCGTCGAGGCCGAGGTTCTTCTTGACCGCGTCGATGGTCTTGGGGTCCGGGCTCTTGCCGATGTACTGCGCGGCGAGCTGGTCTGCGGTGCTGCCGGCGAGCCGCGGCAGGATGAAGAAGATGGCGTAGGTGATGGCGCTCACGACGAACAGCAGCACCACCGCGGCCAGCAGCCGCCGGATGAGATACGCGAACACGAGGGCGTGCCTTCCACGGTCCGGGCGGCGCGGGCGGTGCCGGTGAGGGGCACCGCCCGCGCAGCCGGTGAGGGTGCTACTTCAGGCCGAGGTTCAGGTAGTCGTACTGACCGCTGAACGCCTGCGAGGACACCAGGTTGGTGAGCTTGTCCGAGCGCTGGTGCAGGACCTTGAAGTAGGAGAGGGGCACGATCGCCGCCGTCTCCAGGACCTTCTCGTCCACCTCGGCGTATGCCTTGGCACGGGCCGCCTTGTCCGGGTTGGCGATCGAGTCGTCGAGCAGCTTGTTGATCTCCGGGTCGTCCAGGTACGAGATGTTCGTGTTCCCGTCTTCACCGATGGCACCGCCGTTGAAGATCTGCTGCAGGAAGCCGTAGCCGCTGGGCCAGTCGGCGCCCCACTGCATCATGTACAGACCCGCGTTGTTGTCCTTGGTCCACTTCTTGGAGCCCGCGAAGTCGGTGAAGTACTTGCCGCCGGGGAACTTCTGGATCTCGGCGTTGATGCCCACCTTCTTCAGGGCCGCCTGGATCGCCGTGGCGTTGTCGATCTCGTCCTGGCGCTCGGTGCGCGCGGTCAGCACGGTGTCGAACCCGTCGGGCTCACCGCACTCCTTCAGCGCGGCCTTGGCCTTGTCGACGTCGCCCTTGCTGCCCTCGGTGGCGTACGGGTCGTCATACGCCTCGTGGCTCGGGACGTCCGGCGGCAGCGCGGTGGTGGCGATGCTGCCCTTGGGCTCGCCGCCGAGGGCGCGCAGCGAGGAGTCCTTGTCGACGGCGTACTCCACCGCCTTGCGGCAGTTGACGTCGTCGAACGGCGCCAGCTGGGTGTTCATCGCCAGGTAGGTCAGGCGGCCGCCGGTCGGATTGTCGATCATGTTCGACTTGTCCCGCAGCAGCTGCGACTGGGTCTGACCGGTGACGCCGAGGGCGTCCAGCATCACGTGGGTCTCGCCGGCCTCGATGTTCTGGTCGATGGTCTCGGCGTTGACCTTGAACTTGACCTCGATCTTGTCCGGCAGCTGCTTGCGGATCTCGTCCGTCTTCGGGTCCCACTGGTCGTTGCGGACCAGGGTGGCGGACTTGTCCAGGTCGAAGCTCTCGAACTTGTACGAGCCGGAGGAGACGATGTTCTTCTGGTAGTCCGAGCCGTTGTCCTTGTCCCGCGGCACCGGCGCGGTCTGCGTCATCGCCACCAGGTAGTCGAACTCCTGGAACGGCTGCGCCAGCTCGAAGACGATCGTGTGGTCGTCCGGGGTCTTGATGGACGAGATGCCCTCTTCGCCCTTGTCCTTGTACGGACCCTGGTAGTCGTCCGGGTTCTTCAGGTACTGGGCGAAGTAGTTCGGGCCGAGGGAGAGCACGTCGCGGGCGTAGTTGCTCCGCTCGACGGCGTACTTGACGTCACCGGACGTAATCTCGGTGCCGTCCTCGTACTTGACACCCTTCTTGATCTTGTACGTCCAGGTCTTGCCGCCGTCCGTCGACTCACCGGGACCCTCGGCGAGGTCCGGCACCGGCTCCGCGGCCTGTGCGCCCGGGCCGGGGGCGTAGGTCATGAGGGAGCGGGCGTACAGCCGGCTGAAGTTCCACACGTAGCCGTAGTACGTGTTGCCCGGGTCCATCGAGTCCGGCACGTCGGCGGACTCGTAGACGAGGGTGCCGCCCTTCTTGTCGGACGGGTTGAGGACCTTCTCGATCGCCGCGTTCGCGGGCGCGCCGCCGCCCTCGCCGCCCTCGTCGTCGTCGTTGCCGCCACCGCCGCAGGCGGAGACGGTCAGCGCGACCGAGACGGCAACCGCGAGCATGGCGGCTGATTTCGACCTGAGTTTCATGGTGAGGCGTTGCCCCCTGGTTCGGAGAGATGGGACGAGAGCGGGAACGGCGGGTGCCGCGCCCAGACTGTTTCCTGGTGTCATCGGTGTCATCGGCGGCCCTTGGGATCGAGTGCGTCCCTGAGCCCGTCGCCCAAGAGGTTGAAGGCCAGCACGGAGAGGAAGATCGCCACACCCGGCACGACCATGAACATCGGGTCGACCTGGTAGTAGTCGATCGCGCTGCTCAGCATGCCGCCCCAGGAGGCCTGCGGCGGCTGGATGCCCACGCCGAGGAAGCTCAGCGCCGCCTCGAAGAGGATGTTGGTCGGGATCAGCAGCGTGGAGTAGACGAGGATCGGCCCCACCAGGTTCGGCAGCAGCTCCCGGAAGAGGATGAAGGGGCCGCGCGCGCCCAGGCTCCGGGCCGCTTCGACGAACTCGCGTTCACGCAGGCTGAGCGTCTGTCCTCGGACGATTCGGCCGATATACGGCCAGCTGAAGAAGCCGATGACGAAGATCAGCACGCCGATGTGCAGCTCCAGCCCCTTCAGCCCGAAGGCGCCGCCCTGCAGCGCGGCGGAGATGGAGATGGCGAAGAGCAGCACCGGGAAGGCCAGGAACGTGTCCATGGTCCGGCTGATGATCGTGTCGGCCCACTTGCCGTAGTAGCCGGCGATGACGCCGAGGACGGTGCCGATCACGACGGCGACCATGGTGGCGCCGAAGGCCACCAGCAGCGAGACCCAGGAGCCCTCCAGGATCCGGGTGGCGATGTCGCGGCCGAGCTTCGGCTCCACGCCCAGCGGGTGGTCCCAGCTGATGCCGCCGAACGAGCCGTACGGCGTGGCCAGGGAGGGGTCGACGAGGTCCTGGTTCAGCTTGTTGGGGTCGAGACCGAAGATCGACTGGATCGGCCGGGAGAGCGCGGCGATCAGGATGAGCAGCACCACGACGACGCCGCCCGCCATGGCGACGCGGTCACGCTTGAGCCGCATCCACGCGATGCGCCCGAGTGAACGGCCCTCGATCCGGCTCTTGTCCACGCCCTCGACGAGAGCTTCCGGCGTCGCCTCGGCAGCGCCGGTGGTCTCGATAGGTGCCGTCATGTTGTGGGGACCCCTCCCGAGCGGCGGCGTCCCGCCGTCGTCTGCCGCGGTAGCGGCTCATTCGCTTCGCTGGTGCAAGTCATGCCGTGGTGCCGTGTGCCGTTGGTTCGTGGTCCGTGATCGTGAATGTCCGCCGTCGCACAGGGGAACGACAGCCTCCTGCGGGGGGAGTCTTCAACGCGCTAGGGATCACTCGCCAGACCCCGAGGGGAATGGATGCGCAAACGTGATGCGATGCAGTGGATACCGTTATCCGGACATCCCACCGCCGCTGAGCGGATCTTCACCGCCCCGATAGCGGGGCGTATGCCGACATAAAGATCGGGGCCTCAGAACTGCGGGGCGGGCCCCGGCTGCCAACCGGACTGCTGGGCGCCGCCCGCCGAGTGCGGCGGCGGATAGCCGTAGCCGGCGGGCGGGGCGGCCGGGCCGCCGCCGTGGGCGCCGCGGTCGAAGAACGGCCGGGAGTTGGCCCGCATCCACATCGCCACCGGCTCGTGGTCGTCGGCCAGCGCCACCGTGGAGACCGCCAGGCCCGGGGGCGCGGCGGCCACGGACTCCTGCATCATCGCCTGCGCCGCGGCGACGGACTGGGGGCCCGTGTCGTACAGGTCGATGCCGATGGCCAGGTACGGCTCGCCGAGCGCCGGCTGCACCCAGGCGCGGCAGAGCGTGCGCACGGCGGGGGTGCGGTGGGCGGTCTGGCCCAGCAGGGCGTAGAACTGCGCGACGTCCACGACGGGCTCGGAGATCCGCAGCGGGCCCGCGGGCAGCCGGTCCAGGCCGGTGGCCACCCGGCGCAGGTCGAGCCAGGGGACGCCGACGCCGCCGCCGGCGGCGTGCGGGTCGAGCCACAGGCCCCAGCGGTCGGGGTAGAGCGCGGCGGCGATCTCCGCACCGGCGACGGGCTCGTGGGCACCGGCCCAGCCGCTGGCGGCCAGCTCGTGGTCGGAGCTGAAGCAGGGCGCGTAGGCGTGGCCCTCGACCTGCATGCTGCCGTACTGCGCGTCGGGCGAGTCCGGTCGGCCCTGCCAGAGCAGCATCCACACCTGCCCGGCGGCCAGCGCGGCGAGCAGCGCCTCGTAGGCGTCGTACCTGCCGGGAGCCACCTGGCGGACCAGCTGGCCCACGCCCGCTCCCGGCGCCGCACTCCCGCTCGCGCCCCCGTTCACCCTCGGCCCCAACCCTTCGTCTCGGCCATCGCCGCCGCCGGGCACGCGTGTACCCCCGGAATGGTCATCAAACCAGCTTAGGGCCTCCCCGCGTCAGCCGACCCGGATGTAGAACGGCTCGACCTTGGCCCGCATCCAGGTGATCACCGGGTCCACGGCGGCGTCGAGGAACACCAGTTGCACCTTCCACGGCACCGGCTGCGCGCCCAGCGCCCGGCCCAGCGCCTCCACCGTCGCCTGCCGGCTCTCGTCGTACGTGTCCAGCAGCTCGACCCCGATGTACAGCTGTACGGCACCCCCCTCCACGCTCGCGAGCCCCCGGCGTGCGCTGCGCACCACCCCGATCCGCTCGAACTCCTCCCGGGCGACGGCCAGGAAGTCCACCGGGTCGTCCTGCCAGTCCGGCGTGAACAGCCGCACCCGGCCGCCCCGCGCCTCCCCCGGCAGCCGCGGCGCCCCGCGGTCCCGGCGGTCGCGGCACAACTCAGCCACCGCGGCCGGCGGCAGCGGCACGCCGACGGTGCCGCCGGGGTTGACCGCGATGCCGACCCCCGGCGGCAGCCCGCGGGCGAACTCGCGGGCGGGCGCGACGGTGAACGACATGTGCGAGCCGGTCACCCGCAGGAACTCCTCCTGCGAGGAGAACACCGGCACGTACGGCGCGCCGCCGATGTCGGTCGTCGGCAGGTCGAGCGACGCGCTGTCCGGGCCGCCGCCCTCGGGCAGCGGCACCCACAGGCTGCTGCGGCCCAGCACCTCCAGCAGCCGCGGGGCCGCCTGCGGGTTGCCGAGGGAGGCGGCGAGCACCTCCTCCAGCTCGTTGCCGGGAAAGCCGCCCGTGGCGGGGGGCTGCGGGGAGCGGTAGTCGTAGCTCATCGGAACCAGCCAACTGTCGGGGGTGAACGTCGGCACCCTAACGGCTGCGAGCGTTCGCGGGCGAAGCCCGTACGTGCACACGGTGGCGCCCTCTCACCCACCGACCTCGGATAAAAGAGAGCACCTTCTCCGGCGAACGCGGCGGAGCCGCCGGAGCTGCCGGCGGGGTCGGGCGGGTTGCGACCGTACGGGCCCGGGAACGGGGCGGCGGCGGGCGCGCGCTCAGCCGAAGCTGATCCCGCGCAGCGCCCCCGCCGCCGCCCCGTCCAGCACCAGCACCGACGCGCACACCGCCGCCAGCTCCCCGTCCCGCGCCGAGTCCAGCAGCCGCCGGTGCGCCCACCGGTGCCGGGCGAAGGCGTAGCGCGACACCGCGCGCCCGCGCGCCGCCTGCCGCTCCCGCGCCACGTCGGCCGGTACGTCCAGCACCACCACGTGCACCCCGCGCCCGTACCGCCGGGCCTGCCGGGTCAGCCACCACCGCACCCACGGCAGCGTGCCGCAGTCGTGCACGACGAGGCTGCCGCCGGCGCGGACCGCGAAGCGCAGCCGGGCGTAGTGGTGGACGCGCACCAGCGGCCGGTACATCCCGTACGGCAGCCGCGGCCCCAGCCGGCGCGCCCAGTGTTCGCGTACGTACTGCGAGTCGATCAGCAGCACCTCCGCCGGCGGTCGCGTCCGCCGCATGAGCGTGCTCTTGCCGCTGCCCGGCAGCCCGGAGATCACGACGATGTCCCCCTCGGGATATCGAAGCCGCTCCCGGGAGGCCGCCTGCTCCACCGTCACGCCGCCTCCCACGCCCTGCCCGCCGCTGCCCTCCACCAGCCTGGCAACAGCGGCGGGGCTCGACAAGGACGCCATGGCACAACGGAAGGCGCTCTCCCAGTTCCGCGCGCCGGCCCGCGATCGCCGGTCGCGTGCAATGATGGGGCCCGCCAACTCCATACCGGCCGTTCGAACCCGCGCGGGAGAGTCCCGGTGCCTCACCGCACCGGGCGCCGAAGGAGCAAGTCCTCCCTTGAATCTCTCAGGCCCCGTCACCGCGCGGGCGAGGCAGATCTGAAAAGCGGGCGGCGTCCTGGAGCACAGCAGTGTGCCGGCGCCGCCCCACCCAAGGTGCAAGCCACGCTCCCGCGGGATCGTGGCGAACCTCTCAGGTTCCGATGACAGATGGGGAGGACACGACCACCCCCTGTCCGGGAGCCTGACGATGACCACTGAGAGCCCTGCACCGCGCCGTACCGCGCTCGACGCCACGCACCGCGCGCTCGGCGCCACCATGACCGGCTTCGCCGGCTGGGACATGCCGCTGCGCTACGGCAGCGAGCGCGAGGAGCACGTCGCGGTGCGCACCCGCGCCGGCCTCTTCGACCTCTCCCACATGGGCGAGATCACCGTCTCCGGCCCCGGGGCCGCCGTGCTGCTCGACTACGCCCTGGTGGGCCGGCTGTCCGCGGTGCGCCCCGGCCGCGCCCGGTACACGATGATCTGCCGCGAGGACGGCGGCATCCTCGACGACCTGATCGTCTACCGGCTCGCCGACGAGGAGTACATGATCGTCGCGAACGCCGCCAACGCGCAGGTCGTCCTGGACGCCCTCGTCGAGCGGGCCGCCGGCTTCCCGGGCGCGGTGGTACGGGACGACCGGGACGCGTACGCCCTGATCGCCGTGCAGGGCCCGAGGTCGGCCGCCGTGCTGGGCCGGGTCACCGACGCGGACCTGGCCGGCCTGAAGTACTACGCGGGGCTGCCCGGCACCGTCGCCGGCGCCGGCGCGCTCATCGCCCGTACCGGCTACACCGGCGAGGACGGCTTCGAGCTGTTCGTACGCCCCGCGGACGCGGTCGCCGTCTGGACCGCGCTGACCGCCGCCGGACAGGACGACGGCCTGGTGCCCTGCGGGCTCTCCTGCCGCGACACCCTCCGCCTGGAGGCCGGCATGCCGCTGTACGGGCACGAGCTGACCGCCGCGCTCACCCCCTTCGACGCCGGCCTCGGCCGGGTCGTCAAGCTCGACAAGCCCGGCGACTTCGTCGGGCGCAAGGCCCTCGCGCAGGCCGCCGAGCGCGCCGCGGCCGAGCCGCCGCGGGTGCTGGTCGGCCTGGTCGCCGAGGGCCGCCGGGTGCCGCGGGCGGGGTACGCGGTGGTGGCCGGCGGCCGGCGGATCGGCGAGGTCACCTCCGGCGCCCCCTCCCCCACCCTGGGCAAGCCGATCGCCATGGCGTACGTCGACGCCGCGCACGCCGAGCCGGGGCCGTCGGCGGCCACCGGCGTGGGCGTCGACATCCGCGGCAGCCACGAGCCGTACGAGGTCGTCGCCCTGCCGTTCTACAAGCGCCCCTGACCGCTCCACCTGCGCCTCTTCATGCCACTCACGTCTCGATCCTGGAGAATCGCCTCATGAGCAACCCTGAGCACCTGCGCTACAGCAAGGAACACGAGTGGGTCGCGGCCGGCGACGACGGCGTCGCCACCGTCGGCATCACCGCGCACGCCGCGAACGCGCTCGGCGACGTCGTCTACGTCCAGCTGCCGGACGTCGGCGACACGGTCACCGCGGGCGAGTCCTGCGGCGAGCTGGAGTCGACCAAGTCCGTCTCCGACCTCTACGCGCCGGTGACCGGGGAGGTCACCGCGGCCAACCAGGACGTCGTGGACGACCCGGCGCTGGTGAACTCCGGGCCGTTCGAGGACGGCTGGCTGTTCAAGGTGCGCGTCGCGGCCGAGGCCGAGGATCTGATGTCCGCCGCCGAGTACACCGAGTTCACCGCGGGCTGAACTCCGCCGTCACGCCCGCGTCCCTCTTCCCCGGAAGGTCCCATGTCCCTTCTGAACGGCTCACTTCTGAACGGCTCGCTCCACGACGTCGACCCCGAGGTCGCCGCCGCCGTGGACGCCGAGCTGCAGCGCCAGCAGTCCACCCTCGAAATGATCGCCTCGGAGAACTTCGCCCCGGTCGCCGTGCTTCAGGCGCAGGGCTCGGTCCTCACCAACAAGTACGCCGAGGGCTACCCCGGCCGCCGCTACTACGGCGGCTGCGAGCACGTCGACGTCGCCGAGGAGCTGGCCCGGGAGCGCGTCAAGGCGCTCTTCGGCGCCGAGGCCGCGAACGTCCAGCCGCACTCGGGCGCGTCGGCGAACGCGGCGGCGATGTTCGCGGTGCTGAAGCCCGGCGACACCATCCTGGGCCTGGACCTGGCCCACGGCGGCCACCTGACCCACGGCATGAAGATCAACTTCTCCGGCAAGCTGTACGACGTCGCCGCGTACCACGTCGACGCCGAGACCGGGCTGGTCGACATGGCCGAGGTCGAGCGGCTGGCCAAGGAGCGGCGGCCGAAGCTGATCATCGCCGGCTGGTCGGCGTACCCGCGGCAGCTGGACTTCGCCGGCTTCCGCCGGATCGCGGACGAGGCCGGCGCGCTGCTGATGGTCGACATGGCGCACTTCGCCGGGCTGGTGGCCGCGGGCCTGCACCCCAACCCCGTGCCGTACGCGGACATCGTCACCACGACGACCCACAAGACGCTCGGCGGGCCGCGCGGCGGGGTCATCCTGTCCCGCCAGGACCTCGCCAAGAAGATCAACTCAGCGGTCTTCCCCGGCCAGCAGGGCGGGCCGCTGGAGCACGTGATCGCGGCCAAGGCGGTGTCGTTCAAGATCGCGGCGTCGGAGGAGTTCAAGGAGCGGCAGCGGCGCACGCTGGACGGCGCCCGGATCCTGGCGGAGCGGCTGCTGCGCGACGACGCGCGCGCGGCCGGCGTCTCGGTGCTCTCCGGCGGCACGGACGTCCACCTGGTCCTGGTCGACCTGCGCGACTCCGAGCTGGACGGCCAGCAGGCCGAGGACCGGCTCCACGAGATCGGCATCACCGTCAACCGCAACGCGGTCCCGAACGACCCCCGCCCGCCCATGGTCACCTCCGGCCTGCGCATCGGCTCCCCGGCGCTGGCCACCCGCGGCTTCACCGCCGCGGACTTCGAGGAGGTCGCCGACGTCATCGCCGAGGCCCTCAAGCCGGGCTTCGACGAGGCCAAGACGGCCGCCCTCGCCGCCCGGGTCACGGCCCTGGCCGAGAAGCACCCGCTGTACCCCGGCCTGTAGCCCGTACCGCCCGTGGCCCCCGCCGCGCCGGCCCGGCGCGGCGGGGGCCACGGGCCCGGGGCGCACGCCCCGCGCAAGGACCAGGGAGTCCCGAGTGGCCATCTCCGTCTTCGACCTCTTCTCGATCGGCATCGGCCCGTCGAGTTCGCACACGGTCGGCCCGATGCGGGCGGCCCGGCTGTTCGCCCGCCGGCTGAAGAACGAGGGCCTGCTGGCCCACACCGCCGCCGTACGGGCCGAACTCTTCGGCTCCCTCGGCGCCACCGGCCACGGCCACGGCACCCCGAAAGCGGTGCTCCTCGGCCTGGAGGGACACTCGCCGCGCACCGTCGACGTCGAGCGGGCCGACGGCGAGGTGGAGCGCATCCGCACCGCTCGACGGCTGCACCTCCTGGGCGCCGGGACAGGGCCCGGCCACGAGATCGCCTTCGACGCCGACGCCGACCTCGTCCTGCACCGCCGCCGGTCGCTGCCGTACCACGCGAACGGCATGACGCTGGCCGCGTACGACGCGGACGGCGGGACGCTGCTGGAGAAGACGTACTACTCGGTGGGCGGCGGCTTCGTCGTGGACGAGACCGCCGTCGGCGAGGACCGGATCAAGCTCGACGACACCGTGCTGAAGTACCCCTTCCGCACCGCCGACGAGATGCTGCGCCGCACCCGCGAGACGGGCCTGTCCCTGTCCTCGCTGATGCTGGAGAACGAGCGGGCCTGGCGCACGGAGGCGGAGATCCGCGCCGGGCTGCTGGAGATCTGGCAGGTGATGCGCGACTGCGTGGCCCGCGGCACCACCCGCGAGGGCATCCTCCCCGGCGGCCTGAAGGTCCGCCGCCGCGCCGCCGGCGAGGCCCGCCAACTGCGCGCGGCGGGTGCCCCTCATGGAAAGTCAGCGGCGCACGCGATGGAGTGGGTCACGCTCCACGCGATGGCGGTCAACGAGGAGAACGCCGCCGGCGGCCGCGTCGTCACCGCCCCCACCAACGGCGCGGCGGGCATCATCCCCGCGGTCCTGCACTACGCGACGGACTTCGTACCGGGCGCCGACGACGACACCGTCGTCCGCTTCCTCCTCGCGGCGGGCGCGATCGGCATGCTCTTCAAGGAGAACGCCTCCATCTCCGGCGCCGAGGTCGGCTGCCAGGGCGAGGTCGGCTCCGCCTGCTCCATGGCCGCCGGCGGCCTCGCCGAGATCCTGGGCGGCACCCCGGAACAGGTGGAGAACGCCGCGGAGATCGGCATCGAGCACAACCTGGGCCTGACCTGCGACCCGATCGGCGGCCTGGTGCAGATCCCGTGCATCGAGCGCAACGGCATGGCGGCGGTCAAGGCGATCACGGCGGCCCGGATGGCGCTGCGCGGTGACGGGCAGCACTTCGTCTCGCTCGACAAGGCGATCAAGACGATGAAGGAGACGGGTGCGGACATGAAGGTCAAGTACAAGGAGACGGCCCGCGGCGGCCTCGCGGTCAACGTGGTGGAGTGCTGACGAAACCCCGTCTGAAATCCGGGCCGCGACTCGTGGCAACGCCCGGCGATCCAGCCCGAATCGATGACGTCCCGCCGGATGGTGTAGCCGGTTAATGGACCGGAACGTGCAGGTCACGCCGGTGCTTCGACCGGCCGGGGCACTCCTGGCGCCCGGCCAGGCCATTTCGCGTGCGGCGCCCAGGGAGAGGTCACCGCGAGCCAGGCACCTGAGGGCGAAGCTCGTGATCGCTGACACCACCCTCGCGGGACGCGACCCACGCGGCGGTGCGACGTGCCAGATTCCGTCAAGGTTGCATGCAGAACCTGCCTGCATACTCGCGCAGATCCGGTCGCCGGTCGGTGCCGTGACCCCGGCACCCCGGCTGAAGGCGTCACGCAGATGCCGACGGATGCCCCCGACGCACGGCAGGAGAAGACCAATGCGCCTGATCATGGAGCCCTCGGACCGCCGGCGCATGCCAGCCGACTCGTGGTAAGCGGCCGGCGGCGCCAGACGGCAGCCCGGCTGAGGGCGATTGCCCTGGTGGGGCTGTTCGCGGTGGCTGCGTGCTCGGGTGGTGAGGGAGACGGGGACTCGCCCACTCGGCGCTCGGAGGAGGCCGCCGAGCGGGTGCGTCCGCTCGTCTCCCAGGAGAAGGCTCGGCAGATCCTCGCCAGGCACACGACGATCAACAACAAGGCCAACGCATCCTGGGACGCTGAAGGAGCGCGGAGCATTCAGTCCGGTCCGCTGCTGGAGCAGACCCTGGCGCAGTACCGGATGCTCCCGGAACTCGGCGAGAAGCAGCGGAAGGGGTACGGCACCCCGTTCGTCTGGGAGGACGTGGAGTTCTCCATCCCCGCGCGCGGCGACTGGTTCCTGGTCTCCGCCTCCGCCCGCGACAAGGGAGACACCGAGAAGCGGCCGGCGGTCCTGATATTCGAGCGGCAGGACGACGGCTCGTGGAAGATGCCGGTCGCGGTCTATCTCCACAAGGACAGCGAGCCCTTGCCGAAGCCAGCCCTGGACGACGCCGGCCTGCCCACCGTCGTAGACGCCGCTGCCCGTCGCGGTTCCACCCGCTTGGACCGCCTGGACGAGGCGATCACCGACCTGTACGCCACCGGCGGCACCGGCGACGGCAGTGGGCTCAAGGACAGCCCGAGCAAGCAGCAGATGCTCGCCACCCACCAGGAGCGGAACAAGAACTTCACCTGCGCCAACGCCGACCTGGAACCGCAGAAGACCCGCTATCCCAAGATCTACGCCCTGCAGACCCGCGACGGTGGTGTCTTCGCCCTCGTCAGCGCGGAATTCCGGCGAACAGAGACCACCAGCGGCTCTTCCTGCTGGATAGAGACGTCACCTCAGGTCGAAGCCCTCACCGGGCACAAGCGAGTGGACCAGGCCGATATCGACTACCTGCAGCAGAGCGCCGTTCACGTGGAGAAGACCGGAGCGGCGACGGTGACGGGCACGTACTGGGAGATCGTCAACGCCGCGGCCGCACCGTCTCCGGCCTGAGTTGGTGGCCCTGCCGCTGGGCAGCGGGGGTCAGTCCCCGGTGGAGGACGTCTCCCACAGGGCGCTCAGCGGGATGGCGCGGAAGCGCGGGCCGAAGGGGAGCGTCTGCTGCCCGGTGTAGAGCACGATTCCGGTCAGCAGGTCGTCGCCCAGGCGATCGGCGAGATGCCGCAGCCCCCGGAAGTCCTCGGCCCTGACGGTCGAGGCCGCCCTGACGTCGATCGCGACGACCACCAAGGTGCTCTTGCCGCACTGCCGCGCACCGTTGACCAGGACGACGCAGGTGTCTTCCAGCGCCTCCTCGACCGCGGTCGTTGCCCGGCGAGGGAGGATGTGCCCGATAGTTTGGCCGCAAGACCGATATTAATCTGGTCGCAGATGGCGTATTAGTTTAGCCGCACCTCATGACCCGAGCGGGCTCAGCGGCTCCCGGACCGGAGCGGGCGCGCCGAGGAGGGCCGGCCACCCTGAAGGCCCTGGTCCGACCAGCACGAACGCTGGCGGCGGCGCAGCGGCGGGGGCGCCGCAGTGCGCACCGCACTCGACGGCCCTGCGGCAGGGGCGGTCCGTACGCCAGTTGGCACCCGAGACGTGCGCTGCTGTGTGCTGCCGGCGAGAGGGCTGAGTCCTCTCTCCGCTACGGAGAGAGGTGCCGGCGCTGCGCCACGCTTTCATTAGGGTGTTGACCTGCGGGAACTCGCTGTCGCTTCGGAAGGGGGTGCACCGGTCTGCGCACCCATCGGCGCCCTGGTCCGTGCGCCTGTCGTTGCATCGGTCTGCACACCCATCGGTGCAGCTTGCCGGGGCTGGTCCGGATGGGGGCATGCTCTCAACCACGGGGGATGATGGGAGGATTGGGAGGCCCACGAGGGGAGATGTGATGGACCGCGGGGAGTGGGAGCCGCCGGCGCCGACGACGCCGCCAATGCCGCCGATGCCGGCAGAGTCGCCGGATGCGGGACGGGTGCCGCTCGTGGACTGGTTGCGCGCACCGCGGCCGGAGAGTGCCCCGCTGGGGGTGTGGAAGGCCAACTACGAGCCCCGCCCGGAGGAAGAGCCGGTGCGGATCCCGACAACACAACTCGCTGTAGGGGCGGGGCTGTCGGCGGTGGCGGCTTGGGTGCTCGGAGCCTTGTTGTGGAATGGGTACCTGGGCACTTACTGGTTGTGGCCGGTCTTGGCGCTCACTCCGGACGAGCTGCAGAGCGGTGTGCCATTCGTCATTATCTCGTACCTTTATTACGCGATTGCCCTTGCCGTTCTGCTTGGCTTTTTTGGTCGAATCGGAAATTGGGGTGAGTGCATTCGGCGTATTCGGGCATGGACGAATACGCAGAGGCAGGCTAGTGAGACTTTGCGTCCGCGAGTCCACGTGCCTGCGCCCGAGGATGATCCGGCGTCGTGGCGGGATCTCCGGCGGGATGGTGCGGTGCAGGAGGCGGATCAGCTCACGACCGAACTCCGGTCCGGGGCGGTCACGGACGTGGATCACGTGCGGATCGTGTATGCGTGGCGGCAGGCTCGGTCTGATCTCGCCCGTCGGGCGGCGGTGGCTGCGGAGATCCAGCGGCGTGGGGCCGGCGCGTGCGTGCACGGGTCGGGGGCTCGGGAGTTGCCGGCGCGTACGGGGCGGCACGACCTGACGGTGCGGCAGGTGCGGTTGGGTACGGCGGCTGACGTGCCGCGGAACCCGTACCCGTACCGCACGGCCGGGGTGGCGCTGGATCCCGGGCTGCTGTCGACGGGCTTACTGGTGGTCGGGCCGACCGGCTCGGGGAAGACCGCGCGGGTGGTGCGGCCGATCATCGAGTCGTTGTGTCTGCAGGCGTTGACGAGGCAGGCCGCGGTGGTGGTCGTGACGGACCGCGGGGATCAGTGCGCGCCGGCATCGTGGTTCGATGTGGTGATCGACGCGACGGCCGGCCCGTCGGGAGGCCGTGCCGGAATGCTTGATCTCTTCGGTGGGCGTACGGACGCGGACGAGGCGGGGGCGCTCGCCGCTGAGGCGCTCGTGGGGGATCTGAGCGGGTCTCTGCCGGGCGGGGAACTGCGGGCGGCGGCAACGGTCGTCGCTCAGCTGATCGGGCCGTACAGCGCCGAGTACGGGCGTTGGCCGGGGGTGGGTGACTTGCGGGACCTCCTTGAGGGGGCCGGTCACTTCGAGGAGTTGTGGGCCGTCCTGGAGGAGAAGGGGAAAGCTGCCGAGCTTCGCGAACTGGCCGCGGTGCGGCGGCAGATCGCGGCCGGCGGGGGCGTGGTGGCGCTGCTGGCCGACCGGCTGACGGTGCTGGACCGGCCGGCGCTGGCCGGGATCGTCACGCCGGAGGCGGGCGGCACGGCGCTGGACCGGCTCGATCTGCCGGTGCGGGTGCGGGTCGATCTGCCGGAGGGGGTGCACGCCCAAGCGGGCCGGGTCCTCACCCGGCTGATCATCGCGAAGTTCGCGGCCGACACGGCGCGGCGGAGGACCGGCGCCCCGTGGCCGTGTCTGGTGCTGGACGACGCGACCGGGGCGATCACCCCGCAGTCTCTGGAGTCACTGCAGCGTGCCCGCTCGGCAGGCTGCGGTGTCGTGGTGACGTTGCGGGCGTTGTCTGACGTCCCCGAGCCGCTACGTCAGCCGCTGGTGAGCGTGGCCGGGTGCCGGATCGTGTGCGCCGGCATCGCGCCGTGGGACGCGGCGCACTTCGCAGAGGCATGGGGCACTGAGGTGGTCGACGAGGTGACGACGACCGACCGGCAGATCCACGCCGACGAGCCGACACAGAAAATGATGTACGGGTTGCGGCGGCTCGCGACCGGCAAGCACGTCACGGTCCAGGCGGTGAGCACCCGTCGGGAGCGGCGGCAGCGGTGGCCGGCCGACGACTTGGCGACGGAGGTGCCCGGGGGGCACGCCGTCGTCTCCGTGACCGCGCCGGACGGGCAGCGGTCCTCACCCATCCTGATCCGGCTCGGCGGGTGAATAGTGAGGTAGATCGGAGTGACGGCGCTCAGGACGGCACCGGCACCCAGCCGTCGTCCCGTTCCTCCACCGGGTCGTCGTGGAGCCAGCAGGTTCCGGAGGTGTCTGGGTCGGCGGAGAGGATCGCGCCGATCGCGTAGAGGTGGTCTGGTGTGTAGCGGCGCGTCGGCATGTCGGGGGGCTTGTTCTTACTTGGTGTCGTCGCGCCGGGGCTTCGGCTTCGTGTCGTTGCGCTGGGTGTTGTTGCGACGGGTGCTGTGGGCGGCCATGCCTCCGGAGACGTCGCCGCCGGTGCTCTTCGACGGGCCGCTGACGGTGTTCGGGCGGTGGTCTCGGCGGTCGTGGGCGGCCATGCCCCCGATGACGCCGGCCGCCGCGGTGACGGGGGCGGCGGCGACGCCGGCGGCGGTACGGGCGCCGCGGCCGGTCTGCTGGAGGACACGCACGCTGTCGCCCCATCCGGGCAGGCGCGTGATGACCATGACGGTAAGTCCGAGGGCGATCACGGTGGTGGCGAGCGCGGTCACGATGTCGCCTTCTTCCTGCGCGATCGCCGCCATGCCGATCACCACGACCAAGAGCGGTTCGATCAGGATGAGTCCGACCATGACGGCGGCCCACCGCCGGGTGTGGCCCCACAGGTCCTTGTCGACCAGGCCGGCGTGGATCGGAATCCCGAAGAGCGCGCCGACGTAGAGGGCGAGGGTACTCAGCACCATCAGCATCAACACGGCGCCGCACAGGACGATGGTCACGAGGGACACGAGCATGAGGATGATGGGGCCGCCGTCCATCTCCCCCTTCTCCAGGACGCGCGCCAGCTCGGTGTAGACCGAGCCGTCCGCGCCCAGGCCCTTGCTGAGTGCGCGGGAGACGCCGGCGGTGGCTTGGACGACGACGTACAGCATGAGCGGGCTGAAGGCGGTGACGAGCACGGCCAGCCACAGCAGCCCGATCGCCTCCCCGAGCGCCTCCGTCATCGGCACACCGCGCACCGCGCGCTTGGCGACGGCCAGGAGCCACAGCAGGGTCACGAGGATGACGGAGGCGGCGAACACGACCGCGTACTGCCGCAGGAACCCCATGTTCGTGAAGTCGACGGTCTGCTGCCCTTCGTCGAGGACGTCGCCGACCTTCCGGGCGACCCACGCGGCCGAGTCCGCGACGGACTGAGCGAACCGGGCGAGCGGATCGGCCTCGGCGGGCAAGTCGCCGCCCCCGCCCCCTCCTCCACCCCCGCCGCCGTTGGCGCACTGATCGCGCATCGGGCCCGCGATCGCCTCGCACGGGTCGTCCTGCTGCCGGAACATCACGTCCCCCTCGTCGTCGCCGCCGCGGTGTGCGCGCCGCGCGGGCGGCGCGCACCCTGATATACGCGCAGGTGGGTGTCGCCGACCCTGGGGCGCGGTTTTGCCCTGTCCGGCGTGTCAGCGCAGCTCAGGACGTGTCTGGTGGCCTGTCGCGGCCTGTGCACGGGACACGTCGCCGCTAACGCCGTGACGTGTCGCGACGGGTGGGGGGCAGGAGTTCGGCAGGCCATGACACGAGGATGACAGGCTGGCGGAACAGTGACCACGTCAACGCGTCGGCCCCCGAGACCGAGCAACCCCCCGTGGCGGCGGCGGGCTTGACGGTGGGGGGTGCCGATCCTACGCTCCGCTCAGCATTGTGAACGTAGTTCGATATTCTGAACAGGTTCCTTCGACGGTGGCGCGCCTGCGCGCTCGGGAGCGCTCCCCCATACCGGAGATGTCATGGGCATGACTCCCCCAGCCGCGTCACGCCACCGGCGACTGCGCGTCGGCCTCCTCCTGGCCGTACTCGCCCTGCTCCTCGGCGGCGGCACCACGCTCGCGCCGCAGCAGGCGTCGGCCGTGCCGGCCATCGACACCGACGCGTCGTACGTCCTGGTCAACCGGAACAGCGGCAAGGCCCTCGACGTGCTGGACTTCTCGACGGCCGACGGGGCCCGGGTGGTCCAGTGGCCGGACCTCGACGGCGCCAACCAGCAGTGGCAGCTGGTCAAGCTGGGCTCCGACACGTTCACCAACCCCGTCAAACGCAACGGCCCCGACCCCTGGCTGCAGTACCACGACGGGTACTACTACCTGGCCACGACGACGTGGAACTCGACGATCACCATGCGCCGTTCCACGACCCTGGCCGGGCTTTCGGGCGCACCGGAGACGACGGTGTTCGACCTCGCCGGGCGGCCCGACGGCTGCTGCAACATGTGGGCACCGGAGTTCCACTTCATCGACGGCCCCAACGGCCCGCGCTGGTACCTGTACTACGTCGCCGGCCAGGACGTGCCCGACTACAACCCCACCCAGCGCCTGCACGTGCTGGAGAGCGAGGGCACCGACCCGATGGGCCCGTACCACTTCAAGGCCGACCTGGGGAACACCTGGGAACTCGACCCGAGCATCCTGCGCCACAACGGCCGCATCTACCTGCTGGGCAGCGCGATCGACGGCGAGCAGAGCCTGACCATCACCCCGCTGAGCAACCCGTGGACCCCCAGCGGCTCCCGGCGCACCATCAGCCAGCCGACGCTCTCCTGGGAGCGTCAGACCGGCGCCGTCAACGAAGGCGCCGAGGCGCTCTACCACGACGGCCGGACCATGATCGTCTACTCGGCCAGCGCCTGCTGGGGCCCCGACTACAAGCTGGGCCTGCTCACCCTCACCGGCAGCGACCCGCTCAACCGCGCGCACTGGACCAAGTCGCCCGACCCCGTCTTCCAGCGCAACGACTCCCACGGCGTCTACGCCCCCGGCCACAACGGGTTCTTCACATCACCCGACGGCAGCGAGGACTGGATCGTCTACCACGCCAACGACTCGGCCTCCGGCGGCTGCGACATGAACCGCTCCACCCGCGCCCAGAAGTTCACCTGGAACGCCGACGGCACCCCGGACTTCGGCACGCCGGTCAGAACCGGAGTCGCGCTCCCCGCACCCTCGGGCGAATGAACGGCGGCGGACCGAGCGGGACCGATCCACACCAGACGCCAAGGAGACGACCGTGACCCGAACCCCCCACCGCGACTCCGCCGCCACCACGCCGCCGAGCGCGCCGGCCGTCCCGCCGGCCGTCCCGCCGCCCGGCGCGTCCCGGCGCCGGCTGCTCCGCGCCGCGCTGGCGACCGGCGCCCTGGCGACCGCCTCCGTCGCCGGCGCGTCCGGGCTACGCCCCACGCCGGCCGGCGCCGCCCCGGCCGCGTACCCCTTCCCCGGCGCCGTGACCGGGGACACCGGCGTGCACGACCCGTCGTTCGTCAAGCGGCCCTCCGGCGGCTACCTCGTCGCCCACACCGGCGACGACATCGCCCTCAAGACGTCCGCCGACCGCACGGACTTCCGCAACGCCGGCAGCGTCTTCCCCGGCGGCGCGCCGTGGACCACCTCGTACACCGGCGGCAGCCGCAACCTGTGGGCTCCGCACCTGAGCCACGTGGGCGGCCGGTACCACCTCTACTACTCGGCCTCCACCTTCGGCTCCAACCGTTCGGCGATCTTCCTGGCGACCAGCTCCAGCGGCGACTCGGGTAGTTGGACGAACCAGGGCCTGGTCATCGAGTCCAGCGGCTCGAACGACTACAACGCCATCGACCCGCACCTCGCCGTGGACGCCGAGGGCCGCTGGTGGCTGGCCTTCGGCTCGTTCTGGTCCGGCATCAAGCTCATCCGGATCGACCCGGCGACCGGCAGGCGGCTGGACGACAGCATGGTCTCGATCGCCGGCCGCGGCGGCGGCGCCATCGAGGCGCCCACGATCTACCGGCGGGGCGGCTACTACTACCTCTTCGTCTCGTTCGACCTGTGCTGCCGCGGCGCGGACAGCACGTACCGGGTCATGGTCGGCCGGTCCACGGACATCGCCGGCCCTTACCGCGACCGCAACGGCACCGCGATGACCTCCGGCGGCGGCACCGAGATCATGGCCGGCCACGACAACATCCACGGCCCCGGCCACCAGGACGTCTTCGCCGACACCGACCACGACATCCTCGTCTACCACTACTACGCCGACAACGGCGCGGCCCTGCTGGGCATCAACTGGCTCGGCTGGGACGGCGACGGCTGGCCCTATGCCCACTGAGCCCGGTCGGCCGGGCGGACGCCGGGCCCGGGCCGGTTCGACGGCAACCATTCGACGGCCCAGCGGCCACTGACTTCGTGCGCGCGGGGGAAACCAACCCCTCCTGCGCGCATCCCCCCACAACACGAAGCAAGGAGAGTGGCGCGATGAGCCGCAGCAAGCGCACCCCCACCGGACACCCCCGCCGCCGGAGCAGAGCCGTTCGCACCCTGATCGCCGCCCCGCTGCTGGCGGCGCTCGGGTTCCTCGGCCATCTCGCGGTGCCCGCGCAGGCCGCGCTGGCACAGGCCTGGCAGTCCTGCGAGCAGTGGGGCAACTGGGAGTCGCCCGACGGCTACATCCTCTACAACAACATCTGGGGCTCCGGCGCCGGCAGCCAGTGCATCTCCGCGGAGTCGGCCCACACCTGGACGGTCGACGCCGACCACCCGGACACCGGCGGCATCAAGTCGTACCCCAACGCCAAGTGGATCGTGAACGAACCGGTCGGCCAGATCGACAGCCTCAGCAGCTCGTACGACGTCACCGTGCCGAGCAACGGCGCGTACAACACCACGTACGACGTGTGGGACGTCAACTACGACTACGAGGTCATGCTCTGGATGAACTGGATCGGACCCGTGGGACCGCTCGGCCAGCTCCAGACCACCGTCGCGCTCGGCGGCCACACCTGGGACGTTTACCGCGGGAACAACGGCAACAACGAGGTCTTCTCCTTCCTCCGACACGGCGACTCGACCGCCGGCCAGGTGGACCTCCTGGCCGTGCTCCGCTGGCTGAGCGACGAGGGCTGGTGGGGCGACGTGACCATCGGCGACGTCCAGTTCGGCTACGAGATCACCTCCGCGGCCGGCGGGCTGGAGTTCACCACGAACGACTTCGACGTCACCTCCGGCTGACCTTGGGCGGCGCGGCGGCGGGCGCCGGCCCGCCGCCGCGGCGGTGAGCCGGTTCGCGGAGGTCCGGTCGCGCGTTATTCGCTGGAACCGCCCTCGCGGGCGCTTCTACAGTGGCGGACCCCGACCATCGTCACGGAGCCGGCTCATGCGCGTGCACTACCCCCGTACACCGCATCTCCCGTGGTCCCCCGGGGCCGCCTCCGACGACGTACGGGCCGGTGACCTGTCCGGGCTGCTGGGCCGCGAGGTCGTGGTCACCGAGAAGCTCGACGGGGAGAACACCACCCTCTACGCCGACGGGCTCCACGCCCGGTCGCTGGATTCGGCGCACCACCCCTCGCGGGCGTGGGTGAAGGGCCTGCAGGGGCGGATCGGCGGGGGGATACCGCCGGGTTGGCGGGTGTGCGGGGAGAACGTCTTCGCGCGGCACTCGATCGCGTACGAGGACCTGGAGAGCTGGTTCTACGGCTTCTCCGTCTGGGACGGGGAGCGCTGCCTGGACTGGGACCGCACGGTCCGGTTCCTGCGGCGGCGGGGCGTTCCGGTGCCGCCGGTGCTGTGGCGGGGGGTGTTCGACGAGCGGGTGCTGCGGGCGTTGCCGCTGGACACCGTGCGCCAGGAGGGGTACGTGGTGCGCACCGTCGAGGGGTTCGGCCCGGGGGAGTTCGGGCGGCGGGTGGCCAAGTGGGTGCGCGGCGGACACGTACAGACCGATACGCACTGGATGCACGCCGCCGTCGTGGCGAACGGTCTGGGTCCGAAAGCCGCGCTGTGGGCGGTGCGTTCGGGCGGGGCCGCCGACGTGGCGGCCCTGTCGGCCGCGGTGGGCGTCGCCCCGGAGGATCCGCCCGCCGCCGAGGCCGCCGTCGCCGACGTGTCCGCCCGGCTGGACGCGCTCGGCCGGTACGGGGACGCCCGGCTGGCGGGGGTCCTGGCCGCGATGCTGCACGAGGCGCGCCGGGCGTGGCTCGCGCCCCGGCTCGCGGGGCCGCTGGGCATGCGGGGCGCACGTCACGTGGCCGACCTGGTGGGGCTGTCCGCCGGCCTGCGGCGTCCCTATCCGGACGGAGAGCGCCGGGCCGGTCTCGTACGCCTCTCGCTCGCCGCCGACCTGGCGGTGCTGCACGCGGTCGCGGGGGCGCTCGCGCGGGATGCCGGGGCGCGCGAGCATGTGGAGTGGTCGATGCTGCACGCCGAGGACGCCGGGCTGCTCGGCGAGTCGCCGCTGGAGCCGCTGCGCGCCGGGCTGCGGGAGGCACTCGACGGCCTGGGTTCCGACGCCGCCGACCGGTGCTGGGCCGAGGCGCGGGAGGCGTACGCCGACGGGCGGATCGCCTCCGTCGCGGAGGCGGTGGCGGTGAGCTGGCGGTGGCGCTCCGGGGCGTTCCCGCGGCTGGTCCATCTCGTCGGGCCGTCCGGCAGCGGCAAGAGCACGTTCGCCGGTGGCCTCGCCGGGACCGACGCGTACGTCTGCCTGGACGACCTGCGCGAGGCCCGGGGCGCGCGGGCCGACCAGGGGGCCAACGGCGAGGTCCTGCGCGAGGGGCTGGCACGGCTCGACGCGGCGCTGGCGGGCGGCGGGACCGTGGTGTGGGACGCCACGTCCCTGAGCCGGCACCAGCGGGCCGCGGTGCACAGGGTGGCACGGCGCCGCGACGCCCTGGTCACGCACGTGGTCGCGCTGGTCGGCGAGGACGAGCTGGTGCGGCGCAACCGGGGGCGGTCGCACCCGGTGCCGCCCGGGGTGCTCACCGCGCAGCTGCACCGGTTCGCCCCGCCCTACCCGGGCGAGGGGCACCGTACGTGGTACGTCGGGACGGGCGGAACGGTCGCCGACGCGAGCGGCGCCCTGGACGAGGCCGCGGCCGGCGGGGAGGCGTGATGCGTACGAGCGACGAGGTCTACCACCGGGTCCGCTGGGACCCGCGGTTCGATCCGGCCCGGTTCGTGCTGGGGATCAACCAGCGCGGGGCCGCGCCCAAGCGGGTCCCGCTGTCCTCCTTCGTCCCCGGCGGCGACATCCCGTGGCACCGGATCGTGTTCGTCGAGGCGGACGGCGAGGTGCTCTGGGACCGCGCCACCGGTGTCGACCGCATCGACGCGACGGACGCCGGCCGGGTACGCAGTCCACGCCTGCTGCGGGCGCCCTTCTTCACGGCGAGGACGCCCTTCCGGTGGGAACCGGACGCCGGCTGGCGCCCCGCGGGCGCTGTGCCGCCCGCGCCGGTGCCCGGCACGGCGACGGCGGATGTGCGCGTCCTCACCTGGAACACGCTGTGGGACCGGTACGACGGCGACCGCATCGACACCGCCAGGCGCCGCCCGCTGCTGCTCGCCGCCCTGGAGGACGCCGACGCGGACGTCATCGCGCTGCAGGAGGTCGAAGCCGGGCTCCTCACCATGCTCATGCGGGCCCCCTGGGTCCGCGCCGGCTACACCCTGGGCACGGATCCGGGCGGAAAGGACGTCGACGACAGCGGGCTGCTGCTGCTCAGCCGGCTGCCCGTACGGGAGGCGGGGTGGCACGTGCTCGGACGGCACAAGGCCGTCACCGCCGTCACCGTGGACACCGGCAGCGGTCCCCTCGTGGTGGCCGCGACCCACCTGAGCAGCGACCACTCCGACAACGGCGCCGGCCTGCGGCAGGCCCAACTCGCCCGGCTCGCCGAGGGACTCGGCGGCGTGGACGGCGACCTCGTGCTGGTCGGTGACTTCAACGACGGCGGTGCCGCGCCCGCCACCGCGCTCGGGCTGCGGGACGTCTGGACGGAGGTCCACGGCCCCGGCGACGGGACGCCCACGTTCGACCCGGGCGTCAACCCGCTGGCCGCGCTGTCCTCCCGGTCCGGCCGGGCCTCCCGGCTGGACCGGATCCTGCTGCGCCCGGGGCGGTTGTACGCGGCCGGGGCCTTCCTGCGGGGCGACTCGCCGACGGCGGACGGGCTCTACGTCTCGGACCACTACGGGGTGGCGGCGGACCTGCGGCCGGGCGCCGCCGAGCCCGCCGGGAACGGCCACGGCGCCTCGCCCGCCGCCCGCACCGCGCCGGCTCCCGGCGTCCTAGGCGGGCCAGGCGAGCCCGGCGGGCCCGCCGCGGAGCGCGAGGCGCAGAACGCCCGCACGCTGGAGATCGTGCGGCGCGTCTCCGGGGCACTCGCGGACGGAGTCGTCCACCTCGCCGGATCGAGGCGTATGGGCTGCGCCCCGGCCGGCGCGGACGTGGACCTGATCGCGGCGCTGCCCGGCACCGTCGACCCGGCCGGCGTCCGGGCACGGGTGGCCGCCGCGCTGCCGGACGCCACCCGGATGCGGCAGGTGACCGGCGCTCGCGTACCAGGCCTGCGGCTGCGCACCGGTGGTCTGGACGTCGACCTGGTGGTCGTCGCCACCGGAACGCTCGATCCCGGCGAAGCGGTGGCCCGGCGCACCGAGCTGGGCGAGGCCGCGGCGATCGCGCTGAGCGCGGTGAGTGACGCGGAGGCCGTACGGGCCGCGGTCGGCGACCGTCACACCGCCTTCGCCCGGCTCGCGACCCGGGTGAAGGCGTGGGCCGGGGCCCGGGGCCTCGACTCGGCCCCGTTCGGCGGGTTGCCGGGCCTGGCCTGGTCGGTGCTCGCGGCCCGTACCGTACGCGAGGCTGACGCAGCCGAGACCGAGGCCGGAGACGTAGCCGGGGCCGATGCCGGAGACGTAGCCGAAGCCGGAGACGCGGCCGATCCGGATCCGCTCCGCCACTTCTTCGGCACCTGGGCCGCCTGGGACTGGCGCCAGCCGGTCGGCCTCACGCCCGCCGCCGCGGGGCCGCAGGCGCCGGTGGTCCTCCTCACCTCCACCGACCCCGTCCGCAACTGCACCGGACACGTCACCACCGGCTACCGGGACCTGCTGACCGACGAGCTGTACCGCGCCTGGAGCATCCTGGAGCGGGCGGCCGAGACCGGCGCGGACCCCTGGCCCGAGCTGGTGTCGCCGCCGTCCCTGCACCGACGGCACGCGGCCTGGGCGGTCGTGACCGTGGACCCGGACCGTGCCGGGGAGTTCGAGGAGACCCTGGGGCGGGTCCGCGGGCGCCTGCGCGCGCTGCTCACCGCGCTGGCGGACGCCGGGGCGGCGGACGCGCACGCCTGGCCCCGCCCGTTCGAGACCGGGCCGGCGTTCGCGCGGTACGCGATCGGCCTCGGCCGCACCCCGCCCGACGCCGTCCGGCTCGCGGCGATCGCCGAAGAGTGGCGCAGGGGCCTGCGCGGCGTCGGCGTCGCCCGGGCGGAGCCGGACGGCGTACCGGCCCTGCGCTGACCTCCGGCCGCCCGGCCACCCGTACTCCGGCGTGGACAGGCAGCGGCTAGCCGTACTGCGGGGCCGGGGGCTCAGCCGGGCCCAGCCAGTCCTTCAGCCACGCGTCGTAGCTCTGCTGCCAGGCACTCTCGCTGGCCTGCTCCAGGGTGTCGTTGACCACCCGCAGCAGGTCGTCCGCCCCGTGCTTGACCGCGACGCCGTAGGAGACCTCGCCGACCTGCGGCCCGACCAGCCGGGTGCCGTCCTCCTGGGCGGCCAGGCCCGCGGCGAGGCCGCTGTCGGTCAGGACCGCGTCCACGCGGGAGAGCTGCAGCAGCATCAGGCAGTCCAGGGCGTTGGACCGCGCCCGCATCCATGCGCCGTACTCGTCCTGGCCCTCGCCGCTCAGCAGCTCGTAGCCGCTGGAGCCGTAGGCGGTGCACACCGTCTTGCCCTTCAGGGTGCGGTTGAAGCCGGTGATGTCGGAGTGCTCGGGGACCAGCACTCGCTGCCCGGTCTCGAAGTAGGGGCTGGAGAAGTCCACGGCCGGTTCCTCCGGGGTGCCCTGAAGCGCCCGACAGGTGATCGGCATGGCCTGCACCAGCACGTCCACCTCGCCGTCTGCCAGGGCCTGTTGGCGGCGGTCGATCGGGACGGTGCGGAACTCCACCGCCTCGCGGTCGCCGAGCAGGGAATCGGCCAGCTGCTTGACGAGGTCGATGTCGAAGCCCGCCAGCTCCCCCTCGTCGTCGCGGTGGCTCCACAGGTAGCTGTTCTGCGCCACCCCGGCGATCAGTGTGCCCCGCTCCTTGATCTTCTCGACGGCCGCTCCGTTCTGGCTGCCGCTCTCCGGGTCCGGGCTCACGGTGGTGTCGCAGTCCTCCTCGGCGGACGTTCCCTGCCGCGGGGTCTGTTCCGGCACCCTCGTCTGCGCCGCGGACTGCGCTCCCGCCGTCGGCGCCTGCTGCGGTGCGGCGCCGCTGACCGTGGGCACCGCCACCAGCGCGGCGGCGGCCAGCCACACCGCGGCCCGCCCCCCGGCCGCGCGGCGCCGGTTGCGTGGAGACGCGGCGCCCCGTGCCGGACCGCCGGACCCTGCGCCTACGTTCCTCACTGCCGTCTCCTCCCTCATCCCGCGGCGGAACCCGGCGGTCACCGGTACTCCGCCAGCCGCTGGCCGACGCCCAGGACCGCGCCCGCCACGCCGAGCAGGCAGAGCGCCGAGCCGCCGACGGGCAGTCCGGTGAGCGCGCCGCGCCCGCTCTCGACCTGCTCCTGGAACTGCTTCTGCTCGTGGTCCACCGCCGCGGCCAGCTTGCGGTCCGTGGCGGCGAAGCTGCGCTCGGTGGTGTCCTCGACGCCCTTGCCGTCGGCCTCCCCGCCGATGGTGCGGGCCAGGGCGGCCTCGTAGTCGCCCAGGTCGTCCTGCTTCCGGGCCTGGCTGTGCAGCTTCTTCCAGTCCTTCAGCTCCGCCCAGGCATCCGCCACCAGGTCCTGCCCGACCTCGTCCTCGGCCTGCCGCTCGGAGCGCTGCATCAGCCGCTGCCCCTTGTCCGTGTCGTCCATCGCACTCGCCCAGAAGTCGAACTCCCGGGAATAGGCGGCACCCTCCCCGCGCGCCACCAGGGCCATGTTCTCGTTCGCGCGGGCCTTCAGGCCGGCGATCCGGGACTGGGTCAGCAGCTGCACCGAGGCCGAGCCGTGGGTGTCGGAGTCCGCCAGCGAGGAGCGGGCCATGGTATGACCCGCCGTCAGCCAGACCAGGGAGACCAGCACCGTCCCGGCCGCCGCCACCAGACCCAGGTTGAGCCGCCGGTTGGTGGCCAGGTAGAGCCGGTAGGAGTAGAAGCCGATCACCGCCAGGACGAGCAGGCCGGCGCCGTAGGCGGCCCAGGGCGGCTCGGTGGCGTCGGCGCGGATCGCGGCCATCCGCCGGGTCTCCGCGTGGTACATGTCCTCGGCCGCCGGGAGCATGGTGGAGTGCATCTGCTCCGAGGCGTACCGCAGATAGGAGTTGCCGACCGGCTTGTTCTCGCGGTTGGCGGAGCGTGCCGCCTCCACCAGGCCGGTGTAGCCGGGCAGTTCCTTGTTGAGGATGGCGATCTGCCGCTGCGCGGCGAAGGAGTCCCCGGTGCGGGCCGCCTTGGAGAGCAGCCGGGAGGCGGTGCGGATATTCGCCTGATACTCGACGCGGTCCGCATGGGTCTCCTCGCTGCCCCGCAGGAAGCCCGCCGCCGCCGTGGCGTCCGCGTCCGCCAGCGAGCGGTAGATCTCCCCCACGTCCGCGCTCAGCGGCGCGGACTGCTCGGCCAGGTCCCCGGCCGCCGTCTGGCGCTCGTGCACCGCCGTGGCCAACAGGGCTCCGAAGAGCACCGTCACCAGCGTCACGATCAGCCCCGCCAGCCGCAACCGGGCCGGTGGGGAACCCGTACCGACGATCCCCCACACCGCGGAGGCCGCCACCCGCATCCTCCCGCGCCGCCGTTCCGGAACAGCCTGCGAGGCCGCCGTCATCGGCGCGGACACGTGCACGGATGCATCCGGTCCGGACGCGCCCCCGCTCCCGTCGGTGTCACCACACCGGCCCTCCCCCTCGCCGCCCGACTTGCCGCCCGGCAGTTGCCGTCAAATTCCCCGCCCAGTACCGCTGTTGGGAACACTAGTGCTTCCATCCCGGCGGGGCACTACGCTGACGGAATGTCCACCGGGGGAGACCGTACACACGCATGGGATCGACGCAGGTTCCTGGGAGCCCTGGCCGCGGGCACGCTGACACCCGCCGCCCTGGCCGCCTGCGGTGCCGACGGGGAACCGGGCCTGGCGACGGCCGCGGCGAAGGACCGGGGGACCATCACCATCGGCTATGTGGCCTGGGACGAGGCCATCGCGGTCACCGAGCTGTGGAAGCAGCTGCTTGAATCCAAGGGCTACCGGGTCGAGGCCGTACAGAAGGACGCCGTTCCCGACCTGTTCCGCGGGGTGGCCGAGGGCCAGTTCGACGTCTTCATGGACGCCTGGCTGCCGAGCGTCCACACCGAGGAATGGGCGCGGTACGGCGGCTCGACGGTGGACCTCGGCCCCTGGTACGAGCCCGGCGATCTGGGCCTGGCCGTGCCCGACTACGTGGACGAGGTCGAATCCCTGGTCGATCTGCCGGAGTACGCCGACCTCTTCGACGGGACGATCGTCGGCATCGAGCCGACCGCTGGTCTGACCAGGACCATCGACAAGTCGGTGATCCCGGAGTATGGACTGACCGATACGTACCGCCAGCAGGCCAAGGACACCGGCACCATGCTGCAGGCCCTGGACACCGCCTACGCCGCGAAGCGCCCCGTCCTGGTGGGCATGTGGCGCCCCCACTGGGCGTTCTCCAAGTACGACATCCGCTACCTCGATGACCCCGCCGACGCCTTTGGCGACCCCGACAAGCTCCACACGATCGTCTCCCGAGAGTTCCACGGCCGACGCGACAACGAAGCCCTGGAGTGGCTGCGGAACTTCCGGGTGACGCCGGATCAGCTACAGGGCCTGGAGGCCGCGATCCAGGACGCCGGCGGCGCGGAGCACAAATCCGCCGCGGTGGAGAGCTGGATCGGCGGCAACGAACCCCTCGTCAAGCAGTGGCTCCCGATCTGACCCGATCGGGCAAGGGGGTCACGCCTTCCTGGCGATGAGGCCCAGGCACGACGCCTCGGCATCGGTGTAGAGGGGGACGGCCGGTTCCTCGGCGGTGTCCGGCGACCAGCGGTTGACCGGCAGGATGCCCGGCGGCAGCAGCTCCAGGCCGAGGGCGTCGACCAGCTCCTGCAGCGCCCGCGCGTCGCGGGCCTGCGCGGGCAGGCCCTGGCTGCGGTAGAGCTGGACGGCGGCCTCGACCTCCGCGGGGGCGAACTCGGCGGTGACGTGGCTGAGGACGAGGTGGCTGCCGGCGGGCAGCGGGGCCATCAGGGCGGAGATGATGCGCTCCGGGTCGTCCTCGGTGGTGATGAAGTGCATGATCGCCAGGAGGTTCACCGCCACCGGCCGGGAGAGGTCGAGGGCCGGTTCGGGGCCGGTCATGCAGGGGTGGCCGAGGATGCCCTCGGGCCGGCGCAGGTCGCCCTGGATGTAGTCGATGCGGCCCTCGGCGGTGGAGTTCATCAGCGCACGGGCGTGCGCGAGCACCACGGGATCATGGTCGGTGTAGAGGATGCGTGCCTCGGGCAGGACGGCCTGGGCGATCTGGTGGACGTTCGGCGAGGTGGGGATGCCGGTGCCGATGTCGAGGAACTGGTGGACGCCGAGGGTGGCCAGGCGCTCGACGGCCAGGTGCATGAAGCGCCGGTTGGCGCGGGCGGCCTTGCGTACGCCCGGCCAGGCCCCGACGACCTTCTCGGCGGTCTGCCGGTCCGGCGCGTAGTGGTCCTTGCCGCCGAGGTAGTAGTCGTACATGCGCGCCGTCTGCGGCTTCGTGAAGTCGATCTCGGGCGGGATCCAGGAGGTCCCGACAGCGGTGCTCAGCCAGGCCGCCTCGCCGTTCTCGGTGGTCACATGTACTCCTGTACGCCGTCAGATGAAACGACCTTGCCATACGCGGTGCGGTGGCGTCTCGTACACCCCTCCCCCACGGGAGAGTTGACCGAATCGCGGCCGGGCCGGCGGACCGGCCGGCCCGTCCAGTTGACAAGATGTCCTGACAAACCTCTTGCACCGGCCTCCGGTCTGGCATAGAACGGTGAGGTCGTGAGCCTCATCGAGCGGGCTCACCACGTATGTCAAGGGGAGGCCAGCGGTGACGAACTCGGCGCAGGGGGACAGCACGCGGGGCGGCAGAGCGCAACCCGCGGCGGCGCGGGAAGCGGAGAGATCAGGGCCGAGCCGGCGGTTCGTGTCGGCGGCGCTGGTGTCCGGCGTCGTCGGTACGGCGCTCGGCGCGATGGCGCCGTCGGCATGGTCGGAGGAGTGGAGCGTGCCGCGCCCGCGCCGGGCGCCGGGCGAGCAGGGGCCCGCCCACAACGACGTGCTCTTCGTCGGCGCGCACCCGGACGACGAGGCCGGCAACCTCTCGACCTTCGGGCAGTGGCGCGAGCAGTACGGGCTGAGCACCGGCGTGCTCACCGTCACCCGCGGCGAGGGCGGCGGCAACGCGGTCGGCCCGGAGGAGGGTCCGCCGCTCGGGCTGATCCGGGAGGACGAGGAGCGCGAGGCGGTCGGCCTCGCCGGCATCGACAACATCTACTACCTCGACAAACCGGACTTCTGGTACACGCTCTCCGGCCCGCTGACGGCCGCGATCTGGGACACGGACGACACGCTGGAGCGCATCGTCCGGCTGATCCGCGCCACCACGCCCGACACGGTCGTGACCATGGACCCGCGCCCCTTCAACCAGCACGGCGGCCACCAGCTGTCCGCGCGGCTGGCGATCGAGGCGTTCTTCCTCGCCGGCGACTCGCGCGCGTTCCGCTCGCAGATCACCGAGGAGGGCTACCGACCGCACCGGCCGCGGCTGCTGCTCGCGCAGAACTACGGCTTCGGCAGCCTCCTCGGCCCGGACGCCCCGAAGCAGCGGCGGACGGACCGCGCCAGCGGGCTGCCGGTCTTCGGCGTCTTCTCCGGCGTGCGCAGCGAGGAGCACGGCACGAGCTGGGCGCAGGTGGAGCGGGACGCCGGCCGCAAGTACGTCACGCAGGGCTGGGCCGCGCGGCCGCCGCAGGTGCCGACCGACCCCGAGGAGCTGGGCTCCGACTGGTACACGGTGCTGGCGGCGAACGGCAGGGCGGTGAAGTCGAAGGTGCGCCCGCAGAGCGGGCTGCGCCCGCTGTACGCGGAGTGGCGCGACTGGACGCGGCGCGTCGGCCTGCCGTGGCTGGCCAACGACGCGCAGCCGGACTACCCCGCGGCCCCGGCCACGACGATCCCCGAGGTCGCCACCGCCCCTGTGCTCGACGGCGTGGAGCGCGCCGGCGAGTACCCGGGCCCCGAACTGCCGCTGGTGTTCTGGCAGGGCGAGGAGACCGGCGCGGCGGACGTCTCGGGGACGGCGAAGCTGTCGCGGCACGGGGACGACCTGTACGTGTTCGTCAAGGTCACCGACGAGCGCAAAGGCACGGCGCTGGAGGAGAGCGACGCCAAGCGCCACTGGCGTACCGACTCCGTCGAGATCACCCTCGACCCGCGCGGCACGGCCGACGACACCTCGACCACCTTCAAGACGGGCATCTTCCCGTTCACCGCGGACGGCGGCGGCGCGGCGGCCGAGCGCGACGGCGACAACCGGCAGGGCCCGGCGGCCACCACGGCGCCCGGGATGCGGGTCGTCTCCGTGGTCTCGGACCCGTACGACGGCTACACGATCGAGGCGAAGATCGCGCTGGCCGACCTGCCCGCCGCCGCGGACCCGGCGAAGTTCGCGCTCAACGTCCTCGTGTACGACTCGGACACCGACGACAAGACGGGCCAGACCCGGCTGGCGTGGTCCCCGTACGGCAGCGCCCAGGCCGACCCGTACGTCTGGGGCAACGCCGCGCTGGAGGGCTACACCCCGCCGCCGGACCGGCCCACGGAGCCGGCGGAGCCGGAGATCCCGAAGGACGCGGCGCGCAGCGAGGACTCGCCGGCGGCGGTGGCCCAGTCGAACCGCACCGGCGTCCCGCTGGCGGTCGGCCCCCGCGAGCGCCCCTGAGGCACCCGAGGCACCCGGCGGGCGCGCTGCCGAGGCGCGCCCGCCGGCCGTACGGTCCATGCCCCGCCGGGCTCCGGCGGGGCACGGTCGTGCGCCCCGGGCGCCGCCCGGCCCCGTAGCGGCGCCCGCTCACGCGCTACCCGCGCCGGTATCGTGAGCCGCATGGTCACGGACACCAAGGACGCTCAGCGCGGCGAGGAGGTACTCGCCGTCTTCGACTCCGCATTCGGCGAGCTGCTCGCCGCGGACCCCGCCGCCTTCCGGCTGAAGTTCCGCAAGATGGCCGCCTCGGCGTTCGCCTTCTACCGCGGGACCGCCTGCCTCTACTACCACGACCTGGAGACCAACGCGGCGGGTGAGCGCGGCGACCCGTTCCTGACCGAGCAGACCGCCCGGGTCTGGATCCACGGCGATCTGCACGCCGAGAACTTCGGCACGTACATGGACGCCAACGGCCGGCTCGTCTTCAACGTCAACGACTTCGACGAGGCGTTCGTCGGCCCGTTCACCTGGGACGTCAAGCGGCTGGCCGGCTCCCTCGCGCTCATCGGCTACACCAAGGCGCTCAGCGACGAGCAGATCTCCGGCCTCGTCCGCGCCTACGCCGGCGCCTACCGCGAGCGCATCCGCGCCCTCGCCTCCGGCGCCAAGGACGACGAGGTGCCGCCCTTCACCCTCGACACCGCCACCGGCCCGCTCCTCGGCGCGCTGCGCGCCGCCCGCGCGCACACCCGCGTCGCCCTGCTGGAGTCGATGACGGAGGTACGGGACTACGAGCGGCGCTTCACCTCCGGCGGCGGGTCCATCGAGCTGGACGCGGCCACCCGCGCCCGGGTGCTCGACGCCTTCGAGGGGTACCTGGAGACGCTGCCCGCCGGCGGCCGGGAACGGCGCCCGGACGCGTACCGCGTGAAGGACGTCGTCGGCCGCCGGGGCATCGGCATCGGCAGCGCGGGGCTGCCGTCGTACAACATCCTCCTCGAAGGGCACAGCGACGCCCTGGAGAACGACATCGTCATCTACATGAAGCGCGGCCAGACCCCGGCGGTCGCACGGCACATCACCGACCCGGCGATCAGCGGCTACTTCCGCCACGAGGGGCACCGCACGGTGATCTCGCAGCGCGCGCTGCAGGCCGCGTCCGACCCGTGGCTGGGCTGGACCGAGCTGGACGGGGCGGGGCAGCTGGTCGCGGAGGTGTCGCCGTACGCGGTGGACCTGGACTGGTCGGACATCGACGACCCGGAGCAGGCCAGGGCCGTCGTGGGCGACCTGGGCCGGGCCACCGCCACCATGCACGCGGCGGCGGACGTGGCGGAGAGCGGGCACTCGCTGGTGCCGTTCTCCACCGAGCGGGCGATCGACGGGGCGATCTCGGCGGACGCCGACGGGTTCACGGAGATGCTGGTGGACTTCGCGCACGACTACGGCGTACGGGCGCGCGTCGACCACCAGATCTTCGTCGACCTCTTCCGCAACGGGCGGATCGCCGGCCTGTCGACTACTCGTCGCTAGCGCGATGGGTTTCGGCTGCCTGCCGGCCGCCCGGGCCGCGTCGACCACCGACGGCGAGTTCCACGCCGTCTACACCGCGCTGGAGGACGCGTACCGCGAGGCGGCCAGGTCCACGGAGACGTACCTGCGCTGGCTGCACCGCAACGACAACCCGCTGCCGCTCACCTGACGCCGACCGCCCGCCCGCGCGCCCACGCGCCGGGACGCCGCGGCCCGCGCCTGGTCGCGGGCGTGCACGCCGGTTTAGCATCCCTTTACCCTGGTGTCGGAGACACTCGATACGAGACACTCCCGACACCCCACCGACGATCGCGAAGGAGCAGCGTCCCGCAATGGGCGAACCTCCCAGTACCAGCCGTGCCACAGCCCGCCGGAAACCGAGTGACGGGGCGGGGGTGGCACGGTGACCGAGATCCTCCTGCTGCTCGCCGCCCTGGCGCTGACCCTGGCCTGCGCGATCTTCGTGGCGGCCGAGTTCTCCCTGACCACCGTGGAGCGCGGGGACCTGGAACGCGCCGCCGCCGCCGGTGCGCGGGGCGCCGAGGGCGCCCTGAAGGCCGTCCGCCGGCTCACCTTCCAGCTCTCCGGCGCCCAGCTCGGCATCACCGTGACCTCGCTGGTCATCGGCATGCTCGCCGAGCCCTCGCTCGCCACCCTGCTGCGCGGCCCGCTGGCCGCCCTCGGCCTGGGCGGCGCGGCCTCGCCGGTGGCGACCGTGCTGGGCGTGGCGCTGTCCACGGTGGTGCTGATGGTGATCGGCGAGCTGGTGCCGAAGAACTGGGCGATCGCCCGGCCGCTGGCCGTGGCGAAGGCGGTGGCCGGCCCGCAGCGCGGCTTCACCGCCGCCTTCGGCCCGTTCATCCGCCATCTGAACAGCACCGCGAACCGCGTCGTGCGCCGCGCCGGACTGGAGCCCGCCGAGGAGCTGGCCTCGGCCCGCACGCCCGACGAGCTGGTCTCGCTGGCCCGGCACTCCGCCGCGGGCGGCACGCTGGAGGCGGACTCCGCCGAGCTGTTCGTCCGTACGCTGCACCTGCACGAGCTGACCGCGGAGAACGTCATGACGCCCCGCGTCGACGTCAAGGCGCTGGAGTCCGGCGCCACCGCCGCCGACGCCGCCAACCTCGCCCACGCCACCGGACTGTCCCGCTTCCCCGTCTACGCGCACAGCCTGGACGAGGTCGTCGGCACGGTACACATCCGCGACGTGCTCGCCCTCGAACCCCGCGCCCGGGCCGCGACGGGCGTCACCGAGCTGGCCACGGAGCCGCTGCTGGTGCCCGAGACGCTGCCCGCCGACCGGCTGCTGGAGCGGCTGCGGGAGCGGCGCACGATGGCCGTCGTCATCGACGAGTACGGCGGCACCGCGGGTGTGGCCACGATGGAGGACATCGTGGAGGAGGTCGTCGGCGAGGTACGCGACGAGCACGACCCGGTAGAGCTGCCCGACCTGCAGCCGGCGGGCGTCGGCGCGGACGGCCGGCCCGGCTGGGAGGCGGACGGCAGCGTCCGCCTGGACCAGCTCGCGGAGCTGGGCCTGGACGCCCCGGAGGGGCCGTACGAGACGGTCGCCGGGCTGATCGCCACGCAGCTGGCCCGCATCCCCGCCAAGGGCGACGCGGTGCACCACGGCGGCTGGCGGCTGGAGGTCCTGGCCGTCGAGCACCACCGCGCGGACCGGGTACGCATCACGGCTCCCGCCGGCGACACAGCCGGCGCAGGCGGCACAGGCGGCACAGGCGGCACAGGCAACGCGGCGGGCACGGTCAACGCGCCCGGGCCCCGCCGGGCCGCCGAGGAGGTCCGCCGGTGACCGCGCTGCAGCTGTGGATCGGCGCCCTGACGCTGGTCACGAACGCCTTCTTCGTCGGCGCGGAGTTCGCGATGATCTCCGTACGGCGCAGCCAGATCGAGCCGCAGGCCCGGCGCGGGCACAAGCGCGCCCGCATCACGCTCTACGGCCTGGAGCACCTCTCGGCGATGATGGCCACCGCCCAGCTCGGCATCACCGTCTCCTCGCTGGTGCTGGGCGCGGTCGCGGAGCCGGCCATCGCTCACCTGCTGGAGCCCGCCTTCGCGGCGGCGCACGTGCCGCACGCCGCCGTGCACCCGATCGCGTTCGTCATCGCGCTGACGGTGGCGACGTACCTGCACATGCTGGTCGGCGAGATGATCCCGAAGAACATCGCGCTGGCCGCGCCCGTGCCCACGGTGCTGCTCCTCGGCCCGCCGCTGGTCGCGGCGACCCGCACGCTGCGGCCGGTGGTCTTCGGCATCAACGCCTTCGCGAACGGGCTGCTGAAGCTGCTGCGGGTGGAGCCGAAGGACGAGGTGGCCGCCGTCTTCACGGACGACCAGCTCGCCCGGATGGTCACCGACGCCAGCCAGGCCGGGCTGCTGCAGCCGGCCGACGGCGAGCGGCTGCGGGACGCGCTGGAGCTGGGCACCCGGCCGGTCGGCGAGATCCTGGTGCCCGCGGGCACCATGACCGCCGTCGACGAGACGATCACCCCGGCCCGGCTGGAGCGGGTGGCCGCCGAGGCGGGTTTCTCCCGCTTCCCGGTCACCGACGCCGGCGGGGCGCTGCTGGGCTACCTGCACATCAAGGACACCCTCGGCGTGACGGAGCGGGACGCGCCGTTCCCGCATACGGCGCTGCACCCGATGACCCGGGTGGCCAGCGACACCCCGCTCGACGACACACTCACCGCGCTGCGCGCCGCCGGCAGCCACCTGGCCGCCGTCACCGGCGACCAGGGGCGGGTGCTGGGCTTCGTCACCATGGAGGACGTCCTGTCGGAGCTAGTAGGCCCCGCACCGGCCGCGGCGTGACACGCGACCCAGCGAGATCCAACGACAGACCCTGGCGGAGGGGACGGCCGGTGGGCGGCGGCGCGTGGGAAAACCCCTCGTGTGCGGGGACCGGCCGCGGTACGGTCGCGCTCTCGGCGACGGCGGGAGGCGGCTCATGCACGGTCGGCACCCCGGCGTGCCCGCGGGCGCCGCCGCCGCGGCGTCCCCCGGCCCCGGTCTGGAGCTGTTCTGTGACGAGTCCGGCTACGAGGGCGAGAACCTCGTCGGCGGCATCACCGACGTCTTCGCCCACGCCGGCGTGACGGTCCCGGCCGCGGACGCGGCCGAGTGCATCCGGGAGCTACGGGACCGCATCCGCTCCCCCGCGACCGTGTACAAGGCGAACCACCTGCAGCGCGAGAAGCACCGCGGCACGATGCTGTGGTTCCTCGGCCCCGCCGGCCCCCTCCCCGGCCGCGCCCGCGTGCACCTGACCGAGAAGGCGTTCTTCGCCGTCGCCCGCATCGTCGACCTGCTGGTCGCCCGGACCGACCCGGCGGACGCCGCGGCGATGCTGCGCGGCGTGCACGCGCGCGGGCCGGCGGGCGCGCTGTACCGCGAGGGCCCGCTCGTCTACGGCCCGGAGCGCTGGCAGGCGTTCCTCGCCTCGTTCAACGAGCTGATGTGGGTCAACACCCGCCGCGGCGCGGATACTTCGGCCGACGGTTTCTTCCAGCTGGCCGACGCGCTGCACCGCGACGGGGCGCCGGGCGAGGCCGGGCGCATCCTGCGGTTCGTAGGGCAGGCCGGGGCGCGGGTGGCGGAGCTGCGGACCGCGCTCCTGGAAGACCCGCGGACGGTGCCCACGCTGGACTCGCTGCTGCCGGCGCTCGCCGCGGCGGTCGCGTACTGGGGGCGGGACGGCGCGGCGGTGACCGTCGTGCACGACCGGCAGACGGCGCTGACGGAGGAGCGGGTGGCGCGGCTGTACGAGGTGTGCCGGCCGCCCGGCGCGCGGCTGCGTACGCTGCGCTTCATCGACGCGGAGACCGATCCGCGGGTGCAGCTCGCCGACTTCCTCGCCGGGATCGCGCGCAAGCGGGCCTCCGACGCGCTGGCGGGGCTCGCGGACCCCGAACTGGACGAGCTGCTGCGCCCGTACGTCGACCCGGCCTCGGCGTGGGGCGACGAGCGCACCTGGGCGCTGCTCGCCCCGGAGTCCGGCCGGCGGGCGGGGCTCACCTCGGCGTGACGGCGGTCCGCCGGCGAACGGGCCCCGGACGAACGGGCCCCGGACTAGCCGGTCCCGGACTAGCCGGTTCCGGACGACCGGGTCCCCGGAAGGCCGTGGCCCGGGTGCCGGTCGGCTCAGCGCGGGGTGGCCGCCAGCCGTACGGCCAGGCCCGCGAAGACGGTGCCGCTGAAGATGTTGAGCCCGCGCGCCAGCCGGCGGCTGCGGCGCAGCGCCCGCGACAGCCGGCCGGAGAGCAGGCCGACGGAGCCGTCGACGCAGAAGCCGACCACCACGCCGGTGACGCCGAGGACGAGCAGCTGCAGCGGCAGATGGCCGCGGTCCGGGTCCACGAACTGCGGCAGGAACGCGATGTTGAACATGATGACCTTGGGGTTGAGCAGGTTGGTGATCATGCCCTGCCAGAACGCCCGCCGCGGCCGTGGCCCGGTCCGCCGGGCGTCGGCGCCCTCGGCCGCGTCGTCCTCGCCGCCGGGCACGGAGCGGTCCCGGAAGGCGCGGACCGCGAGGTAGAGGAGGTAGGCGGCGCCGAGCCAGCGGAGCACGTGGTAGAGCACCGGCAGCGCGCCGAAGAGCGCGGACAGCCCGAGGGCGGCGGCGCACGCGTGCACGAGCATGCCGCAGGCCACGCCCGCCGCGGCCATGACGCCCATGCCGGAGCCGCCCCGGCCGCCCATCGCCACGATGAACATCATGTCGGGGCCCGGGGTGATGGAGAGCACGAAGATCGCCCCGATGAAGGCGGCGAGGAGGGACATGTCGACCATGGCGGCGATACTCGCACCGCGCCCCCGCGCCGGGCGACCGATTTCCGCGCCGGTCCGCCGCCGTCGTACCCGTACGGCCTTGGCGCCTGCCGGCGTCCGGCCGCGTGCGAGGGTCGTGTCCCACGGTGTGGTGGGGGGACGCGCGTCCGCGGTGCGGCCGTCCCGCGCCCGGACGCCGTCCCCCGTGCCGGCGCGGCGAGGAAGCCGCCGCCCGCGGGGAATCGCGCCCCCGGCGGGCGCACGCTCCACAGATGAATGCTTCGGCCTGCGGAGTCGCAGCACGGACCAGCTTCACCGCGTGGCGCGACGCGATCCGTTCGACCGCCGAACGCCACCTGAACGCCGCCTGAACGCTCGCCTCCGCGGGGCTGCTTCGCCGCCCGATCCGCAGCCGTCTAAGGTTGTCTGCCACGACCACCCCGGACCCCGGTGGGCCGTCGCCGGAGCACGAGCGAGCGCCCATCGCTGGGAGCACGTCCCGCCGCGCGCTCACGCTCGACCGGGAACCACTCCCGAGTTCAGCCCCCGTACCCGCTTGCGGGCAGCGGGTCGCGTGTGCTCTCCGGCGGCACGTACGGCCGCACATCCGGCCGGCACAGGAGCCGCGAAACGAGGTGACGACCCATGTCCGAGGAGTCGCGAGAGGAAGGTCTGGCCGCCGCGTTCGTCGAGCTGGCCGACACCCTCGTCAGCGATTTCGACGTCGAGCAGCACGCGCGCAGGCTTGCGCGGCACTGCGCCCGGCTCGTCGACGTCACGGCCGCGGGAGTCGTCCTGGCCGCCGGCGGCGGTGCCGCGCCGACGGCCTCGGCCTCCGACGAGCGCACGCGCGCCCTGGAGTTAGCGGGCGTGAAGTGGGGCGAGGGCCCCGCGGTCGACTGCTGCCGCACCGCCGGGCCGCTGCCGGCCACCCCGCTCGCGCACCCGCGGGCGCGGGCCGACTGGCCCCGCTTCACCGGCCGGGCGCTGGAGCTGGGCTTCGCCCTCGTCTCCGCCGCCCCGCTGCGGGTACGGGGCACGGCGGTCGGCGCGCTCACCCTCTTCCACGACCGGCCCGGCACCCTGCACGCCGCACAGCTGCGCCTGGTCCAGGCGCTCGCCGACGTCGCGACGATGGGCATCCTGCAGCAGCGCGCGGTCGCCGAGCAGACCGCCGTCGCGGCACAGCTGCAGAACGCCCTCGACTCGCGCGTCGTCATCGAGCAGGCCAAGGGCGCGCTCTCCCAGCGCCGGAGCATCGCCGTCGACGAGGCGTTCCGCTTGCTGCGCGGGCACGCCCGCAACACCCGCCGGCCGCTGACCGACGTGGCCCGCGAGGTGGTCGAGAACGGGCTCGACCCGGCGGCGCAGGACGGCTGAATCCCGCCGGTGCGGCGGCTGGCCGGGGCCGGTCGGAGTCGCCGGAGCCGGTCGGACCGGTGGAGGCGGTCAGGACAGGGCGAACGTCGGCGGCACGCTGGGCAGCTCCATCGCGGCGTCCAGGAACCGGTCCTCGCGCGGCGGCAGGAACTGCAGCGTGCTCGCGTGGGCCGGGCCGTCCGCCGTCATCGCCCACAGGCACAGCATCGCCGCCGGCCGCCCGGCGGGGTCGGGCGACGCCTCCAGCGTGGCATACCGCACCGGCGCCCCCAGCGGCGCCGTGACCAGCACGAAGTGCGCCTCGGGCGGCGCCACCGCGGGCGGCAGCGTGACGAGGACGGAGTCGTGGCCGACGAGCCGGCCCGCCGGCCACTCGCCGGCGAGCCGCTCCGCGGCGGGCAGGCCCGCCCCCGCCCGCCGCCACAGCGCGCGCAACCCGGCGTCCAGCGAGCCGTCGAGCGCGGCGGCGAGCAGGCGCTCCGGTGCGGTCAGGGCGACATCGCGGAGCACGGCGTGGGCGAAGGCGTAGTGCTGTCGTCGAGCATCCGAAGCATTCATACATCAGTTCTATCCGAGCCCACTGACAACGCCCCCGAGCCCGGCGGCCGTTCGGATCAGGGCAGGGTGAGCCCGTACTCCTCAAGCGCGGGGACCACCGGCTGGTAGAACGTCTCACCGCCGACGCTGCACGTGCCGTTCGCGCTGACGATGATGCCGAGCGCCGTCCCGCCGGAGAACGCGGGCCCGCCGCCGTCGCCGGGCTCGACGCAGACGTTGGACTGGAACAGGCCCGTCACCGTGCCCTCGGGGTAGCTGATGGTGATGTCCATCGAGGTGACCGTGCCGCAGTGCAGACCGGTGCTGCGGCCGGCGTGGCACACCTTCTGCCCCACGCCGGGTTCCGCGGCGCCGGTGATCCCGATCGCCTGGCCGGATCCGGAGGAGATCTCCCCGGGGTAGGTGAAGTCGGGGTTCGTGTAGTGGATCAGGGCGAAGTCGCTGCCGGGGAAGTGCACGTCGTCGGTCCGGCCGACCTCCACCGTCCGGGCCGCGTCCGCGTACCAGACGGTGCCCGCGTCGCGGACGCAGTGGCCCTGCATGAGGGCGTAACGCTCCGTGCCGCGCCCGGCGTTGAAGCCGACCGGGCAGGACAGGCCGGTGCTGCTGTAGAGCGTGTCGCCGCCGCGGACGGCCTGTTCCTGCGCCCCGGCGGCGGGCGGGGCGAGGGCGGTGAGCACGGCGAGGAGCAGGGCGGCGAGCACCGCCGCCGGCGCGTAGAGCCGCGGAGCGGCGGGGTGCGGGGTGAGCGGAGCGCGACGTGGGTTCACGGATCCTCCCGTCGTGGGGTCGGCGAGCGCATTGTCGCGCAGGGCCGACCGCCCCGTACAGAAGAGCCGTTCGGCCCTATGGGGGTACGCGGCCCGCGGGGCATGCTGGTTCCGCCTCGGCGAGCCGTGGCGTGGGGGGTGAGGGCCGGTACGGTGCCGACGGCGGCTCCGTACCGGCTCACCTTCGTCCGCCGCGCCCCGCGATCCGTCCCGTACGCGCCGCCCCTACGCCCCGTACACGTACGCGCGCGCGTGTACGCACAGGCGGACGGCCCGCCCGCTACCGCTCGGACGGCCCCGCGCTCCCCTGCCGCCAGTACGGCTCCACCCGCGCCCAGTCCCGCTCCCACTCCTCCGCGCGCCTGCGGTCCAGCCGTACGCGCACCACGGTCCGGCAGCCGAACGCCAGGCACCCCACCGCCCCGGCCACGGCGCCCGCCGCCATGGCGCTCTGCACGCCGGTGTCCACTCGCGGCGGGGGCGGGTCCACGGCGCGCCGACCCGTCGAGTCCGTCCAGATCTCCGCGTGCGCGCCCTTGGGCAGCCCGCCGGTCACCCGGGTACGGCCGGTCTGCGGCAGGCCGTCCGCGTCCCGCCAGCGCACCTTGGCGAGCGTCTTGCCGCCCGACCACGCGTCGGCCCGCAGCATCGAGGGCGCCGGCGCGTCCTGCAGCAGCACCGCCGTCGTACGCTCCCGCTCCGCGCTCCGGCTGCTCAACTCCTCGTGTACGGCGGACGCCCCGGCCCAGCCGGCCGCGGTGCCGCCGATGGCGAACACCGCGAAGGCACCGAACGTGGCCCAGCCCTCCAGCACGTCCGTACGCCGCCTGAAGGGGTTGCGGCGACTCCACACCCTGCGCACCGGGCGGTACCCCTCGCGCCCCATGCCCGCGTCCGCGGCCATCGGCACCCCCAATCCCGCTTCCCTTACGCCCGAGTAAAGGGTCTCTTACCGACTGTCGCACCTTCGGCCCGGTTCCGGCGAGAACGCGGCGGGGACGGTCCCACGGCCGTAGCATCCGGGTGCCCGGGCCGCGCCGACCATGGGCCCGTTCGGCCCTACCCCCGGCCACGGCGGCCGAGGACGATCGAGCCAGCCGCACAGCAGCTGAAAGGTGCCCGACGTGTCAGTGGAAAGGCAGTTCTCTGCGGCCCGCCCCATCAGGGTCTTCCTCGTCGACGACCACGAAGTCGTCCGCCGCGGCCTGCGCGACCTGCTGGACGCCGAGCCCGGCATCGAAGTGGCGGGCGAGGCCGGCACGTTCGAGCAGGCACTCGCCCGCGGCCCGGCGCTGCGGCCCGACGTCGCCGTGCTGGACGTGCGGCTGCCGGACGGCGACGGGATCGGGGTCTGCCGCGAGCTGCGCTCGCGGATGCCCGAGCTGGCGTGCCTGATGCTGACGTCGTTCGACGACGACGACGCGCTGCTGGACGCCATCATGGCGGGCGCCTCGGGGTACGTGCTCAAGCAGATCAAGGGCGGCGACCTCGTCTCCGCGGTACGGACCGTGGCCTCCGGGCAGTCCATGCTCGACCCCGCCACCACGGCCCGGCTGATGACCAGCCTGCGCCGCGACGACGCCCCGTCGACGCCGGAGAACGACGTGCTCGCCGCGCTGTCGCCGCGTGAGCTCGACGTACTGGAGCTGATCGGCGAGGGTCTGACCAACCGGCAGATCGGCCTGCGGCTCTATCTGTCGGAGAAGACCGTGAAGAACCACATCTCGCGGCTGCTCTCCAAGCTGGGCGTCGAACGCCGCATCCAGGCGGCGGTGCTGGCCAGCAAGACCCGCCGGCCCCCGGACGCGTGACCGGCCGGCGCCCGGACGCCGCGCCGCCGGTGGCGCCCCGCGGGCGCTTCCGTACGGCGCCGCTCACCCCCGGTCACGGTCCGGAGCGCTCCCGTCCGCATCGTCCGCTCCGTCCTCCCGCCCGTCCCGCTCCGCCGCCGCACCGCCCCGGTCCTGCGCTGCCCGGCGGTCCAGCGGCACCCGCCACACCAGGCGCGTACCGCCGCCCGCCGGCGGGTCCAGGGTCAGCTCGCCGCCGAGTTCCCGGGCCCGCTCCGCGATGTTGGCCAGCCCGCTGCGCCGCCCGCCGCGCGGCAGCCCGCGCCCGTCGTCGGTCACCGTCAGCGCGACCAGCCCCTGCCCGGCGATCACCGTGACGTCGACGGCCGACGCGCCCGCGTGCCGGGCGGCGTTGGACAGCGCCTCACCCAGCACCGCGACGAGGTGGTCGGCGACCGGCGCCGGCACGTCCGTGTCGAGCAGCCCCTCGGTGCGTAACGCGGGCGTGAAGCCCAGGGTGGCGACGGAGTCCTTGACCTGCCTGAGCACGCGCAGCCGCAGCCCCTGGGCGCTCGGCCCGTCGTGCCGGCGCAGGCCGAAGATCGTGGTACGGATGATCTTGATGGTGTCGTCCAGGTCGTCCACGGCGCGCAGCAGCCGCTCCGCGCCCTCCGCATGCGTCACGAAGCGCACCGCGCTCTGCAGCGTCATGCCGGTGGCGAACAGCCGCTGGATGGCCAGGTCGTGCAGGTCCCGGGCGATGCGGTCGCGCTCCTCGTAGAGCGCGAGCTGCTCGGCGTCCCGGCGCCGCTGGGCCAGCTCCATGGCCACCGCCGCCTGCCCGGCGAAGCCCACGAGGGCGTCGGTCTCCTCCGGGCCGAAGCGCTCGCCGCCCGCCTCGCGGGCGACGAGCAGCACGCCGCGCAGCCCGTCGCTGGTGCCGAGCGGCACGGCGACCGCCGGGCCGAGGCCGCTCATCGGCAGCACGCTGTCGCGTACCCGCGGGTCCTGCGTCAGGTCGTCGCTGATCGCCAGCTCCACCCTGGTGAACGCCGCGCCGGACAGCGTGCCCTTCATGGGCAGCGTGCGCCCTTCCAACTCGTCCGCGGCGGTGCCCTGGGCGAGCACGATACGCAGCTCGTCGGCGCCCTCGGCGGGCAGCGCGACGGTGCCGAGGCGGGCCTTGAGAATGCTGCGGGCCCGGTCCAGCATCAGGCCCAGCACCTCTTCCTCGTGAGCGCCGGAGAGCAGGGTGTTGGTCACCTCGCCGCCGGCCTCTATCCAGCGCTGCCGGCGGCGGGCCTCCTCGTACAGCCGGGCGTTCTCGATCGCCACGCCCGCGGCCACCGCGAGCGTCTGCAGGACCGCCTCGTCCTCGCGGTCGAACTCCTTGGCGCCGCGCTTCTCCGTCAGATAGAGGTTGCCGAAGACCTCGTCGCGGACCCGGATGGGCACGCCCAGGAAGGAGTGCATCGGCGGGTGGTTGTCCGGAAAGCCGTACGAGGACGGGTGGTCCTGCAGTTCCTGTATGCGCAGCGCCTCCGGGTGCCGGATCAGCTCGCCGAGCACACCGTGGCCGCGCGGCAGCGGGCCGATCTCCTTGTACTGCTCGACCGAGATACCGACCTGGATGAACTGCGCCAGCCGCTCGCCGCGTTCGATCACGCCGAGCGCCCCGTACTCGGCGTCGACGAGCACCACCGCGGCCTCCACGATCCGCCGCAGAACCTGGCCCAGATCCAGCTCCCTGCCGACCGTGAGCACCGCCTCCAGCAGGCTGTGCACGCGGTCCTGGGTGCCGCGCACCTCGTCGATGCGCAGTTGCAGCTCGTCGAGGAGCTGGTCGAGCTGGAGCCGGGGCAGCTGCCCGCCTCCGTGTCCGCTTGTCGCCATCGCATCCCCCACAGGACCCCGGGTGGTCAGACAGCACCCCCCTGCACCACCGTAGCCAGGTCGTCACGCTCCGGGAGCCGTTCCCGGTCACCCGAATGCACGACGCGGCGAGAGGCTGCGGAAAGCCTCACGCACTGTGGACGCCATGAGCGATGAGCGAGCCCGCGACGAGGAGAGGAACAGCGCCCGCCGGGCGCCGCGCGGCCGGGCGGCGCCCGGGAGGCCGGCCGGCGGCCCGGACCGGGGCCTGGGCCTGGGCCGGGAGGGCCACGGCGGGGTACTGCTGCCGGACGTGCACGAGGAGCGCGAGGCGGGCGAGGAGGGCGGCAAGCGCGCGGAGCGGCGCGCGGCGCGCGGGCGCGACCCGCATGACGACGAGGACGAGCCCGAGGATGCCTCGGACCGCTAGCGGCCGGGAACGCGGGACGGGGCGGGGTTCCGCTCGGCGAGCGGACTGTCGGTGCCCGGCCTTACGGTGGGCGCATGGCAGAGAACGAGACCCTGGCCCTGCACGCCGCCGCGCTCGACCTGTTCGCCGGGTACGTCCACCGGATACGGCCCGACCAGTGGTCGCGGCCCACGCCGTGCACGGACTGGAGCGTGCGGGATCTCGTCAACCACCTGACCGTGGAGCAGCTGTGGGTGCCGCCGCTGCTCGCCGGGGACACGGTCGAGGAGCTGGGCGACCGGTTCGACGGCGACCAGCTCGGCGACGACCCGGTGGCCGTCTGGGACGACGCCGCGGCCGAGGCCCGCGCCGCCTTTTCAGGGCCGGTGGCCCTCTCCCGTACGGTGCACCTGAGCTACGGGGACAGCCCCGCCGAGGCGTACTGCACGGAGATGGCCGTGGACGCCGTCGTGCACTCCTGGGACCTGGCCCGGGGCATCGGCGCGGACGACGTACTGCCCGCGGAGCTGGCGGAGTTCGCGCTGCAGCAGGTGGAGCCGCAGACCTCGATGCTGGCGGCGAGCGGGCTCTTCGCCGACCCGGTGCCGGTGCCGGCGAACGCCGACGCGCAGACGCGGCTGCTGGGCCTGACGGGCCGCCGCGCCTGAAGCGGCGGGGCGCCGCGGTCCGGCGCCCGTTGCTTCTCCGGGTCTACGTGCCGGCGCGCTGCGGGGCCGTGAGGATCGTGCCCTGCGCCACCGCGCACAGCTCACCGCGGCCCGCACCGTCCCCGGCGCGCCCGCCGTCTCCGCCGCCCGCGCCGCCGGTTCCGTTCACCACGTAGATGTCGCAGCGGCAGACCGCCTGGCGCCGGCCCGCGTGCATCACGTACGCCTCGGCCCGCAGCGTGCCGTCCCGCGCCGGCCGCAGGTACTGGACGGAGAAGCCGCCGGTGATGACGGCCGGGCCCAGGACCGTCCCGGCGGCGAACGTCAGCGCGTTGTCGGCGGCGTAGGCGAGCAGCCCGCCGTGCGCGTAGCCGGACTGCTGCCGCAGGTCGTCGCGGATGTCCACCTCCAGCGTCGCGGCGCCGTCCGCGAACGCGGTGATCCGGGCGCCGAGCAGCCGGCTGAACGCCTGCTCGTCGAGCACCTTCTGGGCGAAGTCGATCCCGAGGTCCGTCATGTGACCCAACGGTAATGTCTGGTGGGCCGCGCTCCTAGGGTCTCTCGGGCAGCTGCAGCTCGGCCCAGGTGCACTTGCCGCGCGGCAGCAGGTCCACCCCCCAGCGGTCGGCGACCTGGTCGATCAGGAACAGCCCGCGCCCGCTGGTGTCCATCTCGCGCACCGGCATCAGGCACGGCAGCGCGCGCGAGGGGTCGCGCACCTCGATCCGGATCCGCCGGCGCCGGCACGACATGCGCAGCGCGAACGTGCGTGCCCCGGTGTGCCGTACGGCGTTGCCGACCAGCTCCGAGACCAGCAGCACGGCCAGCTCGGCGCACCGCGGCGACATCCTCCAGTGGCCGACGACGACCGCATCGGCGAGCCGGCGGGCGACCGCGGCGGACTCGGGCCTGGAGGGCAGCCGCACCTCGTCGACGGCCGGGTTGCCCCACCGCTCGATGGGGGCCGCGTCCCCGGCGGGCCCGCCGGCCGGCGCGGTGGTGGGGAAGCTCCGGTAGGCGGGCGACGGCAGCGGCAGGGGCCCGCCGGGCCGTCGTACGACGGCGGCCGGACGCGCCGCCTGATCCCGGTGGAGTTGCTGGAATTCCTCAAGGCCCGCCATGGCCACATGATGGCGCGGGCGGACGGCTTTGGGAGCATTTCCGCGCCAACAAATCCTGCGGAAGCCTACGTTCCGTAAGGGTCCACGGGCATATGCCAGGGCTACGTGGACGTAGCCACGCCCGCCTGAGCTGCACGAACATCCCGCCGATCGCTGCCCACACGCCACCAAATCGCCCGAAACGCTTAAGTCTTGCTTAAGGCGGTCACCACCCCCGCGCGGGGGTAGTGTCACGGAGCGTCGCGGGCGCGGCCGGGCGGCCGGACGGCCGGGCCGCCCCCGCACACCCGCCCGGGCGGGCTCAGCGGAACTCCGCCTTGCCCGGCCCCTTCTCCACGAAGCTGCGCATCCCGATCTCCCGGTCCTCGGTGGCGAACAGCCCCGCGAACCAGCTCCGCTCCAGCGCGAGCCCCGTCTCCAGGTCCGCCTCCAGCCCGTGGTCCACCGACTCCTTCGCCGCCCGCAGCGCCATCGCGGGCCCCCTGGCCAGCCGCGCGGCCCAGGCGTGCGCCTGCTCGTACACCTCCGCGTCCGGCACCACCCGGTCCACGAGGCCGAGCGTCAGCGCCTCGTCGGCCTTGACCATCCGGCCCGTGAAGATCAGGTCCTTGGCCCGCGCGGGCCCCACCAGCCGGGCGAGCCGCTGCGTGCCGCCCGCGCCCGGGATCAGCCCGAGCAGGATCTCCGGCTGCCCCAGCTTCGCGCCCTCGCCGGCGATCCGGATGTCGGCGCAGAGCGCCAGCTCGCAACCGCCGCCCAGGGCGTACCCGTTGACCGCGGCGACGACGGGCTTGGGCACCCGCGCCAGCGCCGTGAAGGACTCCTGCAGCCCCCGGCTCCGCGCGACCATGGCCGCGTGGTCCATGGCCTGCATCTCCTTGATGTCGGCACCGGCGGCGAAGACCTTCTCGCCGCCCCACACCACCAGGGCGCGCACGTCGGCACGGCCGGCGGCCTCGGTGGCGAGTTCGCGGACACGGTCCTGGGTGGCGATGTCCAGGGCGTTCATGGGCGGGCGGTCCAGGCGCAGCGTACCGACGCCCTCGGCGACCTCCAGATATGCAGTCATGGCACCACACGTTAGCGCTCGCAGGGGCCTGTGTCGGGAGTCCCGTCGTCCGCCCGGAGGGCGGGCGCCGCGGCGTCTGGTGCGGTGCATCGCAAGGCGGAGCGTCGTCCGCATACCGGGTCGTATTCGGACGATGCGACAACGCAGCGAGGTGCCGTGCCAGGGGTCGCGGCGCAGGCGGGACTTCCGACACAGGCCCCCGCGCCGCGGGGCCCGGTGCGCTTGCTCACACACCGGGCCCCGCGGGGACGACCTCGCCGGATCGGGCCGCGGCACACCGCGGCCCGGGACTACTGCGGCGCGATCCACTCGTCCCAGGACATATTCCAGCCGTTGAGGCCGTTGTCCGGGGCGATGACCTCGTCCTTGGCGTTCTTCACCTCGACCACGTCGCCGATCAGGGAGTTGCGGAAGAACCAGGAGCCGGGTGTCGACTTGTCGCCGCCGCCGCGGGCGTCGTACAGGCCGATGCAGCCGTGGCTGGCGTTGGCCGAGCCGAAGGTGGACTGGCCGGCCCAGTAGTTGCCGTGGATGAACGTGCCGGAGGTGGACAGCCGCTGCGCGTGCGGTACGTCCTTGATGTCGTACTCGCCGCCGAAGCCGACGGTCTCGCCGTCCATCCTGGTGACCTCGAACTGCTCGGTGATCACCATCTTGCCGTTCCACGTCGGCGTGGACGGCGCGCCGGTGGTCACCGGGATGGTCTTGACGACGCTGCCGTCCCGCTCGACCTTCATCTTCTTGCTGTCGGCGTCGACCGTGCTCACCTGGCGCCGGCCGATCTCGAAGCTGACGTCCTTGTGCTGCTTGCCGTAGACGCCGTCCGCGCCCTCGACGCCGTCGAGGCGCAGGCTGAGCGTCACGTCGGTGCCGGGCTCCCAGTACTGCTCGGGACGGAAGTCCAGGCGCTGGTCGCCGAACCAGTGGCCCTCGATCTCGACGCCGGGCTCGGCGGTGACCTCGATGGCCTCCTCGACCTCCGCCATGTTCGCGATCGGCTGGTTGAAGTTGATCGACACCGGCATGCCGACGCCGACGGTGCTGCCGTCCTCCGGCGTGAAGTAGCCGATGAAGGAGTTCTCCGGCACGACGGTGGTGAACGAGGCGTCCTTGACGGCCTCCAGGCCGTCGGAGTCCTGGGCGACGGCGTGCACCTTGTACTGGGTCTGAGTACGCAGGTGCCCGGCCGGCTTCCACTCGGCGCCGTCCTTCGAGATCTCGCCCTCGACCTCGGCGCCCTTCTCGTCCGCCACCTTCACCGAGACGAGCTTGCCCTTGGCCGCGGTCACCTTCAGCTCGCCCTGGGTACCGACGGCGTCGGCACCGTCCTTCGGCGTGATCTCGACGACCGCCTGCGACGACTTCTGCTCACCGGCGCCCGCGCCGCCCGAACCACCCGAGCCGCCCTTGCGCTTGTCGTCGTCCCCGCCGTCGGATCCCCCACACGCCGTCACCAGGACGAGCACGACGCCGGTCAGCAGCGCCGACAGGCTGTTCCGGGTACGTCCCCTTCGTATCCGCTCCACCTTCAACGCCGCTTTCTCCCCTCGGCCGCACCGAGCCAGATTCCCCCGCGCGGGTAACCGCGCCCTTGCGTTCAAGGTATCCCCAGCCACCCGGAAGTAAGGCCACGCGATTGTCACCGTTCGGTCCCAACTGATCCTTCCCCGATACGTCCACGCAAAAGGCGCCCGCGGCACGATAATCCGGTGCCATCCCGGGGTGCGCCGGGTGCAACTGCAACCCGATGACCTCCACTTCCGCTTCTCCCGCGCCCCGGCCGCCGCGCTGCCGGGGCCGCTGTCCGTACCGCCACGGACGGGTGCCGTCCTGACCTACGGTCAGGAGAAGGGAAAACGAGAAATCGGGGTGAGCGCCCGGCCTGCCCTTACGTAGGCTCGAAGGCGATGCCTGCCGCCGCCCCACGCACCGAAGAGCCCGACCCCGCCGACTCCCCGACCACCGCCGACACCACCGCCGACGACCCCGAAAGACCGCCGGCGGCGGACGGCGGCCAGGACCGCTCCGCGGTCCGTTCGCTGCTGCGCCTGTGGCCGTACGTCCGGCCGGTGCGGGTACGGCTGTTCTCCGCGGCCGGCGTGGCGATCCTCGCGTCCTGTATCGGGCTGGTCATCCCGCTCGTGCTCAAGTGGCTCGTGGACGGCCCGGTGGCCGACTCCGACCCGGCGGGCGTGTGGCTCGGCGGGCTGCTGATCCTCGCCCTGGGCGTCGCGGAGGCGGCGCTGTTCGGCTTCCGCCGCTGGCTGGTGGCGCGCCCGCTGGCCGGGGTGGAGGCGTCGATGCGGGCGAGCCTGTACCGGCGGCTGCAGCGGCTGCCGGTGTCCTTCCACGACCGCTGGGCCTCCGGCCAGCTGCTCTCCCGTGGCACGACGGACCTGCAGCTCATCCGGATGTTCCTGGCCTTCCCGATGACGTTCCTGGTCGTCAACGGCACGACCATCGCGGTCGGCTGCGCCGTCCTGCTCGCCCAGGAGTGGACGCTCGGGCTGGTGCTGCTGGCGCCCGTGATCCCGCTGGTGGCGCTCTGCTCGGCGTTCGAGCGGCGCTTCTTCGGCGCCGCGCGCCGGGCGCAGGACCAGGTCGGCGACCTGACGACGGTGGTCGAGGAGGCGGTGCTCGGCATCCGTATCGTCAAGGGCTTCGGCCGGCACCGCAGCCAGGCGCACGCGTTCCGCCGGCTGACCCGTGAACTGCGCGCCACCGAGCTGCACAAGGCGCGGCTGCTGGCCGGGATCTGGGCGCTGATCATGACGCTGCCGGAGCTGGCGATCGGCGCGGCGCTGGTGCTGGGGACGGTGCAGGTCGCGGACGGCGACCTGTCGGCGGGGACGCTGGTGGCGTTCCTGTCCACGGCGATGGCGCTGCGCTGGCCGGTGGAGTCGATCGGGTTCCTGCTGGCGATGTGCAACGAGGCGGCGACCGCGGCGGACCGCTACTTCGAGGTGATGGACGAACCGGAGGCCGACGCGGCGGACCGCAAGGCCGCCGCGGTCGCCGAAGTCGCCCCCGTCGCCCCCGTCGCCCCGGTTCCCGCGCAGCGCACCGGGCCCGCTCCCGAACCGCGGCCCGAGGCCGGGCCCCCGCCCCGGGCCGCCGACGGCATCCGCTTCGCCGGGGTCGTCTTCCGCCACCCCGACGCCGGGCGGGCCGCCACGCCCGTACTCGACGGCGTCGACCTGCACGTGCGCTCCGGCGAGACCCTCGCCCTCGTCGGCGCCACCGGCAGCGGCAAGACCACGCTCACCGCGCTCGTCCCGCGGCTGTACGAACCGACCGCCGGCCGCATCAGCCTCGACGGCCGGGACATCACCGCCCTGCCCCGCGACGAGCTGCGCGAGCTGGTCGCCGTGGCGTTCGAGGAGCCGACGCTCTTCTCCGCCACCGCCGGCGAGAACGTGCTCATGGGCTCGTACGACGCCGAGGAGCACGACCTGCTGCGGGCGCTGGACATCGCCCAGGCCGACTTCGTCCACCGGCTGCCGGACGGCCACCGCACGGAGGTCGGCGAGCAGGGACTCAGCCTCTCCGGCGGCCAGCGCCAGCGGCTGGCGCTGGCCCGGGCGATCGTGGGCCGGCCGCGGTTCCTGGTGCTGGACGACCCGCTGTCGGCGCTCGACGTGCACACCGAGGCGCTGGTCGAGGCCGCGCTGCGGCGGGTGCTGGCGACGACCACCGCGCTGGTGGTGGCCCACCGGCCGTCGACGGTGCTGCTGGCCGACCGGGTGGCGCTGCTGTCCGGCGGCCGGATCGCGGCCGTGGGTACGCACGACGAACTGCTGCACGGCAGCGCGGAGTACCGCGCGCTGATGGCGGGCGTGGCGGAGGAGAAGACCGCGCGGTGGGACGAGGACGACGAGGACGCGGCGGCGACCGCGAACGACGAGGAGGGGGAGCGGCGATGACGGCGACGGTCACCGAGAGACCCGGCGGCGAGGAGCCGGACGAGGACCGCCCGCGCCCGCAGGGCGACCCGTTCGACCAGGACCTGCTGCCCGCGCCCGACGGCGCGTCCCGCACGCTGCTGGGCTCGCTGCTCGCCGCGCACCGCCGTCGCGTCGCCGCCGCGGCGGCGCTGATCCTGCTGCAGCAGGCCGCGGTGCAGGCCGGTCCGCTGCTCGTCGCGTACGCCATCGACCACGCCGTGCCCGCGCTGCGCCGCGACGACCACGGCCCGCTGATCGCGGTCGGCATCGCGTACGCGGTCTGCGCGCTGGCCTCCGGGCTGCTGCAGCACACCTTCGTGCGCGCCGCCGCGCGGATCAACCAGGACGTGCTGCTGGACCTGCGCGGCCGTATCTTCCGCCACGCGCAGGCGCTCGACGTCGACTTCCACGACCGCTACACCTCCGGCCGGCTCATCTCCCGCTCCACCAGCGACGTGGAGTCGCTGCGCGAGCTGCTGAGCGAGGGGCTGCAGGAGTTGATCGTCGTCATCCTCCAGGTCGTGTACATCTCCGCGCTGCTGCTCTGGCTGGACCTGGGGCTGGGCGGCGCGGCGCTGCTGTCGTTCGTGCCGCTGTACGCGCTGATCCGCAACTTCCAGCGGCGTTCGATCAGGATCTACACGAAGCGGTCCACGGCGATCGCTCAGGTGATCGTGAAGTTCGTCGAGACGATGAACGGCATCCGGCCGGTGCAGGCGTTCCGCCGGGAGCGCACGAACGACGCGGACTTCGACCGGCTCAACGGGGAGCACGAGCGCGTCAACGGCGACTCCATCCTGGAGATGGCCCGTTACGTCGTCTCCTCCCGGCTGACGGCGAACGTCGTGGTGGCGGCGATCGTGCTGTGGGGCGCGTACCGGGTGGCGGAGGGCGGGCTCGCGCTCGGCGTGCTGGCCGCGGCGGTGCTGTATCTGCGGCGGCTGTACGACCCCATCGACCGGCTCGGGATGTTCCTCAACTCCTACCAGTCGGCGGCGGCGTCGCTGCAGAAGATCGCCGGGCTGCTGGCGCAGCGGCCGGGCGTGGCCGAGCCCGCGGAGCCGACCCCGCTGCCAGCGCGCGCGGAGGGGCTGCCGGGCCGTGAGGTGCGCTTCGAGGCCGTCGGCTTCTCGTACCGTACGGGCGGGGAGGTGCTGCCCCGCTTCGACCTGACCGTCCCGGCCGGGCAGACGGTCGCGGTCGTCGGTTCGACGGGCGCGGGGAAGTCGACGCTGGCCAAGCTGCTGGCGCGGTTCTACGACCCGAGCGCGGGCCGGGTGCTGCTGGACGGCGTGGACCTGCGGGAGATCGCGAACGCGGAGCTGCGGCGCGGGGTGGTGATGGTCACGCAGGAGGCGTTCCTGTTCTCGGGCACGGTGGCGGAGAACATCGCGATCGGCCGCCCGGACGCGACCCGCGCGGAGATCGAGGCGGCGGCGAAGGCGCTGGGCGCCCACGCGTTCATCACGGCGCTCCCGGACGGCTACGACACCGACGTGCGCAAGCGCGGCGGGCGTATCTCGGCGGGCCAGCGCCAGCTGGTCGCGTTCGCCCGCGCGCTGCTGGCGGACCCGGCGGTGGTGATCCTCGACGAGGCCACGTCGTCGCTGGACATCCCGGGCGAACAGGCGGTGCAGCAGGCGATGCACACGGTCCTGCGCGGACGTACGGCGGTGGTCATCGCGCACCGCCTGTCCACGGTGGAGATAGCGGACCGGGTGCTGGTGATGGCGCGGGGCCGCGTCGTCGAGGACGGCCCCCCGGCCACGCTGATCGCCGACCGCGGCCGATTCGCGGCGCTGCACCAGGCGTGGCAGGACAGCACGGGCTGAGGACAGCACGGGCTGACGTCCGTACCCGCGCGGCCGGCCCTGCCCAGGAGTCCGGCCGCCGGTGTTCGGCCGTGTCGGGGGTCGGGTCGGGTGGAGATGACCGACTAGATGCACAGCGTGTCCGATCCCGCACTGTCCGTGACCGGAATGCTATTCTTCGTTGCGGCTTTCACCCCATGAAAGTTGACGATTCCCTCTCCGGTAACCGCAGCTCACCGCACGCGTCACTGGACTGGGCCATAAAGGGTGGCGGTCCCCCCTTCTCAGACAGGCGTTCCCACGCAGTCACATTTGTCGTGTTCGCATCAGAATGCCGGTCTGTTCGTATGAGCATCACCCAGCACCGCCTCTCCCCACCCCCACAGAGCACACGAGTGCCAGGAGGCCGCGATGCACTTGCACAGATCACCGACCCACCGCCCCTTCTCGGCCCGCGCCGGCCGCACCCGCGCCGGCGCCGCCGTCGTCCTCGGCGCATCCCTCGCCCTGGTCGCGGGGCTCACCGCGCCGTCGGCCGCCTCCCCACCGGCGGACGGCAACGACGCCAAGAAGAAGAACCCCGTGCCACTGGGCTACGCGTACATGGGCATGGGAGTCGACGAGGAGCAGTCGTCCCCCGAGTACAGCCCGCGGGGCCACACCAGCGGCGTGCAGGGAATCGACGTCTCGCACTGGCAGGGCCGCATCAACTGGTCGTCGGTGCGCCGCGCCGGCATCCAGTTCGCCTGGATGAAGGCGACGGAGGGTACGACCTACAAGGATCCGTCGTTCAACCGCAACTACCCGGCGGCGTACCGTGCCGGCGTCATCCGCGGCGCGTACCACTTCGCCCGGCCGGGCAACTCCAGCGGTGCGGCCCAGGCCAGGTTCTTCGCCTCCAACGGCGGCGCCTGGTCCCGTGACAACCTGACGCTGCCCGGCGTGCTGGACATCGAGTCCAACCCGTCCGGCGCAACGTGCTACGGGCTCTCGCGGACCGCGATGCGCAACTGGATCCTCGACTTCTACAAGACGTACAAGTCGAGGACGAAGCGCGACGTCGTCATCTACACCAGCCCGAGCTGGTGGAACACCTGCACGGGCAACTGGAGCGGGATGTCGTCGCGCAGCCCGCTGTGGGCCGCGCACTGGACGTCCGCCAACCGCCCGAGCATCCCGCGCGGCTTCCCGTTCTGGACCGTGTGGCAGTACACGAGCAAAGGCCGGGTGAGTGGCATCTCCGGCAACGTCGACCGCGACAAGTTCAACGGCAGCCGCTCCCGGCTGCTGGCGCTGGCGAACAACACCCGGTAACCCGGGCGGGGACGGCACGCGACGGAAGGGGGCCGGCCTGACGACGGCCGGCCCCTTCCGCGCGCCGAGACACCGAAGTGCGCTCCGACGGCCCCGGCCCTACGGAGCCTCGGCCGCCGCGGACAGCGCCCCCGCCACCGCCGCGTGCGCCGCGGACACCGGCAGCCGCGGCTCGGCGGCGGCACCCCCGACCGGCTCCTCCGCACCCGGCTCCTCCGCACCCGCCGCCGGCACCAGCGAATCCAGGTCCCCCACCACCCGTACCCCCGACTCGCGGATCCCCGCGACCATCTCGGCGCTCACCTCGCCCGCCGCCCGCCGCGCCCACGCCGGCGTGGCGATCCGCGCCTCGTCCGCCTCCGGCACGTACGCCCCGCGCAGCTCGCGCACCAGCGCCTCGCGCACCAGCTTGCGCTCCACCGCCGGCCGCCGGCCCCGGGCCAGCTCCTTGTTGACCAGCCGGAGCACCTCCACCTCCGCGGCCGTGAGCGACCGGTTGGTCAACCCGTCCCGCTCGGGCTCCAGCAGCCCCTCCGGCAGCCCCAGCAGGCCCTCGAAGGCCCGCAGTTGCCACAGCGGATCGGCCTGCTCGACGACGACCACCGTCAGGTTCTCCGCGCCGGCCGCCTTCACCCAGCGGGCCACGAGCGCGTCGTGCCGGTGCCGCCGCCAGAACGAGGGCGTCGGCTTGTCGTACGGCGGCCTGCGCAGCACGCCGTCGAGGAAGTCGTCGTACGCGTGGTGGGCGCCGGTCTTGATGTACTCCTGCCACTGCGACGGCAGGATCTTCAGCAGCGGACGCAGCGTGACGACGACGTGCACCCGCTCCCCGCCGAGCCCGTCGACCACCGCCCGCGCCGTGTCGTCGTCGGCGTTGGCGAAGCGCTCGCTGCTGACGACGACCCGGCGCCGCCGCCCCGCGCGGGCGACCTCCGCGCACAGCTGTTCCCAGTGCGCCATGCTCGGCGCCTCCAGGCTGTGCACGGGCGTGCCGCCGGCGATCGCGGCGGCCGCGTGCGCGGGCTGCCGCGAGCGGCCGGCGTACCGTACGCCGTGGGCGGCGAGCGCGCGCCGCCCCCGGTGGAACGCCCCCTGCAGCGTCGTGGTGCCGGTCTTGTGCGGCCCGATGTGCACCAGCCGGGTGCCCGGCGGGAGCGCGCCCTGCCGCTGCGGCATCAGTCCCGCCCGCCCCGGCCCTTGAGGGCCGCGCCGAGGCGGGCCATCGGCCGCTTGTCCATGGCGGTGACGCGCCGCTCCAGCGTCGCGAGCCGCTTCTCCAGCCGCTCGACCTGCCCGGCCAGCTCCTCGTTGCGCTCCTTCAGCTCCGTGGCGCGGCGCACCGCGGCGTCCAGCCGCTTGCGGGCGATGTCGGCCCGCTCGTGCAGCCAGGCGAAGCGGTAGCCGTACGCGCCGTCGTCGGAACCGTCCCACATCCGGATCGAGGGCGGCAGGTCGAGGCCGGCCATGCGCTCCTCGAAGGCGGCGCCCCGGTCGCCGTGGGTGTAGGTGTTCTGCAGGCCGTTGCGGTCGAGGAAGCGGGCGAAGCGGTCCCAGCGCTCCTGGTGGCCGTCGTGCAGCCCGGTGAAGTCGGCCCGCTCGTACAGCTTCGCCGGGTCGACGTCGGCCGGCAGCTCGGCCAGCATCTCGTGCGGGATGCCGAAGTAGCGGCAGAGTTCGAGCGTGCGCGAGTCGTGGACGAGCACGACGGCGGGGGTGCCGGCGAGCAGCGCGGCGATGTTGCCGTGGATGCGGGTGCCGAAGGCGAAGTCGCGCTCGCGCAGCTCGGCCATCCAGCCGTACGGGTCGGTGGGCACCCGGGTCTTGTCGTCGCGCAGCAGGCCGTGTGCGGCGGCGGTCGGCAGCTCGGGGGCCAGGCCCTTCTCGGCGGAGGTGTCGCCCCAGAGCAGCAGCTCGGCGTCGGTGAGGTTCTGCGCGTAGTACGCGAGGTCGTCGAAGCGCTCGTACGCGCGCTGTGCGATGGCCGCGATGGGGCCGACGCGGGAGGCGTCCGGCGAGACGTTGATCGCGATCCGGGAGGCGTCGGTGATGCCAGCGCCGGTCTTGCGGATCTCGGGGAAGGTGTCGCCGTAGAGGAACATCGACGGGCAGCCGATGATGTCGACGTCCTTGAAGCCGAGTTCGTTCAGGAAGCCGGCGGTCAGCTCGCCGCGTACGCCCACCGACGCGGACCGCTTGAGCACGGCCTTCATGAACTGCTTGACCGACGTCTCGATGGACTTCAGCCGCTCGGTGTCGTAGTCCGCGGCGACCTGGGCGCCGACACCCATGACGACGACGGGGATGGACAGCTGCTCGATGAGCCTGGTGAGCCTGGCCAGCGAGGCTTCGAACGACGGCCGGAAGGCGTTGGCGAGGGGGACGACGAAGGCGTCGTACTGGTCGTTTATCTGTGCCGCGCGCTCCTTGGAGGAGTCCGTCCTGATGCCGTTGGACGTGACCTCGGTGTCCGGGGTCAGGAGCAGCTTGTGGGCTGCGTCGCTGAACAGCAGGTTCCCGGAGTTGGTGCCGATGAGGTCCTGCTGCACGACCTCTGTCCGCGTCGCGACGTGGAAGGGGCTCTTGCCGGAGCGGATGAGGATGTTCTTCATGGTGGGGGCGATTCCTGTCCTGTGGAGTCGATCAGAGCGCGGGACGGCCGATGGCGCGGAAGGTCCAGCCCGCGGCGCGCCAGGGCGCCGGGTCCAGGGTGTTCCGGCCGTCGATGAGGTGGGCGGTGGCGGCGGCCCGGGCGAGCCGCCGTGGGTCGAGGTCGCGGAACTCGCTCCACTCGGTGAGATGCAGGACGACGTCCGCGCCGCGGACCGCGTCCTCGGCGTCGTCGGCGTAGCGCAGGGTGGGGAAGACGCGGCGGGCGTTGTCCATGCCTTTGGGGTCGTAGACGGTGACCTGGCCGCCCTGGAGGTGGATCTGTCCGGCGACGTTGAGGGCGGGGGAGTCGCGTACGTCGTCGGAGTCGGGCTTGAACGCGGCGCCCAGGACGCCGATGCGCCGGCCCAGGAAGGTGTCCCCGCACGCCTCACGGGCCAGCTCCACCATGTGCACGCGGCGGCGCATGTTGATCGAGTCAACCTCACGCAGGAACGTCAAAGCCTGGTCCACGCCCAGCTCCCCGGCACGGGCCATGAACGCACGGATGTCCTTGGGCAGACAGCCACCTCCGAAGCCGATACCGGCACGCAGGAACTTCCTGCCGATCCGGTCGTCATAGCCGATGGCCTCGGCCAGCTTCACCACATCACCGCCGGCCGCCTCACAGACCTCCGCCATCGCGTTGATGAACGAGATCTTCGTGGCCAGGAACGCGTTCGCGGACGTCTTCACCAGCTCCGCGGTCGGATAGTCCGCGACCACGAACGGCGTACCCGCGCCCACCGGACCCGCGTAGACCTCCCGCAGCACCTCCTCGGC
>NZ_JCANTA010000022.1:0-134284 GCF_059570575.1 Streptomyces sp. CNX435 | reverse complement strand
CGTAGCCCGCCCGGGTGCACAGGAACACTGCGGACCGCGGCCCGGGCCGCCACGCGCGGACGGGTCGGGGACGGCCGCGGCGGCGCGCACCGTGGAGATTCGGCGGCGGCGACGGGGCAGAAAGGGCACGGCGGCCTTCTACCCGTCGACGTAGCGTCTCCTACCGTTCCTGTGGACTGAGCGGGAGTGACTCCGCTCAGCCGCACGCCCCGAACGGTCTTGGACGTACTGGTCGCCGGCGTACTCGACCCCGGGGCAGCGACACGGATCCTGTCCGTGGTCCGATCCCGGGAGGCCGGTTCCCTCACGACCCGGCCACATGGGCACGGCCAGAGGCGACGGGGAGGCCCCGAACCATCACTCCGGTGGAGCGGGGGCCCCGCACGCTGGCGCCACACCCGGCGTCCCAGATCGCACGATCACCGTAGCCCGAACAGCCCACGACACCGCAAGCCCACAAACCGACCACCACACGAACGAGTCACACACCCGCCTGCGCACTCCCCGACCACCAGTTGGCAACCCCACCCCGTCGACCGTCCGGCCCGTCCGGTCGGCGGCGCGCGCCCCGCCGTGCGCCGGTTACGGTCGGGGGCGGACAAGACCCAGGTCACCCGCCCCGTCACACCGCACCACCCCGCAAGGAGCCCGCGTGTCGCAGTCGCCCGGCCCGGTCGCGGCCATGGAGCGGCACCAGGTCGCCGTCTACCTCGGCGCCCTGGCCGCCGGCGGCGTCGTCGGCCGGGCCGCACCCGGCGCCGGGCCGGGGCTGGAGCACGCCATCAACCCCGTGCTCGCCGCGCTGCTGTACGTGACGTTCCTCCAGGTGCCGGCCGCCCAGCTGCTCCGCTCGCTGCGCGCCGGCCGGTTCCTCGCCGCCGCGCTCGTCGTCAACTTCGTCGTCGTACCGCTGGTGGTCGCGGCGATGTTCGCCTTCCTGCCGGACGAACAGGCCGTACGCACGGGCGTCCTGCTCGTCCTGCTCACCCCCTGCATCGACTACGTGATCGTCTTCAGCGGCCTCGCCGGCGGCAGCAGCCACCGGCTCCTCGCGGTCACGCCCCTGCTGCTGGTCGCGCAGCTGGTCCTGCTCCCCGGCTACCTCTACCTCTTCATGGGCTCGGACCTCGCCGACATCGTCGAGGCCGGGCCGTTCGTCGAGGCGTTCGCCGTCCTCATCGCCCTCCCGCTCACCCTCGCCTGGCTCACCCAGGCGTGGGCGGCCCGCCGCCCGGCCGGCCGGAAGAACGCCGACGCGGCGGGCACCGCGATGGTGCCGCTGATGGCCGCGACGCTGGCGACGGTGGTCGCCTCCCAGGTGCCCAAGCTGGACGACGGCGACAGCCTCGGCGACGTGGCCCGCGTGGTGCCGTTCTACGTCCTCTTCCTCGCCGTGATGGCCGTCGCCGGCCTGGCGGTCACGCGGCTGTTCCGCCTCGACGCCCCCGACGGCCGCGCCGTCGTCTTCACCGGCGCGACCCGTAACTCCCTCGTGGTCCTCCCGCTGGCCCTGGCGCTGCCCGACCGGCTGGCCGCCGCGGCGGTGGTCGTGGTCACCCAGACCCTGGTCGAGGTCGTCGGCATGGTGGTCTACGTCCGCCTGATCCCCCGCCTCGTGCCCGCAGCCGCCCCGCGGCCGACGCCATGAGCGCGTCTCCGGCGCCGCCCGCCCCGCCCGCCCCGCGGGCAGCGGCACCGCCGCGGACGCCTTGAGCACGTCCGTCCTGTTTCACGGCCTCAGCCCCCTCCGGCTCCGGCGCCGCCCGCCCCGCCCCGCCGCGGGCGCCATAGGCACGCCTGTTCTGTCCGGCATTCCGCAGATGTAGGTTGGAGGGTGAGTCCCCCGAGGGAGGCTGATGCGATGTCGTGGATCGTCTGGCTCCTCGCCGCCGCGGCACTCGGTGCCGCGGAGTTTTTCACGATGACGCTGGTCTTCGGGCTGCTCGCGGGTGCCGCGCTGGTGGCCGCCGTGGTGGCCGGGGTGGGCATCGGTGCCCTCGGGCAGTTCGTGGCCCTCGGGTCGGCGGCGGCCGCGGGACTCATCCTCGTACGTCCCGTCACCCTCAGGCACATGGCGCAGACGCCCCTCACCCGCGACGGCAGCGATGCACTGCTCGGCAAGCGGGCCGAGGTCGTGCAGGAGGTCACCGCTACCCACGGCCTGATCAAGCTCTCCGGTGAGGAGTGGTCCGCCCGCGCCTTCGACGAGACCGCGGTGATCCCGGTGGGCGCGCTGGTGGAGGTCATGGAGATCGAGGGCGCCACCGCCGTCGTCTACCCCCGCGAGCTGCTCCCCTGAACCGATGCCCGGTGAACTGAACCGCTGAACGCACAGCCAACGGAGGAAGTGTGGACCCGGTTGTCATCCCGATTCTCGTGGCGGCGCTGGTCGTCATCTTTCTCGTGTCCGCCAGCGTGCGGGTCGTCCCGCAGGCGCGCCGCTACAACATCGAGCGGTTCGGCCGGTACCGCCGGACCCTGCAGCCCGGCCTGAACTTCGTCGTGCCGGTGGCGGACCGCATCAACACCAAGCTGGACGTGCGCGAGCAGGTCTACTCGTCCGACCCCAAGCCGGTGATCACCGAGGACAACCTCGTCGTCAACATCGACACCGTGCTCTATTACCAGATCACGGATCCGCGGGCCGCGGCGTACGAGGTCTCCGACTACCTCCAGGCCATCGACCAGCTCACCGTCACCACGCTGCGGAACGTCATCGGCGGCATGGACCTGGAGGAGACGCTCACCTCGCGCGAGGAGATCAACGCCCGGCTCCGTACCGTCCTCGACGACGCCACCGGCAAGTGGGGCATCCGCGTCAACCGCGTCGAGATCAAGGCCATCGACCCGCCGCACAGCATCAAGGAGGCGATGGAGAAGCAGATGCGGGCCGAGCGCGACAAGCGCGCGGCCATCCTGCACGCCGAGGGTGAGCGGCAGGCCAAGATCCTCACCGCGGAGGGCACGAGGCAGAGCGACATCCTGGAGGCCCAGGGCACGCAGCAGGCCATGATCCTGCGGGCGGACGGCGAGGCGCAGGCCGTGGAGCGCGTCTTCCAGGCCGTCCACCGCAACAACGCCGACGCGAAGGTCCTGGCGTACAAGTACCTGGAGACCCTGCCGCACCTGGCGAACAGCGACAACAACACCTTCTGGGTGATCCCCGGCGAGCTGACCGAGGCGGTACGCACCGTCACCACCGCCTTCGGCGACAAGTCGGCGGCGGGGCCAGCCGCGGCGCCGCAGACGGCACCGGAGGTCGACCGGAAGCAGGCCGAGGGCGGAGCCGGGGCCGGAACCGGGGCCGGGACCGGGACCGGAGCCGAGTCCGGCACGCCGGAGCTGGCGGCGGGCCCGTCGCCCGCGCTCGACGCGGTGACGGCGGCTGTCGAGGCGGCGAAAGAGGCCGACGCGGCGGTGAGCGAGGCCAAGGCCGAGGCGGAGGCGGCGAGTTCGACGCAGCCGCCGAAGGTGCACCGGAAGAAGCCCGACGGGGAGTAGCGGCACGCCGGGGCGGTCGTTCAGGCGGGGTAGGCGTGGGTCTGGGTCGCCTTGACGGCCGCCCAGACCGTCGCGCCCGGGTGCAGGTCGAGTTCGGCGGCAGCGGTGGTGGTCAGGTCGGCGGCCAGGGGGAGTTCGCCGGTGAGTTCGGCGCGGATCTGGTCGGCGTGGGTTTCGAGGCCGGCGACGGCGCAGCGCCAGAGGTTGCGGGCGCTGGAGCCGGTCGGGCGGTCCCGGTGGAGGGTCACGGCGCTGGGCGGAAAGGCGACGTAGACCGGCCCGGTGAGGTCGTCGGCGGTGGTGATCGCGGGTCCGCCGGCGAGGTCGAGGTCGACGGTGTGACCGCGGGCCCGGCCCCGGTAGAGGTTGAGGCCGACGAGGTGGGCGATGTAGTCGGTGCGCGGGTGGCGTGCGATGTCGGTGGGGGCGCCCTGCTGGACGAGGCGGCCGTCCTCGATGACGACGAGGTGGTCGGCCAGGACCATGGCGTCCAGGGGGTCGTGGGTGACGAGCACGGCGACGGCCTCGAAGTCGGCCAGGTGGCGGCGGAGCTGGGCGCGGACGTCGAGGCGGGTGCGGGCGTCGAGGGCGGCGAGCGGTTCGTCGAGGAGCAGCAGCCGGGGGCGGGTGGCCAGCGCGCGGGCGAGCGCGACGCGCTGCGCCTGGCCGCCGGATAGCCGGCGGGGCTTGGCGCCCGCGTACGCGGCGAGGTCCATCCGCGCCAGCCAGTCGGCGGCCTCGGCGCGGGCCCCGGCCTTGGTGGCGCCGTGGCAGCGCGGGCCGAAGGCGACGTTGTCGAGGGCGCTGAGGTGCGGGAAGAGCAGGTAGTCCTGGAAGACGACGCCGACCGGCCGGTCCTCGGGCGGCGTACGGTCCAACTCGGCGGCGTCGAGGCGCAGGTGCCCGCCGGTGAGCGGGACGAGGCCGGCGAGGGCGCGCAGGGCGGTGGTCTTGCCGGCGCCGTTGGGGCCGAGGAGCGCGACGACGTCGCCGGGGCGGGCGGTGAGCGCGACATCGAGGCGGAAGGTACCCCGGTCGACGACGAGCCGGGCGTCGAGCCCTTCGTTCCCGCTCTCCGTGTCCCTCATCGGGAGTCCCTCACGCGGTGTCCTCATGCGGTGTCTTCCTCATGCGGCGTCCTCATGCGGAGGTCAGCCAACGGTCCCGTAGCCCCGCCAGCACCGCGACCGACACCGCCAGCAGCACCAGGCTCAGCGCGATCGCCGCCTCCGGGTCGCGCTGCAACGCGAGGTAGACGGACAGCGGCATGGTCTGCGTACGGCCCGGGAAGTTGCCCGCGAAGGTGATCGTGGCGCCGAACTCCCCCAGCGCACGCGCCCACGCCAGCACCGCCCCGGCGGCGATGCCGGGCGCGACGAGCGGCAGGGTGACGCGGCGGAAGGCGGTGAAGCGCCCGGCGCCGAGGGTGGCGGCGGCCTCCTCGTAGCGGGGGTCGGCGGCCCGTAGCGTGCCCTCGACGGCGATGACGAGGAACGGCATCGCCACGAACGCCTCGGCGACCACCACGCCCGCGGTGGTGAACGGCAGCGTGACCCCGAACCAGTCGTCCAGCCACCGCCCCACGACCCCGTTGCGCCCCAGCGCCATCAGCAGCGCCACACCGCCCACCACCGGCGGCAGCACCAGCGGCAGCGTCACCAGCGCACGTACGAGCCCCCGCCCCGGGAACTCCACCCGGGCCAGCAGCCACGCCAGCGGCACTCCGACGACCAGGCTCAGGGCCGTCGCCGCGGTCGCGCAGACCAGCGACAGGCGCAGCGCCTGCCAGACCTCGGTGCTGGTCAGCAGCTCGGGCATGCCGCTCCACGGGGCGCGGAGCAGCAGGGCGACGAGGGGCAGGACGAGAAACGCCAGCCCGATGAGCGCGGGTACGAGGAGCGGCAGCGGCGCGCCGCCGCGGGGGTGGGGGCGCCGGGGGCGGCGGCCACCGGTGAGGGTGTCCGCCGTATCGCCCTTGCCCGCGGAAGAAGGGGGCGTCACGGCTTGCGGAACCCGGCCTCGCCCAGCACCTGCTGCCCCTCCGCCGACCGCACCAGCTCGATGAACGCCTCGCCGGCGGCGGCGTTCGGCGCCTGGTCCAGCAGCGTGATCGGGTAGTCGTTGACGGCGCCGGCCGACTCGGGGAAGTCGACGCCCGCCACCGTGCCGCCGGCGGCCTGGACGTCGGTCTGGTAGACGACCGCGGCGTCGGCCTCCTTCAGCACCACCTTGTTGAGGGCGGACTTGACGTCCTCCTCGTACGACACGGGGGTGAGCTTCAGCCCGCCGGCGTCCAGCGCCTGCCGCGCGGCGGCGCCGCAGGGCACCGCCTCGTCGCAGAGCACGACCTTCAGTCCCGGGTCGGTGAGGTCCGCCAGCGAGGCGATCCCGTCCGGGTTGCCGGGCAGGGTGGCGATCTCCAGCCGGTTGCGTACGAAGGTGGCGGGGGTACCGGCGGCGGCGCCGGCGTCCGTGACGATGTCCATCGGCGTCGCGCTGGCGGAGGCGAAGACGTCCGCGGGGGCGCCGGCGGTGATGCTCGCGGCGAGGGCGTCGCTGCCGCCGAAGCTGAACGTCACCTTCGTACCGGGGTGTTCCTTTTCGAACCGCGCGCCCAGCTTCTCGAAGCTCTCGGTGAGGGAGGCGGCGGCGAAGACGGTGACCCCGCCGGACACCTCACCGGCGGCGCCGGAGCCGGAGCCGGAGCCGTCGTCGGAGGTGCCGGCGGAGTCGGAGCAGGCGCTCAGGGCCAGCAGAGCGGCGGCGCCCGCGCCGGCCACCCGCAGCGGGCGGGTGGTCCGGCGAGCGCGGCGCGCGGAACGGGTCGTCACAGGTCCACTCCAGACGTCTACGGTCTCTCGACGACCACGTTGGTCGACTTGACCACTGCCACCGCCGGAACACCCGGCTCCAGCTTCAGCTCCTCGGCCGACTCCCGGCTGATCATGGACACCACCCGGAACGGCCCCGCCTGGATCTCCACCTGCGCCGAGACGTCCCCCATCTGCACCTCAGTGACGATCCCGGCGAAGCGGTTACGGGCGGAGGACCCGGTCGCCTCCCGCTCCGCCCGGCGCACCTCCCGCGCGTACGCCGCGAGGCCCGCCCCGGGGATGATCCGCCGCCCCGCCTCGTCACGCTCGGCGGTCAGCCTCCCGGCGTCGACCAGGCGCCTGACGGTGTCGGCGCTGACCCCGAGCAGGGCGGCGGCGTCTCCTATCCGGTACGTATGCATGCGCCGATCATAACGCCGCATCTGCAAGACGAAAATCGGCACCCACCTAGCACAAACCCAGCAGCCTCCGAAAAATCCTCGCGCATGCGCCGCGCGTGGAGGTCAGACCGGGCGGCACTCCCCCGTGTTCTCGGTCTCGGAGCAGAGGCCGTGGCCCTCGTCGTGCAGGATGTCGCGGCCGGTCTGCTGGGTGAGGAAGTTCAGGAAGGACGCGGCGATCGAGCCCGCCGGGGGATCGCCGTAGGTGTACGCGTACTCGGTCTGCCAGTACGGGTAGCCGGCGTCCTCGACGCCCGCCACGGTCGGGGCCCTGCCGTCGATCCTCACCTTCACGAGACTGTGGACGCCCGCGTGCCTGTCGACGGCGGCGGCCTCGCTGTAGCCGATGCCGCCGGACCTCGCGGTGACCGCGTCCAGCATCGTGTCCGTACCGCTGACCTCGCAGCGGCCGTACCGCCGCGCGTCCATGGCGGCGCAGTCGGTCTCGGTGAACTGCCGCGGCTCGTCGCCGTCCAGCACCTTGGCGACCAGGCTGCCGCGGGTCCCGGAGCCGGGCTCGCGGTTGACCACGTGGATGGGCACCGGATTGCCGTTCAGCTCCTCCCAGCTCTCGTACTCCCCGGCGAAGATGCCCTTGATCTGATCCTGCGTCAGGTTCTCTACCCCCGCATCCTTGTTGACCACCAGGGTGAACACGGAGAAGGCGACCGGCCTGGGGAGCAGCCGCGGGTGGCCCTCGGAGGCGAGGCCGTCGGTGAAGGCCACGTGGTTGCGGAGCCCCTTGCCTACCGGGATCTTCGCGTCCCTGCCCGCCTCGTCCAGCTCGGTGACCCCGTCGGTGCTGCCCCGGAAGGTCTCCTCGTCCAGCGGAATTGACACGTCCGCCCCCTCGCACCGGGCGGCGTAGTCGGCGGCGGCGGCCCGTACGGCGGGCTCGAAGGCGGTGGAGCCGTGCAGGTACAGGGTGCCGCCGACGCAGCCCAGCGGGGGCCGGCGGTCGTCGCGGAGGAAGAGCGTGAAGCCGGCCTGGACGACGACCGCGGCGATCAGGATCCAGATGGCCCACCAGGCCGGCCGGGACGCGAAGACGTGGCTCTCGGTCCGGGTCGCCCGCAGCCGCAGGAACCGCACGAGCGGGTCGTACCAGCGGTCCAGCCCGTCGGTGCCCTGGACGACCGGGGGCGGGAAGCGGTCGCGGCCGTCGTCGTCGGGCCACCGCTCCAGCACGACGAGCACCTTGTACTCGGCGCCGCGGGGCAGCGTCACGCGCGGCAGCCGGATGGTGCCCGTACGGTCCGACTCGTCGTTGTGGCGGCGGAAGCCGGGCTTGGCGACGACTTCCCGTACGGTGTCGCCTTCCGTCCGTACCTCGAAGAAGAAGTCGCGCAGGAAGTCGTCGCTCGGATCCGTGAGGACCACGGCCGTGACCCGGCGGTTCCGGAAGGTGACCTTGATGCCGTGGTGGTCGGCGAGGTCGGCGAGGTAGTCGTCGGAGACGATCTTCGCCGAGCCGGCGTTCTCGATGCGCAGCAGGACGAACGAGGGGTCCTTGAGCTGGTGGCCGTCGTGCTGCATGTCCCCCAGCACGCCGGCGTACGGCTTGTTGGCGGCGTCGGCGGCGAGCGTGTCCATCTGCACGCGGTAGCCCAGGCGCTTGCGGCCGATGACGGCGAACTCCCACAGGAACGCCAGGACGGGGAACGCGAGGCTGAGAATCGCGATCCACTGCTCGATCCGTTCGCTCACCGCCGCGTCACCCGAATCCCCTTGAACTGTGCAGTAGTTGGGAGGAGACCAGGGTGAGGAGCGGGCGCGGGAAGCTGCCAGGGATGCCGGAAAAGTCCGGCCAGTGTTCATCCCGGGGCCATCTACGACACGTTCTGTTCGCCCAACCGCTCCGCCGCGGGGGCGGAGCCAGCAGCCCGCCGCCGTACGCCCTGGCCGGGCCGACCCCGGCGAGCAGAGTCCTGGTGAACGTGGGCGGACTCCAAGGGCCGTTGCCACGCGTGGATTGGTTGATCAGGCTGTGAGTCGTTTGCGTAGGCGCTCGGCCGGATGCGTCAGGTGATGCCCCGCCGCCGTTTCGACCAGGCCCGCTTCAGCTGGCGATGTCACTGACCCCACCAGTAGGGCGCGGGCCCCGGATCCAGATCCGGGGTCCGCGCCCTCGCAGACAAGGAAGCGTCATGCCCTGTCTTTGCGGCGGTCGACGAAGTCAGGACGACACAAGGAAGCTATTCCGTGTCCCGGCTGGGGTCATTATCATCGCCAGCGAATCGAGGAAGCCTGGTTATTCATCGCCCCCATGTCCATGTCGCTGCTCTGCCAACCGTTGTTCGCCCCGTTGAACCCCGGATGCTCCCACATGTTCACCTGGCATTTCGAGTAGCCTCGAAATGACGAAATTTGATCGTCCCACGCCGGGCTGATATTGTCGACGTCCCGCCATTCACCGTCCACGTCGGCGTTGTCGTCGCATCCCCTTTCCGATTTGGCGGTAAGTGTCGTGCCCTGCCCGTTCTTATCGGAGAACTGGATTGAGGCTACGACGGATTTGACCCCGGTGCGCGGCGATCCATCCGCCTCCACCATCGAGTTGATCTCCTGTGTGAACCCCTCGCTAGCGATAGCGGCCCTAGCGTCCATGGGCGCATCCTTGATGAATCCGCCGGTCGCCTGGCTGATGGCCTCACGGAAAGTCTCGTAACAGGCGATGGTGTCGGTGCTCACGTGCACCACGCAGTGCCGGGCGCGCTCCGGCTGATCAGCGTGCACCGACGCAACACCGCCGCCAAGCAGGATGACCCCGGTCGTTGCCGCGACGACTCCGGCCCGCATTCGGAAAGTAGCCAATGGATCTCCCGTTCTTGGGTGCGGATCACTTCAGTCCGCGTACAGTTTCACAGACGAGCCGTCAAGGAACTGTTGACCGTCTGTCAGTCAGAGGTTCCTAAGGCGAGTTCAGCATTCAGAGAAGCCACTCAGTGGACGCAAGAGGCGTCAGGTGAGGTACTTCCCCCATTTCGTGCAGTCTTCCCCGTCATCCCCGCCCAACTCACACACCTGGAAAAGAATCCACTTGTCTCCATCGTAGTTCTTTGCCTTGATCGCGGACACGTCATCCCCCAGGAAATGCTGCTCTATGATGCCGTTCGGCTTTCCGTCCTTGATCTTGAATGTAAACGCAAGCGTACAATCTCGACCGTTGTTGTCCTTGTTGTCCTGGGCAAGGAATGTGTTGGTTGCCGAGTACCACTTTGCCACACAGCCCCCGCCGGGCGATTGCCTCCAACCGGAGTCGGCGGAGGCCGACCCGCTTGCCACCACACTCGCTGCCAGCACCGTCGCGCCCGCTCCGACGACAGTTCGCTGCATAATACGCTTCGCTCGCGCGTTCACTGTTTCCCTTCTCCTCTTCCTGAATTGTCGTCCCTCTATCCCTGGTGTCCTACACCTGGAGACAGATGGATATTGCTGAGACGATAGACGAGACCGCACCTCCGGCCAACGTGCACGATTTCCAGTTCGGCCTGTCGAAGTGTGCACGCTGCTCAAGGAGTGGGGCCGCATCCGGGGGGACGTAAGTTCCCCTATACTCTGGCATACGCTTCTGGTGAGAAACCTTGATGGAATCTGACATAACCTGTCCCTATCAATCAGGGCAGCGACATGACGGTTCTGTGAGGGGGTCTCAGAGGACTGCGATCAGTTCGATCTGAGGGCGAGGTTGTATATGAGGGTGACGCTTGCTGGTCACCTGAGCTACACGCCGCCGCCCTTGAGCCGACAGTCGCGGGGTGGGGCGCGGGGTCGGACGCCGATCCGGACACCGGGCTGAACGCCGGGTCGGCCACCGGGCCGGCCGCCGCGCGGGCGAGCCGGCCGAGGGCGTGCTGGAGGCGGGCGATACGGGCCACACGCCCCGGCGACAGCCCGATCTCCCGCTGGAACCGCAACTCCAGCCAGCGCCGGCTGACCCCGAGCCGATCCGCCAGCGCCGGCACCGCGATCCGGGGCCCCGGGCGCTGCAGCCGCCGCCAGGCCCGGGCCACCGGGCCGTCCGGCGCCGCCGCGACCCCGCCCCCGCTCCGGCCGCCGGCCGCCGCCGCCAGCCACGCCCCCACCCGCTCCTCCACCACCCCCAGCCGCGCCGCCCCACCCGGCACCCCGGCCACCCGCTCCGCCAACTCCGCCGCCCGCCGCCGCCCCAGCACGTCCGCCAGCTCCACCGTCCCGCCGACGAACTCCCGCGCCGTGACCCCCAGCAGCGCCGCGGTACCCGCCGGGGTGAGCCCGACGGCGACGCCCTCGCGCCACCGCTGCGTGGCGTGGACGCCGTACCCGGCACGGGCCCCGGTGACGAGCCGGTCGGCCCCGGTGACGTCGACGATCAGCACCGTGACGTTGACCGGCAGCAGCCGGTGCCGTACCGCCGCCCCGCCACCCGAGAACGGATCCGGATCCGGATCCGAGGGGAGTATGATTTCCAGTATGAGCATGAAGAGGGTGACCGTCACCATCCCGGAAGAACTCCTGAGCTCGATCCGTGAGCGCATCGGAGAACGTGAGCTGTCGGCGTATGCCACAGAGGCTCTTGTGCGCCAAGATCGCATCGACCGACTCGGTGAACTGTCCGACTGGCTCCAGGAGGAGTACGGCACCGTCACAGACGAGGAACTGGCAGAGGCCCGCCGCGTCCGTGAGGCCGCTCTGTCCCGCATCGCCGCACAGATCGCCGCATCGCGCAAGGGCGCAGCGTGACCGAAACGCTTGTCTACGTCTTCGACTGCGAGGCGCTCTCCAGGGCAGTGAGGGGCGATCGAGCGATCACCCCACTCATCGAGGACGCGAGACGTGAGGGGATTCCCGTCGTCGTCACACCAATGACCATCGTCGAAGCCGACGACGGCCGCATCCAGCGAGCCCGCTGGAACTGGATCACCTCGCGACTGGTGGTCCATCCCCTTGGCCTGGACCAGGCCCGATCGGCCCAGCAACTCCGCCGCGCCTCTGGAATGCACGGCCACAAGTACGTGATCGACACCTTCCTCGCGGTCGCCGCACTCGATCAGCGGAGCGCCGTGATCGTCTTCACCTCGGATGTGGATGACCTGTCCAAGCTGCTTGCCGACCAGCCGCAGGTGACGATTCAAGGCATCTGAACGAGGACCCGGTCGGCAGGGTGGCGCAGGTGCGGGGGTGCGCACCCGGAACCGGCAGCCCCGGCATCTCACCCTCATTTACCAGCGTGTTTCTGACATTCTGAATTCATGAGGATGATGAGCGCAAGCGAGGCTTCCCGGAGCTTCGCTTCGGTGCTGGACCAGGTGGCGCATGGGGAAACCATCGTGATCACCCGCAACGGCATACGTCTGGCGATCCTTGGGCCCGCACCCAGCGGGAACGGCGCTGCGCTTGCCGACGTGCTGGAAGCACACGCCGCGGCCCTCGACGAGGACTTCGCGTCCGATGTGCTGGAGACCCGTGAGCTGCTGGCTCTGGAGGACCCGTGGGAAGGGTAATCCTCGACACCGGTGTCCTTACCGGTGTCCTTGCTGCGGTCGATCGCGGCCGGCTTGAGCTGGCCAAGCTGTTGCGCGCCCGGGATGACGACATCACCATCGCTGCCGTCACGGCGGCTGAACTGCTGCAGGGCGTTGAACTCGCGGCGGACGAGGTGACCACACGCCGTCGTCAGGGATTCGTCGACGCGGTGCTCGCCATAGTCCCGGTGGATGACTACACGCTGGATGTGGCGCGTGTGCATGCCCGGTTGCTGGCGTACACCCGGAGGCTTGGCAAGCCGCGCGGTGCGCACGACCTGATCATCGCGTCGACGGCGATTGCCACAAACCGGACGGTGATGACCACCGACGCCAAAGCGAAGTTCGATGAACTACCCGGCGTGGCCGCAGAGATGATCCCCGTCCCATAGGGGTCCTGCTGGACTCGTGGTTCTCCTCCTGGAGCGCCAACGCCCCCAGCGTGCCCGCTCCGCCCAGTGCCGGACTCCTGCCTCAGAACCTCAAGCGGCCGTCCTACCGGACGAAGCCGGGCATCGCGTTCTCGCGGGCAGCGCTTCACGCGTGTGGCTCGAACTCCTGCTCAGAAAGTGCCCGGCACCGTGCGTTGATCACGCCGGCGCCGGGCACTGCGTTACTGACGCGCTGCCGAGGACGTCGCTGTGCCGGGCGCCGACCGGTACCGCCTGGCCTCAGCTGAACAGACTGTCCAACCGGTCTGCGACCTGGCTGGTCCACGGCAGCTTCTGAGCTTCGTGGCAGGCCGTCCAATGCGACTCCTTGCTGGGAGCGACGATCGGCGCGGCCACGAGCGGATGGTTGACCAACCAGGCGAGCGCGAGACCGGCCGAGGTGACATCGTGCTCGGCCGCGAGGCGGTCGAAGGCACGGATCTTCACCATGACCTGTTCGTCGTCGAGGTAGTGGGCGTTACGGGAGGCGATGCTGGCGCGGCTTCCGTGCGCGGGCTGCTCCCCGTTGCTGTAGCGGCCGGCCAGCAGTCCGGTCGCCAGGGGGGAGAACGGGGTGTAGGCCAGCCCTTCGCTGCGCACGATGGGCAGCACATCCTGGTCGTCGCCGCGCGCCAGCAGGGAGTACTGGTTCTGGACCAGTTCGGGCCGGACGAGCTTGAGACGGTCTGCGCTCTCCAGCGCGGAGCTGAGGGCGGCCCCATTGACATTGGACAGGCCGTAGGCGCGGATCACACCGCTTTCGACGGCGTGGCTGAACACCGGCAGTGATTCGGCCCAGGGTGTGTTCGGGTCGACCCGATGGGCGATGTAAAGGTCGACGCGGCCCAGTACCGCGACGCTGTGCGCGAGCTGGCGGCGCACGCGGTCGGGCGCGAGGTTCGCGCCCTCGGCCGTGACGCCGGTCTTCGTCTGGATGAGGACGTCCGCGTCCGGGTGAGCCGCATTCCAGGTGCCGACGATGCGCTCGCTGGCACCGGCGGCGTAGATGTCAGCGGTGTCCAGGACCTTGATGCCCTCCTTGTCGAGGGCCCGGTCGATCAGCTTGTGACCTTCCTCCTGCGACAGTCCGATCCCAGGTCCCGTGGCTCCGGCGATCCCGCCGATTCCACCGGTGCCGAGCAGGAAGCTGCCGAGCTGCATGCGGCGTTCCTCGGGGGTAGTGGCGATCCAGCCCATGTGGTGGTCCTCTGTTCGGTGTTGTGGCCGCAGGGCGGCGCTTTGTCGGGGATGGTGTTCTCGAAAATCCGGCATACCCGCCCGGCCCTGGACGGGCGGCCCAGTGCCTCGCAGCGGACGGCGCTCAGGACACGGGGGCGGCGCTGCGCCGACGGGTGATCGTGAGTGCGGCCAGTGAGCTGAGCAGCAGGAGGGCTTGCTGACAGGGGGCCCGGGTCGCGGGCAGAAAATGGGCGGTGGGGCACCACTTCGGTGGCGCCGCTCACGAGCGTGGCCGTGGTGGGCGAGAAGGTGCCGTTCGGTACGCCGGGAAACTCCTCGGCCGGGACATTCGGCCAGCGACCGACGAAGACCGTCGCGCGGATGGGGGCGGCCGGCGAGGAGTGGGTGTCAGTGGTCACGAGGTACCTCCGGTTGCGGTGTTGCCAGCCGACCTGGGTCAGGCCTGTGCGGCGAGTTCGTCGGTGAGCTGGGCGACGACGTTGGGGAGGTTGAGTTCGGTCTCGCTGTCCTGCTGGAAGCCCTTGGAGATCATGAGGCCGATTCGGGCCTTGGCCGCCGGCGTCTGGATCAGCTCGAGGATGTCTCCGGGTCGAAGAGGTTGATCGGCGGGTTCTGGAAAGTCACGCGCCAGTAGCCGGACGTGACCTTGTCGACTCCGAGAACGGCCTGGGCGGCAGCCATGGTGAAGCTCCTTCTGTGTGCTGGAGGGCCCGGGACGCGCGCCGGATGACGGCGGTGTACTCCGAGGACCGCGGGAGAACAGGCCGGGCTTGGATGCTGGCTCCGTTCCGGCCCGGATGGCGCGGTGCACGGTGTATAGCGCTCGGCCTCAGTAAGTTCGATTTACCGACTCACGAGCACCCTAGCATAGCGAGTCCGAAAAAAAGACCTACTTCTTTGGGGGCTTCCGCTGGAGGCAGGTCGCCGGCGGCGGCCAGGTAGGCCCTGGATGCGGCCTGGCCGCGACGGCACCGAGATCCCGGTCCGGGCGAGGGCGCGCAGCGGTCGGACCGAGGTGTCCGTGGTCGGCGCCCGGAATCCTTGGACCTGTTGGGACGATCGATGTCACACAAGGCGCGGCGAGATGGTCTCCCCCCTCGCCCCGGGGCCGTTCTGGAGGGGGTGCGCCCAGGCAGAGAAGGAGCGGGCGGAGGGCTTGCCGCGAAGCCCTGGCGTCACTGCGCGTACGTCTCCCCCCATGCCCGCAGCTCTCGCAGGACAGGGCCCATGGCCTGGCCGGCCGGTGTGAGCACGTACTCGTCGCGCGGCGGATGCTCCGAATAGCGGCGGCGCTCGACCAGTCCGGCCTCCTCGAGCTTGCGCAGCCGCAGCGCGAGCGTCTCGCGGGGCGCGCCAGTGTTCGTCTGGATGTCGTTGAAGCGGTGCACGCCGAAGAAGCTCAGCTCGCGCAGGACGAGCAAGGTCCAACGCTCGCCTACGATGCCGAGCGCATCGGCGATCGAGCACACGCGCGGCGCCCCGAGATTCGTTGGTTCGCTGCCCTGACTCACTCCTCCATAGTAAGGCCAGCCCTTGTGCACAGGACCGGGCAGCCGGGTGCGCAGCGCAGGGGCTGCGGACCCGCTGTCCAGGCCCGGCGACCTGTCCCGACTTTCGCCCGTGCGCTTCTCGGGCAGTGTCAGCGGGCTTCGGGGGGTGTGCCCGTGGCGGTGGGGTCAGGAGCCGCGCAGCCCCGGCCGACTCTCCGGCTATGGCACGAGCGTTGCGTCCATGGTGGCCTCGTTCTTGAGGAGGCGGGAGATCAGACAGCCCTTTTTGGCGGTCTGGGTGAATGCCTCGAACCGGTCCTCGCGCAGGCCGGGGACCTTGGCCGTGGTCGTGACGGGGTCGCTGAGAAGACTCCGCACCCCCCTCCGGGGGTGTACTCGGCGCTGGGAGCTGCCTGGGCTGCACGTCGGATGGCCGGTAGCATCTCTCTGCGTGCTGGCTGGCCAACGACACCAATTCATTCTCCGGGTGCTGGAGTCCGTCGGGTACGCCACCCTGGCTGACCTGTCAGGGCAACTGGGCGCGAGCGTCGCGACCGTCCGCCGCGATCTCGTCAAGCTGGAGAAGGACGGTCTGCTCACCCGTGTCTATGGGGGCGCGGTCCTCGGGGAGCCGCATCCGCCTCTCGCCGAGGCCGCCGACGTCCGGGTGTCCGAGAAGGACGCAATCGCCGCCGAGGCCGCCGCGCTGATCGAGGACGGCCAGTCGATCATCCTCGATGCCGGAACCACCGTTTACCGATTAGCGCGCCACCTGCACGGGCGCCGACTCACTGTGGTCACCAACAACCTCGCGGTGTATGAGGAACTCGCCAAGGACGAGGGCATTGCGCTGATGCTGCTGGGTGGCATGGTCATACGTGAGTGCCACTCGCTGGACGGTTTCATGGCTGAGGACAACCTCCGGCAGGTGCACGCTGACTGGCTCTTCATGGGTGCTGCCGGCGTCCGCTCCGGCGGCCAGGTGATGGACGCCACGGTCGTCGAGGTGCCCGCCAGACGTGCCATGATCGCCGCCAGCGACAAGGTTGGGCTACTCGTCGATGCGAGCAAGTTCCCAGGAACCGGTATGGCGAAGGTCTGCGGCCCGGAGGACCTGCATGTGGTCGTGACCACCGCGCTGTCAGACTCCGCCACCTGTACGGCGCTGGAGGAAGCGGGCGTGAGAGTGGTACAGCCCGCTCCAGGCGCCGTCACGACATGATTCAAGGCGCTCGCGATCGGAGTGTGCGTCAGAGGACGCCTCCGCGAGTGCCGCTCCGCGGGTGGGCCATGCCCAGTCGACCACCCGGATCCGGTCGGCGCCGAGATGCAGGTGCTGGGATTGGTATCGGTGTGCAGCGCGTCGCACCGGAGCAGGTCCGCCTCGGCCGGATCGGCGGCGAACCGGTCCCAGCGGGTCTCCGTACAGTCGCGGGCGACCTCCGGCAGGACGCCCAACTCCCCGAGGGCGTCTACGGCGTCGGCCGCAGGCGGTTCCGGCGAACCCGATGCGGAGTCCGCCGGCCCGCCCGTCAACGAACTCGAAGCCGACGAAGATCCGCCCCTCGCCCTCTGCCCGCCAACGCACAGCCGGGGGACGGTGAGAACAGAGCCTCCGGAGGAACGAAACCGCTACGAATTCGCAGCAACATACCCAAAGAATCCCGACAAACCAGGCCCACATTCGACTTCTGCCCATCAACGCGCCCAGCCCCCCAGGAGAGGTCACCGCGGGCCAGGCACCGGAGGGCGAAGCTCGTGATCGCTTACGCCACCTCGCGGGACGCGACCTGAGCGGGGTCAGGGCCTGGCTGTCGTGCAGGTTGGCGGCAAAAACTTCTGGAGAGCCACTCAGTCGAAGAATACGACTCCGCCGCCACCCTCAGGATCGGTCGTCGAGAGGAAGAACTCCGCCCTGTTGTTGTCGCCGTCGACATAGTCCCCGATGCTCTTGAAAGTGAGGCAGCCGCCTGAACTGGACCGTGACGACGAGACTTTCTTAGAGACGCTGGTGTCATGCTCCCACAACGCATACTCGTGGGCACGGTCCGTCGGGTCGACGCACGCTCTGAAGTTGCCGCCGGTGGATTTGACGTAGCCCGTGAACCACAAGTGGAGCGACGTGTCGCGGTATTTGAACGAGCTGCTGCCGGCATCGTCCCAGCCTCCGGAGGCGGTTGCGCTACCCGCACCGACGGCAACCGCCATGGAAGCAAAGAGTGCAACGCCGATCAACTTGAGCATTCTCACGTCAGTCCCTCGTTTCCATGTGACGCCGGCCTCGGACTCGACAATGTCAGCCGACGCCGCCGGAGCCGATTCTTTTCCCTCCGCCGATGCCGAAATAAATTGACATTGACCGCCACCAAAACGGTAAAGGACGTCATACTTGCCGGGCAATGTGCACAATGCTCAACTCCCGTATGCCGGTTGTGCACGGTGCACGGACTACGGAACCCCCTCTTCCCTTCATTCGGTCAGCCCGAGCAAGGCACCGCAGCCCATGCCGGAAAGAATGAGGCTGGCGCCGGTCGGCCCAAGCCCGATCTCCCGTTCCAGGAAGACGAGCAGCATCGATTGATAGGCCGCGAGATAGACGTGAACATCGCACCGCGAGGACGGTCGCGCGTTCAACCGGCCGTGAGCGGGTGAGGGCGCGAGGGCCGGCTATCCGTCCGTACGGGCCGGGCCCCCGCCGCCCGCCGCCGAGACCGCCGGGCTGTGCGGACGCCGTCCGCCGCGCAGCCCAGCACCGACAGCGTCCACACCCCCCGTGCCGAGGGGCACGATCCCGCCGCTCACGCCGACCGTGTTGTTGCCCGGCTCCAATTCCTCCGCCGGCACCCCAGCACGTCGGCCAGCGCCACCGTCTTGCCGACGAACTCCCGCGCGGGAGCCCTCAGCAGGGCCGCAGCACCCGCGGGGGTGAGGCCGACGGTGACGCCTTCGCGCCACCGCTGCGTGGCGTGGATGCCGTAGCCGGAGCGGGCCCCGGTGACGAGGCGGTCGGCGCCGGTGACGTCGACGATGAGCACCGTGACGTTGACCGGCAGCAGCCGGTGCCGCCGCCGCCCCGCCGCCGGCGCGGAACGCGGAGCAGCCGACGACGTACGGCGCCGGCCGGGCGGGCGGCGTACGCGCCACGGACGCGCACCGCGCAGTCTGCGCCTGGGCCCGGGCCTGCGCCGGGATGGAGTGTACGTTCACGGTCGCCACGCCGATGATTCCGCAGATTCCGCAAGCCGCTCGGCGTCACTCGGTGCGCGCGGCGAGCACCTCGACCAACGCCTTGCCGAGGCCGGTTGCGGAAGCCGGGTTCTGGCCGGTCACGAGACGTCCGTCGACGACGACGTGCGGGCTGAAGTCGGCGGCACCGGTGTGCTTGGCGCCGCGCTCCTCCAGGGCGCTCGCGAGCAGGAACGGGACGACGTCGGTGAGCCCGACGGCCGCCTCCTCGCTGTTGGTGAAGCCGGTGACGTTCTTCCCGGCGACCAGGTGGGAGCCGTCCGAGAGCGTGACGTCGACCAGTCCGGCCGGCCCGTGGCAGACCGCCGCGACCGCGCCACCCGCCTCGTACACCTCCCGCGCGAGGCCCGCCAGGTCGGTGTTGCCGGGGAAGTCCCACATGGTGCCGTGGCCACCGACGTAGACGACCGCCGCGTAGTGGGCGGCCGAGACGTCCTGCGGACGGGCGGTGGACTCCAGCTTGCGCGCCATCTCCGGGTCGTCGAGGAATGCCTTCTGCACCGGGTCGGTCAGGTCCTCACCGGTCATCGGCGGGCGGCCTCCCCGTACCGAGACGAGGTCCACCGCGTAACCCGCGTCGGACAGCACCTTCCAGGGGTGAGCGGCTTCGGGGAGGTAGAAGCCGGTCGGCTTACCGGTGTCGCCGAGGCTGTCGTGGCTGGTGAGGATGAGTGCGACCTTCTCGGTTCCGGACATGCCGGTCTCCTTCTGCGCTACGGGGGAATGGGCGGGGATCCGCCGCGGCGAGCGTAGAGCGGACCGGCCATCGAGAACCAACAGAAGTAGGCTCCCGTAGCCATCGGGAAAGCTATGGCTGAGCCGCGGAGGCGTGGCGAGGGCCCAGGACTGGTGACACCTGCGATCACTCAAAGGTGTGACTCGTCACGTAATGTGACCCATCCGTGCTCGGGGCGGGCGAAGCTGGCGCCCGACTGGAAAGGAGGGCACCATGACGGTTATGGCCGAACGCACCACGTCTCGCATGCTGGCGGAGGAGTTCGAGCAGATCGCCTCAGCCACACCCGAGACCGTCACGTTGGAGTTCCTCAACGGACGGATCGAGGAGAAGCACGTGCCGGACGGAGATCACGGCGAGATCGTCAGGTGGCTGCTGAAGCGCTGCATGCAGTACCGACCTGATCTCTTTCTCTACGTGGACGAACGCGGGCTGAAGGTCGAGGAGTACCGCTCAGGACGCGCCCGCCCTGACGGGGTCCTGGCGCCAGAAGGGTACTTCGCGGGACGGGGTGAGTGGTCGGACCCCGAAGGCGTGCTGATGGCCGTCGAGGTCACGTCGTACGACGGGGACACCGACCGCCGTGACCGGCAGGACAAGCCGGCTGCCTACGCGGCGGCCGGCATCCCCGTCTACCTCCTGGTGGACCGCGAGGCAGGCACGGTCGTCGTGCACACCAACCCCGACCCTGAGCGCGGGTGCTATCTGGACCTCCACCGGGCTCCCTTCGGTGAGGAGGTCACTCTCCCCGACCCGGTGGGCGTCACGCTCGACACTGAGGTCCTGAAGAACTACGTCGGCTGACCCGCGCCTCCCACCGACCGCCGTTCTGTCCGGAAGGTGACGGCCGCTACTGCGGAACTTGTGGCGGTAGGCCAGAATCGTCCGGGGCTGAAACCAGGGGGCGTGATGACGGTTGCCGGGGTGCGTCGGGGGGCGGTTGCTTTGGCCGCGGTCTGTCTGGGGGCGGTCGTTGCGGCGGGGTGCGGGGAGGAGAGCGGATCGGGTACGGCCTCGGGCAGCGGGTCGCCGTCGAGCGCGGAGGAGTACGCCGAGGCCGCGCGGACCGAACACGATCGTGCCTGGCCGGACGTCGCGGAGAAGTGCCGGGACGTACCGGCGGAGCCGTCTGCCGCGGCAAGCGACGGCGGCGACTCCGGCGCGGGGCCCGAGAATCCCAAGTACGCCGAGAACCACGCGTACAAGCAGACCACCGACGTCTCTCCCGACGAGCTGTGCCGCGGCGAGGCCCACGCCGCGCTCATCGACGCCGCGCTGCGGGACGCCGACCCCGCCGATCTGAAGGACGAGAAGCGGATCCGGCTCCTCCTCGAAGACCTCGGCTACGCCCCCGACACCGTCAGCGCCCAGCAGGCCGGCCCGTCCGCGGTCGGGTGGGACGTCACGGTGGCCGGCGCCGGGCCGTGCATCAGCGGCAACACCGGCTGGCCCGGTGAAACCGACGTTCACGGCGTGTACATGGAAGGCGGCTGCACCGAGCCCGTCGGCGGGCACTGACACCGCGGCCGGGCCGCGGTTGACGCGCGGGCAGTCCGCGGGGTTGGCTGCCGGGGTGTCCGATCTCCGCTTCCTCCGGCCGGTGGACGACGCCGCCCTCCGCGACTGGCTGTACGTCCACAACGTGACCATCCCCGCGCACCACCTGTCCCTCGACGACGTACGGGACCGCGCGCGGCGTCACCACCTGGAGGTCGTCTACCTCGGCGACGTCCCCGTCGGCTGCAGCACCGTGCGCCCGCCCGAGGACGACACCCGCACCGCCACCGTCATCGCCCGCGTCCTCGCAGACCACCGCGGCCGGGGCATCGGCGCGGAGCTGTACGCGCGCGGGCTGTTCAAGGCGTGGGAGCTGGGCGCGGAGCAGATAGTGACGGTGGTCCTCGCGACCAACGACAGCGGGCTGCGGTTCGCGCGCAAGAACGGCTTCGTCGAGACCGAGCGCTACGTGCTGCCGGGCGAGACGGCCACCTGGATCGACATGAAGCTGGCGCCTTAGAACGGTCTCCCTTGGTGATAGTCGTCGGCTGGAGCGGTTGGTCGTGACGGGGCAGCGTCGAACCAGGGCGCTGGCGCACGGCCGAGGGGCGGTCTCGGTGAGACCGCCCCTGGCCGATCCACGGCCCGCTACACGCCGGTCGCCCAGCGAGACTCCAGGTCAGACCGCGACATCTGCTGGAGGACGAAGCCGGTGATCAGGTGTGGCTGTCGATCCACTCCTGGTACGCCGGCACGGACACCCCCACGTCAGGATCGACGGCGCACTCGCCGTCGCCCAAGCCGCGGCTGACCACGCCGACGAGCTCCCAGCGGCCGCCCGCCTTCTGCAGCCCCGGTGACCCGGAGTCGCCGCTGCACAGACCGGCCTCCGGCTCCGGGCTGTTGCAGAAGTCGCCCTCGGCGATGTCCCACTCCGTGCCGCCCATGCAGTCGGAGTCCGCTGTCACGGTGGTGTCCAGCTGGTTGAGGTAGCGGGGTGAGATCTCGTTGCCGAAGTAGGGGTCGCCCCAGCCGTACCAGCGCAGGTCGCTTCCGGGCGCGCCCACCTCGTTAGCGATCCGGACCGGCTCCTGGGACACCGGGCGGTCCAGCTTGAGCAGCGCGATGTCCCCCTTCAACAGCTCGGATCCGCCGAAGTAGTCGGGGTGGACGACGATCTCCTCGACGTTGGCAGTGGTGCCCCCGGCGAGGCGGTCGTTGGAGCCGACCCGGGCGTGGAAGTTCTCCGGCGCGGTGACGGCGCCGGTGTCACGGTCGCTGACGCAGTGGGCGGCGGTCAGCACCCACTGCTCGTCTATCAGCGATCCGCCGCAGCGGAAGGTGAACTCGCCGCTGTCCCGCAGCATCTCGATCGCCGTGATGAACGGCACCTCCTCGGTGGCCTCGGTCCCCCCGACGATCGCGTTGGCGCTCCCGTGGAAGCCGGCCAGCAGCCCGACGGAAAGCGCCGCCGACACCGCACCCCCGATCAGTGCCCGCCGGACGCTTCCAGCCCATGCCTGATGCATCTGATTTTCCCTCTCGGTGATTCGCTGCTCTCTGGTTCTGCAGTCGTCAGGGGCGGGCACCGTCGGGCATGAAAACGTCACCCTTGGACCAAAGGTCACCCTTGGGGAAACCGCCACCCTTGGGGTAGGTGTCACCCATGGGCCAGTTGTCCCCGGGCCGTACGTCATCCGCCTGAACGGCCGTGCTCTCGTGCGGCTGGGCCATCGCCGGAGCCGCCGCTCCGGCGACCACCGCTGCGGCCAGGCCGCTCACGACCAGGGCCGCGCGCAGAGTGCGTGAATTCATCTGCTTCCCTTCAACGTTCATGCGTGGACCGCGGGTTGCCGCCCGCCGGGCCGGGGACGGCTTGATTCGTTCGCCAGCGTGCCGCACACACCTGGGGCGCGACCTTGACGGTTTCTGACCCCGCACCGCTACCGCCGACTCACCGATAAGGACCAGCTCTTCAGTGGTCTTCGCCCGCTCGTGCTCCTCCGGTTGAGGCACCGCTCCGTCGCCGGCGGAGCATCACCACCAGCGCCGCGGCGGCTGCCGACGAGACCGCGGCGCCCGCGCCCCACGCGGCCGGGGCCAGGCCGGAACCGGAGCCGGAGCCGGAACCGGAGCCGGAGCCGGAGCCGGACGCGGAGCGTGTCCCGGGGACGTCCATCCGGACGGGGGCATTCACGCGGCTGCGCCGCGGCGGACGTGCGCCCGGGCGCAGGCCGCCGCGCAGCCGAGCACCGACAGCGTCCACAGCCCCGTGCCGGAGATCACGAACCCGGCGCTCAGACCCATCGTGTCGTTGCCCGGCTCCAGTTCCGCCACCGGGGCGGCGCCCCAGGTGCCCCAGCCGGCCGACGGGTCGTACACCACCGCGACCTGCCGGCCCGCCGCCAGGTCCCCCGTGTCGGCGGTCATCTCCGCGGGCGCGCCGTCGTCGGCGCACGCCAGCTCGTAGTCGTAGCGGGTGACCCAGCCGGAGTCGGTGTCGGTCTCGACGGCGGCGAAGGGGGCCAGTTCCCGACGGTCCTCGACGCCGAGCACGGCGCACGTGGTCTCGGTCCCCTGCCAGCGGAGCATCCAGTCTCCGGCGCCCGGGTAGGTGAAGAGGTACGCGAGCATCAGCCCGCCGAGCCCCAGCACCATGGCGATGTCGGGGCTGTCGTCGTCCGGGTCCAAGGCGAGCCAGAGCAGGATGACGGCGCACGCGAGGATCACGACGGTGAGGATGAGAGGCAGCAGGAGGAGCAGGAAGGTGATGTTCCCCAGGTTGTGGTAAAGCCAGACGACCGCGCACGCGTGGGCGACGCACACGAGAGGCATGATCAGGAGGCCGGCGAACACCGCCCCGCGCGCCGCCCACCCCCGCCCGCCAGCCGGTTCCGGCCTATCCACCGGGATCGCCCCCTCCCCGCACGACCTGACAGGTCCGCACCACTGAAGCCGAGGTTCCTTGCGGACGTGGAGCCAAGGGTGCTTGCCGTCATAGACGGCCGGGTCAACTGGCCGTCCTCCTGACGGCCTTACGTGCGGAAGGCGATAACGCCGAAGCCGGGCCGTTCAGCCGCGCGCTGCATCCATCCGGCGCACTGCGTGACTGCCTCCACGACGTGCGGCTCAAGCGGCGGGGCATGCCCTGCCGCCTCGGTGGCCTCGAACTGCTTCAGCGCCTGAGCGATCTGCGGCGGTGTCCACTCACCGCAGCCCGGCGTGTCGGTGAACGGCAGGGGATCGGGCAGATCGAGGTAGTCGAAGGACTCCACGCGCACCGCGGTGATTCCCAGAGCCGTCAGGCCCTTGTCCACCTGCTCAAGCCAGCCGTGCTTGAAAGGGGAGAAACAGTCGTTGTCCAGGAAGGAGCCGGTGAGCAGGTACGGACTCAGACCAAAACTCACCGCGTCAATCTAACAGGAGTGCGGCGGCGTGCAGCGGCTGGGGGCGTGCAGCGGCTGGGGGCTTGCAGCGTTAGTCGCAGCCCTGGCAGTACCAGCACCGGTGCGGGATCGGCCACGCCCTGCGCCCGGTCCGAGGCGGACACCTACAGCGTCTCGCGCGGCTCCACTCGCCGTCGCAGGCGTGACACCGCCGGTGCGGACCCGGGCAGTTCTCCGCTACACCCGTCTCCGATGCGTCCGGCCCATCCATGCCCGCCACGTTACCCGTTAGGCCCCTCCCCGGGTGCGGCTCCGAGGCGGGCCGCCCGCTCACACCAGCCCCGTGACCAGCAACTTCAGGATGAACAAGCTTCAGTGGGCGGTGCCGTTCTTCGGGGCGATGGCGACTCGGATCAGTGGCAGCGGCAAGGAACCTCCAAGTAACTGAACGTACCCACGTCCGCCCGGCAGGGGTCCCGTTGTCGGTGGCGGCGGGCAGACTTGGCCGCATGGAGACGGTGTACAGCGGTGAACTCCACGTGAGCTACATGCAGTTCTACGTGGACAGCCGGCCCGACCCGTTCGGGGCCGAGAGGTGGGACACGCGCGCGGGGCAGCGCAACGGGCTGTGCGGGGCCGCCGTGCCGGGGCACCTGTTCCTCACCACCGGGCTGCACACCGGCCGGGTCGGGCTGACCGTCGAGGTGCACGAGGAGGAGCCGCCCGTCGCGGAGGTCTGGGAGGAGGTCGTCGAGGTCTCGTTCCTGCCCGCCTCGCCGAGGACGTCGGTGTTCCCGTGGGGTGACGGGGAACTGTGCGCCGCGGAGCTGGCGGAGACGGACCACCGGGTGCGGTATTGCGCACGCGGCATGGAGGTCGACCCGGACGCGGAGTCGGCTGTCCTCGACGGCGGCCCGCCCGTCGACCACTACCTGCTGCAGTTCTGGCCCGCACCCCCGGCCCCGGACCAGATCGTCCGCCAGACGTCCCGGAAGGCGGCCTACTGGCACGGCGTCGCCCGCAAGGTCCCCCCGCCGCCCACGCCCGAGGAGCTGGCGGAGGCCCAGCGGCGCGAGCGGGAGGCAAAGGAGCGCGAGCGCGCGGAAGCCCGCGAGCGGGCGGAGCGGCGGCGGTGGGGCGGGCGGATACCGAGCGAGCAGGTGCGCGCCGCCGGGGGCAACGTGATGCTGCTGGTCCGGCTGGACCGCGACCTGATCGACGTGGTCGACGCCGCGGGGCCGGCGGTGCAGCGGGACGTCGCCCGCTGGGCCGCGCGCCGGGCGCTGACCGCGGCGGGGCTGGACCGCGTCGGCTGGCTGGCCGCCGGGCTGGACGCCGTGGATCGCGGGGAGGACCTCCCCGCGCCGTTCGACGACATGACGCGGGCCTTCGACCGGCTCTTCGCCGACCCGGACGTCCCGCACACCCTCGTGGACTCCCCGGACGGCCGGCACGACAACGCCCTGCAGCAGGCCATGGCACTGCCCGCACTCTTCGGCGCCGCCGAGCCGAACCCGCTCCGGGCCGCCCTGGACGCGCTCTCGCACGCCGCCGTGACCTGGGGCAGCGCGTACCCGGAGCTGTTCGCCGAGGCCCGCGCCCGGCTGTCTGACTGAGTCGCCGCGCGGATCGCGTCCCGCGACGTGGTGTAGCGGGTTGGGCACCACGACTCCGCAGGTCACGGCCCCGGCATGCGGCCACCGCCCGCTCGCAGCCGGCACCTCCTCCGCGGGCAGCGGCTTCTTCGCCGCGCTGAGCACGAAGGCGGCGCCCGGACCTGAGACAGCCACGCCGCGGGGTGCGCGCCGCCTCCACCACTCGGCAGGACACGACCGCCGCGCGCCTACGCTCCGGCACGCCAGGCCCCCGCCCGGCCGGCCGGACCCCCATGTCCGCCGGGGCACGCCTGCCGCCGGCCGGGCTACACCGCCCTGCCTGCGCGCCCGCGCCCCCCACCGGGTCCACGTCCGTCCCCCGGGGCTCCCGGAGCCGCGCGCCCGCCTCCCCGGCGCCCGCTCCGACCCGCCGCCCCCCGGGCAGCGCCGCGCCCCGGCGCAGCCGCTGCCCTGACCACCGCTTCTGATCCTCATCAAGCCCCGCACACCCGTTGACCCCCGTGTGGACCCCGTGTATACATGCCACATTCACGGTGGATCCACCGCCGGTACGGCTCGTCCCCTGGCCCCGATGTGTGGAGATGTCAATGTCACCATTCAGCAGGCGTCACCTGCTCGCGGCGGGCGGTGGTGCGCTGGGCAGCGCGGCGCTGGCCGCGTGCGGCAGTCCGGTCAACCTGCCGTCGTCCATGGAGGAGGTGACGCCCCGGCCGGGCAGACCGAGCCGGGGCGGGGTGCTGCACTTCGGGCTCTCCACGGACCCGGCCAACCTCGATCCGCACGTCACCACCGGCGCGGCGTCGGACCTTCTGCGGCAGCTCACGTACAACGGCCTGCTCCAGTACGACGGCGACGGTGAGATCATCGGTGATCTCGCCGCCGAGTTCGGCTGGGCCGACGACACGACGTACGAGGTCAAGCTGCGCCCCGGGGTCCGCTTCCACGACGGCTCGCGGCTGACCGCGAAGGACGTCGCGTTCTCCTTCCGCCGCATGCAGGACGAGAAGACCGCGGCGACCACCGGCCCGCTCCTCGACATGGTCGAGGAGGTCGAGGCCGCCGACGCCACCACGGTCGTCTTCCACCTGAAGCAGGCGGACTCCACGATCCCCTTCGTCCTCGCCAACCCCACCGCGAACGTCGTCTCGCAGCGCTGGATCGAGTCCGGCGCCGACCCCATGACGCAGGTCATGGGCACCGGCCCGTTCCGGTTCGTGGAGCGCGTCCCCGGGGTGAGCACCACCTTCGAGCGCTTCGACGAGTACTTCGAGCCCGAGCTGCCGTATCTCAACGCCATCGTCTTCCAGCCGATGAGCGACGACTACGCCCGCGTCACGGCCCTGCGCACCGCCACCGTCGACATGATCGACTACGTCCCCGCCACCCACGTCGACGTCATCAGCGAGAACCCCCGGCTGCGCTTCGCCTCGGACCGCAGCTTCGGCTTCGGCTTCGTCGGCTTCGTCACCAGCAAGCCGCCGTTCGACGACGTCCGCGTGCGCAAGGCCGTCGCGCTGGCCATCAACCGGCCCTCCGTGCTGGAGACCGCGCTCCTCGGCCACGGCGAGCCGATCGACGGGGCGCTGATGCCGCCCGCCTTCGCCCGCTATTCCGGCTCCCTCGACGACACCCTGGACCACGACCCCGAGCAGGCCCGCTTCCTGCTCAAGAAGGCCGGCCAGGAAGGGCTGACGCTGCCGGTCGTCACCACCAGCACGTACTCGGTCATCGCCCGCCCCGCCCAGGCGATGCTGCCGGGCATCCGGGAGGCCGGGGTGGACGTGCGGCTCACCCAGCAGGAGTGGCTGACCTTCCGGGCCAGCGTCGAGGCCAAGTCGTACCCCGTGCACTCCTGGGGCACGGCGCCGAAGTTCGGCGACCCCGCCTCCCTCAACGACTTCCTCGGCAGCTCCGGCACGTTCACCGCAAACACCGACTTCACGGACGAGCGCCTGGACCAACTGCTCGCCGAGGGCCGCCGCACCCGCGACCGTGCGCTGCGCGACGAGATCTACCGGGACGTCGAGCGGCGGGCGCTGGAGCTGGTGCCGATGACCTGGACCGTACGCCGCCAGCAGGGCGAGGCGCACTACGACTACGTCAAGGGCTACCGGCACCCGCCCAAGGGCTCGTGGACCGGAGTGACCCTGCGCCGCATATGGATGGACAAGACATGAGAAGGTTCCTCCTCACCAGGTTCACGCAGGCGGTGCTGCAGCTCTTCGCCGTCGCCACCATCGTGTTCCTCCTCGTCCGCCTCATCCCCGGCGACCCGGCGCGCGCCGCGCTCGGCGAGGGCGCCACCGACGAGCAGGTCGCGCAGACCCGCGAGACGATGCACCTGAACGACTCCTTCGTGAGCCAGTACTTCGGCTTCTGGGGCCGGCTCTTCCAGGGCGACCTCGGCACCTCGCTGATGAGCAGCCGGCCGGTGATGAAGGACCTCCCGGACCGGCTGGGCAACTCCCTGGAGCTGGTGCTCGTCTCGCTGCTCATCGCGGTCACCCTCGGCGTGCTGCTCGGCCGGGTCGCGGCCACCCGCGCCGACAAGCCCGCCGACCACGCGCTCGTCGCCGGCTCGATCTTCGGGATCTCGCTGCCGGTGTTCGTCATCGGCACGCTGCTGCTGATGGTCTTCGCGTTCCTCGTGCCGGTCCTGCCGCCGCAGCGGTTCACCACCCCCTGGCAGGATCCGGTGGCCCACCTGCAGATCCTCATCCTGCCGGTGGTCACGCTCACCGCCGCCTCGTGCGCGGTCATCACGCGCATGACGCGCTCGGCGATGCTGGAGACGCTCTCCGCGGACTACGTACGCACCGCCCGCTCCAAGGGCCTCGCCGAGCAGCGGGTGATCAAGGACCACGCGCTGCGCACCGCGCTGCTGCCGGTGGCGTCCGCGACGACGGTCGAGCTGACGACGCTGATCGGCAGCACCGTCCTGGTGGAGACGATCTTCGGCTGGCCCGGGGTGAGTTCGCTGCTGATGAGCGCCGTCGGGCAGCGCGACTACCCGGTCATCCAGGCCGTCGTCCTCGCCGTCGCGGCCATCGTCATCCTCGTCAACCTCGTCGGCGACCTGGTCGTACGAGCCCTCGACCCGCGGGCGGAGGAAGCCTGACATGCCGACCGTCGAACTCACCGCTCCCCCGGCCGCACCGGCCGCCGCCGCGCCCCGCCGCGGCGCCCGCCACCTGCTGCGCGGCCTGGCGAGCAACCGCCGTACGTCGATCGCCGGCGGCTTCCTGCTGCTGGTCTGCGCCGCCGCGCTGCTCGCCCCGCTCATCGCGCCGCACGACTACCGCGACATCGCCGGCGCCCCGCTCACCCAGGGCGGCGTGCTGGGCATCGACGACTACGGGCGCGACGTGCTCTCCCGGCTGCTCATCGGGCTGCGTACGTCGCTCGCGGTCGCGCTGTCGGCCGTCCTCATCGCGGGCGCGATCGGCACGGCGCTCGGCCTGGTCGCCGGCTACGGCGGGCGCTGGGCGTCGAGCGTCATCATGCGCGGCATCGACATCCTGCTCAGCTTCCCGCCCATCGTGCTGGCCATCGCCGTCGTCGCCGCGATGGGGCCCGAGCTGGTCAACGTCGTGATGGTCATCGGCGTGCTGTACATCCCGCGGTTCACCAGGATCGTCTACAGCCAGGTGCTGGCGATCCGGAACGTGGAGTACGTCGAGGCCGCCGAGATCATGGGCACCGGGCGCGGCACCATCCTGCTGCGCACGATCCTGCCGAACGTCGCCGCGCCCGTGATCGTGCAGCTCAGCCTGTCGGTGAGCTTCGCGATCCAGATGGAGGCGGGCCTGAGCTTCCTCGGCCTCGGCGCCCAGCCGCCGCTGCCGTCGCTCGGCACGATGGTCGGCGCGGGCCGCGACTTCCTGGAGGTCCAGCCCACGCTGCTGATCTACCCGTCGGTGCTGATCGTCCTCATCGTGCTGGCGCTGAACGTCTTCGGCGACGGCCTGCGCGACCTGCTCGACCCGCGCCGCAGCGGCACCGACTCCTGAACTCCCCGTACGCAGCACGCAGCACAGCAGCGAAAGGAACCGAACCCCATGGCCGTCTCCCTGCCCGACACCCACCGTCTCGGCGAGCTGTCCTGGACGCAGGTCAAGCAACTGGCGGAGCAGGACCCGGTCGTCCTGCTGCCCATCGGCGCCATCGAGCAGCACGGGCCGCACCTGCCGGTCCACGAGGACTCCATCGTCGCGGAGTGGGTCGCCGACCGGCTGGCCCGCGAGCACGGCTACTGGGTCGCGCCCGCCCTCAACTACGGCCACTCCGGCGTCTTCCGCGGCTTCGCCGGGAACCTCTCCCTGAGCCAGGAGACGCTGCGCAACGTCACGTACGAGATCGTCGAGGCGCTGGTCGCCTCCGGCTTCCGGCGCATCGTCCTCGTCGACAACAACGGCGGCAACGTCGGCCCGGTGACCGGCGCCGCCCTCGACGCCCGCCGCGACTTCGGCGTGCTCGTCGGCCACCTCTACCCCTGGCAGCTCGGCTACGCCCTCATGCGCGACGTGTACGAGGACCCGGCCACCGCCTACGGGCACGGCGCCGAGCCGGAACACTCGGCGATGCTGGCGATGTTCCCCGAGCAGGTGCAGAGCGACCTGGCCGAGCCCGGCGCGCTCTCCTCGCCCGCCGGCTGGACGCCGACGAGCTACACCGAGGCGGCCATCCCCGGCCAGCCCGTACCCGGCACCGTGCTCTGGGACTTCTCCGAGATCAGCGCCACCGGCTGCACCGGCGACGTGAGCCTGGGCAGCGCCGAGACCGGCAAGGTGTGGATCGAGCGGGTCCTCGGCTTCTGCGCCGCGTACCTGGCGGAGTACGACCGCAACACCCGTACGGCCGAAGCCACGGCGGTGCCGGAGTGAGTACCGCGACGGACGGAGAAGAGGTGGCCGCGGCGCCCGAGCCCGAGCCGGTGCTGAGCGTGGCGCGGCTGTCGGTGGACTTCCGCGTCGCGGGCGAGTGGACACCGGCCGTACGGGACGTCAGCTTCACCGTCGGCCGCGGCGAAGTCGTCGCGCTGGTGGGCGAGTCCGGGTCCGGCAAGTCGGTCAGCTCGATGTCCGTCCTCGGCCTGGTCGCCGGCAGCGCCCGGCACCGCGGCAGCATCCGCTTCCACGACACCGAGCTGCTCGGCCTCGGCCACGAGGCGCTGCGCACCGTCCGCGGCAAGCGGATCGCGATGATCTTCCAGGAGCCGATGACGGCGCTCAACCCCGTCTACACCATCGGCCGGCAGATCGCCGAGGCGATCCGCTGCCACGAGAAGATCTCCGCGGCCGGCGCCCGCGCCCGGGCGATCGAGCTGCTGACGAAGGTCGGCATCCCGGAGCCGGAGCGCCGCGTCGACAGCTATCCGCACCAGCTGTCCGGCGGCCAGCGGCAGCGCGCGATGATCGCCATGGCGATCTCCGGCAACCCCGAGGTGATCATCGCCGACGAGCCGACCACCGCGCTCGACGTCACCGTGCAGGCCGAGATCCTGGAGCTGCTGCGCGGCCTGCGCCGCGACCTCGGCTCCGCGGTTCTCATCATCACCCACGACATGGGCGTGGTCGCCGACATCGCCGACCGGGTGGTGGTGATGAAGGAGGGCGAGGTCGTCGAGGAGGCGCCCGTCGGGCGGCTGTTCGCCGCGCCCGCGCACGAGTACACCCGCCGCCTGCTGGCCGCCGTGCCCAAGCCGCCTCCCCCCGGCGAGGCGGAGCCGACTGGCGTCCCGCCGGGTGGTGCAGGGGAGCAAGGCCCCGGAATCCGCGGGTCGGAGACGGCACCGGCGGGGCACGACCCGAAGCCCCGGGCGGACGCAGCCGCGGCAGTGGGGGTACCCCCGCCAGTGGGGGCGTTGCCGGCGGGGGAGGGCGCGACGCTGCGGGTACGGGACCTGGAGGTCGAGTACCCCGGGCGGCTGGGCCGCAAGGGGTTCAAGGCCGTGCACGGCGTGAGCCTGACGATCGGCAAGGGCGAAGTCCTGGGCCTGGTCGGCGAGTCCGGCTCCGGCAAGTCCACCATCGGCCGGGCCGTCGTCGGGCTGACCCGCGCGACCGCCGGGTCCGTCGAGGTCTGCGGCACCGACGTCACCGGCCTGTCCGGCCGCCGGCTGCGCGCCTTCCGGCCGACGTACTCGATGGTCTTCCAGGACCCCGGCGCCTCGCTCAACCCGCGCTGGTCGATCGGCGCTTCGATCGCCGCGCCGCTGCTGGTCAACGGCGTCACTGGCCGTGCCGCGGGCCGTGCCGCCGCGCACGCCCGGGTGGCCGATCTGCTGGAGCAGGTCGAGCTGCCGGCGGCCTGGGCGAGCCGGTTCCCGCACGAGCTGTCCGGCGGCCAGCGCCAGCGCGTCGGCATCGCCCGCGCGCTGGCGCTGGAGCCGGAGCTGCTCATCGCCGACGAGCCGACGTCCGCGCTGGACGTCTCCGTCCAGGCCACCGTGCTGCGGCTGTTCCGCGAGCTGCAGGACCGGCTCGGCTTCGCGTGCCTGTTCATCAGCCACGACCTCGGTGTCGTCGAACTGCTCGCGCACGAGGTCGCGGTGCTGCAGAACGGCCGTCTGGTGGAGCACGGCCCGGCGCGCGAGGTGCTGGCCCGGCCGCGTACGGAGTACACCAGGCGGCTCGTCGCCGCCGCGCCGGTGCCGGACCCGGCGCAGCAGGCGGAGCGCCGCCGGCTATGGCGCGAGATGGCGGCGGCGTGAGGGCGGCGCCGGCGCCCCGCCGTGTGGGGCGCCGCGGCCGGTCACTGCAGGTGCGCGACCACCGACTGGTCGGGGTTCAGGTGGGTGCGGATCGTACGGGCCGCGGTCTCGAACTCGTACCCACCGAGGGCGTCGAGCAGCGCCGCGTGCTCGCGCATGATGAGCGGCAGCCGCTCGGGGCGGATCGTTATCGCCGAGACCCCGATGCGCTGGTGCCGCGGCCGGAGGCTGCGGAACAGGTCGGTGAGCACGGTGTTGCCGGTGGCCTGGACGAAGCCGAAGTGGAACTGGAAGTCGAGCGCCCCGTGTTCGGCGATCGCCTCCCGGTCGCCGGCGCGGCAGCGCGCCAGCAGCTTCTCGTCGCCCATCTCCTCCAGCAGCTCGGTCTGCCGGGCGGGGATCTCCAGCCGCTTGTCGCACAGAGTACGGAAGCCGTGTATCTCCAGCACTTGGCGCAGCTCGTACGTCTCGATCATCTCGGCCACGGTGACCCGGCGGACCTGCGCGCCGCGCCGCGGCAGCAGGTCGAGATACCCCTCGGCGGCCAGCCGGTGCAGCGCCTCGCGCACGGGCGTCCGCGACACCCCCGCGGCCTCGGAAAGGACCTTCTCCTCCAGGAACGAGCCCTCCGGATACCGCCCCAGGAGGACGGACTCCCTGACCCACTCGTACGCCCGCGCCCGCGCCGTCACCGTCACCGCACGCCCGTCCTCGTCGACTGACACGCTCTCCGCCCTCTGTCGCCGCATATGTATACGCAATGTATACCAAAGCTCAAGGAGGCTCATGCCCACCCGCACGACCGACCGCCGGCCCGCCTACGCCGCCTGGCTTTCCGACCCGAGTTTCGCCACCGCCGAGATCGTGGCGGCCACCGGGTACGGCGCCGTGGTGCTCGACATCGAGCACGGCGCATTCGACCTCGCCGACCTGGAGCGCTTCATCCCGTTCCTGCGCCGGCTCGACCTCGACGTGCTGGCCAAGGTCCTCGGCCCGGAGCGCGGCCCGATCCAGCAGGCGCTGGACTTCGGCGCCACCGCCGTCGTCGTCCCGCACGTGGAGAGCGCGGCGCACGCCGCCGAGGTCTGCGCGTACGGCAAGTTCCCGCCGCTGGGCGACCGCAGCTTCGCGGGCGGCCGGACGGCGGGCTACGGGGGGTTCGACGACGACTGGATCGCCCGGCAGGACCGCGAGACGCGGGTCTACCCGATGATCGAGGACGCCGGGGCGCTGGCGGAGATCGAGAAGATCCTCGAACTGCCGGTGGTCGACGGCGTGTTCGTCGGCCCCAGCGACCTGTCGATGCGCCGCGCACGCGGCGCGTACACCCGGAGCGAGGCGGACTTCGCCGACCTCGCCGCCGTCGCGGACGCCGCGCGGGCGGCGGGCAAGCCGTGGGTGCTGCCGGCGTGGTCCGCGGCCGAGAAGGCGTTCGCGCTCGCGCACGGCGCCGACCAGCTGGTCCTGACCATGCAGCACGGGGCGCTGCTGGCCGGCTTCGGGGCGGCGGTCGCCGAGACCGACGCGCTGGCGGATTCCCGGGGGCTACGCCCCCGGACCCCCGTCACCGGCTCCGCCGGGGCCGGGTAACGCAAGATTCCGGGGCTGCGCCCCAGACCCCCGCCGGGGGCTGCGGCCCCCAGGACCCTCGGGGCTGCGCCCCACCGACCCCCCGCCGAGGGCTGCGCCTCCAGACCCCTGAGGGCTACGGCCCCCGACCCCCGCCGAGGGCGGCGCCCCCAGACCCACTTCCGGGGGCTACGCCCACCGCCCCCCGCCGAGGGCTGGGCCTCCAGCCCCCACCACACGAAAGGCACCACACCACTCATGCTCGCCACCGTCGCCCAGTTCGCCGCCACCACCGACAAGGCCGCCAACCTCAAGACCGCCGCCGACCTCGTCGCCACCGCCGCCGCGCGTGGCTCGGACCTCGTCGTCCTCCCCGAGAACGCCATGTACGCCAACCCCGACCCGCAGGCCGAGACCGCCGGCGCCGCCGAGGCGGTCGACGGGCCGTTCGCCACCGCGATCGGCGCACTGGCCAGGGAGCACGGCGTCGCGGTCGTCGCCGGCATGACGGAGGCGGCGGGCGGGGGCGCCGGCAAGCCCAGCAACACCGTCCTCGCCGTGGACCGCGGCGGCGAGCAGTTCGGCGTGTACCGCAAGGTCCACCTCTACGACGCCTTCGGCTACCGCGAGTCCGACCGCATCCAGCCGCAGCCCGCCAAGGCGCTGACCTTCACCCTCGACGGCCTCACCGTCGGCGTCATGACCTGCTACGACCTCCGCTTCCCGGAGATGGCCCGGTTCCTGGTCGACGCCGGCGCCGAGGCCATCGCCGTACCCGCCGCCTGGGTCACCGGACCGGCCAAGGAGGACCACTGGACCACCCTGCTGCGGGCCCGGGCGATCGAGAACACCGTGTACGTCCTCGGCTGCGGCCAGACGGGGCCCACCTGGTGCGGGCAGAGCGCCATCGTCGACCCCATGGGCCAGATCGCCGCCTCCGCCGGTGAGACGCCCGGCGTGGCCTCCGCGGTCCTCGACGCGGCGCGGGTGGCGGAGGTGCGGGTGAAGAACCCGAGCCTGGCCAACCGCCGCTTCTCGGTGGCCTTCGGCTGACGGCGCCTGGGGTCCCGACGCGCCGGATTCCAGGTGCTCGGGAGTGACCGAGGCCGGGATCTGCGTAGGCACAGACCAGAAACCGGTGTTGCCGTCAGAAGTTTTGACAGGCCGTGATCTGGGCCCTGCGCCGGAACGAAGACGACGTTGCCCGGGACGCTTCGGCGTCCCGGGCAACGTACGTGGCCGGCAGCGGCAGGGCTACCGGGAGAGTCGCAGGTCCCAGCCGTCGCCGGTGCGGGTCAGGGCGGGGGTGTAGGTGACGGGGGCGGGGCGGCCGGTCTCTTCCCACTGCCTCAGCCAGTCGTGCAGGACGGTCAGGGACGGGGAGTCGGGGGCATCGGCGAGGATCGTGCCGTCCTGCTGGATGACGGCGGCCGTTGTGGTGGTGGTGTGGCCGATTGCCCACAGGTCCGGGCTGAGCCCGGCCATGGTGAGGCGGTGGTCGCCGCGGGTGGCGGCGAAGGTCCGCCAGGACGGCAGGTCGATCTCCGCACCCGGGTACGGCTCGGTGTGCGTGTCCTTGAGCAGCCGGTCCAGCGCGGTGCGGGCGCCGGTGTTCAGGTGGTCGTCCTCGTCTCGCCAGGCGATGGAGATCCAGGAGGGGGCGGGGAGACGGTTCTCCCAGTCCACCCACCGGCCGGGCAGGTCGAGGTCGGTCTTGGGCGAGCTGGTGGCCTCGATGTAGCCGCCGGTGAACACCTCCTCGACCGCGGGCTCGCCGCCGGTGACGCGGATCTTGGTGACGACGGTCATGTTGGGCACGGCCGCGATCGGCAGCGGGGCGACGATGAGGCCGCCGTCGACGACCTGATTCACCCACGCCTTCGGCAGCATCGGCGGGGTGCACCAGGCCACCATCCGATCGTAGGGTGCCCGCTCGGGGAAGCCGCCGGTGCCGTCCGCCGCGTGGCAGCGGACGTGCTTCAGGCCCCGCTGGTGGTGGATGAGGCCGGCCCAGCGGGTCAGGTAGGTGTCGATGTCGAGGCTGGTCACCTGGCCCGTGGGGCCGACGAGTTCGGCGAGCAGAGCGCCGGAGTAGCCGGAGCCGGTGCCGAACTCCACGACGTTCATACCCGTCCGTGCGTCCAGCGTGGTCAGTTCGCGGTGGACGACGGCGGGGTTCGAGCGGTGCGGGGTGGCGCCGCGGCCTTCGTGGTGGGTGTAGTGGCGCTCGGGGACGGTCTCGGCGGCCAGGGCGACGGCGGACATCGGCTCACTCCTCGGGGACGAGTACAGGCATTCGGTCAACTGCTCCGGGCGGGTGAAGGACACGGCGCCGGCGGGGCGGTCAGATGGTCAGTGCGGTGTGGTGGTGCCATCCGGCTTCGGTGTACTCGCCGACCGGGCCGTGGCCGGGCACCTCGGCCCAGGCGTGGTACTCGACCGGTGGCGGGGAGAACCGCGCGCCCAGGCACCAGTTCAGGCGGCGCCCCAGCAGGGCGGCTGCCAGGACCGCGCCGAGAGAGGTCTCCATGCAGGCGGCGCGGCCGGGCCACAGGTGGCCGGTGTGCCGGACCGCGTCAACCAGCGCCCCGGCCCGCTCCGGGGTGAGCGGCCGGCGGCCCGCCCGGCGTGCCCAGCGCACAGCGCGGACGGTGTGCCGGAACGGCAGCCGCAGAAGGGCGAGCGCGAGACCGGCGGCTGCGGCCATCCGCTCGGCGAAGGTCCCGGTGCGGACGGTGGAGTACGCCTCCATGCTCGTCACTGCCACCACCCCCACCTGCGGCGGCGGATCACGGGCTGCGTGACGGCGAGGCCCTGCGCGGTCAGCGCGTCGGCGACCGTACGGACGTCGGCGGCGGCGTGTTCGCCGCCGATGCCGTACCGCTGCGCGTACTGCCCGGCGGCCTCCTCCTCGGTGGTGCCCGCGAGCAGGAGCATCACGGCGGCGGACGCGGTCGGGGTCAGGTGCGTCCAGCGGCCCGTGCGCTCATCCAGGATCGCGCCGCCTTCGTCGGTCAGGACCGGGTGGGCGCTCTCAGCCAGTCGCCACACGGGAGTTCACCTCCCACCAGGTGGTGGCGGCGGTATCGAGCTGCCGGAGCCAGACCTCAGCGGAGACCGCGAGGTGCAGGGCGCCCTGGGCGGTGGGCTGTCCGGCAGCGGCCCGGGCGAGCATCCGCGCCACCGGCCGCTCGGTGACCAGCCCGGCGGCGGCCAGCCGTGAAGACGGCCCGAGAAGATCGAGCAGGACGGGGGCGTTGTTCCGCAGGCCCGCGTACGCGAGGGCGTTGAAGCCGCCCTTCGTGGTTCGGGAGAGCACGAAGCCGGGCAGCACCCCGGTCCCGGTGAACGCCGTCTTCAGCAGCGGTTTGTAGCGGCCGGGGGCGCCGCGCTGATCTGCGGGGACCGCCAGGCAGGCCCGGATCACCTCGTTGTCGAGATACGGGGCGACCAGATCGATGCCGTACCACTCGGCGGCCAGTTGCCGCCAGCCGGTGGTGTCGGCGCCGAGGCGGGCGAGGTCCTGCCCGTCCGCCCACGTGGCGAGGCGTGCGGGTGCGTCGTCCAGATGGTCGGCGGCGGTGTCGAGGGCGGCGGCGAGTTGGTGGCGGATGTCGGGGCTCATCCAGTCGGCCGTGGCCAGCAGCGGTGTCCACGACACCGGTCGGGACGCCTGCGGCATCCACTGCCGTACAGGGCCGCGCAGTTCGGCGGCCGTCTGCCGCCACTCGCCGGCCAGACCGGTCCGGGAGGCGGGTCGGGCCCGCCGCAGGACCGACCAGGCGGAGGTGTGCCGCAGCCGGGCGTGACCGAGCGCGTGAGACCAGGCCCGGCGGTGCTGCCGCTCGCGCAGCAGGTCGGCGAGGTAGGAGGAGGGGGCGGACAGCACCGCGTCCCCGGCCGAACCGGTGAAGTGCAGGCCCGGGGCCGGGTGGTGGGTGGCCACGGTGTCCAGCACGGCCCGTTTGATCGACGCGGTGACCGCGTAGGCGTGGGGAACGTCGGTCACCGGCAGCCGACGCAGGTCGTCCAGGCCGTCGTAGTAGACGGTGGACGCGGTGCCGGACACCACGTGGTGGGTCAGGTGCGGCACCGCCGCGGCGGTGCGGGTCGCGTACGGGAGGTCGTCGTCGCGCAGGCGTTCATCGGCGAACGTCACCGCGGTGACCGGGCCCTGCTGGGCGGCGAGGCAGGCCAGCGTGGTGGAGTCGAGTCCGGCCAGGTCGGCGCTGACCAAGCGGCCGTCGAGGCGGGTGGCGACGGCTTCGACCAGCGCGGCCCGTACCGTCGCCGCGGCGAGAGGCAGATCCACGCTCCCGTATGCGGCCGGCTCGAACCGCACCGTACGGGCGCCCGAGGGGCCGGCCAGCAGCAGGTGCCCGCCCGGTACCCGTTCGACGCACCGCATCAGGCTGCGCTGCCGAAGGACGTCCGGCTGGGCCAGCGCGAGATGCGCGGCCAGCGCGGTCGGGTCGACCGGCGCCCCGTCGAGAACGGCCAGCGCCAGCGCGGACGTCGCCCACCACACCGCACCGCCGTAGCTTCGCCAGTACACGGGGTGCTGCCCGGCCAGATCACCGACGACGGCCAGCGTCGCCCCATTGCGGGCGATCGTGAGGTACGAGCCGGGCCACCGGGTCAGCTCCCGCCACCGCCCGGCCCGCACCGACGACAGCCGTGCGGCGAGCTGGTCGTCGTCGGCCCCGCAGTCCCCGATCACGGCCAGCGACACGGTTCCCTGGCTCACCGACCGCACCCGATCCGTGGGCCAGCCCACCGTCCATGCCGCCTCGATGCCGGGCACCGGGTGCCCGTGCCGGGGCCATCTGGCTTCTTCCGTTGTTCCGTACCGTCCCGCGCTCCACCGCATCGCCGCCGTCTCCTTCACGACTCGTCGTACCTGGCCAGCAACCGAAAAGAGCGCCGGGCCCACCCGTCTGTGCCCCAGCACAGGTATGGCGGGCCCGGCGTCCCCTGGGCCGGGCCCGACGGAGCGGCGTGGACCCCGTCCGGCCCGGCGGACCCGAAGGTCAGGCGTTCTTGTACTGGGTGTCGTCGGCGGTGTCGAAGTTCTGGGTGCCCAGCGTCACCTCGACGACGTCGCCGGCGTCCAGCACGACCGGCGCCTGGTAGGCCGGGGTCTGCGTGGTGTGCTCCATGTCGGAACCTCCATCCGTGTTCCGTCCCTGGCGTCCGGGAGCGGACGCGCAGTGAACGGCGGTGCCCGTCCCGGCAGTTCAGCGTCCCCGGGATTCCGGTCCGCGTCCTGCCGGGCATAACCAACAGTCAACCGGCGGTGACTCTTCGTCGGTACGGTTGGGAAGGACGGATGGGTATACGAGGTATACGGGGGGCGGTCATGGCCCAGCGCTTACCGAACACCAGGCTGCGGGACGCCGTCGCGGAATCGGGATGGACGTACGCGGCGCTCGCCCATGCGGTCCGCCAGGTCGCGGCCGAGATGGGCGCCTCCCTGCGGACGAACAAGTCGGCGGTGGACCACTGGATCGCCGGAGCGATGCCTTCGGGGCACACCGGCCGCTACCTGGCCGTCGCTCTCTCCCGCCGACTGGGACGGACCCTGACCCTGGAGGATCTGGGCCTGCCGGTCCCGGCCGGCTGGGAGAATGACAGCCTGGGACTGTCCATCGGAGACGACCCGCTGGACGCCCTGATGCCGATCTGGAGAGGCGACTTGGACCGTCGAGGCTTCCTGTCCGGTGCGGCGTACTCGGTGGCTGCCGCAGTACTGCCGTTGGAGCACGTCGACGACATCGCCTCCCGCGCGGCCAAGGCCCGCACCGGCGCCCGGGTCGGGCACGCGGACGTGGCCGCAGTACGCGACATGGTCGCGATGTTCGCGGTGATGGACGAACGCCACGGCGGACAGCACGGCCGCTCCGCCCTTGTGCAGTACCTGATGTCGGACGTCGCGACCCTGTGCCGGGGCCGGTTCGCTTCCGAGGACGACCACCAGCACATGCTGTCCGTCGCCGCTGTCGGCGTTCACCAGGCCGGCTGGCGGGCGTACGACGGCGGAGAACAGGGCCTCGCGCAGAGGTACTACCTCCAGGCGTACGCCCTGGCCCACGAGTCGGGCATCACCGGGCACGACGCTTTCGTCATGAGGACCATGTCCCAGCAGGGCATGAAGCTGCACCGCCCCGAGCACTGCCTGGCCCTGGCCGCGAGCGCCGTCGACAAGGTCCACGGACGGGTCGACACCCAGACCGAGGCGCTGTTCGCCGTCACCCACGCACACGCCCTCGCCAAAGCAGGCCGGCGGCAGGAAGCCGTACGCGAGGTCGAGCGCGCCCGCACCGCCCTGAACTCGGCGAGGGGCGACGAGGTCCCGTTCTGGGCCCTGTCGTGGGGCCCGCCCGCCGCCACCGTCCACAGCCGGACAGCGAAAGTCTTCGAGACGCTCGGGGACCGGCGCCGGGCCGCGGCGATGTACGGGACGGCGGCGGCAAGCCGACCGCCGGGCACCTATGCACGGATCGTCGCCCTGGACCTGGTCGCGCAGGCCGGGATGCAGGCCGCCCAGGGCAGCGTCGAGCAGGCGTGCGCCACCTGGGACCGGGCCATCGACCACATGGACGGCGTCCAGTCCGGGCGGACCCGCAAGGCCGTGGGCAACATGCGCCGCGACCTGTCCCGCTTCCGCACCCGCGGACTGCGATGCGCCGCCGAACTAGACGAACGCGCCCGCGACTTCCTCAGCAACCGCCGCTGACCCCAACCTCCGGGCCGGGGACAGGATGTGACGGACCCGGCCCGGTTCACAACCGCCCCGGCCGGCCGGTCGCTGCCGGCCGCCCGGGGGCCGTTTGGGGTGCGTTGGGGTTAGGCGGCCCGTAGACCAAAAAGGAACGTAACCCGCATACGAGGCGGACGCGGAGCGCGACGGCGCGCATACAGGGAGGTGAACGACCCGGAAGCGAGCGTTTCGGGGTGCTGCGGCGAAGGCGATAAATCACCACCGTGGGTGTAGGGCCCCACCCAGCCCCACCCGGCCCCACTTCCCCACGGGCCACGCCGACCTGCTCACCCCCTGCCGCGAGAAGGCGAGACTCAGATGGACGGTTACTTCCTCACGGAGCGTCACAAACGTCTCAGGGAGGAGGTCCGTGCCTACGCGGAACGCGAGGTCCGCCCCCGGGTCCCGGGGATGGAGGAGTCGCGGAACGTGCAGTACGAGCTGTCCCGCGACATCGCCCGGCAGGGCTGGCTCGGCGTCACCGTCGAGGCCGACTACGGCGGGATGGAGCTGGGCCACCTCGCCAAAACGATCGTGATCGAAGAGCTTTCGCGGGTGAGCGCGGCCATGGGCGCGATGGTGCAGGCGTCGCAGCTCGGCGTCGCGAAGATCGTGCACTTCGGCAGCGCCGTGCAGAAGAAGACGTGGCTGCCGCTGATATCCGCCGGCGTCTGCATGCCGACGATAGCCGTCACCGAACCCACGTCCGGCAGCCATGTGCTGGGGATGTCGGCGCACGCCGAGCGGGTCGGGGACGAGTACGTGGTCAACGGCCGCAAGGTGTTCGTCGGCAACAGCCACGTCGGCGATCTCCACGGGGTCGTCGTCCGCACCGGGCCCGGCTCCCAGGGCCTGTCGGCGCTGCTCGTGGAGGCCGACCGCCCCGGCTGCCGGCTGGGCCCGCACCGGCCCTCCATGGGGCTGCACGGCTTCAGCTTCGGCGAGGTGATCTTCGAGAACTGCCGGGTGCCCGCGGCGAACCTGCTGGGGCGGGAAGGCGACGGCCTGGCGGTCGCGTACTCCTCCAGCATCCTGTACGGCAGGCCGAACCTCACCGCCGTCGCCCTCGGCATCCACCAGGCGCTGGTGGAGGAGACCACCGCCTTCGCGGCCCGGCAGATCCGCTACGGCCGGCCGCTGGCGGAGCTGGGCACGGTCAAGCAGCGGCTCGGCGAGATGCAGTCGCGGCTGATGACCGCCCGGCTGGCCGCGTACCACGCGACGCACCTGCTGGACCGCGGACTGCCGTGCGACGCGGAGCTGCAGAACGCCAAGCTGGTCAACGTCGAGTCCGCGCTCGACTCGGCCCGTACGGCCATGGAGGTGCACGGCGCCTGCGGGCTCTACCCGGAGATGTCGGTGGAGCGATATCTGCGCGACGCGTACCACGTGTTACCCCCGGCCGGGACCTCCGACGTACAGCGGCTGCGGCTGGCGGAGGTGGCACTCGGCGCCGACCACGAACCGTGGTCGGCCCGCCACGCACCGCGTTCCGTCCAGCCGGTCTGAGTGCGAGCGACGGGGCGCGTCTTCTGCGCCGCGGAGGCACCTTCCGCCCAGCCGCACCTACTCGGTCAGGCCGGCCCGCTTCGCCATCGTCACGAGGTCCGGGCGGGACCGTTGATGGAGCACGAACAGCACGCGCAGCACCTCGCGGCACATGGGGTGGATCTGGGCCATCTGCGGCGCTACGGCGAAGGCGCGCTTCAGCGCCTCCTCTGCCCCGTCCAGGTCCTTGATCGCCAACCGGGCGCGGGCGACATCGATGTAGAGGCGCGCGATGCGGTTGGGCTTGAGGCCCTCCGGGGGCTCGGTGATGAGTCTGGGCGCCATCTCCGCGGCCCGGTCCGGCTGGCCGAGTTCCACGAGCGCCGCGAGTTCGTACAGGGACGTATTCCCGGGCCCGAACGTCAGGTGGTGCCGGACCACATCGTGAGGCATGCTCTCGGCCAACTCCCAGGCGTGCCGCGCATGGTCCTTGGTCGCGCTCTTGTCCCTGCCCCGAGACGCGAGGACGACGCCCCGCAGATGGAGGGAGCCGAGCACTATGGCGCCCTCCGGGCCGTTCCTCGCCGCCTGGTACTTGCCGATGGCGCGCTCTACGATCGCGAGCCCGTCCTCGTACTGTCCGGCGCTCTGATAGCAGCCCGCCTCGTTCCAGGCGGCAGCGGCCTCCGCCCCGGGGTTCCACGTCTGCATGGCGGCCCACTGCTGCCGAGCCACGATCATGTCCGCCAGGTCTGGCTGGGCGTACCGGTGCGCGACGGTATAAGCGGCGCCGTATGTGTCGGCGACCTGCCCCCAGGCGACCGCATCCCCGCCCGCCTGCAGGGCGGTCGCTGTGACCTGGCCCAGAACGGCCGGGAGCCTCCTGAGTAGCCCCAGGTAGTCAGTGTCGGAACGGAACCGGGCCACGTCCTGCAGTGCGGCGCTCAGGGCGGACTGCTCCGGGATGTCCTCCCTGGGCAGCGTGTGGCGCCGGACCGCTGCCCGTAGGTCGTTCAGCAGGTCTGCCTGCTCGCTGGGGTCTGTGAACGGCTGGCCGTAGATCCGTTGGGTCGTTACGTGCATGGCACGGGCGAGGGAGGCTACGACGGGAGGAGTGGCCGGTCGTACTCCCTCTTCGATCTTCTTGAGGTAGCTGAGGGAGATCCCGGCATCGCGAGCCAGCTTCGTCTGTCCCAGCCCTCGGGCTTTGCGAAGGACCGCGATGTTCTCACCCGCTGCCGGTGACTTGCTGTCCATGACTGCCACCTTCTCACCGTGCTCGCGATGCCGCCTCCAACCCCATTGTGACCCTGCCGAGTTGTGTCCCTGTTGTGTTCTCTGATCTTGCACGCCAGCGGTTTGCTGGTTACACACAGCGAAGGTGCGGTGACAGGAGAGGCGGATGATCGACCACCCCCACGGCTCGCCGGAACTCGAAGACCCGGCGCCGCGGCTCGCCTTCATCTACGACCGGCACGCCACGACGGCGACCGGCGCACTGGACGAGCGCATAGAGCGATGCCGGCAGTACGCGGCCGACCGCGGCTGGGTGGTGGCCGGGGAGTGGGTGGACCGCGGGGACAACGCGCTGCGCGCCCGGGCACGGCCTGCGTGGGACGGGCTCACCTATGCCATGCGTCAGGCCGCCGCACCCGCGGTGTGCCTGGTCGACACCTGGGACCGCGTCAGCTGGGACCGGTCCGACTGCGCGATCTTGCGTCTCGCTGTCCATCAGGTCGGCGGGCACTGCGTCACCGCCGGTGGGGAGGACGACCGGGAACTCAGCCGCGGCCGGATCACCGTCACCGCCCCGTTGTCGGTGAGGAGGCGGCCGTGAGCGCCGACGACGGGCCCGAGGCCCGTCGGCTTCCTCCGGTGTCCCGGAGGCGGGAGCGGGAGCACGAGCCGTTCAACCCGCGGCCTGCGGTGGCGAGTTTGGGTGAGGCGCCGGACTGGCGCGGCTACCCGCCCCCGGGGGTGGTGGGAGGAGAGGGCGTGAACGCTGAGCAGCCGTCAGAGCCGGGCGACTTGCTGATGGATCTGCGGACCGGTGGGCTCGGCCGCGTGGACCGCCTGCTCGACGACTACGTCTGGCTTCGGCTGCGCGGCGGTGGCCGCCCGTGGGTCTCACCGCTCCCCGCGTGCCGCCCCCTGACCGACGACGAGCGCCGGACCGCGGTACGCCGAGCGGGCCCTGTGCTCGCCTGGCTGCGGCCGACCCAGGAAGGCAGAGCCCGATGACCGCACCATCGCACCGGACCTCCGCAGACGGCCCGGTCCACCTGCCCGACCCGTTCCCCACCCCCGACGCCACCGCGGCCCCCAGCTGCGCGAGGTGCGCGGAGCTGGCCGAGGGCCGGACAGTGGCCCGCGCGGCGGGTGACCTGTCCGCCGTCAGCGACGCCAACGTCCTCATCCGCAGACATCCCGCCCACTGAACTCCCGCCCCCGGCCGTGCATGGCTGGCTGAACATAGGAGGTGGCGATGACCACAACAGACAACGCGCTCACTCCCGCCCTCGTGGCCCTGGCGTCGAGGCGTACGCGCTCGCAGATGCTCCCCGACACCGCCGCGTCGATCCGGCGGGCTCGCGTCTTCACCGCCCACGTCCTGAACGAGTGGGCACCGCCGATTGACGCCGATGCCGTGCGCCTGTGCGTCTCCGAGCTGTGCACCAACGCGCTCCAACACGGCAGGACACCGGGCCGCTTGTTCTTGCTGCGCTTGTCGCTCACTGATGCCGAGTTTCTCGTGGAAGTGCACGACGCCGACCCCGTCTCGCCCGAGCTGTGCGACGCCGCGCCCACCGACGAAGCCGGCCGCTGGGGCACCTGCCCGCGCCGCGGGCCCGGCAAGGTCGTGTGGTGCGGGTTCCCTCTCGCCTCGCCGTACCCCGGCGAGGCGTCGTCATGACACCCGCACTCCCGCCCCCTGCTGCGGCTGTTCAGCGTCTGCGGCGGCTCGCCCCGTCGACTCCGGGACAAGGAAGGCGGCTGGCCGCCACCATGAACCTGGCACCGAACCAGCTGTCCTCGCATCTCTCCGCTCGAACCACCTTGAGCTGGACCAACCCTCCGGGCACGCCGGTGCCCGACGTGACACAGCGTCGTTCGCACGAGTACGTGTATGCGCTGAAAGGGATGTTGCTGTGACCGAAACCCAAGCTGATTCGGATTCCACCGAGCTGTTGCGGGAAGGGATGGTCGCCGAGCTGCGGAAGCAGGGAGCCATCGTCTCCGATGAGGTGGAGGCTGCGTTCCGTGCCGTACCGCGGCACCACTTCGTGCCCGAAGTGCCGGCCGAAGACGTGTACGGAGCGCCCGAGGGGGTGGTCACGAAGCGCACCTCTGAGGGCCGCTGGGTCAGCTCGGTCAGTGCGCCGTGGCTGCACGCGCGGATGCTTGAGGCAGCTCGTGTGGCGCCCGGGATGCGGGTACTGGAGATCGGCTCGGGCGGCTGCAATGCCGCGCTCCTGTCCGAGCTTGTCGGCCCGGAAGGCGAAGTCACGAGCATCGACATCGACCCCGACATCACCGCGAGGCACGTCGCATGCTGGACGCGACCGGCTACGACCGCGTTCAGGTGATCACTGCGGATGGCGCCCAGCCGACCCCCGGTGCGACGGCCGGCGGATTCGATCTGATCATCGTCACTGTGGGCGCCGCCGACCTGCCTGCGCCGTGGGTCGACCAACTCGCCGACGACGGCCGACTGCTGGTGCCACTGCGATTTCGCTCCCTGGCCCGCACGATCGCCTTCGCCCGGGAGGACGATCACCTGCGCAGCGATGCGCTCATCCTCTCCGGCTTCGTAGCCATGCAGGGGGTGAGTGCCACGCACGCCCCGCGCACGGTGCAACTCGCCGGAAGCGACGTGCGGCTCGTCGTGGATGAGGACCAGGCGGTCGACGACACGGCGTTGACCAAGGCGTTCGCCGAGCCGCGGTGTGAACGGTGGACAGGGGTGGAGCTGACCGGATCCGAGCGTGTGCTGCCGCGGCTGGATGTCTGGCTGGCCGGCGCCGCTGCTCCGTACGGCAGGCTGCGAGCCACTTCGGAAGCGAACGACCGCGGCCTGGTCGGGTGGGTGCTGGGCACCGGCGCGGCTTGCATCTGGACAGACGATTCCCTGGCCTACCTCACCTTGCGCGCGCAGGAGGGCCAACGGGACGGCTTCGAGATCGGCGTGATCGGCCACGGTCCCGGGCGGGAAGAGCTGAGCGCACGCCTGGTCGCTGCGGTATCCCGCTTCGATCGCGAGGCCCGGCACGCCGGCGAACCGGTCGTACGCGCCTACATCCGTGGCCGGGGGGACTTCCCCACGGCGGATTCCGTGACCGTGAACAAGCCCAGCTCCCGCCTGGTGATTGGCACCTGAAGACTCGGGCCGGCCCCAGAACAGGGGACTGACCCGGAACCGCGCTCTTGGGCAACGGAGCCCTGGGAGCCCGTGCGCTGAAGGGAGGGAACGACATGACAAACGCAGTTGATGACCCGTTCGCGCTGGACCCCACCCGTGAGGACATCGGGGAGCTGACCACGTGGCTCAGCGGCGATGGCGACGGCGACGGCGACGGCGACGGCGATGGCGACACGACCGGGGACGGTTGCGGCGAGTCCCCGCCGCAGGGCCCGACGACCGGCTGCTGACCCACCAGGACCAGTGTCCAGGGCCGGACATGCTGAAGCGTGTCCGGCCCGTCCCTCTCCTGGGGAGCCTTGATGCGCACACTGTTCGATAGCCACCCGATGGCGATGGCACGAATCCCGCTTCGACCGTGCTCCGCGCCCTTGGACGACGAGGACGTGGGAGAGCGCGGGATGCTGGACGAGGGAATCTTCCTGGCCAGCCGGAGCGCGGCCGACGCGGCGGCGACGGCACGTGGACGCATGACACGGCGTGCATACGACCTGCGGTCGCGGACCCGGACAACCCCCCATGGCGTCTTCGCCGGAGTTGCCCCCGCCCGGTTTGGTGCGCGCACGGCGACGCTGCAACTGGGCGCGGACCACCGCCCTTTCACCTCCCCGGACCCGGCCTGGCTGGCAGCCGTCGCCGACCGGGTGCTCGGGGCCGAGCCCAGCCTGCTGCACGCTCTCACCGTCACCTCCGCCACCCTCGCCAGGAACCGAGGGGACCGATGGGAGATCGAACACCCCACGCCGGATGGGGCGCGGCGGTCGAGTGTGCGCGCCACCGAGGTCTCCATCTGGCTGCTGCACGCCGCCCACGGCGGCGCCCGTGTCGGCGGCCTCATTGCCCAACTGAGTCGTCGCTACCCCGACGCTCCAGCCGAGCGGGCCGCCGACGCCGTACGGGAGATGATCAAATCCGGGCTGCTGCTCACCGATCTGTTACCGGTCGGCTCTGGCATTGATCCGCTACGCCACCTACTGGCCAAGCTCCCACCCAGGGCATCCGTCCGTCCCGACCTGGAACGCCTCGCCCGGTTACTGGCCGACGCCGACGCCTACCCGCCCGGAACGAAACCCCGGCGCAAACTGCTCGGCGAAGCAACCGACCTGGCCGGTGCCCTGCACCGCTCCCATCGCCCGCTGGCCGTCGACACCCTCGTGGATGCCGACATCGCCCTGCCATCCGCTGTGGCCCACCGGGCGGCCGAAGCCGCCTCGCTGCTGTGGCGCATCGGGCACCGCGTCGGACCGCTGACCGATTACCACCAGCGGTTCTGCGCCGAGTTCGGGCGGCACCGCCTCGTACCCCTCCTCGATGTCCTCGACCCCGTGACCGGCCTGGGTGCGCCCCGCCCGCAGGATGCGCTGGGCCTGGACGAAGGTCTCGATCCACAGCGCACCGCGGTCCTCGCCCGCCTGCTCAGCGACGCGCTCACCGGAGGGGCCGGCGAACTCGCGCTCACCGAGGACGACATCGACCGGCTCGCCAACCCCTCGGCCCTGCCCCCGCCCCGCACTGCCGAGATCCACATCCAACTGCTCCGCAGCGTCACCGGCCTGACGATCGCCGTCTGCCCCGCAACCGGCTCCCAAGACGCCGGCGCCGCGCCAGGACGCTTCACCCGCTACCTCCCGGACCTGGCCCCCGGCGAGGCGCAGGATCCCGGCAGCGGACCCATGATCGCCGAGATCGTCTGCCGGCCCCGTATCGCCCGCGCCACTGCACTCGCCGTCGAGACCGGCGCCGCGCCCTGGCGCATCCCCCTCGACGTGCCTACCCGCCCCGATGACCTGCTCCCCGCCGACCTCGCCTTGGGCACTACCGGCGCCCACCTGCAGCTGTGGTCGACCAGCCACGAGCGGCCCGTGATCCCCGTGCTCTACAGCCGGCTCGCCCCGAGGCTGCTGCCTCCGGCCGCCCACCTGCTGCACTTACTCGGCCACGCCGGCACCCGCCCCTGGCATCCGTGGCACTGGGGACTCTTCGCCGCCTTCCCCCACACCCCGCGGGTGCGCTACCGCGACACGCTGCTCGCCCCCGCCCGCTGGCGCCTGCCCCCGCACGTGGCCGCCGCCGCTGACGACCGCGCCGCCTTCGAGGCGCACCTGGCCGCCTGGCGCACCGCCGCACGGCCGGCGCCGCCGTCCGTCCTGGTCACCGAGGAGTCCGACCGCCGCCTTCCGCTGGACCTGGACGATGCCGAAGAGCGCGAGATCCTCCGCCGCAGCATCCGCCGCGGCACCCGCACTCTGGCCGAACCCCTCGCCGCCCCCGAGCAACTAGCCGCTGTCGACGGCCCGACCGGACGCCACGTGATCGACCTCGTCGTCCCGCTCACCCGCCGCCACGACCCGCAACCCACGCTCCCTGACCCCCGCCGCGCACTGCGCCGGCACCCAGCGGTCTCCTTCCACTTGCCGGGCAGCACGTGGCTCTCCGCTGCCCTCGTAGCCCCTGGCCGCCTCCACGACACCCTGCTGTCCCGCCTCGCCCCGCTCCTGGACGATCTCGCCGGTGATGCCGACCGCTGGTTCTTCCTCCGCTACACCACCCCCGCCCTCGGGCCCCACCTTCGCCTACGCTTCCACGCCAACCCGCACACCCTCACCACCCGCATCCAACTGCGCCTCAGCAACGCCGCCGACGAGCTACACGGCACCGGCCTCCTGCGCACCTTGCTCCTGGAGCCGTACGAGCAGGAGGTCGAGCGGTACGGCGGCCCGGACGCCATCACCGCGGCAGAGGCCGTGTTCACCGCAGACAGCCGACTCGCCCTCCAAGCCGTACGGCGGACGCCGGACGAACGCCTCCTCCTCGCCGCGGCATGCGCCGCCGACATCGCTCGCAGCCTCGCCCCCGCCCAGGAGAGGGCCGCTCTTCGCCCCGGTCGCCTCACCGCCGGCCAACGCCGTCATCGCGACGCCCTTCGGCCCCATCTTGGCGACGGCGCCGCCTCGCTCATCCCCACCGTGCTGGCCACCGCCCACGCGGAGCTGCGCGCCGCCTTGGCCGACTACCGCAACAACCTGGCCCCGCACCTCGCTGCCCGCTGCGCCAGCGACGTCATCCACATGCACGCCAACCGGCTCCTCGCCGGCGGCCCCGAAGCCGAACGCATCGCCCGGACACTGGCCGCCGACCTCCTCCACCGCCGAGCATGACCCCCTTACGAACCCGGGCCGCCGAGACCGCCCGTCAGCTCGCCCACGCCCTGCGCGACCCGGAGTACATCACGACCCGCGTCTCGCCACGCGCGGCGCCCACCCTGTGCTACGGGCTCGCCGGCACCGCCCTCCTGCACGCCTGCCTCGCCCAGACCGACCCCGGCGCCGAAGCCGCCGCCATCGCCCACTGGGACCAGGCGCACAAGCTGACGGCACACGCACCACCGGACGGGATCCACACCGGCCCCGGAGCACTCGCCGCCTCCCTGATCATCGGCACGGACTACCTCCACGGCACCCCGTACGACAAGACACTGCCCCGCGCGGCACGATGGCTCAGCGCCCGCGCCTGCGCCCTCGCTCAGCATCACCACCAGCGCTCCGCACGCGGCGAGGGCACCCCGTGTGCCGTCTACGACGCGATCAAGGGACTCGCCGGCATCGGCCGCGTGCTGCTCGCCGCCCATCTCCGGGGCTACGGCAACGAGGCCGAGCCCGGGCTGCGCGCCGCGTTGGAGGCGCTGACGCACATGATCCTCACACCACGTGGTGCCCGGTCAGGCTGGTGGCTCTCCGCGGCCGAGCACCCGCCGACCGTTCGCGTGCCTCCCTCCGGCGCCGCCACCACCGACCTCGCCCACGGCGTCAGCGGCCCCCTCGCCCTCCTCGCCCTCGCGCACACCGCCGGCCACACCCGCTCCGGACAAGCCGACGCGATCCACACCGCCGCCGCCTGGCTCCTGAACTGGCAGGAGCCAGGCGGCTCCTGGCCCCCGTACGTCAGCGGCGACGACCTCGACACCGAGTCGGCAGCCCGGAGCACTCCGGGAAGACGGGACGCCTGGTGCTACGGCACGCCCGGCATCAGCCGCGCCCTCATCCTCGCCGCCGATGCCTTGAAGGAGCCGGCCCCGGCCCACGCCGGCCGACGTGCACTGGCCGCCTTGGGCGAACGGCCACCCGCGCAGTGGGACACCGAAGGCCCGACGCTCTGCCACGGCACGGCAGGTGTTCTCCAGACCGCGGCGCAATCCGGCTCCGACGCAGTCGCCCGGCAAGCCGCCCAACACATCGTCGCCTCGTACGCCCGCAAGCACCTGTCCGAGCAGCCGAACAACCCAGCCCCGGGCGAGCCAGGCTTCCTGACCGGCGCCGCCGGCGCTGCCCTGGCCCTCGCCGACTACTCGGGCCTCATCCCGACAGACCGCCCCGCCGCCTGGGACTGCCTGATGTTGCTCTCATGAGTAATCGCCGTGAGCCAGTGCCGGGGCAGACGGATCAGAAGGTTGCTCGCAGGTCCGACTCCCGCCAAGCGCGCATCGACCAGAGACTTCGTGTAGCTCGTTTGCCGGCTCCGCCGTTGAGGGCCGGTCAGCTCACCGCCCGGTCCCGCTCCTGGAGGATCTCCATCAGCGAGCGGGCCTGGGTCTTGATGAACTCCAGCCCCTCCTGGGCCTGCCGCCCCCACGGGCGCGGCTCGGTGTCCACCACGCACACGGTGCCCAGGGTCACGTCGGTCACCGGGTCGATGAGCGGCGCGCCCATGTAGGTGCGGATGCCGATCTGGTCGACCACCGGGTTGCCCGCGAAGCGGGGGTACGCGCACACGTCGGGCAGTACGAGCGCGGTGCGGCGGCCGACGACGTGGGGGCAGTAGCCGTGGTCGCGCTCCATGATCCGGCTGACCTCCGGCTTGCCGGGCTGGTCCGCCGCGCTCGGGTCGGCCCAGTCGGCGGGGGGCGCGTAGAGGCCGGTGAAGTACTGGTGGTCGGTGATGAGGTTGACCATCGCGTACGGGGTGCCGCCCAGCTGGGCGAGGCCGGCGGCGCCCTCGGCGAGGCGGGCGGCGAAGGCGTCGAACTCCGGGTCGGGGTGGTCGCCCAGGCCAAGTTCGTGCAGCCGCTGCTTGCGCTGCGCCAGCTCCTGGTCCTGCTCCCCGTCGGTCATCAGATGGCGGGCGGTGTGGTAGTCGAAGGTCGTCATGCGGGGCTCCTCGGTGGGGAGGTGGGCACGGGCTGTGCGGACTCGGACGCTGACGTGGATGCTGACGCGGACTCGTGCGGGGTCGCGGGCTCGGTCCCGGTCGCGGGCTCGGTCCCGGCCCGCGCCGCCACGGACCGGGCGTGCGCGTGCTCGACGAGCGTGATCAGCAGGTTGCGCGCCGAGCCGGTGGCGCGGGCGTCGCAGCACATCACCGGGGTGTCGCTGCGCAGATGGAGCGCGGCCTTCACCTCTTCCGGGGTGTAGCGGTAGGCGTCGTCGAACTCGTTGACGCCGACCACGAAGGGCAGGCCGCGCCGCTCGAAGTACTCGACGGCCGCGAAGCAGTCCGCAAGGCGCCGGGTGTCGGCGAGCACGACGGCGCCGATGGCGCCGCTCGCCAGGTGGTCCCACATGAACCAGAACCGCTTCTGCCCCGGCGTGCCGAACAGCAGCAGCATCATGTGGTGGGCGCTGAGGGTGATGCGGCCGAAGTCCATGGCGACCGTGGTCGCGTCCTTCTCCGGCACCCCGTCCAGGCTGTCGTGGTCGACGCTGGCCGCGGTCAGGGTCTCCTCGGTCGTCAGCGGCGGGATCTCGCTCACCGCACCGACCATCGTGGTCTTCCCGACCCCGAACCCGCCGGCTATCACGATCTTCAGCGGGACGAAGGAGTCGTCAGAGGTTGCGTAGTCCGACAAGGACCTTCTCCAGTAGGTATGGGTCGGTGGGGTCGGGCGGGCCCGCGGGCGCCGTGAGGATGAGCGCGCAGGTGTCGAGCAGGTCGGACAGCAGGATCTTGGTGACGGCCACGGGCAGCCCGAGCCGGCCGGCCACCTCCGCCACCGACCGCGGGCCTGCCCGGCACTCCCGCAGCGTCTCGTCGTGCTCCGGCGTGAGCGGCACCCTGGGCAGCGTCCGGGCGGCGATGACCAGGGTCTCCAGAGCGAGCCGGCGGGTCGGCGCGGTCCGCCCGCCGGTGACCGCGTACGGGCGTAACCGCGGCGCTCCGTCGGTCACCCAGGGGGCGTCGTCGTACGACGTCATGTCATGTCACCGGGCGGGGCCCGGAGCCGCGACCGCCGCCGCCCGCGCGGGAGAGGTCAGGTGCGTGGGTACGCGCTTGACCAGCTGGCCCATCTCGTAGCCGACCACGCCCAGGTCCGCGTCCGGCTCGGCGAGCACCGCGAGGATGGCGCCGGGGCCGGCGGCCATCACGCACAGCACGACGTCCTCGTGCTCCACGAGCACCTGGCGCACGCCTCGAACGGTGGCGGTGCCGATGCCGGCGCCGAGGGAGAACAGCCCGGTGGCCACCGCGGCGAGCCGGTCGGCGGCGGCGGTGTCGAGGTCGTGGGCATGCATCCGCACGCCGTCGGTCGAGGCGACGACGGCGCTGCGGGCGCTGGCGACCTGCTGGACGAAGTTGGCCAGAAGCCAGTCGAGGCTTTCGCTCACGAAGACGGGCCTTCCGTGGATCGGTGCTGGTGCGTGGGGGTGGGGGTGGGGGCGGCTGCGTAGTCGTCGGCGTGGTCATCGGCGTGGTCGGCGGCATGGTCGGGGGCGCGCCGACCGCCGCCCTCCGCGGCGCGGGAGCCGGCGGTGAAGCTGGCCATGAGGCCGGTGTTGAGGGGGGCGGACGGGGGTGCCGCGGCGGCGGGTTGGCGGCGCAGCTCGGGCACCAGGTGGCTGCCGGAGCGCTCGGGCAGCGGGGGGCGCTGCCCGGCGGCGGGGGGTGCGGGGGCGGGAGCGGAGGTGGGGGCGGCGTGCCGGGGGGTGTAGCCGGCGGTGGGGTGGCGCGCGGGAGCGGGAGTGGGGGTGGGGACGGGAGTGGGGGTGGGGACGGGGGCTTCGGGGTGGCCGGTCGCGGGCGCGGGCTGGACTGCGGTGCGCTCGTGGGCGGCGGCGCCTTCGTACGGGGGGGTGCTGTCGTACTCGCGGGCGCTCTCGTACGCGGCGGAGTTCTCGTACGCGGCCGAGTTCTCGTACGCACCCGTGGCCGCCGGGGCGCGGGTGGTCTCGGACGCGCCCGACCGGGCGGGCAGCGGGGCGGCGGCGCTCGCGGCGCCGACGGCCGCGGGCTGCGGCTGCGGCTGCGACTGCGGCTGCGGCTGCGACCGGGGCGCGGCGGCAGCGGCGGGCTGCCGCCGCTCGTGCTGCTCGCGGGCGGCGGCGGCCTTGTCGCCGGCGCGCTCGCCGGGCTCCTCCGGATCCATCAGCAGCGCGTTGGGCAGCAGCACCGTGGCGCGGCAGCCGCCGTACACGTTGCGCTGCAGCTGCACGGGGATCCGGTGCCGCCGCGCGAGGTGGGCGACGACGAGCAGCCCGATGCGGCCGTCCTTGATCTGCTCGTCCACGGCCTGCGGCGTGGACCGGCTCAGCAGGTTGTTCATCCGGTCCTGCGTGTCGGCCTGGAGCCCCAGCCCCCGGTCGTCGATCTCCACGACCAGACCGGCCGCCGCCGGCTCCACGCGCAGCTCGACCTTGGTGTCGGGCGGGGAGAACCCGGCGGCGTTCTCGACGAGTTCGGCGATGAGGTGGATGACGTCGGGGGCGACGCCGCCCTGCAGCACGCCGCTCATCGGCGGCACCAGCTTGACGCGCCCGTAGTCCTCGACCTCCGAGACCGCCGAGCGCAGCACGGCGTTCACGGGCATCGGCCGGCTGATGCGGCGCGGCACGGCGCCGCCGAGTATCGCCAGGCTCTCCACCTGGCGGCGCAGCCGGGTGACGAGGTGGTCGAGCTGGAAGAGGCCGTGCAGCAGGTCCGGGTCCTCGACCCGCTTCTCCAGCCCGTCCAGCTCGTCGAGGGAGCGGATGACCAGGTTCTGCAGCCGGCGGGCGAGGTTGACGAAGACCTCGATGCGGCCCCGGGACGAGACGTCCACGACGGCCTTGAGGGCGCCGTGCACGGTGGCGTGCACCAGCCGCTCCACCGACTCGGGGGTGACGTCGGCGCCGGCGCGGGGGGTGGGGGTACCCCCGCCAGCAGGGGCGTAGCCAGTGGGGGCACCCCCGCCAGTGGGGGCGTAGCCGGTGGGGGAGGGGGAGGTGGAGAGCGACAGCGCGTCGGGCTCGGGGCGTTCGCCGCGCTGCGCCTGGTCGACCAGGCGCAGCAGCTCGCCCTGGGCGGCTTCGAGGAGCGCGGTCAGCTCCGCGCCGCGTTCGGCACGGGCCTCCTCCTCGGCGTCGAGGGCGTCGGCGAGCGCGCCGGCGCGGAGTATCGCCAGGACCGTGATGCCCACCACGGCCAGCACTCCGGCACCGATGATCATGCGGGTCTCGGCGCTCGTCGACCCGCCTATGAGCGCGCCGTACGTCGTGGCGCCGCCCACCAGCAGCGCGGCGGTCACCGGCAGCAGCGTGACCCGCCAGAGCCGGGCGCGCAGGGCGCGGCCCGCGCGGCGCCGCCGGGAGCCGAACCGGCCCGGGCGGGGGTCGGCGTGCCCGGCGGGAGCGGGGTGGTCGGACATGGGCTTCCTCGCTGGATGGGCCGTACTCGGACTGCGTTGCCAGCGCTGTCAGCATCTGGCTGCACTGTCGTACGGCGTCGTACGGCGTCGTGCGGCGTTCTTCCGGCCGTCTGCCGGGCAGTGCGCGCGCGGCGCACACGTCATCGGATGGTCACCGTGGTCTCAAGGGCACCGTGAGCCACCACTACATTGCTCAGCGGCGGGTGTCGTTGCCACCGGTCCCCGGGGTCGTTTGGGGGTCGCTTCCCCGAGATTCGCACATGTGTTCACCTTCGCCCGCCACGGGTCCGATCGGGCCGGAACTGCGTTCGGTTTCCGCCGGTCAGGGCGCCGGCGAGGGCGCCGAACTCGCCGAGTTCGGGGGCGCTCCCGGCCCGTTCGCGGGAGGCGTGACCGCCGGGCCCGCCGAACCCGCCGGGACCCCCGGGACCGCCGAGCGCGCCGACGAAGCGCAGCACCCCGTCCAGCTCCTCCAGGCCGATCAGCCGGCTGCGCGGCCGGAGCATCCCGGCGCTGCCGTAGCGGCCCAGCTCCGCGCACCGGGCGGTCAGCCAGGCCCAGTCGAGGTCCAGGTGGTCCGCCAGCCCGCGCAGCCGCTCCGCCGCCGTGTCGCCGTCGGTGACGCTGCGCGTCTGCGCGTGCCGTACGGCGTCTGCGTACGCCCGCAGCCGGGCCCAGTGGCCGGTGGTGTCGACCTGCCAGATCCCGTCCGTACGCAGCCAGTTGGCGATGATCGCGCGCTGCCCGGGCAGCAGCGCGAACCCGTCCACCTGCGTGTACTCCGGCTCCGTGCACACCCACGTGGTCAGCCCGTGCCGCTCCATCAGCGCGAGCGCCAGGAACAGCAGCGTGCGCTCGTAGCGCTCGCTGGTCTTGACCGCGTTGTGCGGCAGGCAGAAGACGTGTCCGTACGGGCGGCCGGCGTCCGTGCCCGCCTCGCGCAGCGAACGCAGGTAGTCGTGTTTGTGGCGGAAGAACAGCCAGGCGGCGGCCTCTTCGCCGTACTGCTCGCGGACCCAGAACACCGGCCGCTCGCCGGAGTCCGCGCCCAGCCGGCGCAGGACGTGCTGGTCGCAGACGTACGAGCCGAGCCACGCGGTGCCGACGTCGGACAGGTCGGGCATCGCCGAGCGGGCCACGGCGGACCGCTCGCGCCCCAGGAAGTCGTCCAGGCCGCCGCGCTCCGCCTCCAGCACGGCGTCGTCGGCGAGGAGCCCGTCGTCCAGGTTGAGGACGGCCCAGAGGATCCCGTACGTCAGGTCGTCGAGCCGGTACGCGCGCGGGATCGGCAGCACGTCCACCGGGTCGGCGGCGACGGGCTGCCGGGCGCGTACCGCGTCGAGCACGAACAGCCCCTCGCCGCGCCGCGCGCCGAGCGCGGCGAGCAGCAGCGCCCGGCGCGCGGGGCGGATGAAGTCGCGCAGGTGCGGGTGGTCGTCGGGGCCGATGACGACGCTGTCCGGGCCGGCCTCCGCCTCGTACAGCTGCACGGCCACGGAGGTGCCGTCGAAGACGCGGTGGCCGTCGAGCTGCCAGACCCCGCCGCCGCCGGGGGCCGGCGCGGTGGGCGACAGGAAGGAGGTGGACCAGGTGACGTCGAGTGCGCGGGCGGTGGCGAGGGAGGCGTCGTCGGGGAGGCGGGGCGTGGTGAACGTGCGCGTGGGCGCCGGGCCGAGGAGCGCGTCGACGTCGATGCCGAGCATGTGCTCCAGGACGGTGCCGGCGTTGCCGCGCGGGATCTGCTCCCCGGCGAGCCAGCGCTTGAAGGTGGTGCTGGAGATGGTGAGTCTGGCCAGCCGCGGGTCGCCGTACTCGGCGGCGGCCTTGCGCGCGGCGTGCGTGTAGTGGACCTCGAACGTCGAGAATCTGGCCCAGCCGCGCTTGGCCAGCTCGACTCGCAGCAGCGTGGGCGGCGGCGGTACGGGGCCGGGCTCCAGTTCCGGCACCGGCTCCAGCCCCGGGTGCGGCTGCGGCTCCGGGAGGGCGTCGTCGTCCGTGGGTGGGGCGGGTGGGGGGGTGTGGCCGTCGGCGGGTGGTCCCGTCGTGGTCATGTGTGGCATACCTCGATCTGCCGGCTCAGACCGGAACATTGCGCTCCGTAGCCTGCCTTCTGGCATGTGCCATGCGTAAGTTCCGGGGGTGTGCAGAGCGTTCACGCCAACCCGCGCATTAAATCGGCTGATCTTCCAGGTCGTTCGGGGGTCGTCCGGCCGGGAGCGGCCTCCGGGCACGCCGGGCGGGCAATAATGCGCGATCATGAAGCGAGGCAGGCCCACGACCCGGTTGACACTGACGGACCGGGAACTCGACTTCCTCGAACACCTGGTCGCACACAGCGCCACCCCGGCGGCGAGACGGCTGCACTGCCGGATCGTGCTCGGCTGCGCGGCGGGGGAGTCGAACGGGGAAGTGGCGGCGCGGCTCGGGGTCACGCCGGCGACGGTGTGCCGGTGGCGCAACCGCTTCGCCCGGGAGGGGCTCAACGCGGTGCGGGGGGCCGCCGTCGGCGGTGAGCAGGGGCCGGTCGCGGAGCGGGTCGCGGGGCGGGTCGCGGGGGTACGGGAACGGGGGCCGTCCCGGCGGGAGTCGGGCGGGCCGGGGGCCGACGGGCGCGCGACGACCAGTCCCGCGGGAGCCGGGTACGCGGTCGGCCACGCCCCGTCCCGACGACCGGGGGCGCCGGGGGCGCCCGGAGCGCCGGGGGCGAGCACCACGGCGGCTGGGGGCACCACCGCCAGTGGGGGTACCGGTGGGGGCGTAGCCGGCGGGGGAGCGGACTTATCTGGTGGGGGACGGGCCGGGGGCGCTTCCCGCGCCGGAGGCGACTACGTACGCGTCAACGTCCGGCTCGCCGCCCTCATGCGCGAGTCGGGCCTCACCCCCACCTCCCTCGCCGGCCAGGTCCGCGAGCTGGGCCGGCGGCGCGGCCTCGAACTGCGCTGCACGCACACGTACGTCAAGCGCTGGCTGCGCGGCAGCTTCGGCCCCTCCGTACCGCCCGAGCTGATCGCCGCCGTGTTCTCCCGCCGCCTCGGCCGGGACGTCACCCCCGCCGACATCGCCGCCCCCTCCCCCTCCGGCTACGCCCTCTCCCCCACCGGCCACGCCCGCTCCCCCGCCGGCTACGCCCCCACTGGCGGGGGTCCCACCAGCTACGCCCGCACCGGCCGGGGTATCCCCAACAGCTGGCTCCTCCCCGACGACCTCGGCCTGCGCGGCCCGTCCACCCCGCTCGGCGCCGTACGCACCGCCGCCCGGCTCTGGGACGCCGACCCGCGCTACGCCCTGCCGGCGGTGTCCGCCACCGCCCTGCGGAACTCCGTCCGCCGGTGGCGCGGCGCCAGGCCGCCCGCGCCGCCGCAGCGCGCCCTCGGCTCGTACCGCGTCGGACAGCGGGACATCGCCCGGATCCACGCGCTGACCGAGCACCTGGCCATGCTCGACAACCGCTACGGCGGCGGCGCGGCCCGGTCGATCGCGATGACCCACCTGCGCACCGACGTGCTGCCGATGCTCGAAGGCACCTACACCGGGGCCGTCGGCCGCAACCTCTTCCGCGCTGCGGCCCTCGTCACCCACCACACCGCCCACCTGCTGTACGACACCGGCCGGCACAGCGCGGCCCGCCGCTATCTGCGCCTGGCCCTCGACATGGCGTACCACGCCCACGACCGCGCCTTCGCCGCCAAGATCCTCGGGACCCTCGCCCATCAGGCCGTCCACCTCGGCGACTACCGCGAGGCCGTCGAACTCGCCGAAGCCGGGCTGGCCGAGCCCGGGCTGACCCCCGGTGGCCAGGCCGCGCTGCACGCCATGGCCGCCCGCGCGCACGCCCGGCTGCGCGACCCGCGGGCGACCGCGATCGCCCTCTCCCACGCCGAACGGTCCCTGTCCGCGGGCAGCGCGGCGCAGGAGCCCGTCTGGCTGCGCTACTTCACCGGAGCCGAGCTGCACGACGAGATCGCGCACTGCCTCGTCGACCTCCGGCAGGCCCGCGCCGCCCGGCCGCACGCGGAGCACGGCATCGCGGCGCGTACGGACCGGTATGCGCGCAGCATCGCGTTCACGCGCGTCGTGCTGGCCACGGCGTGGCTGCAGCAGCGGGAGGTCGAGCAGGCCTGCCAGGTGGCGACGGGCGCGCTGCGGGCGACGGAGGACATCCAGTCGGAGCGGGTACGGAGCTATCTCGCCGGGTTCCGGGAGCGGCTGCGGCCGTTCCGGAACGTGCCGGCGGCGCGGGAGTTCTCGTACCGGGCGGCGCGGGCGCTGCGTTGAGCGGGGCGCTGCGCTGCGCTGGGCGGGTCGGGGCCGGTGAGGGGTGTGGGGGTCACCGGGGGCGGGGGCGGGCGCGCGGGCGTAGGCCCGCGGGCCGCGGGCGGGGCGGCCGGCGGCCCCGACTCGCATCTCCGCCCCGCGGGCGGCCCGCTCCCGCGACCGGCAGATCGTCAGCGTACGAACCGGGCGGGCCGGTACGGCGCCAGCTCCGGGGCCTCCCGGCCCGTCAGCACCTCCCCCGCCACCAGCTCCCCCAGGCGCAGGCTCAGCGTCATGCCGCTGTGCGTCACCACCGTGTACAGCCCCTCGGCCTCGGCGTTCCAGCCCACGATGGAGTTGTCGTCCGGCGGCATCGGGCGCGTGCACACCCGGCCGCCGACGAGCCGGGCCGTCGCCGCCGGCGCCGGCAGCATGTCGTGGGCGCGGGCGTGCAGTTCGCGGGCGAGCACGGCCACGCGGTCGGCGGGCGTGTGCTGGTCGACCTCGTCGTTGAGGTCCAGCGCCTCCAGGTAGACCCGCCCGCCGGCGAGCGGGCGGGCGTGCAGGCGCGGGGTGAGCACCATGCGGGTCAGCGCCGGGCCGCCGGCGGCCGGTTGGAGGTGGGCCAGGAGCGTCGGCGCCTCGGACCCCGGCGCGTCGCCGGGCACCAGCGGCACGTACGCGCCGGCCAGCGCGGCGACCGCCGGGGTACGCCACCCGGCGCAGCACACCGCGACGTCCGCCGGCACCGTCTCGCCCCCGGCGCACCGCACGCCGCGCACCCGGCCGCCGGCGGTGTCGATGCCCACGACGCGGGCGGCGCCGCCGGTACGGACCCGGACGCCGCCGGCGCGGGCGGTCGCGAGGAGGTGGGCGACGAGCGGCTGCGGGTCGACGGCGGCCTCGTCGGGGAAGTACGCGACCTGGGCGCCGTCGTCGATGCGTACCGCCGGCTCCAGCTCCCGGGCGCGCGGCACGGGGATCCACTCCGCGGCGTACCCCCAGTCCTGCAGCCGGGCGACGGTCTGGTGGAGCAGGTCGAGCCCGGGTCCGTCCGCGGCCCACCGCAGGGCGCCGCCGGGGCGGTACCATCCGCTGCCGACGGTGCCGGGGCTCTCCGCGTACGCCGCCGGGCCGGTCTCGCGTACGAGCGCCGCGTGGGCGCGCATGGCCGACACCGCCAACTCGTGGTAGTGGCGAGGGGACTTGGAGTGGGCGTTGATCCAGGCCATGGAGCCGGCCGTCGTCCCCGCCCCCGGCTCGCCCCCGTCCAGCAGCCACACCTGTGCCGCTCCGCCCCCGAGCCGCGCCGCCAGCGCCGTACCGATCACGCCTGCACCGATCACCACAATGCGCACGATGATTCGCCCCCGTTTCGCTCGTGCACCTCGTTCCTTCCAGGCTGCCACCGAGCGGGACCGACCGAGGGAATGGAGCATGATGTGTCCGGATATCACCCACAACAGAAGCGGAATGGATAGTTCGTACGGAAGGTAGGTTCGAGGCTCCGAGACCTGATCGACGAAGTGATCGACGAGCGGAGCACGCACATGCAGCACATCGTCCGGCCCGAGGGATCCCCGCCGGTCAACGGCTACAGCCACGCGGTGGCGTTCACCGGCACCGTGGTCGCCGTCTCCGGCCAGGTGCCGCTGGACGGCGCCGGCCGGCTGGTGGGCGAGAACGACGCCGAGGCGCAGGTGCGCCAGGTCTTCGCGAACCTCGCCACCGCGCTGGCGGCGGCGGGTTCCGGCCTGGAGCACGTCGTCAAGCTGACCGTCTACCTCACGGACCTCGGCGACCTCCCGGCGTTCCGCCGCGTACGGGACGAGCTCCAGGACCCGGTCAACCCGCCGGCCAGCTCGCTGGTGCAGGTCGCGGGGCTGGTGAGCCCCGACTTCCGGGTGGAGGTCGACGCGCTGGCGGTGGTGCCGGGCTGACCTCGTACGCCGGCGGGGCCGGGGGAGGAGACCCGGCGGCGGAACGGCGCTACGGTGTCGTGGTGACCCGGAAGCGGCTCATCGTGCTGGCCGGCGCGGCGTTCGCGCTGGCGGCGGCCGTGGTGACCGCCGTGGCCGTGGTCGCGCTCCGGGGGGGACGGGCCCGAGCGGCTGGCCGGCGCCGAGGCGATCGGCGGCGGCGGGGACACCGGCCTCCTCCCGAGCCGCCTCCCGGCGGGCGACCCCGACGGTCTCGGCCTTGGGGAACTGGACCTCCGCAGCAGCGTGAACCTCGTGGCCGGCGACGGCGACGACGGCCTGTGGATCCTCGGGGACTACGGGGTGCTCCTCCACGCCGCGGACGGCCGCGTCGACCACGCCCGGCCCGTGGCCGAGCCGGGGGGAAAGCACGTGACCGCGGGCGCGGACGGCCGGGCGGTCATCTCCTTCTCCAGGTCGGCGGTGGTGACGGGGACTGATCCGGACGACGACCGCACCGTCGAACCGCCGCTCCCCGAGGACACGTACGTCAGCGCGGCGGCAGCGACCGACGACGGGACGGTGCTGGTGGGGTACACGAACGGCGCCCTGGACGCCTTCGGGCCGGACGGGCGGGTGCGGCACCTCGTCGACGAGGCGCCGGGCAGGGTCGGCGCCCTCGCCGCGTTACCGGACGGGCGGGTGGCGTTCGTGGCGACGAACCCGGACGGCGAATACCTCCGCGTGGTGCGGCCGGACGGCGGGATACGGACCGTCTACGAGGACGTGGACCGCCGTCGCTCCATCAACCAGATCGCCCCGGCGCCCGGGAACCGGGTCGTGGCGCTGAATGCCGGGTCCGACACCGTGCCGCGGATCAGCGTGATCGACCTCGCCGGCGGGGTGTCCGAGACCGTCGCCACCCTGTCGGACGTGGCGCTCTGCGACTCGACGGACTCCTGTGGGCCCAGCGTGCTGCAGGGGGTCTGGTCTCCGGTCTCGGTCGCCGTGGTCGGCGACGACCTGGTCTTCCTCGCGGACGGGAAGCTCTGGCGGCGCGAAGACCTCTTCTCCTGAGGCTCCGGGGCGTACGGCCGCGGCGGTCACAGCTCGCCCTCACCGAACCCCTCGCCCGCGCCCTCTCAGCAGGTCACCCGCGCGAGTGGAGCTGACTCCGAACCGATGATCTGCTCGGCGAGGGCTGGAGAGACTGGCTTCGACCCGGAAGGGGGTGCACCATGACGGTTATGGCAGAGCGCACGGCACACGTGACTCAGATGTCGGTCGACGATTTCGAGAAGATCGCCAAGGCCGCCGAGAAGGAGATCGAAACCGTCAGGTTCGAGTTCATCGACGGACGGATCGGAGTCAAGGGCGTGCCGGACGGAGATCACGGCGAGATCATCGCGTGGCTGATGGAGCAGTGCATGGAGAGCGGGCGCCTGTTGCGCACGTACGCGAGCGACCTCGGCCTCCAGGTCGAAGAGTACCGCGGCGGGCGGGCCAAACCAGACGCCATCCTCGCGCCGAAGGGGACGTTCGCCGGGCAGGGCGACTGGGCAGATCCCGACCACGTCGCGATGGTCGTGGAGGTGACCTCGTTCGACTCGGACACCCACCGCCGGGACCGCGTGGAGAAACCCGTCGCCTACGCCGCCGCCGGCATCCCGGTCTACCTGCTCATCGACCGTGATGCGTGCACCCTGACCGTGCACAGCGACCCCTCTCCCCGGGGCTACCGGGACATCCACTCGGTTGAGTTCGGCGCTACGGTCGCCCTGCCGAAGCCGGTGGATATCGAGCTGGACACCGGGGAACTCAAGGACTACGTCCGCTGACCGGGGCACCCCCCATAGCCGGTGGCCCGCGCCGGAGCCGTCACGACGTGCGGGCCGTACCGCACTCGCCGGGCACCCGTCCCTCACCTGCGTCGACGGCTCTTCGAATCACCGTCCGGCCGATACACCCGGCCGCGGGCAGGGGCGGATGTCAGACCCGTGGTTCAGGATGGGGGCATGAGGGAGATCGACGTGGTGCTGGCGGACGGGCGCCGGCTGCACGTGTACGACACCGGGGCCGGCGGCCGTGACGACCGGCTGCCCGTCTTCTGGCACCACGGGACGCCGAACGTCGGGGCGCCGCCCGGGCCGCTCCTCGCGGACGCCGAGCGGCTGGGGATCCGGTGGGTGTCGTACGACCGGCCGGGATACGGGGGTTCGAGCCCGTGGCCCGGGCGGGACATGGCGTCGGCGGCGGCGCTCGCCTCGCGGGTCGCCGACGAGCTGGGCATCGGACGGTTCGCCGCCGTGGGGCACTCCAGCGGGGGCGCCCACGCCCTGGCGTGCGGTGCGCTGGCGCCGGAGCGGGGGTACCCCCGCCAGAGAGGGCGTAGCCGGCGGGGGAGGGTGACGGCGGTGGTGAGCGTGGCGGGGCCGGCGCCGTTCGGGGCGGCGGGGCTCGACTGGTTCGCGGGGATGGCGGCGGGCGTCGCGGATTCGCTGCGGGCGGCCGTCGCGGGGCGCGCGGCGAAGGAGAAGTACGAGGCGGCGGCGGCGTTCGACCCGGAGATGTTCACGGCGGCGGATCACGCGGCGCTGGCCGGCGCGTGGCGCTGGTTCGAGGACGTCGTCGGCCCCGCCGTCGCCGGCGGCCCCGCCGGTCTGGTCGACGACGACCTCGCCAACGTCGGCCCGTGGGGCTTCGACCCGGCCGCCGTGACCGTGCCGGTGCTGCTCCTGCACGGCGCCCGGGACCGGGTGATCCCGCACGCGCACGGCGAGTGGCTGGCCCGCCGCTGCCCGGCGGCGGAGCTGTGGGTGCGGCCCGACGACGGCCACATATCCGTCCTCGACTCGGGCGCGGCGGCGCTGGAATGGCTCCGGGAGCAGACCGGGCCGGCCGGCGCGGCATGATGCTGATGCCGATCACGCGGACGCCGGTCTCGGCCACCCCGCACAACGACCAGGAGGACCGGCGTCCACCCCGGCCGGCCGCTGCCTGGGGTTCCCGAACCTCCTGCAACACCGCGTCGACTCGTTCCGCCTCACGGACCCCACCCGCCCGGGATATCGCAAAATCCTCGTGTTCTTCCTGGTCGACCCGTCGAAGACGATCGTCTCGACCTCCGACGTGCCACCGCAGCAGCCGTGGTCCGGCACCTCGACCATGACGCTTGAAAAGGCCAGGAGCTACCGCGAACAGCTCATGCAGGAACGCAAGTTCTTCGTCGACGAACACAACGAGCAGCTCTACGAACGGGAGTTCTCCCTCTGCGAGCACTGAGAGGGAGGGCGTCCTCGCCCTTGCCCGAACGGCGTCGTGGAACATTATAAAACACACGGATTGTCACGATGTGTCAGGAATGCGGTTTAGGCGTGTGCCCAGCTGGTTACCCGGGGCGGCATGGCACAGATACCGAAGCGGCGCGGAAAGCACGGAAGGTACGGCGGACCCGTCGCGGCCGTTCAGGAGGCCGAGGTCGCGCGGGGGACGGCTGCCGGGCCGGACGAGCAGGTGGTGCAACAGGCGCCGGACATACCTTCTGACCTGCCCAAAGGCGCCTGGGGGGCGGTGCTGAAAGGCACCGTGAAGGAGTTCAAGAAGGACGAGCTGACCGACCGGGCGGCGGCGCTGACCTACTACGGGATCCTGGCGCTGTTCCCGGCCCTGCTGGCGCTGATCTCACTGCTCGGGGTTGTCGGGCAGTCGGCGTCGCAGCAGGTGCTGGACAACATCCAGAAGCTGGCCCCGGGCGCGGCGCGGGATGTCCTCAGCAACGCGGTGAAGCAGATGCAGGGCAACGCCGGGATCGGCTCGGTCATGGCGATCGTGGGTCTGGTGCTCGCGGTGTGGTCGGCGTCCGGCTATGTCGCCGCGTTCATCAGGACCGCCAACGCGGTCTACGACGTCCCGGAGGGCCGTCCGGTCTGGAAGGTGCTGCCGGTCCGCGTCGGCGTGACGGTGGTCCTGATGGTCCTGGCCGTGGTCAGCGCGGTGATCGTCGTGTTCACCGGTGGTCTGGCCGAACAGATCGGCTCCGCGCTGGGTGTCGGCGACACGGCACTGACGGTGTGGTCGATAGCGAAGTGGCCGGTGCTGGTGCTCCTGGTCACGGTCATGATCGCGCTTCTGTACTGGGCGACGCCCAACGCGAGGGTGCGCGGCTTCCGCTGGATCACGCCGGGCAGTTTCCTGGCGCTGGTGATCTGGATGATCGCCTCGGCCGGGTTCGCGCTCTACGTGGCGAACTTCGGCTCGTACAACAAGACCTACGGCACCTTCGCCGGCGTCATCATCTTCCTGGTGTGGCTGTGGATCACGAATCTGGCGATCCTGCTGGGCCTGGAGTTCGACGCGGAGATGGCCCGGCAACGCGCGGTGGCGGGCGGCCAGCCTGCCGAGGAGGAGCCGTACGTCGAGCCGCGCGACACCCGGAAGTGGGACGACGAGGACCGCCGCCGGCTTGCGTCCTGAGAGGAGGGTTCACCGCCGGAATCCTCACCGGGCCTGCTTCAACGACTTCGAAGGACAGGTGAACTCCATGACAGTACAGGGCCCTCCCCGCACGGGAAGGAGAGCGCAGGAACCGGTGGGCGAACTGGTCCAGCGTGCGTCGCGGCAGATGTCTCATCTGGCCCGCGATGAGATGCGCCTGGCGCAGGCGGAGATGACCGAGAAGGGCAAGCGCTTCGGCAAGGGCGGCGGTCTGTTGGGCGGCGCCGGTCTGTTCGGTGTCCTCACCTTGCAGGCGCTGGCGGCCACCGCGATCGCCGCGCTGTCGCTCGTGCTGGAGGTGTGGGCGGCGGCACTGATCGTCACCGGTGCGCTGGCCGCCATCACCGCGCTGACGGCGGCGCTCGGCAAGCAGCAGATCAGCAAGGCAACCCCACCGAAGCCCGAACAGACCGTGGACAGCGTGAAGGCCGATGTGGCCGAGATCAAGGAGAGGGCGGCCCGACCATGACATCTGACAAGCCGCAGACGGGCGACAGGGCGACGCCCACTCCGGAGGAACTGCGCGAGCAGGTCGAGGCGACTCGTAAGGAACTCGGCGATACCGTCGCGGCGCTCGTGGAGAAGATCGACGTCAAGACCCGCGCCCAGGAGAAGACGGCCACCGTCAAGCATCAGGTCGCCGGGAAGACCACACAGGTCAGGACCCGTCTGCGGGACAAGGCGGCGCACGCGGCCCACGCGGTGCAGGACAGGACCCCCGAGCCGGTACGCGCCAAGGCCACCGCGGCCACAGAACAGGTCCGCGGTGCGGCCGTCCACGGCGGGGACCTGGCCCGGGAGAAGGCTCCGGAACCGGTACGTGAGAAGGCCGGTCAGGGCATGCGGGCGGCGCGGGCCAACCGCGTGCCTCTGCTCGCCGCCGCCGGCGCGGTCATCGTGCTGCTGCTCATCGGCCGCTCCAGGAGGCACCGATGAAAGCCGCAAAGATCGCCTACAAGCCGGTCGGCATGGCTCTGGGTGCCCTCAGCGGTGTTCTGGCCGGCGCGATGTTCAAGCAGGTCTGGAAACAGCTCGGGCACGAAGAGGACGCCCCCGACGCCACCGACGAGAACCGCACCTGGCGCGAGGTCCTGTCGGCAGCCGTCCTTGAGGGCGCGATCTACGCGGGTGTCAAAGCCGCCGTCGACCGCGGCGGCGCCACCGCCACCCGCCGCCTGGTCGGCACCTGGCCCGGCTGACCCGGCCGTTGTCAGTCCGCCGCAGTAACCTTCCCGCCACTGAGCAGCACGGCGCCTGACGGCCGGAGAGAGAAGGAGTGCCTTGTCCATCCATCCCTTCTACGGCGTGCGGGTGCTCGCCCTGGCTCCCGACCGGCCGCGGGTGAGATTTCGTATCTTCGTCGTCGACTACGACGTCGAGCGCCGGTGGCATGCTGAACTGCCGGGAGACGCCGGCTTCTTCCTGTCCCTGCTGTGGCAGAGCGCGGACGACAGCGGTGGCTCCCTCGCCGGTTTCTTCACCTGGCGGGAGCCCGAGAACGACGGCTGGCTCACCGTGAACACCCGGTGGTTCGTCGAAGGCGTCGAACGTGTCGCCGCCCGCAACCACCCGCCGGCCGACGAGGTCTGGGAGCACATCGATGCCCTCCGGGGGGAGGGGATCCACCAACGGGACGACGGCTGGCCGGACGAGGACCGTCTTGTGCAGGCCGACTACGAGGTGCAGGTCACCGACCCACGGTGGCTGGAGCATCTCCGGCCCGGTCTGAGCTGGGAGACCGGGTACTACCCGGACCCGACCCGTCGGCTGCTGCGCGCCGAGGACGCCCCGCACGTGCCGGATCTCACGGAGCCGGAGGCCGTCCTCACTCCGTTCGCCGGGTCCGACTATTCCGACGACATCGCGGCGCTGGCCTTCTCCGACGACGGCCGCTTCCTCGCCGTCACCAGCGAAGACGGCGAACTGGCCGTCTACGACACGGCCAACCGGTCCGAGCGGCTCCGCCTGTCACCTGACTCGGCCGGCCGGGACATCATGTGGGTACCCGGGCGGCATGTGGTCACGCTCAAGGAGGACGAATACGACGAAGTGCGCCCGTGGGCCTACGACCTCGACGCCGACACCGAGACCGACGTTCCGGTGGAACCGGGCCGCGAACGCTCCCGCACCGGCCGCTTCCGGGTCGAGTACGGTGCCGACGGTCGGGTGGACTTCGTCTCCGGGCAGTCCTCGCCCGATCGCACGGTACGCGTCGGGGACGCTTCCTCCGGCCGGGTCCAGGGCGTGGCATTCAGTGCCGACGAGACCCGGATGTTCGTCGCCCACGACTCGAAGGTGCACGTGATCGAGCCCGCCACCGGCAGGGTCCTGGACACCATCGCCGTGCCGGGCGACTGGCTGAACTCACTGGCGGCGAGCCCGGACGGCGCGTACCTGGCCGTGGCGACCGAGGACTGGAACGATGAACGGAAGTGCACGCCTGACATCTACCGGGTCGCCGACCGTGAACTCGTCATGCGACGCCCTGCGAAGGACCGTACACAGGCCGGGATCAGTGCCAGGTCCCTCGCCTGGTCGCCCGACGGCGCCCGGCTGGCGGCCATGGTGGAGAACCAGATTCACCTCTTCCGTGTCGGCCTGCCGGACGAGCCACCGGCCCGTCTCGCACTCGCCCAGCACTACAGAGGTTGCTCCTGATCCAAGCTCCTGGGCCCCGGTGCTCCTGGTCCGTGAAACGGAGACAAGGTGATCCGCACCTTGGTGGCGTCGTCCGGAGAGTCAAGATCTACTTGCATGAGCCATGTGCCTGGTGTGAGCCGGAGTGTGTCGTCTCTGTGAGCGTCTCCGATGGACAGCACCCCGGACGGGAGGTCGATCGTCGCCTGGTACGCGGATTCTGCTGCGGCCGTCTGACGCACTTCTACCACCATGTCGACGTCAGCCACGTCCTCGGCAACCAGACGCTGGTGCCGGACCCGAATGGTCACCCAGCAATGCGAAGTCCATACCGGGCCCGGAGCATCCAGGCTGTCCGCATCGAAGTCGCCTTCATCCTCGTCGTTGGCGTAGATACAGCCCCAGTAATAGGGCCGAGTTCGGCGCAACAGCTCGCCTGTTTCCATCGGCACATCATGCCCCAGCCGTACCGCAGCGCGAGATCAGTTCCAGTCACGCAAGCCCGTCCAAGACGGCTACACCAGATCAGTGTCGAGACCCTGCGACTCTTTGCTCGACGGCCTGGCTCAATCTCCAGCGGGGAGGACGCCGGAACCAGCAGGACTCCGGCCGGCAGCCTCCAGCGCGCCTTCGGGTCCGCGGCCCACTGCGGCTCGTCCGGCCAGTCGCTCGGGTAGCGCCGTCCGAGATAGACCATCGCGAGTGGCTCTTCCAGCTGGACCGGCGGGTCCTCCTCCATGAAGGACAGATCGTCATCGTCGTCGGCGGTGACGAACCCGAGGTACGTGCTCGCGAACTCGGTGACGATGCCGATCAGCTTCGCAAAGGCGTCGGTGTTGCCCCGGTTCTCGTCGTAGTCCTCGTCGAGCCGACTCTCTTCGACGTGGATCTGCATCATCCAGTTGTCGGAGAGGCGGGCCCCCGCCAGGAACGCCGACGTGCCCGGCAGCCACACCTCCAGCCCCGGCCCGAAGTCGGCGGGCGCCGTCCGGAAGCCCCGCCCTCCAGGACCCCGGCGAGGCGCCGCCGGTCGGCCGGGGTGGACTCGTCACGGTCGCCGTCGTAGGGCAGGCCGATGAACCAGATGCTGTCGTCCATGGGGACATCCTGCCTCGTGCAGGGCCGACATCAGGAGGTGCTCCTGCACGAGGATTCGTACGAGGCTTGCTTCCGCAGCAGCGCCGCGCCGGACTCGGCCAGCCAGTCCGCGAGCGTACGCAGTCCGGGGTGGATCACGCGCAGCGCCTCGATGTCCGCGTGCCAGCGCGAGCCCGCCGCCCAGCGCTCGCGGACCCGGGCGATCTCGGGGCCCCGCGCGACGGCCTCGGCGTGCGTGAGCTGCTCGTAGCGCACCGCGCTGCCCGTGGCCTCGCTGATCGCGGCGACCGCCGCGGCCGGAGTGGGGGCGTCCCCCGCCAGCTCCAGCGTCCGCCCCGCGAACCGGTCCGGCCGGTCGAAGGCCAGCGCGGCGAACTCGGCGATGTCCTCCACCGCGATGATCTGGACGGGCTCGTCCGGCGGGAAGATGTGCCGGTGCACACCGTCGACGATGCCGTCGACGCCGATGGGCGGTGACACCAGGTAGTTCGACATGAACCGCACCGGGCGCAGCACGGTCACCTTCCGGATCCGTTCCCGCAGGTAGTCCTCGATGCGCTTCTTCCCCTCGGAGCCGCCCAGGCGGTCCGGCGTGGACGCGATGCCGGTGAACACCACGTGCCCGACCCCCACCGCGGCCGCGGCGTCGACCAGCGCCCGCCCCCGGGCGAACTCCCGCTCCACGTCGGAGCCGTCCGGCCCGAAGGCGAGGGGCGGCACGGCGAACAGGCCCGCCGCCCCCTCCAGCGCCGCGGGCAGGCTCGCCGGGTCGTCCAGGTCGCCGCGTACGAGGTCGGCGCCGGCGGCCTCAAGTGCGCGGGCGGCGGCAGCGGCCGGATCCCGTACGAGCGCGCGCACCGGCCGGCCCGCCGCCAGGAGCCGGCGTGCGGCGGCGCCGCCCTGCCTGCCGGTCGCACCGGTCACGACGACCAAGCGGTCAGTGGTCATGTCTGTCGTCCTCCACCCCGGGATTGTCTGTCGGTCGATGTGGAATGCTCCACCCGGTTGAGAGCGACGGACAAGGATTACGTGACATGACGACCCCGGCTCCTCGCGACGTGGGCCGCGCCGACGCGCGCCGTAACCGCGCGAAGGTGCTCACCGCCGCCGCCCGGGCCTTCGACGAACACGGCCCGGACGTCTCGCTCGGCGCGATCGCCCGCCGGGCGGGGGTCGGCGCGGGCACCGTGTACCGGCACTTCCCCAGCAAGGAGATCCTGCTGGAGGCCGTGCTCGCCCGGCAGGTCGACGAGGTGGTGGACGCCGCCCGGCGGTGGGCGGCCCGCACCGATCCCGTCGCGGCGCTCTTCGGCTTCCTCCTGGAGGTCGTCGAGACGTCCCACGGGCGCAAGCACACCTGCGACGCCCTGACCGCCGAGGCGAACTGGCCGCGCCCGGGCCTGGCCGCGTCGGCCCGCCGGTTCCGTCAGGCCCTCGACGAACTGCTCCGCGCGGCCCAGCGGGCCGGCGGGGTCCGCGACGACGTCGGCCCGGCCGACGTCGTCGCGCTCACCGCCGGGTGCGCGACGGTACGGGCCGCCCACCCCGACCGGACGGGCGGCGCCCGCATGGCGCGGCTGGCGCTGGAGGGGCTGCGGAGTCCGGCGTACGTCACGAAAGTCCCGGCGTTCCGTGACGGCGTCGGTGCCGGTGCCGGTGCACGTGGCCCGTCGAGGCGGTGCGAGGAGTGCGGAGCCCACCTCGACTCCCGCCCCACCGGCCGCCCGGCCCGCTACTGCGGGGCAACCTGCCGCCAGCGGGCACACCGCCGGCGCCCCGGGCCGATGACACGTTCCCGGGGGGCCGGCGGGGAGGGAGCCGAGGGCCGCCGTCAGCGGAGGTAGACGTTGGGCTGTGGCGGGCGGTTCATGCCGTCCCCGAGGAAGTAGCTCGGGTGGGGCGGCTGGTTGTAGGCGGTGTTCTGCCACGCCAGGGCGACGCGGTACTGGGCGTCGTGGACGAGGGTGTGCAACTTGGTGGTGGTGGGTGTGGAGGTGGCGTAGATGCGCAGGGCGCTGTTGTCCGTGTGGCGCCAGATGACTTCCTCCCGCCAGTCGCCGAAGAGGTCGCCGGACAGGACGGGCGTGGACTTGGTGCCGTTGCTGGAGGTGACTCCGCTGCCGTCGAACAGCCGGGTGTCGCCGCCGGTGCCGTACTTGTCGACGTGCGTGCCGTCCAGGAGTTCGCGCACCGGGTCGGCGTCCCACCAGGCCAGGAAGTTGGCGGAGGAGGGGTTGCGGCCGACGTTGCCGCCGGCGGAGTTGCGGAGCTGGTCCATGTTCGGGCCCGCGCCCCAGAACTCCGCGCCCTCGTTGCCGGCGAAGATGTCGCCGGCCACGCCGCGGCCGGGGCCTTCTTCCCCGCTGGTGGGCGTGCGGTGGATGACGTCGCCGTTGCGCGCGTCGTGCAGGTCGGAGCCGGGCTGGCTGCTCGATTCGTGGATGCTGAAGACCTCCACGCCGGAGCGGGCGGGTACGAAGTCGCCGACGTGCAGGGCGTCGCCGTGGCCGAAGCCGGTGGAGTACATCAGGCTGCCGTTGTCGTCGATGGTCGCGGAGCCGTAGACGATCTCCTGGCGGCCGTCGGCGTCGACGTCGGCGACGGACAGCTGGTGGTTGCCCTGGCCGTGCGCGGCGCCGTTGCCGGAGGAGTTGGAGTCGAACGTCCAGCGGCGGGTGAGCTCGCCGTCGCGGAAGTCCCAGGCGGCGACGACGGCGCGGGTGTAGTAGCCGCGGGCCATGATCAGCGAGGGGCGCTCGCCGTCGAGGTAGGCGGTGCCGGCGAGGAACCGGTCGACGCGGTTGCCGTAGTCGTCGCCCCAGTCGGCGACGTTGCCGCGCCCCGGGACGTAGTCGACGGTCGACATGGCGGCGCCGGTCAGGCCGTTGAACATCGTCAGGTACTCGGGGCCGGTGAGCACGTACCCGCCGGAGTTGCGGTGGTCGGCGCCGGCGTTCCCGATGACCGTGCCCTCGCCGTCGCGGGTGGCGTCCGCCGTCTTCATGGCGACCTCGGCGCGGCCGTCACCGTCGTAGTCGTAGACCTGGAACTGCGTGTAGTGCGCGCCGGCCCGGATGTTGCGGCCCAGGTCGATACGCCACAGCTGCTCCCCGTCGAGCCGGTACGCGTCGACGTAGACGTTGCCGGTGACGCCGGACTGGGAGTTGTCCTTGGCGTTCTCCGGGTCCCACTTGACGATCAGCTCGTACTGGCCGTCGCCGTCGACGTCGCCCGGGCTCGCCTCGGAGGGGATGTAACCGGAGCCGGGGCTCTCCAGGGGCACGTCGAGGTGGTCGCCGCCGCTGAAGCGCAGCGAGTTCTCCGACGGCTCCTGCTCGACGCCGCCCACCACCGCGGTCACGGTGTACGTGGCGTCCGCGGGGGCTCCGTCGTCGAGGTAGTTGGTGGAGTCGGTGACCGGCGAGTCGTTCACCTTCGTGCCGTCGCGGTAGACGTTGAACTCCGTGTCGTAGCCCTCGGTGCCCAGCAGCCGCCAGGACACCAGGTTGCCGCTGCCCGAACGCACCGAGACCAGACCCCGGTTCAGACTTTCCATCTGCAGGGCCGCCGCCTCGGCTGCCCGCGGATCCGGGTCGGCCGACTGGGCGTGCCCGCTGTCGGTTTCGGCGGTGGCGGCGTTCGACCACGGCGTGGGGAGGGCGGCCAGCGATACCGCGGCCAGCGACGCTGCCAGCAGCATCACGGCAGGCCCGCGGGCCTCTCGCAGTCTTCGCACGGACATGTGGGGGTCTCCTTCGATGGACGGCGGACGCTCACGATCCCCGGAAACGATCACTGAAACGATTCAATTCCAGGCCCCATGGGAGCGCTCCCGCGGAAGACTAGAGCCGGGCGGCCGGAGCGGCAATACCCCCGCGCGCACGCCGCCGGGTGCGGCCCGGGAGAGGCGGCGGGCCGGGGATCTTGAACGCCGCCCATACGATCTTTCCGGGGCCGTCGCGGTCGGAGGTGCCCCAGTCGTCGGCGAGGGCGGCGACCAGCAGCAGCCCGCGGCCGCGGTCGTCGGTGTCCGCGGGCGCGCACACGTGGGGCTCGCCGCCTCCGGCGTCGTGCACCTCCACGTGCACGAGGTGCTCCTGCGCGAGCACCCGTACGAGGAAGAGGTGGCCGGCGGGGGTGTGCCGCAGCGCATTCGTCGCCAGTTCCGAGATGCACACGCGGATGTCGTCCGCCCGGTCCCCCGCGCGCACCGCCGCGGCGACGAAGTCGCGCGCCCTGCCGACCGAACGTGCCCCCCGCGCGAACATGCGCGACTGCGCGGTCCCTCCGCCCGCCACCTGCTTGTCTGCCATCGCCATCCCTGCCAATTCGTCAGTTCGACCGCCGCCCGCGGCGGGGATCTACTACTTTGCGTAAAGGAAGTGTTGCGCTCCGTACCCGGAGGGCGACAGGTCTTCACGTCCCCGGCCACCGCTGGAGATAGGAGTCGCACAGTGCCCGCACGTCCCCGCGAACTCACCCCCGACCGCAGTGCCCGTCACCTCTTCGGCGCGAAGATGCGCGCCCACCGCATGCGCGCGGGCATGAGCCTGGAGGCGCTGAACGAGGTGGTGAACATCAGCCGCAGCCACCTGGCCCGCATCGAGACGGCGGAGGCCATGCCGCCGCCGGATCTGCCGCCGCGGCTGGATGCGGCGTTCGGGACGGACGGGATCTTCCAGGAGCTGTACCTGCTGGCGGCGAAGGAGATCCACCCGGACCAGTTCAAGCGCCGTATGGAACTTGAGGCGCGTGCGCAGATGATCGGGGAATACAGCAGCCAGATCGTGCCGGGGCTCCTGCAGACGGAGGACTACGCGCGCGCCCAATTCACGCTGTCCAATCCCTGGGCACCTGAAGGGAAGATCGAGGAGCTTGTCACTGCCCGTCTGAGTCGGCAGTCGGTGCTTTCGTCGGGCACATTGCTGGCTTATTCGGCGGTGCTGGACGAAGCCATGCTCCGCCGGGGTCTCGGCGGACCGGAGGTGATGCGTCCCCAGCTCGCACGCCTGGCAGAACTAACGCTCACTCAGACGACCATGGTCCAGGTCGTCCCCTTCGCCCTCGGGGGACATGCCTTCATTGGTGGCTCAATCATGCTGATGACCTTGGACGGTGGTGCGCGGGTCGCCTACGAGGAAGGCATCACGACCGGCATGTTGATGGAGGATCTGGCAAGCGTCATCGAACGGCAGCGGGTATACGATCTCTTAAGGGCGTCCGCCCTGTCGCCGGACGATTCGGCGGCCTTTATCCGGTCCGTGATGGAGGAACTTCCGACATGAGCACCACGCCCGACCTCTCCCCCGCGGAGTGGGTCAAGTCGAGCTACAGCGGAAACGGCGGGGGCAACTGTGTCGAGTGGGCACCCGCCTTCGCCACCTCCGGCGTCGTCCCGGTCCGCGACAGCAAGGACCCGCACGGCCCCGCGCTCACCTTCGAGCCGTCCGCCTGGTCGTCCTTCGTCGCCGCCGTCCAGCGAGACGAGTTCGGCACCGCGTGACGTAGACCCGCCTCTGCCCGACCGGCCCCCGCCACCTTCGGCGGGGGTCGCTGTACAGCGGTCGCGCCGCAGCGTCAGGCGCCGTAGCGCGGCAGAACTTCGGTGTCGACCGGGGACGGCAGTGGAGCCGGCAGTTCGATCGCCTCTCCGTACACCCCGTCCAGCCGGCCGTGGTACTCGCCGTCCTTGGGGCGGGTGTGCAGGACCCAGCGGCCGGTGCGGGGGTCGAGGACGAGCAGGGTGGCCACGCCTGCGCGGGCATACCAGCCGTTCTTGTCGGTGATGTCCTTCGCCTTCTCCGACTGCGAGATCACCTCGATCGCGAGAGCGACGTCACGGGGGTCGGCGAGCCAGGAACCGTCCTCGTCCCACTCCACGGGCAGGACCGCAAGGTCGGGCGTGGCGTAGTCGTCCGGGTCCTCCGGCATCGCGACCGAGGACATCTCGTACGGGGCCAGGCCCTCGGGCAGCCGGGGCTCGATCTGGACCCGCAGGCGGCGGATGGTGCCGGCGTGCTTGCCACGCGCCCGGGTGGGGGACGTCACGAGGCTGCCTCCGATGATCTCGACACGCAGGCCGGTGGACGCTTCGATCTGCTCGGCGACCTCACGCAGGTTCCCGGGGCGCGGGTACAGTACGGGAAGGCTCACAGCTGCCCACCTCCTCATCGGCGGCCGGTGGTCACCACCGTACCGGGTACGGCCCCCCGGCCGGGGCACGCGCACATCTGGTCCAAGGGAAGATCGTCACCGACCCGGGGTAACCGGCTCCCCTTCGACGGAGACGGCGAGCTGGCGCCGGACGGCGGAGGGGCTTTCAACGTTCTCAGCCCAGGGCCTCGATCGCACGCAGGATCAGCGCCCGCGCCTCCGCCCCGTACACCGCGAGCTGGGTGAATTGCGCGAACGCCTGCTCGTACAGCTCGATCTCGCTGGGCGCGGTGACGCGCACACGCGCGGCCAGCAGTTCGACGTTCACCTGCGCGTCATCGAAGATCGTGAATGCCTCCAGCGGCCAGATGACGCCCTCCCGCACCGCGGCCACGGGCACGACGCCGAGGGAGACCGCGGGCAGCGTCATGCAGGCGAGCAGGTTGCCCAACTGGCCCGATATCACGTCGGCGTCGCCGAGTCGGTGGTTCAGTACGTGCTCCTCGACGAGGACCGCGAAGCGGTGGTCGCCTTCGCGGATGACCCGCGAGCGCCGCATCCGCGCGGCCACGGCCTCACTCACGTCGTCCGGGGTGCCGCGGAAGCCTGCGATGGTGCCCATGAGGGCGGCGGCGTAGGCCGGTGTCTGCAGGTAGCCGGGGATGACGTTCGAGGCGTAGGTGCGGAAGGCCCGGGTGCGCTCGTACAGCGGTGAGGCGGCTTCCTGTAGTCGGCGCATGCCGGTGCGCTGGAGCCGGCGCCACTGGACGTACATCTGGTCGGCCTGCCGGTTGGCGGCGATGAGGTCGGGAGCCTGGCCGTCGACGTCGCACGCGGTGCACCAGGCGCGTATGTCAGCGTCGGACGGGGTGGTGTGGGCGTTCTCGATACGCGACGGCTTCGCGACCGACCAGCCGCACCGCCGGGCCAGCTCCTTGCTGGTGATCCCCGCGTCCAGGCGCAGCTCCCGCAGTCGCGCCGCGAGGGCTGCGCGCGCTTCATGGGCACTGGACGGCGGGGAAAGGGGCATGAGGGGCATCCGTCCTCGTCCGTCTCCGGGTCGATCGCGACGAGTTGAATGGTCAGGGCAACCGTTCCTAGAGACTGAGCGGGAGTGAGTCCTGTTGCCAGAAGCCATGCTCAGCCGAACACCCCGAACGGTCTTGGGTGTTCTGGTCCACCGCGTTCGCTCCGCGTCCGGCGCGCACGGATCGTGTCCGTGGTCCGGGGACGCGGGGGCGGTTTCCCTCGCTCCCCCGGTCGCCGAGTCGGGCCTGGGCGGTCCGATGCCCGTGCACATCGCTCTGGTGTGCACGGGGCGGTGTCGTCCGTCGCCTGATCCGGTGTCCGAGGGCGCGCCTGCCGATGGCCACCGAGGCGGCGGCGTGTCGGCTGGTCTTGCGGGTTTTGCTGGTGAGGGGGGCTTGCCAGTGCTGGGCGCCCCAGACGCTGGTGTAGGCAGGGTCGACGGCGATCACGCTGATGCTGGCTTCTGCGCTCATGGACAGCAGGCGTGCGCGCAGGCGGCCCGTGGGGATGCCGGAGATGAGCTGCCTGAATCGCTTGCGGCGGCCGTGTTTCTCGCGGGTGGTGGAGTCGGTGAAGTCGAGGTCTTCGATCGCGATGGCCTGCACGCCGGTCTGCTTGGCCCAGTGCAGGAGGCCGGTGAGGGCGTGGCGGAGCTGGGCGTCGCGGTGCGAAGCGCTGCCGGTGAGTTGGTAGGTGAAGCGGCGGGGTGTACCGACGGGGTTGCCGTGTTCGTCGAGGCGCCATGCGGCCAGGTGGTCGGCGTTGGTGTCCACGGCGATCACGCCGTGGGCGCGCAGCGTGGCCAGCGGCACGATGGTGGGGGCTTTGCGCCTCCAGGAGGCGTCGAGGTACCAGCGGCCCCGGACCATGTCCAGGTGGATGCGGTAGGCCACGGCCCGGTTCGTTTCGATTCGGTCGTGCCATTCGTCGCCTCGGTGCCGGAAGGCGACCCTCGCGGCGAGCACGTACCGGCCGTGCTTGGTGTTCGCGTGCTGGGCGAGGGGGGCGGGCAGCTTGATGCTGATCTCGCCGTCGGGGCTGACGCGGATCGTCTCGTTCCCGAACCTCTTGCCGGACTCGCCATCGGCGGTCAGGAACCACCGCGCCGCCTCCCACTGTGCCCGCCACTGCGCCTCGGTCAGGTTCGCGGCGGTGAGGTGGTGACGGGTGCGCAGCAGTCGGCGGCCCCCGCGTGTGATCGACACGCGTCCGGCATCGCGTTCGGCCGCGATGCGTCCGTACCGCTCTTCGAGGATCGCCAGGCGCCGGGACTTGTGGAACCACTCATGCGAGGACCGGTAGCCGCCGGGCTTGCCCCGGCTGCCCTTCTGGGCGACGGGCAGGGACAGCCGGTGCCGGATCATGCGGATACCGGCATCCAGGGACTGCAGGTGCGCGTGCTGCGCACGCCGGGACAGTCCCCACTGATCGTGCGTGCTGGTCGTGATCGAACCGGCCCAGCGGGAAGACGACAGGGCTGTCAGGTCGCGTTTGCGCCCGGCCCACGTGTCGGTGGAGTGCTCCAGGCCGTCACGGCACCTGCGAGCCAGATCACGCGAGGCCAGTGTCCCCAGGTGCCCACCGACAAGGCGCAACACCTTCTCGTCTCCGGCCGTCAGTCCCTTGAGCCGGTCGCGGATGCTGACACCCGTCGGGCCGTCGGCAGCAAACGGCCGGGCAATCTGCCGCAGCGGCCTGCGCTGGTCAGCCATGCTCGGCGGCCTGAAGCGCCTTGCGGGCACGGTTCTTCGCCGACCGGCGCCCATACAGGCGGGCACAGAACGAGGTCAGCACCTCCACCATGTCCCGCTCCAGGTCATCCCCGACCTCGCCTTCGTCCAGCACGACCAGGCGGCGCCCGGCCGCGGACAGAGCCGCCTCGACGAACTCGACGTTCATCCGACTGAGGCGGTCCTTGTGCTCCACCACCACCGCCTGCACAGCAGGATCGGCAAGCAGCCCCTTGGCCTTGGAACGGGCGCCGTTCATGCCGGAGGCGATTTCGGACTCCACCCGCACCACCCGCTGGCCTGTAGTGGCAGCCCACCGGGCCAGCCGGACGACCTGGCGCACCAGATCGTCCTTCTGATCATGCGAGGAGACGCGGGCATACAGCCCCAGCCCGCCGATTGCCTCAGGCGCGGCGTTGGCCCCCACGTTCACGAGGATCGTGCGCGGGCCGACCCGCTGAGCCGGTACCGGCAGCGTCCCCTCACGGAACCAGCGATACGCAGTCTGCGGATGCACGCCCTGCGTCTTCGCCCATTCCGTGAGATTCATGCTCTGACAACGACACTCACTCATACATGGTTACGCACACTCACCCGACTTCGAGGGCTAGCAGTTGAACACCCTCCCGACCTTCAAACTGATTACGGGGAATTTCACCAGCTTCAGCCGATGAGATGACTCCGTCGAAGGCGGACCAGGGGGAGCACACCGGCGTATCTAGAGGGGATGCAATTCTGCGTAATCTCGTTCCAGCTCGCCGCCCGGGGCGAGCCCGGCGACGAGGACGACAACACCGACGGGGGCCGGGCGGCGGCTCGATCTGCCGAGCGCGGCATGGAGTCTGCGTCTGGACCGCCGGATTGAGCTGGCCAAGACCATGTACGGGCACGACGCGTTGCACACCGGGACCCTCACCCTCGACGACGGCGAGCTGATGAAGCAGGCGCGCCGGCTCGCCCGCTGACCTCCGGGCGTGCGTGTGGGTGGCGCGGGACCCCGGCGGAGGTCCCACGCCACCCACGTCTGGCGTCCGGGCCGGGAGCGGGGGCCCGGGCGGGAGTCAGGACACCGCGTTCCACCTGTCCCGGCCCTGGTAGGCGGGCAGCCACTGGTCGTTGAACATCGTGAGCACGTTCTCCGGCATCCGCGCCGTCATCATCGCGACGACGTCCTCGTTGGCGTCCTCCAGCAGCCACGGGACCATCGTCGCCGTCTCCGGACCGGTCTTGGCGACGTGCACCTGGCTGTAGTGCTGCCACTGATCCTGCGTCAGCCGCGCGTCGATCAGCGGCAGCGCCTCTTTCTCCTCGTGCTCCAGGTGCGCGGCCAGCGCCTCCGCGAGCGCGCTCGTGGCGGCGGCGACCTTGTCCCGGTCGGCGCCCTCGTCGGCCAGGACCGCGTCGACCGACGCGAGCAGCGGGTCGATCTGCGCGTGCTCGGCCTCGATCGCGTCGAGCACCGCCACCTCGCCGGGCTTGTCGGCGACGGCCTCGCGCAGCGGGGGCCAGAGGGCCTCGTCCTCGGAGGTGTGGTGGATGGTCAGGGCCTTCTTGAACAGCTCGTAGCTGGAGCCGTTGGCCAGGATCCGGCGGGGGTTCTCGTCGGTGCGGGCGGCGACCTCGGCGATCTTCGCCAGGTCGCGCCGCAGGGCGTTGTGCATCGCGTACATCATGGACATGTCTATGTTTCCGGTCATAGCTCATTTCCGTGTCGTCGATCCGAGTGTGGGACGCCCAAAATCGTATAGGACGTCCCGTCTTGTCCGCGTGCGAAGCAGCTGCCTCCCCTTATGACAGGCGGGACCCGGACGATGTGACGGACCCCGGGTCGGAGCCGGGTCGAAGCCATGGTCGAGGACCTGCACCGGACCGACGACGGCACTCCGCGACCTGCTGCGCTTCCTCGTCTACGACCCGCCCGACGGGCCGTCCACCGTGCTCAGTCACCGCCGCGAGGATCTGCCCGGCAGCGGGCTGCCGCTCGGCGGCGTACCGCCGGCCGGCCGGATGGCCGCCCCCGCGGACGCCCCGGGGTACGTACGGCGGTCTCACCCGGCCCGGCGCCAGCGAGCGCCGGTCGCGCTGGTCGCCTTGAGCAGCGCGGGCAGCGCGGGCTCGCCGGGGGCGGCGCGCCACACCTGAACGTGGTACTCCTCGCGCGGCGCGCCGTCCGCGCGCGGGTACCCGCCGTCGCGGTTCCGCCCATGGACGCGTACGCGATACGTCCCCGCCACCCCCGCGCCCGCGCCCGCTCCGGAGCCCGCGCCCGTGCCCAACGGCAGTCGGCTGGCCTCGTCGTCGCTCTCCTGCCAGTTCGTGGCGAAGTCCATGAACGCCGACCGCCACGCCACGGACACCTCGGCGACGTCCTGCCACGCCGCCGCCTCCAGCGGCGGTTCCCCGTCCCAGAGTTCGGCGCTCACCCCGACCGTGCCGATCTCCTGCCCGCACAGAATCCGCAGCCCCTCGCCCGCGGGGTCGGCCTCGACCAGCCCGTTGTCCGTGAACCCGGCCTCGAACTCCACGACCAGCGACTCCCCGACGACGTCGACCGTCGACGCGTCCACGAACACGTCGACCGTCCCGACCCCCCACATCAGCCCCGCCAACCCGCCCACTCTCCTCTCCACGCCGGGGACCCCTCCCTCTCGGGTCCGGGCGGTCCGGTCTACCTCATCCACCTGGCCGTACCCACTTTTTTGTGGGTACTTGGCACGCCGTGCCCGCCGGGGCGAGGCTGGTGGCAGCCGGGAAACACGGAGGTGGTCAGGGAGCCGGGCGGGCTCCGGTGAGTTTGTCCAGCCGGCGGTGGCCCCAGTCGCTCAGCGGGGCGAGCGCCGCGGAGAGGTCACGGCCGAAGTCGGTGAGCGAGTACTCCGTCTTCAGCGGCAGCCCGTCGTGCACCTCGCGGTGCACCAGGCCGTCGCCCTCCATCTCGCGCAGCGCCTGGGTCAGCACCTTCTCGCTGAGCCCGGGCAGCCGGCGGAGCAGTTCGCCGGGGCGGTGGGGGCGGGTCTCCAGCAGCCAGAGCAGGGCCGTCTTCCACTTGCCGTCGATCACCGCGATCGCGGCGGTCACCCCGCAGACGTTCGTGTCCTGAGCGCGCTTCCGCGTCACGGCACCCCCATGATCACCACGTGTCTCATTTTCCTTCTCCTACTTATGGAGGTTAGTCGTGTCCGAAAACTCTGCCGTCACTGTCCTCGGTCTGGGCCCGATGGGACGGGCCCTGGCCGGTGCGTTCGTCGCCGCCGGGCGGCGTACCACCGTCTGGAACCGGACCCCGGGCCGGGACCGCGAGCTGGTCGGGCTGGGCGCGCTGAGCGCGGCGTCGGCCGCGGAGGCGGTGGCGGCGAGCGAGCTGACCGTCGTGTGCGTGCTGGACTACGACGCCGCCGACTCGGTGCTGCGCCGCGAGGACGTCGCCGGCGCGCTGACGGGCCGTACGGTCGTGAACCTGACCGCCGACACCCCCGCGCGGGCCCGCGACGCCGCGGACTGGGCGGCGGCGCACGGCGTCCGCTACCTCGACGGCGCGATCATGACCCCGGTGACCACCATCGGCACGCCGGACGCGGTGTTCATCCACAGCGGGCCGAAGGACCTCTACGACGCCCACCTGCCCGCGCTCGCCGCGCTCGGCGGCACCCACACCCACCTCGGCGAGGACATCGGCCGGGCGGCGGCGTACGACGTGGCGCTGCTCGACATCTTCTGGACCGCGATGTCGGGCTACGCCCACGCCCTGGCCGTCGCCCGCGCCGAGGGCGTCACCGCGCGCGAACTCGCCCCGTTCGCGAAGGGCATCGGCGCGATCCTGCCGCCGATCTTCGACGGGGTGGCCGCGGCCGTGGACGACGGGGACTTCTCCGGTGCGAGCAGTCCCGTCTCGTCGGCCGCCGCGACCATGGCGCACGTGGTCGCCGCCTCCGAGGGCCACGGCATCGACGCCGGCGTGATGCGGGCCGCCGCGGGGCAGACCCGGCGGGTCATGGGGCTGGGGTACGGGGCGGACGGGTTCACGCGCGTCACCGAACTCGTCGCCGGGAGGCTCACGGCCGCGTCCGGCGGCACGGCCGACGAGGGCTGACCGGCGCTGACCGGGGCTGAGCAGCGCCGGCCGGGGGCCGGCCGGCGCTGACGCCCCGGCGAACGGGGGCCGTCCGGTCCGCATCCGGCCGGCCAACTTCCGCCTCCCCTCGCCCTGTTGCGTTAGACGGCGTACAGGACGGGAATTCCCCCGTCGACCCGCGGAGACGACGGCGGGAGCGACGAAGGGGGAGCCATGAGACGACGCTGGGGAATCGGCGCGGCACTGGCCGCCGCGGCGGCGGTGCTGGTGCTCGCGGGCTGCAGCCAGCCAACGGACTACAGCGAGGTGGTGACGTTCACCGACGAACACGGCCGCGCGTGCACCGCGGCGGTGGTCGTCGACCAGGAGCAGAGCGAGGGCGACGACTACGAGGTCTCCGGCCTCGACTGCGACTACCCCCCGGAGGGCCAGTCGCCCGGCCCCGCCGGCCAGCAGCCGCTGCCGGAGCGGAACGCCGGGGACTGACCGGCCGGACGAGGCGCGGCCGGCCGCGGCGGCGGTGGCGGTGGCGGTGGCGGTGGCGGCGCGGCCGACGCCGCGGGCAGCCTCGGGGCGTTCGCCCCGGCGACCGCCGGCGCCGCGCGTCGCGGCGCCGCGGCCCGGCCCGTCGCCGCTCGCGGCGGTCGCCATGGCCCGCGCCCGTGGTGATCCTGGCCCGCGCCCGGCCCGCCCCCGTACCCGCCCGGCGGACGTCACCCCCGCAACTCCCCCCGCACCACCAGCGCCGCCGCCACCAGACTCCCCAGCGACGCCCGCGTCTCCGCCCACCCCCGGGTCTTCAGCCCGCAGTCCGGGTTCACCCACAGCCGCTCCGCCGGAATCGACCGCAGCCCGGTGTGCAGCAGCGCCACCGTCTCCGCCGCGCTCGGCACCCGCGGCGAGTGGATGTCGTACACGCCCGGCCCCGCCTCCCGCGGATAGCCGTGCGCGGCCAGTTCGTACGCCACCTGCATGTGCGAGCGCGCCGCCTCCAGGCTGATGACGTCCGCGTCGAGGTCGTCGATCGCCGCCACGATGTCGCCGAACTCCGCGTAGCACATGTGCGTGTGGACCTGCGTGTCCGCGCGCGCGACGCCCGTCGTCAGCCGGAACGCCTCCGTCGCCCACGCCAGGTACGCCGGCCGGTCCGCGGCGCGCAGCGGCAGCGTCTCGCGCAGCGCCGGCTCGTCGACCTGGATGACCGCCGTGCCCGCCGCCTCCAGGTCGGCCACCTCGTCGCGCAACGCGAGCGCCACCTGCCGGGCGGTCTCGGCGCGCGGCTGGTCGTCGCGGACGAAGGACCACGCCAGCATCGTGACCGGGCCCGTGAGCATGCCCTTGACCGGGCGGTCCGTGAGCGACTGCGCGTACGTCGTCCAGCGCACGGTCATCGGCTCCGGCCGCGCGATGTCGCCGGCCAGGATCGGCGGCCGGACGTAGCGGGTGCCGTACGACTGCACCCAGCCGTGCCGGGTGGCGAGGTAGCCGGTGAGCTGCTCGGCGAAGTACTGCACCATGTCGTTGCGTTCGGGCTCGCCGTGCACCAGCACGTCCAGCCCGGCCTTCTCCTGGTACGTCACCACCTCTCGGATCTCCGCGGCGATCCGCTCCTCGTAGCCGGCCGGGCCGAGGCGCCCGGCGCGCAGGTCGGCGCGGGCCGCGCGCAGGTCGGCGGTCTGCGGGAAGGAGCCGATGGTCGTCGTCGGCAGCGGCGGCAGCCGCAGCCGGGCGCGCTGGGCGGCGGCGCGGTCGGCGTACGGCGCGGGGCGGCGGGCGTCGGCGGGGGTGACGGTGGCGGTGCGGGCGCGTACGGCCGGGTCGCGGGTGATCGGGGAGGCGGCGCGGGCGGCCAGGACGGCGCGGTTGGCGGCGAGTTCGGCGGCGACGGCGCCGGTGCCGTGCGCCAGCCCCCGGGCCAGCGTGACGACCTCGGCGCTCTTCTGCCGGGCGAACGCCAGCCAGCGCAGCAGCTGCGGGTCGATGTCCCGCTCCGCCGCCGCGTCGAGCGGTACGTGCAGCAGGGAGCAGGAGGCGGCGACGTCGACCCGGTCGGCGAGCCCGAGGAGGGTGCCGAGGGTGGCCAGCGCCCGTTCCAGGTCGCAGGCCCAGACGTTGCGGCCGTCCACGACGCCGGCGACGAGCCGCTTGCCGGGCAGCCCGCCGGCGGCGGCCAGCGCGTCGAGGTTCGGCGCGGCGGCGCCGGTGAAGTCGAGCGCCAGCCCTTCGACCGGCGCCTTGGCGAGCACGGGGAGTGCGTCGCCGAGGCGGTCGAAGTAGGAGGCGACGAGCAGCGCGGGGCGGTCGGTGCGGGTGCCGAGGTCGCGGTAGGCGCGGGCGGCGGCGGCCAGTTCGGCGGGCGTACGGTCCTGCACGAGCGCCGGTTCGTCGAGCTGCACCCACGCGGCGCCGGCCGCGCGCAGATCGGCCAGCACCTCCGCGTACACGGGCAGCAGCCGGTCCAGCAGCGTCAGCGGCTCGAAGCCGGCGGGCGCGCCGGGCGCGGGCTTCGCAAGCAGCAGGTACGTCACGGGGCCGACCAGCACGGGCCGGGGGTCGGCCGCGAGGCCGAGCGCCAGGGCCTCGGCCAGCTCCGCGGTCTGCTTGCCCGAGTCGGCGGTGAAGACGGTGTCCGGGCCCAGCTCGGGTACGAGGTAGTGGTAGTTGGTGTCGAACCACTTCGTCATCTCCAGCGGGGCCGCGTCCTGCGTGCCGCGGGCCATGGCGAAGTAGCCGTCGAGCGGGTCGGCCGCGACGGCGTCGCGGTGGCGGTCGGGGATCGCGCCGACCATGACGGTGGTGTCGAGCACGTGGTCGTAGTACGAGAAGTCGCCGGTCGGCACCTCGTGGACGCCGGCACCGGCCAGCTCCCGCCAGTTGGCGCGGCGCAGGCCGGCGGCGGTGGCGCGGAGTTCGGCGGCGGTGACGCGGCCCTTCCAGTAGCCCTCGATCGCCTTCTTCAGCTCCCGGTGGTGGCCCTGCCGGGGGTAGCCGTACACGGTCGCCCGTGCCGCCGCGGCTGCGGACTTCGCTGTCACGGAGATCTCCTTCGCGAGATGAATCCCTGAGATCCCGGCGACGGGAGGAGAGGGGGAAGGAGACGTGAAGGGGGCAGCCCGGCGCGCGCCCGCGGTGCCGCGGCGGGTGTCCGCCGCGTCGCGGTGCCTGTCCTCAGGTCTGCCCTGTACGTCACGTGCGCCGACCCGCCCTCGAAGGTCACCGGGATGTCCGCGCACGGAAGGCCCGCGCGCGGGCAGCGGGCAGGTCTTCGGACTCGCGGGCACGTCCGTACGCGCGAAGCTGCGCGCACGGGCGCCTACTGGCCGTCGCTTCCCGGACCCGCGGGGTCCAGTGCGTATGACGGCGGTCGTTCCCGCTCACCGCTGCGGGGCAGTCCCGGATTCCCACCGGGTTCCCTCTTGCGACGCCACCGCCTGGCGGGCGGGGCGAACCGGCTGCACGGCCAGTGTAGGCGGCAACCCGGGCCGGCCGCCGGGCGGTTCGCCCCGCCCCGGCGAACGCCTCCGCCCTCCACCTCCGCGGCCCCCGCTGCCGCGTCGTCAACCTCCGCGACGACGCCTGAGTCGTTCATCCCGCCGGCGTCGGGACCTCCCGGGGAAGCAGGCCCGTCGACTTCGCCGTCGCCCAGAAGTCCGCCGGCACCGGGAGGGCGAAGGCCCGTACCGTGCCGGCCACCTCCGCGGGCGTCCGGGCGCCGACCACGACGCTCGTCACCGCCGGGTGGCCGAACGGGAAGCGGACGGCCGCCGCCGCGGGCGGGACGTCGAAGCGGCGGCAGAGCGCGTGCCAGTCGGCGACGCGGCGGGCGAGGGCGGCGGGGACGGTAGTGGGGGCACCCCCGCCAATGGGGGTACCCCCGCCAGTGAGGGCGTAGCCGGCGGGGGAGAGGGCGTAGCGGGTGGGGGAGTAGCCGTGCGGGGCGGTGGGGCGGGGGTCGGTGAGCAGGCCGGACTGGTAGACGCCCGCGGCCAGCACCGCGACGCCGCGCGCCGCGCACAGCGGCAGCAGGTCGTCGAGGCCGGAGTGGTCCAGCAGGTTGTACCGGCCGGCGAGCATGACGCAGTCCGGACCCGGGGCCGCCGCCTCGCGGAGGTAACGTGCCGCCACCGGCGCGTGGTTGACACCGATCGACACCGCGCCGACGGTGCCGCGGGCGCGGAGTTCGGCCAGCGCCCGGTACGCCTCCGTGACGGCGACCGGGAAGTCCTCGTCCGGGTCGTGCACGTGCAGCACGTCGATCCGGTCGAGCCCGAGCCGCCGCAGGCTGTCCTCGACGGAGCGCATCACGCCGGCGTACGAGTAGTCCCGCCGCGGCCCGACACCGGGCGGCGGGTCGGCCCAGATCGGCTGCGTGTCGGTACCGCCGGGCACGATGAGCCGGCCGACCTTCGTGCACAGGGCGTACGCCGCGCGCGGGCGGCCGGCGAGGGCGGCACCGGCGCGGCGTTCGGAGAGCCCGTACCCGTAGACCGGCGCGGTGTCGAAGAGCCGGACGCCGGCGTCCCAGGCGCGGTCGACGGTGCGCGCGGCGTCCTCGTCGGACACGGGCGCGAACAGGCCGCCGATGGAGGCGAGTCCGAGGCCGAGGCGTGTGACGGGAACGCCGGTACGTCCCAGCGGCACGACCTCACCCGCTCGCATCCGCAGCTCCTCCTCAGTTCGGGCCCCGCGTTCACAGCGCGATGTCGTAGCCGCCCGCGCTCAGCGTCGCCGTGTCGCCTCACCCAAAGCAGCCCCCCACCACGCGCATTGCCTGCTCCCAACTCCCCGTACCCGCTCCGGCACCCGAACACGTCCCCGCCCGTCAGGCCGGCGGGGCTGCCGTGACGCTCGGCTTCGTCCGTAGGATCGCTCCATGCCTGCTGACCAACGCGTGACCCGGTCCACGTTTTCCGGCCGTATCCAGCCGATATCAGCTCCTCAATCGATGCCGCAGCTGCCCCGGCGGATCTGGTCAGATGCAGACTGGGAGCAAATCCAGTCCGGCTACGCGTCACGGGACATGGATGAGAAGTGGGACGTCTTCGTGGAGGGCGAAGTTGTCTTCCTGCATCGAAGCTGGACCGGTTACGGAGTCTTCGCGGCGACCTTCGCGCCGGTTGACGGCGGTGGATGGCGGATCGCCAGTGCCGTGGTCGAGCGTGACGCCGAGCGCTATCGAGGCACGGACGATGCCTACGACTGCGTCATGCTCGAGTTGGTGATCAGCGCCATCGTGCTGGGCGAACCAGCGCCCGACCTCCGCTCGAAGCTGGTGGAGTTGACGCGTCGGAAACCTCGCTCTGCTGATGCCCCGGCCGGCCTGATTCAGCACAGCGCCCTGGGGCTGCGCTCGGACTCCTAGTGCCGCATCAGGCGACGTTCGCGCACATGTGCCGGCTGCCGTCATGACGCGCGGAGTCGGGCGGCGGCGGATGCTGCGAGGTCCTTCGCCATCCCGCAGAGATCCTCGGTGGGACGCTCGCCGTGGACGTCGAGGCGCACCATCTCGGCGGCGGTCACGCCATCCTGGCCGTTGTACCTGTGGTGCTCGACAAGCGCGGTACAGGTGTCGCCGTCGTCGTTCGGTTTGACGACCGTGCGGTATCCACTGAGGGTGAGGACCGTGCCGTCCTGAGCGGAGCTGGGCTGGTCCCGGAAGAAGCTCACCTCTGCGTCGAGCTCGTCGATGGTGCTGGACCACTCGCAGCCCCAGTTCGCGATTGTGGTGTCCGGCACGTCGGTCCTGAGGCCGGGAACGGCGGACAGCGCGGTGGCGTCGAGGAGTTTGCAGGCATTCCCCCAGGCCAGCGAGGATTGCGGGTAGGCCGATGCACGGCGGGGGATCGGACCGGCGTCGAGGACCTCGGCCGCGCTCGCGGCGGCTCTTTCGGCGACCGTACACAGGGTGGCGTTGCCGCCGTTCACTGAGCCTTCGCCCATGTTGACGCGGACCTGGAGCAGCGTTTCCGCTGTGCTGCCGCCGGTGGTCAGCAGCCGGCTGCACTCATCGTCCTCCGCCTCGTCTTCGACGACGTTGATCCTCCCGATCGTGCGGATGGGTTTGGCCTCCTGGGGCGGCGAGCTCTGAACCAGGCGGATCGATACGTCAATCCGGGTATCACCGTCGACTTCTACCAGCACGTCGCAACGGTCGAAGTTCCCGTAGTCCACATCCTTGCGGACGTCCTCGCCGCCGAACTGGTCGAGAACGGCGGTATCGGCGAGGGCACACACGTCCGCCGTGTGCGGGCTGCCGATCAGGGCCTGCGCCCCCGGTCGCCCGCTCTGGCCGGCCTCGGACGCGGGCTTTCCGTCCTCGCCGTCGTCGTCGCCGTCGTCGCCGCCGCCGCCGCCGCCGAGGATGATGCCGAGTGCCAGAGCCACCACAGCACCGACACCGAGCGCGGCTGCGAGCAGTGGCTGGCGTCGGCGCTTTGTGACGGTGTCGGAGGCGGCAGCGTCCCCGGGTGCTGTAGCCGTGTCCTTTGAGGCTCCAGGGTCGGCTGCGGCGACGTCCTCCAGCAGTTGCTTGACCTCCGAGGCATCGGGGCGCTGCTGAGGGTTGCGTCGGAGCATGGCGGCGAGCACGGGGTACAGCGGCCCCACGGCGTCGGCGTCCAACTCGACGAAGCCCTGCTCGGCCTGTAAGTGCCTCAGACTCCGGGTGTTCTCCCAGTAGTCCACGTCCTCCTGGTGGCCGTTGCTCTCCCGGGTCCCTGGCTCGCCGCCACGCGGCGGCGTACCGGTGACCAGGGCGTAGAGGGTGGTCGCCAGGCAGAACACGTCCGATACCGGCCGGGGGGTACTGCCTCGGGCCAGTTCGGGAGCTGCGTAGTCCGGTGTGTAGCTGAAGGGGCCGTTGAACGTGATGGTCTCGCTGCCGCCGACCCGGTAGGCCGCTCCGAAGTCCAGCAACTTCGCGTCACCGCGCCGTGTGAGGCCGATGTTCGCGGGCTTGAGGTCGCAGTGAACGACGCCTTCCTCGTGCAGGGCGACCAGCGCGTCGGCGAGTTGGGCCCCGATGCGGGCCGCCTGTTCGGGGGAGACCAGTGGTTGCCGGTCCAGGCCGCCGCTGGGCACGTACTCCATGACGAACCAGTACGTGTCCGCGTCGCGCCCGTCGCCCTCCGACGCCACGGTGACGACGTCGTACAGGGTCACGACGTGAGGATGGTCGCGGAACTTGGCCATGGCCCGCGGCTCGCTCAACAGCCGACGCACCGCTGTCTCGCCCTCGCCGTCCGTCCGCTCCGGCTTCAGCGCGACGTCCTGACCCACCACTGTGTCGTGTGCCAGCCACACATCGCCGCCGCGCCCCGCGCCGATGACCTCCTTGAGGACGTAGCGGTCGGCGAACTCCTCTCCGGAACGCAAAATCCACCCCCTCGCTCGACCCTGCCCACACGACCAGCGCCACGCGCCGGATCGAACCTATTGTGTAGGAGGACTGTGCGCAGGGTTACCAGCGCTTTCAACAGTCACCCTTATCGGTAGCCGCAGTCTGGCCGGAAGTGATCGGTCGACTGACTGGACTGCGTCGTCGGCGGGCACCATGCGGCACACGCTACGGGTGCGCTACGTGACCGGCAGGGACGCTCCGTGCCACTCGCCGGCCCGGGTGGGACGCCGTGTCCTACCCGTCCACGTGCAGTCGGTCGGCCAACTCGGTGATGGGCGCGGTGCGGCGGGGTTCGCGGCTGCGGATGTCGGCCACCAGCTGGCGCGCCGTGCCGTGGTACCGCATCCACTCCGGGGCTTCCCGTTCGGCCGCCAGCAGGGCGCCGGTGGCGTGTTCGTCCTGGGCCAGGGCCGTGTAGGCCAGCGCGCGGTCGACGTGGAAGCGGGCCCGCCAGGTCGGGGGCAGGGTGCGTAGGCCCGGGATCGCGCGGGACGCGACGACGGCCTCGTGGCTCTTGTCCATCTCCACGAGGAAGTTGACCTTCGCCACGCCCGCGTTCGTCGGCCCGAAGGGGGTGGCGTAGTCGAGCCGGTCCTCGCCGATGCGGGCGGCGGCGGCCGAGGCCATGCGCAGCAGCTCCGTCACGTGGTCGTACCGGGTCTCGCCCTGGCGGGCGGCGGCGGTCGCCGCGCGCAGCAGCAGGATCCCCCACAGCGACAACTCGACGGGCCGGGACCGGAATCCCGGGTCGATCGCGTCGGCCTGGGTCAGGGCGACGTGTTCGGCGTCCTCCAGCCGCCCCTGCCGGGTGAAGATCCACGCCAGCGTCGAGGCGCCGATGGCCTCCAGGTACGGGTCGTCCGAGCGGCGTGCCGCGTCCGTCGCCCGCTCCATCGCGGTGAACGCGGCGTCCTCCTTGCCCAGTGCGGCCAACGTGGTCGCCGCCACCTGGTACGCCTCCGCGAGCACCGCGTAGGCCGCGGACCGGGCACCGCCGTGCTGCGCCTCCACCGCGGCCCGGGCGTCGCGGATCAACTGGGGGAGCAGGGCGCCGATTTCGCCCATACGGCCGTCGCGGCGAATGCGCTCGGTCGAGCGCAGGGCCGCCCGCAGGGCGGTCACCGTCGGCGGATCCTCCGGCTGTGGTTCCTCGCCGAGCAGGTCCGAGCCGAGCAGGTCAGATACCGGAGCCACCGCCTGTCGCAGGGCGAGGACCGAGGGAGCGTCGCCTTCGTCGTGCGCTTCGAAGGTGGTGGGCTGGCCGATGAGGACGGAGGTCTCGACGTCGAGGGCGCGCGCCAGTTTGTTGAGCGTGGACAGGCGCGCGGAGTGGCGGCGGTTCTGCTCCAGCTTCCGTACGGTGTCGACCGAGACGTCCGCCCGCTCCGCGAGGCGCTCCTGCGTCAACTCGCGCCGCGCACGCAGCCGTCCGACCCGGTCACCGATGGACTCGTCGTACCCCATGGACACCTCCGCCGTGCGGATTCCCCTGCCCACGCTACCCGGTCGGTGCCTCCCGCTCAGTAGACGATGTTGAGGCCGGAGGGGTCGGTCTCCAGCTCGGTGGCGGTGATCTCGCCGTCGTGGACGGTGAAGCGGAACGCGATCTGGGGGCGGCCGTCCAGGACCCAGACCAGGCCGGCGGCGCCGTTGATGAGCGCCGGGACGGGGGCCCAGGTGCGTACCGTGCAGACGCGGGTGACGGACTCGGTGCCGTTGACCTCGGTGGCGCCGACGACGGCGTCACGGCCGCGGCGTTCGGCGTGGGCGGCGGCCTGGGCGGCGGTGGTGACGGGAGCGGGGCCGGGGGTGGGGTGGGGCGCGGGGGGCGTCGCGTTCGGGGGTGCGGCGTTCGGGGGTGCGGGGGGCTCGCCCGCCGCGTCGCTTCGTACCGGGTGGTCCGGGTCCAGCACCGTCAGCAGCGCCTCGAAGTCGCCCTCGCGGGACGCCTCGAAGAACGCGCGCGCGATGTCCGCACCCGCCTTCACCGCGGGGTCCACGCCGTCGTCGGAGCCGTCGCAGCCACCGAACACGCCCGCGTCGTAGACGCTCTCGCCGTACGCGCCGCCGCCGCCCGGCGCGTCGCCGCCCTTCGGGTCGTCGCCGTACGCGCCCGCCGGGGCCGCCGCCGCCGGGCCCGCCCGGCGTACGCGGGCGCGGGCGCGGCCCGCGAGCTGCCGGGCCGCCGCCGGCGAGCGGTCCACCACCGCCGCGATCTCCTCGAACGGCACCGCGAACATGTCGTGGAGCACGTACGCCAGCCGCTCCGGCGGCGTCAGCGTGTCGAGCACGACCAGCATCGCGAGACGTACGGAGTCGGCGAGCAGCACTTCCTGTTCGGGGTCCGCCGGCGGCTCGCCCGGCTCGGCGGCGTCGACGAGGACTTCCGGACGGGCCTTGCGGGACCGGAGCATGTGCAGCGAGACCCGCGCGACGGTCGTGCGCAGGCACCCGTCGAGGTTCTCCGCGCCGACGCCGCCGACGCTGTCGGTGCGGCTCAGCCTGATCCAGCTCTCCTGGACGGCGTCGTCGGCCTCGTCGGCCGAGCCGAGCATCCGGTAGGCGAGGGCGCGCAAGCGGGGGCGGTCGGTCTCGAATCGTTCGGCCAGCCAGTCGTGTTCGTCCATCTGGTCAGGTCCTCTCGGCGACACCTTCTTTCAGTTGACCGCCGAGAGTGCCCGGATGTGACGGCCCCCGGGAAGTTCGCCCAGCTGGGAGCGCTCCCGGGCGGGAGTGCACGAGTGCACGGCTCCCGCCCGGGTGCCCCCGGGTCGGCCCCCCCCGGGGTCGGCCCCGCAGTTCAGCCCATGGGGTCAGCCTCCGGGTCAGCCGCCCGTGCCCCACCAGTCGCGGGCCACGTACGCCGGCCGCCACTCCTCCCGGTACGCCGCCCGCACCGGCGGCGGCAGGAACGCCAGCGCCGCCGTCTGCATCTTCTCGTCGGCGCCCTCCAGCATCCACGCCGTCAGCACCGGACCGTCGGCGGCGCCCTTGGCGGCGTGCACCCCGCCGAAGTGCTGCACCTGCTCCGGCGTCAGCGTCCTCTCGATCAGCGGAAGCGTGGCGTCCTCCTCGTGGCCGAGGTGCGCCCTGAGCTTCCCGGCCAGCTCGTCGGCCAGCCCGCCGAGCCGCTTGGGGCCCCGGTCCCGGTCGACCAGCGCCGCGTCGACCGCGTCGAGGAGCGGGTCGATCTGCGCGTGCTCGGCCTCCATCGCCTCCACGACCGCCAGGTCGTCCGGCCGGTCCGCCAGGGCCTCGCGCAGCGCGGGCCAGAGCGCCTCGTCCTCGGCGGTGTGGTGGATGTGCAGGACCTTTTTGAACAGCTCCCAGCCCGCGGCGGCGGCGAGGATACGGCGCGGGTCGTCGTCGGTGCGTGCGGTGGTCTTCGCGATGTGGTCCAGATCGCGGCGGAGCGCGTCGTGCATCGCGTACATCAGGGTGAAGTCGACGGTGTCGCTCATGGTTGGTTCTCCCTTGCTCACCCTTCTGACGGATCAGCCCCGCGGAATGTGAGGCGGTGCAAGAGAGGGACTGGCGGCGGGTGCCACGCCCTGCCCTGGCGCCGGGCGGGTCCCGTCGCGCGCGAAGGCGAGACGGCAGGTCTGGACACAGCTCCGTGGGGCGACTGCGACACTTCACCTCAAGTCCGGCACTACGACGCGGACCTCTTCTGACGCTGCGGATGGCGGCAGTGGACGTCGTCAGGTGGTACGTCATGAGGACCACGAGCCGAGCTACGCCCAGCGGCGGATAGCGTCTATCGTCCTCTCCGGCGAGGTGTTGAAGCAGAACCGGATACCGGGTGCCGCCGCGGCCACCAGGTTGACAAACCGTTCGAACACGAAAGTGTGCTCGGGCGCCAGGCGCACGCCGCCTCCGATCATGACCACGTCGAAGGATCCCTCGGCCAGCCGTTCGCGGACGGCCTTCTCCGCCTCGTCCGGGTCGGAGCCGGTCAGGCACGTCACCAGGTCGAAGCCGGCCTCCCGCACGGCGGTCATGCCCTGCTCGATCTGTGCGGCGAGCGTCGGCTCGTCGAGGCCCGGATACCTGCTGTAGTCGATCGCGCTCGGGTGGAACCCGAGGACCAGAACCCTTGTCACGCTCTTCCCTTCTCCCAATGGATACGTAATTCGGCGCGGCAGCCAGTCGCACCGCCAGCTTCCCGGAATACATCCGCAACGGCGCCTCGTGCTCAGGCTCACAACCAGCGCATGATCTTTCCAGTCGCGGACCGCGGAATGTGATCGACTGACTCGATGAAACGCGGAACTTCCACAGGGCCCAGTTCAGCAGCACACCATGTGCGCAGACTTTCGACCGAGAATCCCGGGTTCAGAACGACACGACACCCCGGTACCTCACCGCGGACCTTGTCTTCCACTCCGAAGACTTCGACATCCGCCACGCCCGAATACCGCAAAAGGACCTCACGAATACGGGAGCAACTCACGCGCATGCCCGCGACCTTTAAGAAGTCGGCCTGCCGTCCAACGAGCCAGATACCCTTCGGCTCCACCCGTCCAATGTCGCTGGTGGGAAACCAACCGTCGACTGCGAGCCCCTCATCGTAATGAGTACCTCGGATGACTCCATCGGCAAGTCCACCGGTCCGGACGTGTAGCACATCCTCATCCGAGTCGGGGCTCGCCAATCGGATCTCGACGTCAGGCAGTGGCCGGCCCACGTAGCCGAGCGGATCTGAAACTGATCGCATGTCACCGATGGAGAGCGTGCCTGTCTCGGTGGAACCATATACGTTGAACAAAGGAAGAGAAGCGATCAAGGATTGCTCAATCGTCTCGCTGTGAAGCTTACCCGCTGACGATATAATCGCAGCCAGCCTGGAGAAGACATCTGTGGTGCTCGAACCAAGAATAAGATCCAAATGAAACGGAAGGCCGGTGAATACCTGGACATCGGGCCGATCAACTGCGGCGGACAGTACGGACAAGGTTGCGCTGGGCTTGGCCGCCCATACCCGAAGGCCCATCCCCAACGCGGCCACGAGATGGCTGAATCCGTACAGGTGGAAGCTCGGTGCGGCCAACACCACGCCGGAATATCCTTGATAAACAGCGCCCGCAATCCGGGTACTGTCCACCGACGTGGCCTGCACGCTCCGAACGACCCGATTCGGCGTTGCGGTTGAGCCAGATGACATGAAGCCATAGGAAATCGTTCGCAGAGGTTCCACGAGCGGCGAATCGACAGCAACCCTTTCCTTCGCCACGCCCTCCAGCCCTGCCGACCACGTCTCAACCTCAATCCCCACGGCGCCAAGATCAAGGTTGGGGTCCACGTACGTGACGTTTGCGTCGGTGGCTTCGGCAGAGACGGCCGCCGCGATGATCGACGTGGTCTTCGGGCTTCTGCAGACGATTCCCGTCTGGTCGGCGAGTTGGTCGGCCAGCGCCAGGCCGGCCGACAAGAGCTCACCCCCCGACCACCACTTACCGTCTTCGAACAGCACGGGTGATTCTTTGGCGTCAGAGAGAATCCGCGAGAATATCACTCGCGTTCACCATCCTCGGCCAGTGCCAACGCCATAAGTCCGCAAGCAGGCTTGTCGAGATCCGAAGAAACGGTTCGAGACAGCATCGATTCGATCGAAACGGCGAGTGCCCGCGGATCACTCACCGGTAGGTGCCCCGTGTTCGCGACCACAAAGATTTCGGCGCAGTCGGAGATCTCTCGGATCTCCACGTAGAGTTTACTTCCATGGCGGAGTAGATCTTTTCCGAGCGTGAGTTCCCGTACCGCTCCCGACGGGACCGGGCCCTTGCGCAGCCGCACCGATCGTGTGTCGTTGTGGAAACTGTCAAACCAGGGGAGCTCATCCAAGCCCTTGGCATCCTGCAGCTCACGCCGCATCCTGTTCCAGGCGTGCGGATTGAACCGACTCATTCGGTACGAGTTCAACGATTCCTGGTAGACGTAACGAACGATATCAGCGAAACTCCTTCCGCCGACATCAATACGTAAACCCCAAGATTGCGCAAGATTGCCGATAAACGCGACCTCGGCGGGAGAGAAGCGGTTGGAGAGCATACTCTGCAGCACAACGCGCTCTCGGCCGGCCAGCACGGACACCAGTACCGCGGTAGCTGCCATGAACACACTCGCCGAACTGACACGAAATTTCGCGGCGATCTGATCCGCGGCGGCCGTTGCATCAGGACTGACCAACGTCGCGCTGCGCAACACCGGCCGGTCGGTCACCTTTGTCCCAAACATTTTCGTTTCATGAGATCCGAGAAGGTCCTGCCAACGTAGGACAGCCCGCTCGGAAACCTTCATGAGGCGTTCGCCGGCCTCTTCCTCTGCGCGGCCGACGCCCGTGATCCTGTTCTTTCCCGACCACACGCGACCCCCGCGGAGCAGACCGCGCATGTCCTGCACCAACGCCCGTTCACCAAACTTGTCGAGCACGAGATGCGACGTCACACCGAGGATGGCGATCGGCTGTCCCTTCGAAACCGCAAGCGCGAACCGGACCGGCCATTGTCCTGCGGTGTCGAATGACGGTTGGCTCCACTCCTCCAGGTAGGAATGGACATCCGTCGGGTCCAACTCGACGGTAGGCAGCTCGATCCTCCCGGACTTACTGACCTCCTGATAACAGCTACTACCGTCGTCGGCCATGGGGAATTTCGTTCGGAGCCCTTCGTGAACGGACATCACGGTGCCGATAACGGAGGCGATGTTTTTGTACCGACTCGTCTGCTCCACAGGAACCGCAAACCGGGTGTTCAGATGGCCGTCGTGCGGCCTGTCGCGCTTGATGGCCGGCCAAATACTCTCCTGAGCCCACACGAGTGGTCCCGAAGCACTCCGCTCACCGGAGAACTCGACCTCAATCACCGAGGTTTCGGTCAAACGGGAAGCTGACTTCATTCTAAAATATCCATTCTTTCACTGGCCAAGGCATGGACACCTCTGTCGAGCCTGCTACGGACGGAGGTTCGCGATTGACCCCGAACCCACGAACACGGACTTCGAGGGAGTGAGGCCAACGTCCTCTATCATGGAGAACGCATAGTGGTCGCGAACAACGAAACGATCCTTACCGTAGATGAGGTACCGATCGCTCTCTTCCGATGGCGTGAAATTGATCGTGACGACATTCGCGCCAGCCAGGTAGCCGAGCTTCTGACCCCCGGGGGAGTTTTTCGCCAAAGCACTAACGGATGGAATCAGCCATCGCGGGTTCAGGATACGGCTCACCGCGATCGCGTTGAGAGTCATGTCCGCGTTTCCGGAATCGGCGTTTTCCAGCGGTGTTTCCAGGGCCGGAATAAACGGCGAGAAACTGCACATGTCGACGTCGAGTTCTAACGCAAGCAGGATGTCCTCGGCTACTGACGCAACAGATTGTCCAGGAAGTCCGACAATTCCGCCGACGCCCACTCTGTATCCGAGGTCCTTGAGTAATCGAATACATTCCAGGCGCTCCTCAAGACGCTCCTCCCGCATCTCCAGATTGAGATCGGGATCGCTCGTCTCGAATTTCATGATATAGCTGTCCGCACCCTGTTCTTTGAGGTACTCAAGCTCGGCCCTCTTCTTTATCCCGAGGTTCAGCAACACCTCAACGTCTCCGCCGAACATCTCCTTGATGCGAGGGATGGCGCGCCCGACGACCTTGGTCGTCTGGGGTATCTCCCCACCCTGGAAGAACACCACGTTGATATCGTTTCGCTGCATGACCTCAGCGGCTTCGACGAGCTCGTCATCACTTGCCACAAAGCGGTCGATCTTGCGAGTGTTGTCCCGGCGCATCGGACAGAATTTGCAGTTGACTCGGCAGATATTCGCGACTTCCGACACTCCACGTACGACGACTCTGCTGCCGAATACTTTGTCGCGGGCCGCCCTGGCTTCCTGGAAGAGCGCCGACTGCTCGCCTTTCGTCGCTTGGAGCATCTTCATAATCTGTGCTTTATCGATCACAGCATCTCCTCATCTGTCCGCGCATTCGGAGGGTTGCACCAGGAGTGTGCCGGATTAGCGGGCCTCGCGCTTTTCGATGCAGGACGCCAGCGCCCGGACGCTCGTAGTGCTGGCGATCACATCTTCACCATCCAGAGTGATACCGAATTCTTCCTCGGCCCTCGACAGCACATACATGATCGACAGGGAGTCGAATCCGAGAGAACTCCGTAGGTCGGTGTCGAGATCCAGGTCGGCCTCATATCCCGCGCCATCTGAAGAGCGCAGAACATCCTGGACAATCGCCTGTAGCTTTTCAGCAATCTCAAGACAACGCTGCATTATGTGATGCTCTTTCCTGATGCCTGGGCGGTGTGACTTTTCCGGCACTGATCAAGTCGCACTACGAGCGAGCGCTGCGAACGGCTAATACAGCTCGGCCGCCATTGTGTCTCTCCGCGATGGGTCATATCTGGATATCGCCTGATCAACTCACTGACCGCACAGTGCGCCTCGGCGATCGCCAAAGTATTCCCCAGGCAGTGGTGTGAACCTGAGCCAAAGCCGAGATGGCTGGCCTTTCGCCGCCTCAGGGAGAATGAGTCGGGACTCTCGTATTTAGCGCCGTCGCGGTTCGCCGAAGCGAACGAGGCAATGACGAGTGAACCGTCGCCCTCCAGCGTCTTGCCGGACAACTCGAGATCGCGCACGAGGTAGCGGTTCGCTGACAGGCTCAGCGGTGGCTGATACCTCAGGGTTTCCGCTATGAGATCATCTATGTGAGCTCTTCCACTCGCAAGCTCTCCCGGGACGTCAGGAAACTCCAGGTAACACAGAATTGCATTGTTGATCAAATTGACAGTGGCCTCGTGACCCGCGATGATCAAGAGTGTGATCGTAGAGATGAGATCGGCATCCGTGATGTTCGTCTTCCGAGATCTTGTTGTCATCAGCTCCCAGATCAGGCCATCGTGACTCACTGGACGCCTTCTCTCGAAGATCTCCGAGACGAACCGGGTTAATTTGGCACGGGCGTCGCCCATGCGCTGGCTTCCATCGTCAGTCGCGAGAATGTCAGTCGTCCATCGCCTGAGATCCGGCTCGTCGTCCGATAGAATGCCAAGCACCCTGCCGATTACCAGAGCGGGAACGAGCCGTGCGAAGTCCTCCACGAGATCGACGTCTTCACCCGGCGGTAGAAGGGAAATCTGCCGATCAACGATACGTGAGATCATTGGTTGCATCGCACGGACATTCGACTTGGAAAAGGTGCTTGCAATAGCCTGCCTGAGCATCGAATGACGAGGGTCATCCGATTCGAGCATATGACTGTTCTCACGGCCAGGGCGTTGATTACTCAGCGAGTCGGAGGATAATAAACACCGCGCATCCGAATAATTCAGAACGAGATGACAACGCCGTCCATCCGGCAAAATGACTTCGTGAACAGGGCCTTCATTCCGCAGAGCCGCATAGCACGCCTGCGGATCGGAGTAGAGTTCTGAGCCAAATTCTCTCAATAAGTCTATCAAGAGAAACTCCTCTACGCTGACACCGGCATTGCGACAGTTTTCTCATCCACCGTTCCTAGCGGGTCCTCTAGTCCCGTCGCGGGTATCGGTAACGCGTCTTTGATCGCTCTCTGATAGGCAGCGGGCGGGAAGATGCGGCAGCGCATCCTCCGCCTGTGCCGTTTCATTCCCGCCCCCGGCTCCTCCCACGCCCGGTGGCTGGAACAGGACAGGGCCGACATTCGCTTTCGGCCATGAGCAGAGCGGTCCCGGGGGGTGCCTCTATACGGGTTCGTCAATCCTGTCGTGCCGGGTTTGAGGTGATTCGTTGGCGTGGGGTTTATGCGGTGAGTGCGGCGGTCCTTGGCTCGCGATTCGTAGAAGGTGCCGTCTCGGAGCATGGCGAACAGGACGCTGATTCGTAGGCGGGCGAGGCGGAGGAGGGCTTGGGTATGGGTCTTGCGGTGGGCGCGTTGCTTGTCGTAGTGGGCGCGGGAGGCCGGGTCGGCGTTCATACAGGCGAAGGCGGACAGGAACATGGCCCGTTTGAGTTGCCGGTTGCCGCCTCGTGGGGCGTGTTCGCCGTGGATCGAGGTACCCGACGACGTTGTGGTGGGGGCGAGTCCGGCGTGGGAGGCGAGGTGGGCGGCGGCCGGCTTTGCGCAGGGCGGCCGGGGAGCCGTAGCGCTCCAGCAGCCAGGTGGCGGCCTGGTGGTCGAGACGGGGACCCAGGACGCGCTCCAGGCTGGGGTGGAACTGGGTGAGCAGACCTCGTATCCGGTTGGACGTGCGGGTGGCCTCGGCCGCGAGGTCCTGTCGGAAGAAGCCGGTTAGCGGCGGCGGGGCCCGCACGGGAGGGCGTGGGCCCGCCGCGCCTGGGACGGGGCGTGGGTCAGCAGCTCAGGCGGTCGCCCGGGGTGACGCCGAGGATCTGGGTGAAGCGCTGGTAGTTGTCGATGCGGCTCTGGACCTGCGCGGGGTTGCCGCCGTTGCACTCCAGGGCGCCGTTGATCGAGCGGATGGACTCACCGAAGCCGGCGTCGGTGGTCATCGCCGTGTGCCCGGGCATGGTGCCGGGTCCGCTCTGGGTCATCCAGTACCACAGGCCGGTCTGCCAGGCCACGGCCGGCTCCCGCTCCACCCGCCAGGGGTCGTTGAGCAGGTCGAGGCCGAGCGCGTCGCCGGCGGCCTTGTAGTTGAAGTTCCAGCTGAGCTGGATGGGCCCGCGGCCGTAGTACGCGGCCTGGCCGGCCGGGCAGCCGTAGGGCTGGGTCGCGTCGCAGTAGTGGGGGTAGTTGGCCTGGTTCTGCTCCACGACGTGGACGAGGCCGCCGGTCTCGTGGCTGACGTTGGCGAGGAATGCGGCGGCTTCGCGGGCCTTGGTGGTGTTGTCGCCGGTGTTGGCGAAGGCGGGGTAGGACCGCATGGCGGTGGTGAGGCCGCTGTACGTGTAGAAGGAGTTCCGGTTCGGGAACGTCTGGTTGAACTGGGCCACCGTCACGAACTCTCCCGGACCGGGGCCCGGCCCGGGGTCGCTGCCGCCGCAGGTGCCCTGGTCGGCCCAGACGCCCCACTGCCCGGACCTGTCAAGGTCTAGACCAACAAATACCGCGAGGTTCAGCACACAGCAGGCGTCGGTCTCGACACCCGTCCGCCCCCGGCGTCGGTGACATAGGAGCCCCCGGCTGTCGCTACTTTGAGACTTCCAAGCCACGGGCGCGAAGGGGAGACGCAGATGAGCGCACGATCGGAAACGGTCAACGCATGGCTGGAGCCGCGAGCGGAGGAGATGGTGGACTTCCTCGGCCGCCTCGTCGCCGAGCCGACCGAGAACCCGCCCGGGGTGGGACTCGGCCGCTGCGCGGAGGTGCTGGCGCAGGAGATGCGCCGGCTGGGCCTGGACCCGGAGCTGGTCGGCATCACCGGCGCGCACACCCTGGAGGACCCGTACATCGTGCGCGGCGGCGCCGGGGCCGGGTCGAAGTTGCTGTACTTCCACGGCCACTACGACGTGGTGCCGGTCCAGGACCGCAAGCAGTTCACCATGCAACGCGAAGGCGGCAAGCTGATCGGCCGCGGCACGGCCGACATGAAGGGCGGCATCGTCAGCATGGTCTACGGCGCCGCAGCCGCCAGGGACCTGGGCCTGATCGGGGACGGCCGGATCGTGATCCACCTCGTCCCCGACGAGGAGACCGGCAGCGTCGTCGGCGCCGGGCAGCTGCGGGAGCACCACATGATCGACCCCTCCGCGGTGGCGATGGTGACCGGCGAGCCCAGCGGCAGCAGCATCTGGAACGCCGCGCGGGGTGCCGTCAGCCTCAAGGTCGGCTTCGCGGGCCGGGAGGCGCACGTCGGCCAGGCGGCGTTCGGCGTCAACACCTTCGCGCACATGGTCCACGTGGCCCGGCCGCTGCTCGCCTACGCCGCGGAGATGGCCGCCCGGCCCACCGGCTACCCCATGGACCCCGCCGACCCGACCGGGTCCATGGTCGTCGTGGGCGGGCTGTGCGGCGGCGGGTCGAACTTCAACGTCGTGCCCGCCGACACCTGGTTCACCGTCGACAGCCGGTTCAACCCCGAGGAGGACCTCCAGGCGGCCCTGGACCGGATGAAGACGATCATCGACGAGGCGGCGGCCGAGGTGGACGCGGAGGTCACCGTCGAGGTCACCCAGTTCCAGCCGCCCGCCGGCACCCCGGCCGACCACCCGGCCGGCGCCGCGCTCGCGCGCTGCGTCGAGGAGGTACGCGGCGAGCCGGCCCGGTTCGAGATGTGCGGCGGGATCCTGGAGAACCGCTGGTACGACCAGCTCGGCATCCCCTCGTTCGCCTTCGGCGCCGGCCGCCTGGACGTCTCGCACGGCCCGAACGAGCATGTCGACGAGCAGGAACTGCTCAGGACCGCCGCCGTGTACGCCCTGTACGCGGGCGAAGTCCTCGCCTGATCCCGCCTGATCCCGCCCCGCCGCACATAGTGCGCACCACCGGATGAACAGGCCCGGGAGGCCCCGTTGACTGCCGCTCGGCGCGGCCGTACCGTCCTTCCGTTTGGTTTCTCAGCCGGTCGGACGTCCGGATCGACCGCCGCTTCGACGGCGGGCTCGTCGACCGTGCCCCGACCGCCGAGCCGGGAGGTCCGCACGTGCCCGAAGAAGAAGCCACCCCGTCACTCGACCCCGCCGCCGCCGGCGACTCCGCCAGACGCGGCCCCAGCAGCGGCCCCAGCAGGCGCAGCCTCGGCCGCGCCGCCGCGGCCGTCGCCGTCACCCCCGTCCTCGCCGGTACGTGGCAGGCGCTCACCGCGTCCGCCGCCTCCGCCGCGGAGGCGGTCAGCACCCGGAGCCGGGCCTGGACCGGCACGTGGGCCGCCGCCGAGACGACGGTGCCCGTGGCCGACGCCGCTGCCTTCGCCGACCAGACCCTGCGCCAGGTCGTGCACACCAGCGCCGGCGGGCGCGCACTCCGTATCCGCCTCACCAACCAGTACGGCACCGAGCCCCTCGTCGTCGGCGAGGTCCGGGTGGCACACTCCGTCCCCGGCGACGGGACCGCCGTCGTGCCAGGCACCGACCGCGCGGTGCGCTTCGGCGGCCGTACGTCGGTGACGCTGGCGCCCGGCACGCGGCGGTGGAGCGACCCGGTGTCGCTGGAGGTGCCGACGGCGGCCGACCTCGCCGTCAGCGTCTACCTGCCGGGCCCGACGCCCGCCGACACCGTGCACAGGTCGTCGTTCCAGCGCAACCATGTGGCCGCCGGGAACGTTGCCGCGAAGCCGGCCGTCGAGCCCGAACGCACCTTCACCAGCTGGTACTTCCTCGCCGGCGTCGCCGTCTCCGGCACGGCGCCGGGGACGGAGGCCGAGGAGGGCACGGCGATCGTCGCCTTCGGCGACTCCATCACCGACGGCGCCGCCACCACCGTCGGCGCCAACCGCCGCTGGCCCGACGTCCTCGCCCGCCGCCTCCGCGACGAGGCCGGCCGCACCGCCACCGGCGTCCTCAACACCGGCATCGGCGGCAACCGCCTCCTCCGCGACCCCAACCCACCGCCCGGCTCCAACGCCGAGGGCTACGCCCCGTACTTCGGCGAGGCCGGCATCCGCCGCTTCGCCCGCGATGTACTGGACCAGCCGGCGGCCCGGCACGTCATCGTGCTCCTCGGCATCAACGACCTCGGCCACCCCGGCCGCGACGCCCCCCGCGACGAGGAGGTCACCGCCGCCGACCTCATCGCCGGCCACCGCAGCCTCATCCGCCAGGCCCACGCCCGCGGCCTGCGCATCCACGGCGCGACGGTCCTGCCGGTGGAGGGCGACGACCTCGGCTTCTACACCCCGGAGCGGGAGGAGGTCCGCCAGGCGGTGAACCTCTGGATCCGCAACGCCGGCGAGTACGACGGCACCGTCGACTTCGACGCGGCGACCCGCGACCCGGCGCAGCCGCGCCGCCTGCTGGCGGCGTACGACAGCGGCGACGGCCTGCACCCGAACGACGCGGGGATGGCGGCGATGGCGGAGTCGATCCCGCTGCAGCTGTTCACCTGAGCGCCCCCGCAGAGAGCAGCCGGTAGCAGCAGAGGGCCGGCCCGCGACACCCGCGGGCCGGCCCTCTCGTTCCGTACGGAGTCGTACGGAAACTCAGTCGCGTTGGGCGTTCTCCGGGAGCTGGCGGAGCTTCATCGTGCTCGCCGTGCTGCTGCCGAAGCCGTAGTCCAGGAGCTTCGCCGCGTCCGGGTAGCGGTCGCTCGCGTTGAGGACCACGCCGATGTACGTCTTGCCGTTGCGGGTGGCGGTGAAGACCAGGCACGGGCCCGAGGGGGTGGTGGTGCCGGTCTTCATGCCGTTGGCGCCGCTGTAGGAGCCGAGGAGCTGGTTGGTGTTGTACCAGGTGTACGTGCGGCGGTTGCCGTTGCTCGCGGTGGCGTAGCGCACGGCCTTGGTCTTGGAGACGATCTCGCGGAACTTGCCGGAGTAGTTGTAGACGCTCTTCGCCAGCTTCGCCATGTCGCGCGGCGTCGAGTAGTTGTCGCCGGCGGCGGAGATGCCGTCGAACGAGTCGAACCGGGTGTTGGTCATCCCCAGGAAGTCGGCCTTGGCGTTCATCTTCTTAATGAAGGACTTCACGCGCGCCGAGCGCGTGCTGCCGGTGCCGTACGTGTCGGCCAGCGCGTACGCGGCGTCGCAGCCGGAGGGGAGCATCATCGCGTACAGCAGCGTGCCGACCGCGACCTTGTCGCCGGTCTTGAGGTCGGCGGTGCTGGCGCCCTGGTTGACGACGTAGTCGCGGTACGCCTGCTTGATGGTGACCTTGCGGTCGAGGTCCAGGTTCGGCTGGCTGAGCACCACGCGCGCGGTCATGATCTTCGTGGTGCTGGCGATCTGCCGCTTGGTGTCGGACGACTTGCCGAAGACCTTCGCGCCCGTCGACCCGTCCATCAGGAACGCGCCCTTGGCGGAGACGGTCGGCGCGGCGGCGGCCTCGGCCACGCCCGCGGCCTCGGCCGCGCCGGCCGGGGAGGCCATCGGGGCGACGGCCAGCAGGGCCCCCGCGGCCACGACCCCGGCCGTCGTCCTGCGGAACCGGGTGCCCGCGCGACGGGGGCGCGGGCTCAGCCGCGGGCGGGCGCTGTTTTCTGTTGTTGTCAAGGCAGTTGCTCCGATGCTCCGGTGTCGGTGCGCGGCGCGCTCACGCGCGGCGGCGGCGCCGCTCCCTCTCCCGACTCCCGACGGGGCCGAATGGATGTACGACGATAGGTGTGATTTCCGCCGACCCGGATGGGTCATACGGGCACTCCTGTGGCGCCGTTGCGCTTGACGCGGTCACGTCCGAGGAATAGTTGTGCTCTCAATGACCCCTTGTCCCCTCGTCGCTGGAGGCTTCGATGGACGTTCTGGTGCTGATCGGCCGGATCCTCTTCGTCCCCCTCTTCCTCAGCTCCGCCGTCGGCCATCTGACGCAGACCAAGCAGATGGGACAGTACGCCGCCGCCAAGGGCGTGCCCGCGGCCGAGCCGGCGACGGCGGGCAGCGGGGTGCTGATGCTCGCGGGCGGGCTCAGCGTGCTGCTGGGGGTGTGGGCCGACCTGGGGGCGCTGCTGCTGGTGGTGTTCCTGGTGCCGACCGCGGTGCTGATGCACGCGTTCTGGAAGGAGGAGGACCCGCAGTCGAAGCAGATGGAGATGATCTCGTTCAACAAGGACATCGCGCTGGCCGGCGCCGCGCTGATGCTGTTCGCGCTCTTCTCGTACGTGGGCGACGACCTCGGGCTCACGATCACCGGGCCGCTGTTCGACATCAGTTGAGAGTGAACGTACGGGCCGTGCGGGCCGTGCCGCCGGTCCGTACGTGCGCGGAGGGTTGACATGTCCGCGGAGAGCGCGCTTCCTTACTGACACGTCAGTAACTTCTGTTGGCAGAGTCGCCCTCCGAGGAGTTGCCCGCATGCATAGCCGTACCCTCCGGCGTGCCTTCGGCACGCTCGCCGGCACCACCGCCGCGGCAGTCGCCGCCACCGTCGCCCTGCCGCTCACCGCCACCGCCGCGGCCGACCGGCCCCCGTTCTACGAGCCGCCCGCCGCGCTCCCCGCGGCGGCCGGCGACGTCATCCGCTCCGAACCGTCCGTCTACTACCTCGACCCGCTCAAGACCCTCAAGGTCGACGCCCACGTCCAGCGCGTCATGTACCGCTCCACCGACGGCCACGGCGACCCGCTCGCCGTCACCGGCACCGTCATCACCCCCAAGTCCGCCTGGTCCGGACCCGGCGAGCGCCCCGTCATCGGCTACGCCGCCGGCACCCAGGGCCTCGGCGACCAGTGCGCGCCGTCGCGCCAGCTCGCCAACGGCACCGAGTACGAGGGCCTGTTCGTCAAGGGCCTCCTCGCCCGCGGCTACGGCGTCGCCATGACCGACTACGAGGGCCTCGGCACGCCCGGCGTGCACACGTACATGAACCGGGCCGTCCAGGGCCAGGCCGTCCTCGACTCCGTACGCGCCGCGCAGCGCCTGCCCGACGCGCACCTCCCCGACGACGGCCCCGTCGCCGTCTACGGCTACTCCCAGGGCGGCGGCGCAGCCGCCTCCGCCGCCGAACTCGCCCACTCCTACGCCCCCGACCTCGACGTCAAGGGCGTCGCCGCCGGCGCCGTCCCCGCGGACCTGGCGGCGGTCGGCCGCAACCTCGACGGCTCCCTGTACGCCGCGTTCCTCGCCTACGCCGTCGCCGGCCTCGCCGAGGGCGCCGACGTGGACCTCGACCCGTACCTCAACGACCGCGGCCGGCAGGTCATGGCCGAGGCCGCGGAGACGTGCACGGCCGGGGCCGTGCTGCGCTACCCCTTCCTGCAGTCGAAGACGCTGACCCCCGACGGCCGGCCGATCACCGACTACCTGGGCGAGTCGCCGTGGCGCGAGGTCGTCGGTGAGCAGCGCATCGGCGCGCGGAAGCCGGAGGTTCCGGTCTTCGTCTCGCACAGCCTGCTCGACGACGTCATCCCGTACGCGGTCGGGGAGACGATGGTCGAGGACTGGTGCGCGAAGGGCGCGACGGTGGACTTCTCGACGAACGTCGCGCCGACGCACGTGGGCGGCGCGATCGCGTCGTACCCGGCGGCGTACGGGTGGCTGGAGGGGCGGCTGGCGGGCAGGCCGGCACCGTCCGACTGCTGAGGCGCGTACCCGCTCAGGCCCCCCGTTCCGTACGTACGGCCGTACGTACGGAACGGGGGGCTCCGCGCAGCAGCGTGGCGCCCGCGAGCTGGAGCGCGGCGAGGGCGGCGAGGAGCTGGGGCGGCGAGAAGGCGGACGCCGCGGCGGCGGTGAGCGCCGCGCCGGCGGCGCCGGCGGTGGTCTTGAGCCCGGCGCCGAGGGTGAAGACCTGGGTGCGGGCCGCGGGCGGCGCGTGGTCGGCGCGGATCCGCAGCGTGGCGGCGAGCAGCGGCCCGTCGCAGAGGCCGGCGACGGCGAAGAGCGCCACGCACAGCGGGTACGGGGCCGCCGCGGCGGCGCCGAGGAGCGCGGCGCCGGTGCCGACGAGGCAGGCGGCGGCCAGCCGCGCGTCGGAGAACCCCGGCGGCCGGCGCGCGGCGACGAGCGCCCCGGCGAGGGCGCCGGCGGCGAGCACGGTGAGCAGCACGCCGCCGCCCCCGGGGTAGCCGCGCTCGTCGGCGAGGAGCACGGCGACGGGGGCGAGCCCGCCGACGCCGACGAAGGCGAGGGAGGTGGCGGCGGTGATACCCCGCAGCGCGGGTATCCGCCACAACACCCGGAGCCCGGCGAGGAGTTCCCGCCAGAGTGTGGAACCCCCGCTCCCGCCCCGCGCCTTCGTCCCCTCCCCGTCCGGGCGCCGCACTCGCAGCGTCGCCGCCAGGCCCGCCGCGCCCGCCGCCGCGGCGGCCAGCGCCGCCGTCGCAGGGCCCGCGCCCCACAGGCCCGCCGCCGTCGTCACCGCCGCCGGGGCGGCGATGCCCGCCGCGTTGTACGTGGCCGCGTCCAGGGCGTACGCGCGGGCGCGCGCCTCGGTGCCGGGGACCAGCGCGGCGAGGACGCTGGACAGGCCGCCGGTGACCATCGGCCCGCAGCAGCCGCCCAGCGCGGCGACCGCCAGCACCACCGGCACCGGCGCCCGGCCGAGGGTCAGCGCGACGCCCGCGATCGCGGCGGCGAAGACGCCGAGCGCCGCCGCGTGGAACGCCGCACCCCCGCCCCGTGACCGCGCCCCCGCCCGCGCGGCCAGCGCCCCCGTCAGCGGGGCGGCGACCGCGTGCGGCGCCATCCACGCCGCGAGCACCGCCGCGCCCTGCGCGGCGCTGCCGGTCCGGTGGAGGGCGAGCAGGGTGACGGCGACGGCCATGCCGTCGTCGGCGAGTCGGGCGCAGGTGGCGGTGGCCAGGTACCGCCGCACTCCCCGGCCCATACGTCCCGCCTCCCCGGTCCGATCGCGGCCGGCCTGTCCGGTGGCCGGTCGCCGGTGGCCGTCCGCTGCCCTGTCGCCGTCCGGCGTCCGCCCACCACCGGCCGGCGTCCGCCGTGCGGCGGCCGACCCACCGCCGGCGGCCCACCGCCCACCGCCGGCCGTTCCCGGCCGAACTCCGCCTCCGGTCCACCGTCCGGTTCGTAACGGCTTATACGACGCAAGACGTTACCACTACTCTGGACCCACCACCCCCGCCCGCCCGAGGAGGCCCGCGATGAGCCCGTCGCCCCGCGCCACCGCCCGCGCCGCGGCCCACGGATTCCGCCCCGCCCAGCGCCTCCTCGACGTCGCCAACGCCGTCCGCCGCGACCCCGGCGTCCCCCGCGCCGACCTCGCCCGGCTCCTCGCCGCCCACGGCGAGACCCCCGCCGACCTCGCGCCCGGCGCCTTCACCGAGGCCGACGCCGACGCCCTGCGCGGCGCGGCCCGGCGCATGACCGCCGTGCTCACCGAGCCGGACGCGGACCGCGCCGCCGCCGCGCTCAACGACGTGTTCGCGGAGTGCGGCGCCCGGCCCCGGCTCTCCCGGCACGGCGACCACCCCTGGCACCTACACGTCGACCGCGGCGACGACGCCGGCTGGGCCGACTGGTTCCTCGCCGCCGGCGCCCTCGCGCTGGCACAGATCCTCACCGAGTACGGGCAACCGGCCTGGGGCGAGTGCGCCGCCCCCGACTGCTCAGTCCTCTACCTCGGCACCGGCCCCGGCAGCGCCCGTCGCTACTGCTCCACGGCCTGCGCCTCCCGTACGCGCGTCGCCGCCCACCGCCGCCGACAGCGCGCGGAGCGGCGCGAGCAGAAGCCGTCATCTTCCACGGGCTGACGGCCGAGGACCCGCCCTCCGTGAGGTCGACCTGGAGGTGACGGAGGCGGCGAAGAAGCGCCTCGTCGCGCTGGGGCACCGGCCGGAGTTCGGCGCCCGCCCGCTACGGCGCACGCTGCAGCGGGAGTTGGCCAACCGGATCACGAACCTGCTGCCGGACGGGTCGATACGGCCCGGGGACACGGTGCTGGCGGACCCGGACCCGGACAGCGGCGAGCTGGTGTGCACGCGCGTGCGGCCGGAGGGCGCGCGTACGGCCGGAGGGCTCACGCGTGCCGGAGGGCTCACCGGCGCCGGAGGGCGCGCCGGCGGCGCTGCCGGACGCGGCTTGCGGGGCGTCGGCGGCCCCCCGCGTCACGCCGGTGTCGTACGCGCCAGACGCAGCAGGAACTCCGCGTTGCCGCCGCTCTCCTTCATCCGCTCCAGCAGCAGCTCCATGCTCTGCACGGCGTCGCGGTCGCCCAGCACCCGGCGGAGCCGGTGCAGCAGGGCGACCTCGCCGGGGGCGGCGAGAAGTTCCTCGCGGCGGGTGCCGGAGGCGTGGACGTCGACGGCGGGGAAGATGCGCCGCTCGGCGAGCGTGCGGCTGAGGCGCAGCTCCATGTTGCCGGTGCTCTTCAGCTCCTCGAAGTAGTAGTCGTCCCCGCGGGAGCCGGTCTCGACGAGCGCGGTGGCGAGGATCGTCAGCGAGCCGCCGTCCTCGATGTTGCGGGCGGCGCCGAAGAGCTTCTTGGGGATCAGCAGCGCGGAGGCGTCCACGCCGCCGCTGAGGGTGCGGCCGCCAGCGCCGGCGCTGTTGTTGGCGGCGCGGCACAGCCGGGTCAGCGAGTCCAGCAGGATCACCACGTCCTGCCCGGCCTCGACCATCCGCTTGGCGCGCGCCACGGCCATCTCGGCGACGGCGACGTGCTCGCGGGCGGGGCGGTCGAAGGTGGAGGAGATGACCTCGGCGGGCACGGAGCGCTGCATGTCGGTGACCTCCTCGGGGCGTTCGTCGAGGAGGACGACCATCAGGTGGCACTCGGGGTGGTTGACGGCGATGGCGTCGGCGAGGTGCTGCAGCAGGATCGTCTTGCCGGTCTTGGGCGGGGCGACGATCAGGCCGCGCTGGCCCTTGCCGACGGGGGCGAGGAGGTCGACGACGCGGTTGGTGAGCCGGCCGACAGGGGTCTCCAGGCGCAGCCGCTCGGTGGGGTGGAGGGGGACGAGGTCGGCGAAGTGGGGGCGGCGGGCGGCGGCCTCGGGGCCGAGGCCGGCGACGCGGTCGACGCGGGCGAGGGCCGGGGCCTTCGGCGGCCGGTCGGCGGCACCGCCGCGGTCGCGGCGCTTGCCGGGCCCCGAACCGGTGGCGGAAGCGGGGCCGGCGTCGCGGTGGGCGTCGCCGCCGCGGCCCGGCAGCACGCCGCCCTCCACGGGGTCCCCCATGCGGAGACCGAAGCGGCGTACGAGGTTCGTGGGCACCTGGACGTCGTCGTCGCCCGGCTGCAGGCCGCCGACGCGCAGGAGGCCGTGGTTGCCCACGGGCTCGAACACCCCGGCGACCGCGGTGAGTTCGGACGTGGCCCGGGCGGCGGTCGCCGCCGGGGTTTCTGCTGTGGTGTGTGTCGCAGTAGTCATGCACGGTCCTTTCACGAACGGTGTCGCGGTTCCAAGGGGTGTGTGGGATGTGCGGCAGAGGCGCGGCTTGGGCACGCGCGGCCGCGTAGAGGGGCGAAGCAACCTCGCTCGGCGTCAGTCAGCGACTCGACAGAGAACCGGAACGGGTGGTGAAGAAGCACGGGCGCCGCACTGCGGGCGCAACCAGGTGCTGATGTCAGAGTAACACCCCCCGCCCCCGGCCCATCACCCCGGCCGCTACGGGCCGCTGAGCAGGCCCGTAGTGGCGAACCACGGGAAAAGGGCTGCCCGGGTGTCACTGGCGCGTGTCACAGTGCTAGTCAAATGACTGCTGCACTCATCGGACGAGACCACCCCGCGGGCGTCCTCCGGGCCGAGGCCGACCGGGCCGCGGACAGCCACGGGGGCCTCGTGCTCGTCACCGGCGAGCCGGGCATCGGCAAGACGTCGCTGGTCACCGTCGCCGTGGCGGAGGCGAGGCGGCGGGGGACGCTGGTGCTCGGCGGCTCGTGCTGGGCGTCGGAGAGCGCCCCGGGGTACTGGCCGTGGGTCCAGGTCGTACGGGCGCTGCGGCGCGGTCTGCCGGCGGCGGAGTGGGCGGCGGCCCGCGAGGCGGCGGGCAGCGGGCTGGACGTGCTGCTGGGAGAGGAGCCGGCGGAAGGCGGCCGTGCGGACCGCGGCCCGGGCCACGACCACGGCCCGGACCCCGGCCACGCGCCGGACCACGGCCACGCGCCGAACTACGGCCATCCGCCGGACCACCAGCACGGGTCAGACCACCAGCACGGACCGGGCCACCAGCACGGGCCGCACCACCCGTACGGACCGGACAGCGGAACGGCCCCCGCCCCCGCCCCCGCAACCGGCCCTCCGCCCCTCCCCGGCACCACCCCCGCACCCGGCGGCACCGCCGCAGGCGGCACGTTCGCCGACGGCTTCCGCCTCGCCGACGCCGTCACCACCGCCCTCGTGGCCGTCTCCCACACCCGCCCCGTCATCGTCGTCCTCGACGACCTGCACTGGGCGGACCCCGCCTCCCTGCGCCTGCTGGAGTTCGCCGCGCAGCACACCTGGTTCGAGCGGCTGCTCCTCATCGGCACGTACCGGGACGCCGAGGTCGACACCCCCGGCCACCCGCTGCGCGACCAGATCGCCCCGCTGGTCGCCAAGGCCACCACCGTCACCCTCACCGGCCTCGACCGCAACGGCACGGCCCGGCTCATGGCCCGTACCGCCGGCCACGACCCGGACGAGGCGCTGGCCGCCGAGGTGCACCGGCGCACCGGCGGCAACCCGTTCTTCATCGAGCAGACCGCCCGCCTCTGGGCCGGCGGCGCCTCCGCGGACGCCGTGGCGCCCGGCGTGCGCGACGCCCTGCAGCGCCGCCTGCAGCTGCTGCCGGAGCCCGTCGCCGAGCTGCTGGTCGCCGCCGCGGTGCTCGGCCGCGAGTTCCACCGCCAGGTGCTCGCCGCGGCCGTCGGCAAGCCGCCCGGGCACGTCGACCGGCTGCTGGAGACGGCCGTCGCCGCCCGGCTCGTCGTCGGCCGGGGCGCGGGCACGTTCGCCTTCGGGCACGACCTCGTACGCGAGACGCTGTACGAGGGTCTTGATCCCGCCGAGGCGCGCCGCCGGCACGCCGCTGTCGTACGCGCCCTCGCCGCCGCGCCCGCGCTGAGCGAGAAGGTCTTCCCCGCCGACCGTGCCCGGCACGCCTGGGCCGCGGGCGACGAGCTGCCCGCCGAGCAGGCCGTCGGGCTGCTGCGAGCCGCCGGGCAGGACGCCGGCGGGCGGCTCGCGTTCGAGGAGGTCGTCACGCATCTGCGGCGGGCGTACGAGCGGTCCGCCGGCGTGTCCGCGCGCTGCCGGGTGCTCACCGCGCTGGACCTGGGCGGCGCGCTGCTGCACGCGGGCAGGACGGCCGACGCCTGGCCGCTGTTCGACGGGGCCGTGCGCACCGCCCGCGCGCAGGACGACCCGGAGATGCTGGCCCGCGTCGCCCTCGGCGTCTACAGCACCGAGGGCTACTGCGCGACGGTCCCCCAGGACCAGGCCGCCGCCAACCGCGTGCTGCTCCACGAGGCGCACCGCGCGCTGGCCCGCGGCTCCCGCCCCGAGCGGGCCGACGGCGCGTCCGCCGAGGTGGAGCTGTCGGCCGACCAGATGGCGGCGGAGCTGAGCATCATCCTGTCGGTCAGCGCCCGCCGCGGCCAGGACGACGAGGAGCTGGGCTTCGGCCTGTGGACCCGGCACAACGCGATTTGGGGCCTGGGCACGGCCGCCGAGCGGGTGGCGCTGACGGAGGAGCTGATCACGCTCGCCGAGCGGGCCGGCGACCCCGCCGGGCGGCACATCGCGGTGGCGATGCGCTGGGTTGCGCTGCTGGAACTGGGCGACCCGCGCTTCCCGGACACGTACCGCGGCTATGTGATCGCCGCCGAGCAGAGCGACCTCCCCACCATCCGGCACACCGTGGCCATGGACGAGAGCCTGATCGCGGCGCTGCGCGGCGACTTCGAGGCCGCCGAGCGGCACCTCGCGCACGTCGTGGAGCTGGGTCGGGACACCGTGCACGAGCACTGGGGCGAGATGCTCGACCACCACCGGTGGACGATGCGGATGCTCCAGGGCCGGTACGCGGAGGCGGCCGAGGCGGCGGCCCGGGTCACCGTCGCCGGGCACGGCTTCGCGGCCGTGCTGCTGGCGCTGACGGACCTGCGCCGCGGCGACCCGGAGCCCGCGCTGCGGCTGATCGCCGAGGGTCCGACGGGCCAGCAGCAGAGCCGCAACTTCTATCCGCTGTGGCTGCGGCTGCAGGCGGAGACGGCCACCGCGACGCGGGACCCGGAGCTGGCCGCGGCGGTACGGGAGGCGCTGTCGCCGTACCGCGGGCAGTGGCTCGTGTCGGTCTTCGGCTGGGACATGAGCGGGCCCGTCGACTACTGGCTGGCGCTGGTCGACGCGGCGGAGGGCCATTGGGCGCCGGCCGCGGACGGCTTCCGCGCGGCCCGCCGCTCGGCGGACCTCATGCAGGCCCGCCCGTGGGCGGTGCTGGCCCGCCACGGGCTGGCGCGGGTGCTGCGGGAGCAGGGCGACGCGGCGGCGGAGAAGCTGGCGGCCGAGGCGGTGGCGGAGGCGCGCCGGCTGGGCATGACCCTGGACACCCCCGGGCCCGAGCCGACAGCGGCACCGACAGCGGCACCGGCACCGGCACCGGCACCGGCACCGGCACCGGCCGCACCACCGCCCACCGGCGGGGAGTTCCGCTACGACGGCCGGGTGTGGACCCTGACGTACGCCGGCCGGACCGTACACCTCCCCGACGCCAAGGGCCTGCGCGACCTGCACACCCTGCTCGGCGCCCCCGGCACCGACATCCCCGCCGTGCGCCTGCTCAGCCCGGAGGGCGGCGAGGAGGTGGTGGCCGCCCACCGCATGGGCGGCGACCCGCTGCTGGACGCCGAAGCCAAGTCCCGCTACCGCCGCCGCCTCGAACTCCTCGACGAGGAGATCGACCACGCCACCGCCACCGGCGACGACACCCGCGCCGCCGCCTACGACCGCGAACGCGCCGCCCTCCTGGCGGAGCTGCGCGCCGCCGCGGGCCTCGCCGGCCGCACCCGCCGCCTCGGCGACGAGGCGGAACGCGCCCGCAAGGCGGTCGGCGCCCGCATCCGCGACGCCCTCCGCAAGATCGCCAAGGACCACCCCGCCCTGGCCGACCACCTCAAACAGGCCATCTCCACCGGCACCACCTGCACCTACCACCCCCCAGCCCCCACCCTCACCTGGCACCTGTGACTCCTGTTCCACAATTGCGCGACAGATGTTTCACATCTGTGGGTATCCTGATGCCATGGCACCGACCATCGGATTCCGCCCCACGGACGAGGACGAGCGGATCATAAGAGCCGCGATGCGCGAGGGTGAGCGCACGAGCGACGTGATCCGGCGCGCGCTGCGGCTCCTGGAGCGCGAGGTCTGGCTCGCGCAGGCCCGAGAGGATGCGGAGCGGCTCAAGGACGAGGACCTGTCCGCCGAAGAGGACGCCTGGTGATCCGCGGCGCGATGTACCGCGTGGACCTGGGCGACGCCAAGCGGGGCCACGAACAACGGGGCCGCCGCTACGGGCTCGTTCTGAGCCCGAGTTCCATGCCGTGGAGCGTGGCCACGATCATCCCCACGTCGACGAGCGCACAGCCGTCCGCCTTCCGCCCCGAACTGGAGGTCGCGGGGACGCGTACGCGGCTGCTGGTCGACCAGATCCGCACGGTTGACGTGTCGTACGTCCACGGCGACCCGGTCCACTACCTCGACCACGCCGAACTGGCAGAAGTAGAACACGCCGTAGCCCGCTACCTCGGCCTCTCCTCCTGGCACGCATGACCGTTTTGTGGCCGCGTTAAACCGGCTCTGGGGCTCCTTGGCCTTCTCATGACACGCCCTGCCCTGGCGCACACGTGGGCCCGATTTCTTCCCTTTCGCCCTACATGAACCTACACACTTCGCCCCTCTCGCCGGAGCGGTCCGGACGGGGCCGAGCGGCCGTGCCGCCGTACGGCCGTGCCAGCCCGTCTCGCCCCCGTTCAACTCAGCCGGCCGGGGCCATCCGCGTGAACCAGTCCGCCGCCGCGGCGCCGACTTCCTCCAGCGCGCCCGGCTCCGGGAACAGGTGCGTCGCGCCCGGGATCACGCGCAGCTCGTGCGGGGCGGTGAGCTGCTCGGCGGCCTCCTCGTTGAGCTTGATCACGATGTCGTCCCGGCCGCCGACGAGCAGCAGCACCGGCGCGCGTACGTCGGCGAGCGCGCCGTCTGCGAGGTCGGGGCGCCCGCCGCGGGAGACCACGGCCCGTACCAGCTCGGGGCGCTCGGCCGCGGTGATCAGCGCCGCCGCGGCGCCCGTGCTGGCGCCGAAGAGGCCGAGGGGCAGATCGGTGGCGCGGGCCGCGAGCCAGTCGGCGGCGCCGCTGAGCCGGTGGGCCAGCAGGGCGATGTCGAAACGGTGCTCGTGGGTGACCTCATCGGTCTGGTCCTCGGCCGGGGTGAGCAGATCCAACAGCAGGGTGCCGAACCCGCGGTCGTTCAGCTGGGCGGCGACGGCCTGGTTGCGTGGACTGTGCCGCGAACTGCCGCTGCCGTGGGCGAACAGCACCAGGCCGGCGGCCTCGTCGGGCATCGCGAGGTCGCCGGTCAGCTGCGTGCCGGCGATCCGGAGGGTCACGCTCTCGACGGGCATGGCCTCCCACCTCCTGGGACGTCGTTCCTGGGAGTCGGGTACCAACGAGATGAATCGGGCAAACCTGGGGCGCGCGGAAGCGCGCCCCCGTCGATATTTAGTCCCCGTTGGCTGTGTCACTTCTCGTGGATGTCGTTTCGATGTGGGTTCGGGAATCGCCTGCTCTCACTTTTCATGATCAATGTCGGCGAGAATTGATCCTGGAAGCAGCCAAGAGTGCCCTGGGTCCTCACTCGGTTGCTGTGGGCAACAACGTAGGTAGCCGCTGCCGATCCGAAGTGCGAGCGGCACTGAATCGGGAATCACTTGATCATCACCGGTGTTGGGACCTGCTGTCAGACCCATCCTGTGAAGGGCTTTTCGTGCGCGCCATACAGATCGATCGTTTCGGCACCCCTGACATCCTCGACGTCATCGATGCTCCTGATCCCGAACCCGGCCCCGGAGAGGTGCTGATCCGGACCGTCGCGACCAGCATCAATCCCGTCGACGACAAGACACGGGAGGGAGCGATTGGTGAAGGAACGCCGCCACTGCCGATGACGCTCGGTTGGGACCTGGCCGGCATCGTGGTCGACGGCAGGAGCAGCGGGCTGCGCGCCGGTGAGCGCGTCATCGCCATGTCGCACCAGCTCAGCACCGGCCGAGGGACCTGGGCCGACCTGGTCGCGCTTCCCGCGCAGGCAGTCGCCGCCGCGCCGCGGTCGGTCAGCCTGGCCGAGGCCGCCACGTTGCCGCTGCCTGGGCTGACGGCATTGCAGACGCTGGACTGGCTGGCGGTGAAGTCCGGTGAACGCCTCCTGATCGCTGGTGCCGCGGGGGCAGTTGGCGGGTTGGCGTTGCAGATCGCCCGTGCACGCGGCGCCAAGGTCGATGCTCTGGTCTCCCGGGATGCGCAGCTCGCCTTCGCCCGTGACCACGGTGCCGACCTCGTCACCACTGACCGCAACACTCTGCGCGACCGTCACTATGACGCTGTCTTCGATACCTTCGGGGGATTCGTGACCAAGGCGGTGGCCGACGGCGGCAGGTACGCGTCGATCGCCACCCAAGCCGGTCCGGTCCCCGACCTGTCCTCCCGTGGTGTGCGTACCACCATCAACCAGGTGCGCGAGGACGGTGCGGGCCTGAACGAGCTGACCAAGCTCGTCGATGACGGCTCCCTGCAGCTACGTGTGCACTCCACCTTCGGCCTCCAAGAAGTCCAAGCCGCACACGCTCGCTTCCTCCAGGGCGGCTTGGCAGGAAAGATCACCCTGGTCTTCTGAAGCGAGCCCTCACGTATGCCCCACCCTCACGTGCGTCGACAGGTCCTGCCTGTCGGGGATGCAAAATTCCGTCAAGGTTCCGTCAAGGCGCGTATGGCAGGTTACAGCCGGGCCCGGGAGCGCCGAATAAGGCACCCCGGTCACTACACCTGGAAAAGCATGGACGCCATGCTTTCTTTCTTTACCTGATCTACACAGACGCACGAGGGAGAAGTGTGCGGATCCGCACGAGTTTGGGAGCGTTGGCGCTCGGGGCTGTCGTTCTGATTTCTGCAGGCACCTTGCTCAGCACCGCTTCAGCCGGGGAAACCTGGGACCGCATCTATGAGTTCGAAGGCATTACGGTCTCCATGCGAGAAGACGGCGACGTCGTCAAGGTCTGCGATACGGCGGCAAATCGTTTTCCGGCCACAATCGTGGTGCACGAGTATCTGGGCGAAGAGATCTATACCATCAAGGCCAAGGGCGGCGACGGCACCTGTAAGACCCGCCGGGCCAGCGACGGCGGGGTGTACAACCTGCCGGAGAAGCAGAAGTTCACCGCCGGCCTCTGGGGCAAGGCGGGGACCATGTACGGCAGTGGAGTCTGGGTCAACGACCAGGATCCCGCCACGTGAGCGCTACGGGCCCGTAGCCGCGCGGGGCGGCGGCGGGCCCGTAGCGCTCAGTTCTGCTTCGGCTCCTCCAGCCGCGGGAACAGGATGGCGCCCTTGGTCACCCGCGCCCCCGCCGGCAGCCGGCCCCACTGCCCGGCCTCCGCGATCCGCTGGTCCGCCAGCGGGCCCAGCGCCGGCTCCGCGCCCAGCGACGACCACAGCTGCTGCGCCGTCCCCGGCATCACCGGGTGCAGCAGCACCGCCACCGCGCGCAGCGCCTCCGCCGCGGTGTAGAGGATCGTCGCCAGCCGGGCCTGGGCCTCGGCCGAGGGGTCTCGCGCGACCTTCCAGGGCTCCTGCTCGGTCAGGTACAGGTTGACCTTCTTGATGAAGTCGAAGACCGCCGCGATGCCGCCCGCGAAGTCCAGCTCCTCGCCGATCCGCCGGTCGGCCTCCGCCGTCGCGTGCGCCAGCCCGTCGACGATCACCTGCTCCGCCAGGCCCGCCGCCGGCGCCGCCGGCAGGTCGCCGTCGAAGTACTTGACGGTCATCGCGCCCACGCGCGACGCGAGGTTGCCGAAGTCGTTGGCCAGCTCGCTGGTGTAGCGGTGGGTGAAGTCCTCCCAGGAGAACGAGCCGTCCTGGCCGTACTGGATGGCCCGCAGGAAGTACCAGCGGTAGGCGTCGACGCCGAAGTGGTCCGTGAGGTCCTGCGGCTTGATGCCGGTCAGGTTGGACTTCGACATCTTCTCGCCGCCGACCATCAGCCAGCCGTTGGCGAAGACCTTGCCCGGCAGCGGCAGCCCGTTCGCCATCAGCATCGCGGGCCAGATCACCGCGTGGAAGCGGAGGATGTCCTTGCCGACGAGGTGGACGTTCGCCGGCCAGGTGCTCGCGAACTTCCGCTCGTCGGCGCCGTAGCCGACGGCGGTGGCGTAGTTCAGCAGGGCGTCGATCCACACGTAGATCACGTGCTTGTCGTCCCACGGCACCCGCACGCCCCAGTCGAAGGTGGAGCGGGAGATCGACAGGTCGTTGAGGCCCTGGCGGACGAAGTTGACGACCTCGTTGCGGGCGGACTCGGGCTGGACGAAGTCGGGGTGGGCCGCGTAGAACTCCAGCAGCTTCGGGCCGTATTCACTGAGCTTGAAGAAGTAGTTCTCCTCCTTCAGCATCTCCACCGGCTTCTTGTGGATCGGGCAGAGCTTCAGGCCCGCGTACTCACCCTCGCCGTCGAGCAGCTCGCCGGGGGTCTTGTACTCCTCGCAGCCGACGCAGTACGGACCTTCGTAGCCGCCCTGGTAGATCTCGCCCTTGTCGTACAGGTCCTGGACGAACTCCTGCACCCGGTCGGTGTGCCGCTTCTCCGTGGTGCGGATGAAGTCGTCGTTGGCGATCTCCAGATGCTCCCAGAGGGGCTTCCACGCCTCCTCCACGAGCCGGTCGCACCACTCCTGCGGGCTGACGCCGTGCGCCTCCGCGGTGCGCATGATCTTCTGACCGTGCTCGTCCGTGCCGGTGAGGTACCACACCTTCTCGCCGCGCTGGCGGTGCCAGCGGGTGAGCACGTCGCCTGCGACGGTCGTATAGGCGTGGCCCAGGTGCGGAGCGTCGTTCACGTAGTAGATGGGGGTCGAGACGTAGTACGCCGTCGCCCCCTGCTGCTCTTCTCCAGTGGCCGCCATGGTCGAAATCCTAACGGCCAGGGGCCCGCGCACTCATCCGATTACGTACGGTGACAGCCCGCCCCCTACCGGCGCGGGTTCACCTGGAGTTCAGGTCCACGACTCTCCCCGGCGGGACTCCGCGCCTAGCGTCCGGCGCGAACTCACAGAAACCGGAGGGGATCGTGCGCAGACTTCTGCCGCTCATAGGCTCGCCGCACCCGGGCGGTCGCTCGGCCATGACCTGTCGCTACCGCTGTGGTGACGCCTGCTTCCACGAGGTGCCGAACACCAGCGACAACGAGTACGCCGGCGACATCGTCGCCCGCGCCGTCTCCCGTCGCGGGGCGCTGCGCGCCGGTGCCGCGGTGACCGTGGTCGCGGCCGGCGCCGGAGTCGTCGGGGCCGCCGCGGCGCCGGCGGCGCCCACCGCGCCGGCCGGCACCTTCGGCCGCGGGGCCACGGCCGAAGGCGCCGGCGGGGACAGCGCCCGCGGGCTGCGCTTCGACGCCGTCGCGCCCAACACCGACGACGCCGTCACCGTCGCCGGCGGCTACGACCAGAACGTCGTCATCGCCTGGGGCGACCCCATCCTGCGCGGCGCCCCCGCCTTCGACCCGGCCCGCCAGTCGGCCGCCGCCCAGGCCGGCCAGTTCGGCTACAACAACGACTTCCTCACCCTGCTGCCGCTGCGCCACGAGCGCGACCGGGAGCTGCTGGTGGCCAACCACGAGTACACCAGCGAGCAGGTGATGTTCCCCGGCTACGACCCGGAGAACGTCACCCGCGAGCAGGCCGAGATCGGCTGGGCCGCGCACGGCATGTCCGTCGTGGCGGTCGAGGAGGGCCGCGGGGGCGGCGGCCTCCGGGCCGTACCGCGGCATCCGCTGAACCGGCGGATCACCGCAACCACCGAGTTCGAGCTGACCGGCCCGGCGGCGGGGAGCGACCTGCTCAAGACCTCCGCCGACGCGACCGGGCGGCGCGTGCTGGGCACCCTCAACAACTGTGCGGGCGGCACCACTCCGTGGGGCACGGTGCTCTCCGGCGAGGAGAACTTCAACCAGTACTTCGCCCACACCGACTCCGTCACCGACCCCGTCGCGCAGCAGCGCCTCGCGCGCTACGGCTTCTCCGGCGGCGCCTCGGAGCGCAAGTGGGAGCAGTTCGACGACCGCTTCGACGTCGTCAAGGAGCCCCACGAGCCGCACCGCTTCGGCTGGGTCGTGGAGATAGACCCGTACGACCCGGATTCCACCCCGGTCAAGCACACCGCGCTCGGCCGCTTCAAGCACGAGGGCGCCAGCATCCGGCTGACCGCCGACGGCCGCGCCGTCGCGTACTCCGGTGACGACGAGCGCTTCGACTACCTCTACAAGTTCGTCTCCGACAAGCGCATGGTGCGCGGCGACAGCCGCTGGGCGCGCGCCCACAATATGACGCTGCTGGACGAGGGCACGCTCTACGTCGCCAAGCTCACCGGCGACAGCCCGGCCGCCGAGATCGACGGCACCGGCGCGCTGCCGGCGGACGGGGAGTTCGACGGCGCCGGCGAGTGGATCAAGCTGGCCAGCGGCGACGTCTCGTACGTCGACGGCATGACCGCCGAGGAGGTCTACGTCTTCACGCGGCTCGCCGCCGACAAGGCCGGCGCGACGAAGATGGACCGCCCGGAGGACGTGGAGCCCAGCCCGAACAGCGGCAAGGTGTACGTCGCGCTGACGAACAACACAAACCGCGGCGTCGACGACTACGCCGCGGCCGACGAGGCCAACCCGCGCAACGCCAACAAGCACGGGCACGTCCTGGAGCTGACCGAGAAGCGCGACGACCCGGCGTCGACCGGCTTCGGCTGGCGGCTGTTCCTGGTCTGCGGCGACCCGGCCGACCCCTCGACGTACTTCGCGGGCTTCCCGAAGGACGAGGTCAGCCCCATCTCCTGCCCGGACAACGTCACGTTCGACCCGTACGGCAACCTGTGGATCTCCACCGACGGCAACGCGCTGGGCACCCACGACGGGCTGTTCGGCGTGGCGACGACGGGCCCGTACGAGGGCCAGGTGAAGCAGTTCCTCACGGTGCCGGTAGGCGCGGAGACGTGCGGCCCGGTGGTGCGGGAGGACCGCGTGCTGGTCGCGGTGCAGCACCCGGGCGAGATCGACGGCGCGTCGTACGAGAACCCGGGCTCGGCGTGGCCGGACGGACCGGGCAGGCCGAACCGGCCGGCGGTCGTCAACGTCTGGCGCGGCGGCGGCGGGCGCATCGGAGCCTAGGGCCTGACCGTTCTGATGCGGCCCCGATGCACCCTGACATCCCGTAACGGGACTTCGGAGGTCGCGGTACGGCCTTGAGAAGTGCCGTGACGGGAACTCCGGTTCACCGGGCGGGGCGGCTCCCGCGTGCACGTGTCGGCGTGCCGCGGGGCCGTCCGGCCCGGGTTCCCCGGTCGGGCATATTAGGTTAGCCTCACCTAAGTCACGTCGACCGAGGGGAAACCTGCCTTGGCCACCACCGCCACCACCGCCACCACCGCCCCGACCATCCGCGGCACGCTCTCCCGCCGCGGCCTGCTCACCGCCGGCGGCGCGCTCGGCCTCACCGCCCTCCTCGCCGCCTGCGGCGACGACTCCGCGAGCGGCGGCTCCGGCGGCTCCGGCGGCTCCGGCGGCTCCGGCGGAGGCTGGACGTTCACCGACGACCGCGGCAAGAAGGCCGAGGCCGACGGCCGCCCGGAGAAGATCGTCGCCTTCGTCAGCTCCGCCGCCGCGCTGTACGACTACGGCGTGACGTGCTCCGCGATCTTCGGCCCGAGCGAGCCGATCGACGGCAGGCCCAACCCGCAGGCGGGCGAGCTGGACCTGGACGAGCTGGTCAGCCTCGGCGAGGCGTGGGGCCAGTTCAACGTCGAGAAGTACGCCTCACTCGGGCCCGAGCTGCTGGTCAGCAACATGTTCCCGCCGCCCCAGCTGTGGCATGTACCGGAGGAGAGCCGCAAGAAGATCTTCGCGCTCGCTCCCACGATCGGCATCAAGGGCGCGCACACGAGCCTGCTGCAGCCGCTGAAGCGGTACGAGGAGCTGGCGGAGGCGCTCGGCGGCGACACGCGCGGCGCGCGGGCGGCGGACGACAAGAAGCGCTTCAAGGACGCCGAGAGCCGGCTGCGGTCGGTGGCGAAGGCCAAGCGCGGGATAAAGGTGCTGGCGATGACCGGCGACCAGGACAACATGTACGTCGCCGTCCCCGGCTCGTACACCGACCTGCACTACTTCCGGGACCTCGGCGTGGACGTCGTCGAGGGCAAGGGGTCCGACGGGTCGGACTTCTGGGACTTTCTGAGCTGGGAGAACACCGACAAGTACCACGCCGACCTGATCATGATCGACAACCGCACCCAGGCCATGACGCCTGAGGCGCTCGCCGAGAAGCCCACCTGGGCCCGGCTCCCCGCCGTCGAGGCCGGGCAGACGACGCCCTGGGCGATGGAGGAGCGCTACAGCTACCGGGGGTTCGCGCCGGTGCTGGAGCGGCTGGCGGACGCCATCGAGAACGCCGACAAGGTCGGCTGAGGGAGCGGCATGGCTTTCCCCGAAGACGTACGCACGGACCGCACCGGCACAGCCGCTCCGACCCTTGCGGAGCGGGTGCGCACGATCCTGGCGACCACGGGGTCGCTGACGCTGGAGGCCGACGGCTTCCGCTGCGACCTGGTGGGCCTGCACACGGCGGCCCCGGGCGGGAGCCCGGTCCCCGACCCCGGCCCCGACACCGACCCCGACACCGACCCCGACCGCGGCCCCGGCCCGGCGGCGGAACCCGGGTGGCTGCTGCGGCTGTGCCCGCCCGCGGACAGCACGCTCGCGGCCCGGGTGGCCTGCGCCCCGACCGGCGACCTGCCGGTGCGGCTGCACCTGACGGACATCGCGCCGGTGGGCGTACGGGACCGGGTACGGGCCCGGGTGACGCTCACCGGCTGGCTGGCGCCGGAGCGGGCGCAGCCGGAGGCGGACCGGCTGGTGCTGGGCTTCGAACCGGCGGAGGCGCTGGTGGTGACCGCGGGCGACGGTACGGACCCCGCGACCCCCGACGTGGCGGTCGTGGACCTGGACGAGCTGGCCGCCGCCCACCCCGACCCCCTGGCCGCCCAGGAGTCGGCGATGCTGCTGCACATGGCGGACTCGCACCGCGACGCGGTCGACGCCCTCACCCGCCTCGTCGACCCGGCGGTGCTGCACGGGGTGGTCCGCGTACACCCCCTCGCGATGGACCGCCACGGCCTCACCCTGCGCCTCGAACACCCCCGCACCCACCGCGACGTCCGCCTCCCCTTCCCCGCCCCCCTGGCCGACGCCGCCGAAGCCGGCCCGGCCGTCCAGACCCTCCTCCACGCCGCCCACCACTGCCCCCGCCGCCGCAGCCACCGCGGCGGGTAGCGGCAGCGGCAGCGGTTGATGGGCACAGGCCCAAGTGGACACGTAGTCGCGACGGTTTGTGACCGCTGGAGAGAGCTGCAGAGAGACCTCTCGGCGTCTTTCGTTTCAGGTTGCCTGCCTGGCCAGCATGTGCAGGGCCCGCACGGCAGGTGATCCGGGGTCGGCCGTGATCAGGACGACTTCCTGGTCATCCTCGGGCACGAGCAGGACGTCGCAGTCCAATCGCAGCGTGCCGGCTTCCGGGTGGTCCAGGGTCTTGGTGCGGTGTCCGGGAGCGTGGACCGGACGTGTCTGCCAGATCTGCCGGAACTCCTCGCTGCCGGCGTGCAGTTCGGCCAGCAGGGCGGTCACCTGCGGGTCGTGCGGGTAGCGGTCGGCGGCCCGGCGCAGCCGCGCCAGTCGATCACCGCGGGCCTCGTCCAGCTGGCCGTCGCGCTCTCGCGCTACCGGCTCGGTGCCCAGTGGGCGATGATCCTCAGCGGCGGGATCTCCGCCCTCGCGGGTACCAATTTCCTCGCGACGGCCGGCGAGGCGGACTCACTCACCACCATCGCCGGTTACGCGACGCTGGGCGGCGTCTTCTTCCTCATCTCAGCGGCCCGCCTCCACCGCCGCGCGCCGTGAGCACGAGCGTGGCGGCGGCGAAGGCGGCGGGGAGCGCGGCCAGGGCGAAGCCGAGGGGGAGCGGGACGCGGCCGATCAGCAGGCCGGTGCCGGCCGTGGCCGCGGCGGAGCCGGCGTTGAGGGCGGTGTTGACCCACGCGCCCGCCTTCGTACGGGTGCCGGGGGCGGCGGACTCGTCGGCGATGAGGTACGCGGTCGTGATGCCCGGTGCCACGAAGAGCCCGAAGAGTGCGGCCCCGGCCACGAGGGCGTACGGGTGCGGGGACAGCCCGGTGGCGGCGAGCAGCAGGGCCAGGGCCGCCGCGAGCACCGGCAGGCGCCGGGTGCCGGGCGAGCGCCAGCCGACGGCGCCGTAGGCGAGGCCGCCGACGGCGCTGCCGGCGGACATCGCGGCGAGGATCCAGGGCACGAGGCCGCCGGCGCCGTGCTCGTCGGCGGAGGCGACGACGAGGAGCGGGAGCGCCCCGAGGCACACCCCGACCCCGGCGGCCCCGACGGCGGCCTGCCGCATGGCGGGGTTCCCGCGCAGGACCCCGGGCGTGGGCGTGGGCGCGGGCTCGGGCGCCCGCGCGGACTCGGGCTCGGGCTCGGGCGCGGGTTCGAACTCGGGCGCGGGCTCCGGCTCGCGCGCCTTGCCCGCCGGCCGGCCGGAGCCCGTCCGGGCGCGCGTCGCCGGTGACGTGACCAGCGCCAGCGTGCCGGCGAGGATCAGCCCCGCGCCCGCCCCCAGCCCCACCGACGGCGGCGCGACACTCACCACCGCGCCGACCAGCAACGGCCCCGTCACGAGCAGCAGTTCCTCGGCGACGGAGTCGAGGCTGTACGCCCGCGGCAGCAGCCGCGCCGGCACCAGGTCGCTCCACAGCACCCGCATCACCGGCCCCAGCGGCGGCGTGAACGCCCCGGCCGCCGCCGCCGCCGCCGCACCGCCCGCACCGCCCCCCGCGGTGACGACGCCCAGCGCCGCCAGCAGCACCGCGTACACCCCCGCCATCGGCGGCAGCGCCCGCCGCGGCCCGTGCCGGTCGATGAACCCCGCCCGCACCGGCGACAGGAAGACGCTGGTGGCCCCGAAGCACGCCGCGGCGAAGCCGGCCGCGGCGTACGACCCGGTGGCCTCCCGGACGGAGAGCAGCAGCGACAGCGGGACCATCCCGTACGACAGCCGCCCCAGCAGGGCGGCGCCGAAGGTGCGGGAGGCGTGGGGGACGCGCAGCACAGCCGCGTAAGACGGCGCAGGCATGGTGGTGTTCCTCAAGAGAAGTGCGTGCATGGGCGGCGTACTGCCACGCCCGACTACGCACAGAGGAGGAACATGCGCCCGAACCTACCAGAGGCACGACGCACGCGACCGGGCCCGCCCCCTGCTCCTGGAGAGGACGGGCCCGGTCGACGGCCGGGGGCCGGCTTACTTCCGGGCGTACAGGCGCATCGTGATCGGGCCGAAGATCGCCACGATCACGCCCGCCCAGCCCAGGGTCCAGGCGATGTCCGCGCCCGCCGAGTCGCCGTGCATCAGGTCGCGGACCGCGGAGGCGAGGCGCGTGACCGGGTTGTTGTCGACGAACGCCTGCAGCCAGCCGGGCATCGTCTTCGGGTCGACGAAGATGTCGCTGAGGAACGTCAGCGGGAACATCACCATCATGCTGACGCCCATGACCGACTTCTCCGTACGGAGCAGCAGGCCGAACATCGTCCAGATCCAGGAGACCGCGAAGGAGAAGACGATCAGCAGCGCCACCCCCGCGAGCACGCCCACCACGCCGCCGTCCGGGCGGAAGCCCATGATGAGGCCGACCCCGATCATCACCACCGACGCTATGAGGTAGCGCAGCATGTCGCCCAGCAGGTAGCCGACCATCACCGCGGGGCGCCAGATCGGCAGCGTGCGGAAGCGGTCGAAGACGCCCTTGTCGATGTCGGTGTTGACGGAGATGCCGGTGTACATCGTGATCATGACGATGCTCATCACCAGGATGCCCGGCAGCAGGTACTGCAGGTAGTCCGAGGTGGAGCCGGCCAGCGCACCCCCGAAGAGGTACGTGTACATCAGCACCATCATGATCGGGAAGGCGGTGACGTCGAAGAGCTGCTCCGGCACGTGCTTGATCTTGAGCACGGCCCGCCAGCCGAAGGTCACGGAGGCGGACCACGGACTGGGCCGTGGCGGTCGCTCCTTGGCCACCAGCAGTTCCGCCAGGCTCTCGGTGGTGACCGGCGCGAGGTCTTCGGTGCGGCTCTGGGTCTCGGTCGCGGTGCTCATGCTGCTGCCTCCTGGGTCTCGGCACCGGCCGGGCGGTCGGTGAGGGCGAGGAAGACCTCGTCCAGGCTGGGCTGACCCAGCGAGAAGTTGTCGACGGTGATGTCCGCGCGGGCCAGCTCCGCCAGCGCGGCGGCGGCCTGGGCCGCGGCACCGGAGCCGTTGTCGCCGTCGCCGACGCGGGCCGTGAGTGCGACAGGGTCGGGTTCGAGCTGCACCTGGGCGCCGGTGAGGGCCGTCTCCAGGAGGGTGACCGCCTCCGCGCGCTGCGCGGCGTCGCGCAGCCGGAGGTGGACGGAGCCGGCGCCGACGGACGCCTTCAGCTCGCCCTTGGTGCCCTCGGCGATGACCTTGCCGCGGTCGATGACGGCGATACGGGAGGCGAGCTGGTCGGCCTCGTCCAGGTACTGCGTGGTGAGCAGGACGGTGGTGCCCTGGGCGACGACCGCGCGGACGATGTCCCAGACCTGGTTGCGGCTGCGCGGGTCGAGGCCGGTGGTCGGCTCGTCGAGGAACAGCAGGTCGGGGGTGTTGAGGATGGACGCGGCGATGTCGATGCGGCGCCGCATGCCGCCCGAGTACTGCTTCACCTGCTTCGCCGCCGCCTCGGTCAGGCCGAACGCCTCCAGCAGCTGCGCGGCGCGCACCCGCGCGGCGGCCGGCCGGTGCCCGAGGAGGCGGCCGAGCAGCACCAGGTTCTCGGTGCCGGTCAGGTCCTCGTCGACGGAGGCGTACTGGCCGGTGAGGCTGACCAGGGAGCGCACGTCGTTCGCGTCGCGCACGACGTCCTTGCCGAAGACCCTGGCCTCGCCGCCGTCGGGGCGCAGCAGGGTGGCGAGCATCTTGACGGTGGTGGTCTTCCCGGCGCCGTTGGGGCCGAGGACGCCGTAGACGGTGCCGCGGGGGACGACGAGGTCGACGCCGTCCACCGCGCGGGTCTCGCCGAACACCTTCACCAGTCCCGACGTCTCGATCGCCGGGCCGGACGAGTCGTTTGTCATGTCCTTCTTCTCCAAGTTCTCCAACGTTCGGTATGTGTACGGCGTCCGCTACGCCACGTACGGCCGCGCCGCGCGGGCCTCCCTGAGCGCGAGACCCCACCAGGTGAGCTGGTCCAGCAGGGCGCCGGCGGCGCGTACCAGCCCGTCCGAGTAGATGGACCCCCCGGCCGGGAATTTCTCATCGGTGAAGCGCAGGTCTATTCCGACGGAGTCCCGCACGGTCACCGTGTGCAGTTCGGTGAAGACCGAACGCAGCTGCTCCACCGCGTGCACGCCGTCGCAGCCGAAGCCGTACGACACGAAGCCCACCGGTTTCGCGTGCCACTCGTCGTAGCACACGTCGATGGCCTGTTTGAGCTTCGCGGGGAAGCTGCGGTTGCACTCGGGGGTGACGACGACGAAGCCCTCCGCCCACGCCAGCTCCGCGGTGAACGAGTGCATGGGCCCGGTCGGGTGCTCCGGGTAGCACACCGGGAGGTCGTAGTCCGCGAGGTCGAGGACGCTCAGCGCCACGTCGCCCCGCTCGCCGGCCAGCTCGTCGAGCCAGTGCGCGACGCCCGGGGGGCGGCAGTCGGCCTCGGCCGGGCCGCCCAGGATGCACGCGACGCGCAGCGGCGCGGGCGCACGGGACGTACCAGACGTACCGAACGCACCGGATGTGCCGGATGTGCCGGACGCACCCCGCTCGCCGGACTCGCCGTTCCGCATCGGACACCTCCCGGGTCTCGGCCGCGCCGGGCGGTGCGCCCGGGCCGTACACCCTTCAGGCGCCAGAAGCCGGCAAGCGCCCGCTAGATCCGATCTAGCGGGCCTGGCGGGTCTGGCGGGCCGCACGACGGCGTCATGTCCGGGTCGTCCACTGTTCACCCGGCGCTAACCGAAGCCGCCCCGCATGGCCGACTGCCGCCAGTTCGATACAGGACCTGAGTTATGTCCGTATCGATCAGCGGAGAGCAGGAGAGCCAGTGAGCACGAAGCAGACGAAGCGGACCGCAGCCCGCCTGGGCGCCCTCCTCCTCGCCCCGGCCGTCGTCGCCACCCTCGTCTCCTGCGGCGGCGAGAGCGAGGCGAGCGCCGGTGACGAGGACTCCGGGCGACTCACCGGGACGGTCCTGATCGACGGCTCCAGCACGGTCGAGCCGCTGACGAAGCTCGCCGGGGAGAGCTTCGGCCGCCGGGAGGGCGGGGTACGGGTCAAGGTCGAGGCGTCCGGCACCGGCGGCGGGTTCGACAGGTTCTGCGCCGGCGAGACGGACATCTCCGACGCCTCCCGGCCGATCAACGACTTCGAGACGGAGACCTGCGCCAACTGGGACGTGCCGTACCGGGAGCTGACCATCGCCAACGACGCGCTCACCGTCGTCGTCCCGAAGGCCAACGACTGGGTGGACTGCCTCACCACCGACCAGCTCAAGCGCATCTGGGAGCCCGGCTCCGAGCTGACCAGCTGGGCGGAGGTCGACCCCGCGTTCCCGGACGAGCCGCTGCAGCTCTACGGGCCGGACACCGACTCGGGCACCTTCGACTACTTCACCGAGGCCGTCAACGGCGAGGAGAAGGCGTCCCGCTCCGACTTCACCCCGAGCAGCGACGACAACGCGCTCGTCAAGGGCGTCGCGGAGCACTCCGGCGGGCTCGGCTACTTCGGCTTCACCTACTTCGACGAGAACCGCGACAAGCTGCGCGCGCTGGAGGTCGACGGCGGCGACGGCTGCGTCGCGCCCAGCACGGCGTCCGTCCAGGACGGCTCGTACAAGCCGCTGGCCCGGCCGCTGTTCATCTACCCCTCGGCGAAGGCGCTGGAGCGCCCCGAGGTGGAGGCGTTCGTCGAGTTCTACGTGGCCAGCCACACGGACTTCGCCGAGGAGGCCGGCTACATCCCGCTCAGCGAGGCGCAGGAGAACAAGCTGCGGCGCGACCTGGAGCGGCTGAAGAAGCACCGCGACCGGCCCGGCGGCGCGGGTGACACCGGCGGCGACGCGGGCGGCTCGGGCGGCCTCTGAGGCGGATGGTGCGGCGCTCGGCGGCGTGGATCATGCGTTCATAACGGACCGATAACGGCATCACGCACTCCTGTTCCGATGTTCACCTTCGGTTAACCGCCACCACCCGATCGAGTCCTCCGGCATGGAATTTCATGAGACGCGACGAAGGGGGTGGTGACCGACCGATGGACACACCGGCGATACCCGGCCAGCGAAACGGACAGGGACATGTCCTGCTGCTCGCCGATCCGGACGAACAGGTGGCTCACGATCTGGCGGAGCACCTGTCGGGCCATCAGGTGAAGGTCGTCTTCTGCTCGGACGGGGCGGAGGCGCTCCTCCAGGTCGGCCTGCAGTCCCCCGACGCCGTACTGGTCAGCGCCAAGCTGCCGCTCGTCCCCGGCGCCCGGGTGGTCGAGGTGCTGCGGCGCCGCAGCGCCACGCCCGTCATCATCGGCGTCGGCCCCGACGACGCGGAGGACGCCGTCGAGGCGCTCACCGCGGGGGCCAGCGCCTGCGTCGCCCGCCCGTACCGGCCGTACGAGGTCCTGAAGATGCTCGGCGTCGCCAGCCCGGCGACGTACGACGTGGACCAGACGGTCGTCTCCGGGCCGTACAGCGTCAACCCCGCCACCTTCGAGGCCCGCGTCGACGGCCGGCTGGTGCAGCTGCCGCTGCGCGAGTTCAAGCTGCTGCACCTGCTGGTGGCCAACTCCGAGAAGGTCGTCACCCGCGACCAGATCAGCGCCGAGCTGTGGGGTGGCAGCGCGCCGAAGTCCAACACGATCGCCGTGCACATCCGTCGGCTGCGCGACCGCATCGGGGACAACCCGCACGATCCCCGCATCATCCTCACCGTCCGCAACGTCGGCTACCGCTTCGTGCCGCCGGCCGCGGACCCCACTTAGACCCCACAACTGACGTTTGTCTCGATTTGTTATCAAGCCGCCTCTGGAGTGCGGCCGTAGGAAGGAAAGTCCCAAGTGAAGTCTCAGCGCAAGATCCGGTACCGCGCCGCCGCAGGCGTTCTCGCCCTCTCCAGTGCCCTCGTCCTCTCGGCGTGCGGCTCGGACGACAACTCGGACTCCGGCGACGACAAGGCCGGGAGCGGTGGCGACAGCCCCGCCGCCGCCGGCGACATCACGTGCGGCGGCAGCGGCGAGCTGCTCGCCTCGGGCTCCAGTGCCCAGGACAACGCCGTGCAGCAGTGGGTCGCCGACTACCAGGCCGCCTGCCCCGATGTGACGGTCAACTACAAGCCGGTCGGCTCCGGCGCCGGCATCGAGGAGTTCCTCAACGGCCAGACGGCGTTCGCCGGCTCCGACTCCGCGCTGGAGCCGGAGGAGCTGGCGAAGTCCAAGGACGTCTGCTCCGGCGGGCAGGGCATCAACCTGCCGATGGTCGGCGGCCCGGTCGCCATCGCGTACCACCTGGAGGGCGTGGACGAGCTGGTGCTCGACGCCGAGACCCTGGCGAACGTCTTCAACGGCGAGATCAGCAACTGGAACGACGAGGCCATCGCCAAGCTGAACCCCGACGCCGAACTGCCGGACACCAAGATCCAGCCCGTGCACCGCTCGGACGAGTCCGGCACCACCGAGAACCTTGCCGCCTACCTCAACACCGCCGCCAAGGACGCCTGGCCGCACGAGCCCGACAAGAAGTGGCCGATCGAGGGCGGCCAGGCCGCCAGCGGCTCGGCCGGGGTGTCCTCGCAGGTGAAGCAGACCGACGGCGCCATCTCGTACATGGAGATCTCGCACGCCGAGTCCAACGACCTGACCACCGTCAAGCTGGACACCGGTGCCGCCGAGCCGGTCGAGGCCACCGTGGAGAACGCCTCCGCGGCCATCGCCGCCGGCAAGCGGGTCGGTGAGGCCCCCGACATGGCGCTGGAGCTGGACTACGCGACCAAGGTCGACGGCGCGTACCCGATCACGCTGGTGACGTACGAGATCGCGTGCGACAAGGGCAACAAGCCGGAGTCCCTGGACGCGGTGAAGTCCTTCCTCGGCTACACCGCCAGCGAGGCCGGCCAGCAGTCGATCGTCGAGGTCGGCTACGCCCCGCTGCCCGCGGACATGGCGGCCGAGGTCGCCAAGACCGTCGGCAGCCTGTCCTGACCTGTCCTGAACGCCCACCGCCGGCCGGCGAACCAACCCGTCCGGCCGGCGGGGGGGCCATCCGGTGCACCGCCGCCGGGACGCGGGCGCGGACCGCGCCTCGCCCCACACCAGACCGGAGATTCACGTATGACTGCTCCACCCAAAGACATAGAAACCCCCGCCCCACCGCCATCCCAGGCCCTGCTGTCGGACGGCAAGGGCGGCAGCTCCCGCCGCGGCGACAAGATCTTCTCGGGCCTGTCGAAGGGGTCCGGGATCACGCTGCTGCTGATCATGGCCGCGATCGCCGCGTTCCTGGCGTACCGCGCGTCCCTCGCCCTCGCGGACAACGAGGGCAACTTCCTCACCACCTTCGAGTGGGACGCCAACGCCATCCCGCCGAAGTTCGGCATCGCCGTGCTGGCCTTCGGCACGGTCGTCTCGTCGATCGTCGCGATGGTCATCGCGGTGCCGATCGCGGTCGGCATCGCCCTGTTCATCACCCACTACGCGCCACGGAAGCTGGCCACGCCCCTCGCGTACGTCATCGACCTGCTGGCCGCCGTCCCGTCCATCGTCTACGGCCTGTGGGGCGCCCTGTTCCTCGTCCCGCACCTGGTCGGCACGTACGAGTGGCTGGACCGGTACCTCGGCTGGACCGTCGTGCTGTCCTTCGACGGGACCGCGCCGCGCTCGCTGATGACCGCGGGCATCCTGCTGGCCGTGATGATCCTGCCGATCATCACGAACGTCAGCCGCGAGGTCTTCGCGCAGACCCCCCGCCTCCAGGAGGAGGCCGCGCTGGCGCTGGGCGCCACCCGCTGGGAGGTCATCCGCACCACCGTGATCCCGTTCGGCCGCTCCGGCGTCATCTCCGCCTCGATGCTGGGCCTGGGGCGGGCGCTGGGCGAGACGATGGCGGTGGCCACGGTGCTGTCGCCGTCGGCGCTGCTGTCGGCGGAGATCCTCCAGGCGGGCGGCGGTACGTTCGCGCAGAACATCGCCGCGTCGTTCGGCGAGTCCGGGCAGTTCGGGCGGGACGCGCTGATCGCCTCCGGCCTGGTCCTGTTCGTCATCACGCTGCTGGTCAACGGCGCCGCCCGGCTGATCATCGCGCGGCGCAAGGAGTACTCGGGGGCCAACGCATGAGCGACGCACGCGCGGCTGCCCAGCCGCACCCGACGACGTTGACCGCACCTCCCGCCGCGCGGGCGACTGCGACATCAGCCGCATCCGCGGCGGGGCGAATGATCGGGGGGGAAGCATGAGCGCGCAGACCATCGCCGACAAGGTCGAGCCGGTCGACCGGCTCGGCATCCAGCAGCCGCGGCTGCCGCGCTGGGCACCGCTGGGCATCGCCGCCGGCGCCGCCGTCGTGGGCTCGCTGATCGGCGTGCTCGCCGACCTCGGCAACCGCATCCAGTGGGGCCTGATCGCGGCGATCCTCTTCGTCGTCGGCCAGTACGTCATCTCGACGGTGGTCGAGGGCGGCCGGCAGGCGAAGGACCGGCTGGCGACCGCCCTGGTGTGGATGGCGTTCCTGCTGGCCGTGATCCCGCTGGCGTCGCTGATCTGGGAGACCGTCAGCAAGGGCATCGGGGTCACCGACGGCCACTTCCTCACCCACTCGATGAGCGGCGTGGTCAACATCTCCCCCGGCGGCGGCGTCTATCACGCGCTGATGGGCACCATCGAGCAGGTGCTGATCGCCACGTTGATCGCCACCCCGATCGGGCTGCTGACCGCCGTCTACCTGGTGGAGTACGGCCGCGGGCCGCTGGCGAAGGCGGTGACGTTCTTCGTCGACGTGATGACCGGCATTCCGTCGATCGTCGCCGGCCTGTTCGTCCTCAGCCTGTGGATCATGATCCTGGACTTCGGCTACTCCGGCTTCGCCGGCGCACTGGCGCTGGCGATCCTGATGATGCCCGTGGTCGTACGCTCCACCGAGGAGATGCTCAAGCTCGTACCCAACGAGCTGCGCGAGGCGTCGTACGCCCTGGGCGTACCGAAGTGGAAGACGATCCTCAAG